>NZ_QLUV01000039.1 GCF_003286075.1 Paracoccus endophyticus | reverse complement strand
TGATCTCCCTGGCGGTTGCCGCCGCCGGTTGGGTGGGTGAGACTTCACCCGGAGATTACGCCGCCTTCCAATTTCCACCACTTCCGAGACACGACCAAAAGCATCCTTGAAGCCTACTCGGACGCAGTAGAGGACAAGGTGAGCAAGAACATAGCGGCACTGTTTGGGGACGATGAATAGGGGTTGACAAATCTGACTATTTTAATACTGAAACACTATTGATGTAGCATAAGAGCAAAGAGTATAAAGAATGGCGAAGACGGAAGATCAGCGTTCTTATCTTGAAATGCTTTCAGACTTCAAGTCGCTTAAATCGCAAATGGAACAGAAAGCAGATACTAGGATATTAGAAATTATCAATGAACTGAAAATTTTATCCGAAGTCAAGGGTAAATCCATTGCAGAAATTCTGGGGATTGAGACTCAAGGAAAGTCGAAACGCAGCTATACCCGTGGTGGAGCCAATACCAACAGCGAAAAGCAAGAACCCAAGTATCAAAATCCAGAGAACCCCAATGAAACATGGTCGGGTAGGGGTCCACATCCAAAATGGGTTAAGGAATGTCTGAAATCTGGAAGGTCACTGGCTGACCTCAAGATAACGGATGAAGGTCTTTCCAAGTGGAAACAAGCCAATCCTACTCACAAAACATTAGAACATACTTCAAATAAAGATAAAGCTGACAGGGCAGAGGATGGCGAGAAAGCCGGAACCTAACTGTATCATTATTTAAACAAAGATAAGCCCTGTCAGTGATGGCGGGGCTTTTTTGTTGATTAATGCTGATTTGATTAAAGACAATGGCCTATATAAAAAAAATGATTAACTGCAAGCAATACAAACTTGCACAACGATTTTTTACAAAGAAATAATCTTGCCGAAACTTTCATTGACAATACGGCGTTAATAGAGTATATTTCATTACATGAAGATTAGAAATGAACATTCAAAGAATCATCAAAGAAACTGCTGTATTTCATAACATTTGCTAAGATGATTTTTTATCTATTCCGCTCTTTATCAAACTACTGATGCAATAAATATATATACGAAGGGCGGGTATTTCCCGCTGTTATATCCGTCCTTCATTTACCTGAATAATCCAGAATATTCAGTGGGTGTAGAGAACACCCTTATCCGTTTTCTTGAGAAGCGGTTTTTTTAGCAACAGCGGGAAACAAACATTGTTTTAGAGAAAGGATTTAGCATGTCCATACATATGATGACGGCAAAAGACTGGCAACTGATATTCACGACATTAGACAACAACAAGTCTATGCACCAGTTTGCGAGAGAATACAATATATCTGCTGCTACTATTTGTAGGAAATACGCAGATTACAACAAGAAGAAGAAAATTCATAAAGCAAAAACATTATACAGCGGAGATTTAAACAATGACAAAAAAGACAACAACAACAGCTAAAGCACCTGTAAAAGCAAGATTCATATTAGGTAAGAATATAGAAGAAGGCAAGTATCACGGCAAAGCCTTTCGGAAGAACGATCAAGGGCAGCTTGTCGCTGATGAGTTTGGGATGGACCTGAACTGTATATTCGCAGCACAAGAGGGAAATCTAACACTCAAGCAATTAGCAGAAAAGTTGAAAGAAGCAGATACACGTTATATTGCCTTCTATTCAGTTTTGCGAACCGCTTTGTCTGGTCAGTTCTACATTGCGCCAAGGTCAAGAGTGGATGAGGTCAAGAAGAAATACAATTCAGAGAACGTCATTGCAAGAACCAATGATTACCTGATGTATGCTCAAGGCGTTCCCGGTATCCTTGCTATGGACATGGACGACATTCCAGAAGGTGAAGTTCGCAGGAGAATAGATGAGTTGCTTGAACTATTCCATTTTCTTAAAGAATATGACCGGATAGAGTTCTATTCTTCATCATCAAACATATATGACGAGCACGGCAACTTAGTGAAGCCGCCCAAAGGTGTTCGTATCCTGTTTGTTATTGATGATGTTTCTAAAATCCCACAAGTTGCTCAAATCGTCTATGATCGTGTTGTATTAGCTGGAAAAGGCTTCATCAAGATTGCGTCTGATGGCTTCATGCTTGAACGCAGCTACATTGACCTTGCAATCTACAAGGTGACTCAGCCTGATTATATCTGTAAATCAGAAGTGCCGCTTGGTTATGAGCATAGGAAAGAGGTCATGTTCTTTGAAGGAAGTAAATCAGGTCAAGCCGTCCCCGCAAAATTGTTTAAGAAACTGACGACAGAGGAAAAAGATAACGTAAAAACGAACTTTGCCACTGCTAAGAGGATCAATCAGGCTGAGGCGGATAGAGTCAGAGCCGCTTGGTTATCGTCACGGACTGATGCTGAACGTGCGATGTATGCGCGGTTTGAGGCTACGCAGACCCTAAGTCTCGACTGGACCGTGCATGATGCCAAGGGCAACCCTGTCAGTGTTCGCTACATGCGCGACAACGCTGGGCAGTTCATGGGAACATGGTTCTATGACCCCATTGCAGGCATGAAGGACACCGCGACAGGCGAAGCGCACAACCGTTCTGCGACATTGCGTAAAGATGACAAGACCGGGCAGTTCTATATTCAATCCTTCAAAGGGTCTCGCAAATATCTGATTGAAAGCGATAAGAAGCAGAGTGATCCCAATGATAATGATTGGCGAAAACAGCTAAAGCGCGATGGTAACGGCAACATCATCAATGCTTCAAACAAAAACGCAGTTCTTATTGTAGAAAATATGATTAAGGATGCTGGTAATAATTTAAGATGGAACGACTTCTCTAGCAGGATCGAATATAACGGAAAAAATCTGAACGATAGAGTAGCAAACAAGATGTTAGTTGAGGTTGAAGATTATATTGATGATTATATCCTAAACCAACAGAAGTTGGACATTGCCTTAGCATATGTGGCGGATAAAGACAGTTATCATCCCATCAAAGAATACCTTGAAGCTTTGGAATGGGACGGTGTTGAACGCATCGGCACATGGTTGAACGTTTACGCGAACGTCAAGCAGACGCCAGTTGTTGAGCAGATGGCCCGCAAGTTCCTTATCTCTATGATTGCGCGAGTGATGGTGCCGGGGGCTCTGTTGCACAAATCGGGTGATGGCCGAGGTTGCCCTTCTCCCGGTCAGAGCTATCCCACAGCTTCAGTGACAGGCATGCCGAGGGCGGTGT
>NZ_QLUV01000038.1 GCF_003286075.1 Paracoccus endophyticus | reverse complement strand
ACCGGATCGCCGGACACCTTCTCCACCGGAACCGGCTCGCCCGAGATCATGCTTTCGTCCACGGACGAGCGGCCATCGACAACCACGCCGTCCACTGGAACCTTGTCGCCAGGCCGCACGCGCAGCCGGTCACCCACCTGCACCTGCTCGAGCGGGATCTCTTCCTCGCTGCCGTCCGGCCTGATCACCCGCGCGGTCTTTGCCGCCATGTCCAGCAGGGCCCGGATTGCGCGACCCGTACCCTCGCGGGCGCGCAGTTCCATCACCTGACCTAGCAGGACCAGCGTGACGATGACTGCCGCCGCTTCGAAATAGACCCCGACATGGCCCTCGGCATCCCGGAAGCCGTCAGGGAAGATCTGCGGCGCCAGCACCGCCACGACGCTGAAGATCCAGGCGGCAATCACCCCCATGGAGATCAGGCTGAACATGTTCAGATTGCCGGTGCGGAACGAGTTCCAGCCCCGTACCAGGAAGGGCCAGCCGCACCACAGCACCACGGGCGTGCCGAGGATCATCTCGACCCACAGCGTGGCGCGCTCGCCGAAGATGTCGCGCACGCCACCAAATCCGATCAGCGGCCCCATGGTCATGACCAGCAGCGGAAGGGTCAGCGTGGTACCCACCCAGAAGCGGCGGGTGAAGTCGACAAGCTCGGGATTGGGACCCTCGTCAGCTGCGGGCACGCCCTTCGGCTCCAGCGCCATGCCGCAGATCGGGCACGATCCTGGGCCGACCTGCTCGATCTGCGGGTGCATCGGACAGGTGTAGATCGTCCCGACCGGCATCGGCTTCGGAGCGGGCTTGGCGTCGAGATAGTCCTGCGGTGCGGCCTCGAACTTGCTCTTGCACCGGTCAGAGCAAAAGTAGTGCGTCTCGCCTGCGTGAGAGGCCGTGTGCTTCGCGGACGAGCGGTCGACCTCCATCCCGCAGACCGGATCGGTCGCTGCGATATACGCCTCGGGGTTCGCAATAAACTTCGCCCGGCAACCTTCCGAGCAGAAATGGTAGGTACGGCCGTCGTATTCATGGCGCGGCTTGCCGCCGGCTGGGTCGACAGTCATGCCACAGACCGGATCCCTCACCAGCATCGTCTCTCTTGTCGCGGCGGACGCATCCATGTGGCAACTCCCGAATCAATCAGCACCTTTTATGGACCTTCCATCTGCTGGAAGGTCAAGCTCTGGTTCTCCTTCTTGGTGTTCCGGGTCCTCTTGACCTTCCAGCTGGTGGAACCCTTATCTAAAGTCTTGCCTGATCATCAAAGGAGAGGGTGCGATGAACATCGGTGATGTCGCGAGCCAGACCGGCCTTCCTGCGAAGACAATCCGCTACTACGAGGACATCGGCCTTGTTCGTCCGAAACGGGACGGCAACGGCTACCGCGCGTTCAATTCTGCCGAGCTCCACAAGCTGGCGTTTCTGGCGCGGTCCCGATCACTCGGCTTCACCATCGAGGACTGCAGGGCGCTGCTTGCTCTCTACGAGGACCGCGGGCGCGCGAGCGCAGACGTGAAACTGGTTGCACATGAGCATCTCGCCCGGATCGACCGCAAGCTCGCCGAACTGGAGGCGATGCGCAGCACGTTGAGCTACCTCGTCGAGAAATGCCATGGCGATGACCGGCCCGACTGCCCCATCCTGGATGATCTGGCCCAGCCCGACGCTGTTCCGTCATGAGCGGGGCAAAAGGCTACAAGGATACTCTGCGCGACCTCCAGGTCGAACTCGTGAAGCTGCAGCGGCACGTTATCAAGAACGATCTCCGAATACTGATCCTCTTCGAGGGTCGCGATGCAGCTGGCAAGGACGGTGTCATAAAGCGCATCACCGAGCATCTCAGTCCGCGCGACACTCGGGTTGTCGCGCTCGGCAAGCCGTCCGACCGCGACCGGCAACTACAAGATCGCGAGCTGCTGTCTCCTGTCCAGACCACAGTGGCACAAGTGCCGTCAGGAGGGGCTACCCAACCCATCATCAGAGCCAAGCTCGCCCACCATTGCTCCTCAATCGCACCCGTGTTTGTCCCTGCCGGTATTTCGCTGAACGTGTCGGGACCCGCGGTCGCTGGTCGCACGTAGTCCGGGCCAACTGTGGCGCACCAATAAGGAACAACGACGACAGCGTGGCGGTGGCAAGGTGGCGGTTCATCCTCCAACCTCCCGCTTTGCGGACCTTCGCCGCAGAGCCATCCGTCGCACGACGACATAGAAGACGGGCGTCAGGAACAGGCCGAACAGCGTGACGCCGAGCATGCCGAAGAACACCGCCATACCCATCGCCGAGCGCATCTCCGCACCAGCGCCATAGGCGAGCGCCAGCGGAACCACACCGGCAATAAAGGCAATGGAAGTCATGAGGATCGGCCGCAGCCGCAGCCGGCAGGCTTCCACCACCGCGTCAAGCGGTGACGCGCCGGCCTCCTCCTGTGTTCGTGCGAACTCGACGATCAGGATCGCGTTCTTGGCCGCAAGGCCGACAAGGACGATGAGGCCGATCTGGACGAAGACGTTGTTGTCGCCGCCGGTCAGCGAGACACCGGCGATTGCGCTCAGCACACACATCGGCACGATCAAAAGGACAGCGAGCGGCAGCGTCCAACTGCTATATTGCGCGGCGAGGATCACCCGGATTCTCACGGACAACGTCCTATATCAGGAGCAAATCGCCGCTTGAAGCGTCAGGTCGCCTGGCATCCGAGTGACCGGATAACTCTGAAGGGGGTTGCCCGATGCGACGTGCAGTCCGGGCAACGGACGGTCAAGACGGGATGACGGTGTGCGGTGAAGTCTGGCATGGTGCAGCCTCATACTCCGGTGTGGGGGTCTCGCCGGGGGCGGTGTGGCAGCGCCGCCCCCGGCATCACTCTCAGAAGCAGTCCGGCACCCAAGCGTCGATCTTGGCCTTCTTCTCGGCATCGATCTGCCACGCGGCCTGATAGTCGGCATCGCTGAACAGCTTTTCGAGCGACAGGGCCTTGGCGGCCTTCTTCTGCGCCTTGAAGGCCTTGAAGCCGGAGCCCTGCGGGTCGGTGCCGGTGAGGTCCAGCATGAGCGCGTCCAGATAGTCGGCGCTGACGCGGCTAAGGAGTCGGCTCTGAACAACCGTGTCAGGCGGCTAATACTTCCCTGTGCAGGGTTCTTTCGGGCCAAATCCTCGCCGCAATCAGGTGAAGCAATAGGG
>NZ_QLUV01000037.1 GCF_003286075.1 Paracoccus endophyticus | reverse complement strand
GAAACCGTGCCGATGTTGCTCTGGGCGCTCCTGGCCTCAGGGCAGATCCAGATGCGCAAGGTCGACGGCTGGGAAACCCTCACTCAGCCCCTCCAACCGATGCCACTTGACCTCGCCGCCTGATCGGAGCCAGCTTCACATGCCCGAAGCGAGCCGCCAGGCAATTTCCACCACATTCGCGACACGACCTCCGTCTACTACGACCGGCTCTTCGGGACATTCGCTTACGGGCGAGGGGTCGCCTGATGTAGCCGTCTCCGCGAGAGCCAGCGGACTAGGTGTTCAGTCCCGGCATTTGGTGGATCGGGTTGAGGATGAATCGATCTGGCTCTGATGTCCAGATTTTGCAGATGTATTCGTAAGGCGTGAGGCCTCCGAGCGTCTTCAGCCTGCGTGCGAAATTGTAGGCTGCCAGGAAGTCGGCAAGGTGCGTGCGCAGCTGGTCATGGCTGTCGTAATGGAATCGCTTGACGGTCGCGTCCTTGATCGTTCGATTCATCCGCTCGACCTGGCCGTTGGTCCAAGGGTGGTTCGGCCTGGTCAGCCGGTGCTCGATACCGTTGGCCTCGCAGATCATGTCGAAGCGCATCGGTCGGGAGTAAATGGTGTTGCGGTTCCGCGGTTGCTCGGCGAACTGGATGCCGTTGTCGGTGAGAATGGTGTGAACCTGATATGGCACGGCTTCGAGCATGTGCTGAAGGAACTCCCAAGCAGTGCGTCTGTCAGCCGTTTCAACGAGTTGGGCGACAGCGAACTTGGCTGTGCGGTCGATGCCGACGAAGAGGTAGAGCTTGCCCTCGGCGGTCTGCACTTCGGCGATGTCGATGTGGAAGAACCCGATCGGGTAGCGCTTGAACTTCTGACGCTTCGGCTTGTCCCCTTCAACGTCAGGCAGCCGGGAGATCCCATGACGCTGCAAACACCGGTGCAATGCCGAGCGTGTCAGGTGCGGAATGGATGGCTGAAGGGCATAAAGGCAATCATCCAGCGGCAACATCGTATGGCGGCGGAACGCGACGATCATCGCTTCCTCTGCCTCGGTCAGGACCGTCGAGCGTGGTTCCTTCGGTCCCGTCTTCAGGTCCTCGACCGTCGCCCGCTTGCGCCACTTCCCCACCGTCTTCGGATTGATGCCGAGTTCCCGGCTCAACTGCGCGAGCGAAGCTTGCGATCGCTGTATTGCCGCTCTGACGGCGAACGTGGTCGTGGCGCTCCCGTGACGAACTTGTCCCATAGTGCTTCCTTCCATTCCTGAGAAAGGATCACACCATCAAACCTTGGGATCAAACAACTAGGCTCCAGACCCATTGTGTTGATCGGCGCGCAATAAGGACCCCGCTACCGTGGTCCGCGCCCATCATCAGGCAGCCGGCGCAAAAGGGGGCTCCGCGGCAGGGTTTCGGCCGTTCAAGAGGTAGCTTCACGACCAAGATCCACCTCCGCGTCAACAGCGCCGGCCTGCCCATGAGGACGGAGATCACGCCCGGCCAGACATCGGACTATCTCGGCTTCGATCTGGTCATGGCCGACAACCTGCCCGCGCCTTCCGTCCTGCTGGCCGATCGCGGCTACGATTCTGATGATGTTCGCAGGACCATGGAGGCGCGCGATGTGCTGCCGGTGATCCCCATGCGGAAGACCCGCAAGCTGCGGGTGGCCGTGGATCGCACCCTCTACCGGCTGCGCAACCTCGTTGAGCGTTGCTTCAACAAGCTGAAAAACGCCCGTCGCGTCGCCACCCGCTATGACAAGACCGCCGAAAGCTTCCTGGGCTTCATCGACATCACATCGATCCGCCTCTGGCTGCGCCATTTGTCAACATAACCTAGAAGGTTGCAGGGCTGAGCCATGTCTCCGGCAGAGATCAGCAGTGGGCAAACCAGCCTCCTTCTCTTTGATCATCCCGATAATCTGCGCCTCGGTGAAACGGCTTTTCCTCATCTCGTCTGCTCCTTCAGGTGGGGCAGACTTTACTTCCCGGCGAGGGAACTTCCGGGGGGCAGGTCACCGTCAATGCCTCCCTCCAGACCCTGCGTCCGGTTCCGTTCTCGGACGAGGTCCGAACCCGGATGCAGCGCTTCAAAGCCTGAAAACGGTCAGCCATCTGTTTGCTTGGCCGAGGTCAAGAATCTGTACACCGAGGAGCGCGCGATGCCGAGCCGCCTGGCGATGGCGGTGGGGCTTAGCTTCTCCTCTTCCTGCAGCCGGCGGACCTCGTCGGGATTGATCTGGGGCTTCCTTCCCTTGTAGACGCCGCGGACCTTGGCCGCGGCGATCCCCTCCATCTGGCGCTCACGACGCAGGTTGGTCTCGAACTCGGCAAAGACCCCGAGCATGTCGAAGAAGGCCTTGCCGGCGGCGGTGGAGGTGTCCACGGGCTGCTCGGTTGCCTTCAGCGTCACGCCCTTCGCCTTCAGCTCATGGACAATGTCCTGGAGGTCCTTGAGCGAGCGGGCCAGCCGATCGATGCGGGTGATAACCAGCGTGTCGCCGGATCGCAGGAACTGAAGCAGGATGTCGAGTTCGGTACGGCCGTCGCGCGAGGTGCCGGCCCTCTTCTCGGCCCGGATTACCTGGCAGCCTGCGGACCGGAGTGCCGCCTCCTGCAGGGAGAGGTCCTGGTCAGTCGTGGACACGCGAGCATACCCGTAGTGGGTCATTGTAGGGCCGTTCTGTTCGACTGGGGTCTAGACCCACTCACGCTACTGTACGATAAATTTCATAACAACCCTATTAAGACGCACTCCGGTGTCCGATGCAGCTGTCCTCGTGAGGTATACCTCAAAAAGGCAAACATCTTGCGAGCATTCTAATAATTGGCAAGATCTCAAGATCTGTTTATATTCCAAATGATGTATAAGTCCACGCTCTGGACAAGAAAGCCTTTTGTGTCTACGGTTCTTCAAGGGAAGGTAGGAAGGAATAGTCGTAAATGGCTTCCGTGCTCAGAATAGCCGAAACTGGCCGTCTCAATATTCCGGTGCAAGTGCGCAAGCTGGTAGGATTGGAGCGTGGAGGCCAAGTCTCAGTCTGGGTCGAAGATGGAGAAATCCGGGTCCGGCCGGTCCGGGACGTCATGGCAGCCCTTCAGGCCGAAGCTGCTGACCTGTTCGCCACCACGAACGAGTCCGTTGATCTGTTTTTGGCCGAGCGGCGGGATGAGGCAGAGCGTGAGGAACGATCTTGACCGTTGTTCTGGACGCCTCGGCGCTCATGGCCTATCTCCTGAATGAGCCGGGTCATGACAAGGTCCTGGAGGCGATCCTGTCCGGGGCCCGCATGAGCACCGTCAACTTCTCTGAAGTCGCGACCCGCTATGTGCTCAGAGGAGCAGACGAGGCGCAGGTGCACGCGCTCAGAGACCGGCTCCCTTTCCCGCTTGAGCCTCTTGGTGACGAAGTAGCGACCACTGCCGCTCTCATGGCATCTGTCACGCGCCGTGCGGGCTTGTCTCTGGGCGATCGCTGCTGCCTGGCCTTGGCGAAACATCTTGCTGTCCCGGCCCTTACTGCAGATCAGGTCTGGAGCGAAATCGCCGACGAGATCGGAGTTACCGTCCACAGCATCCGGTGATTGCGCGCTCCTGTTTGCATGAACACGTCATCAAGTGAACGATGCACCCCGGAGAAGCTTAGGGCGGAGGAGCGCCACTTCAGAACGGCGCGCTCGCCGGCGTCGACGCCCTGGGCCTGGAAGACCGACGTCGCGAGATCGAGACCAATGACCGTCACAGACATGACTTGCTCCCAAGCTGGTGTGATGACCAGCCCATTAGCGACAACGGTGCGGAGGCGGTCCATGCCATCAGGTGGGCCGTCCAGTGCGCCCGTTAGAGGACGCTGAAAACCATCGGGACGATGGATAACGATCCCGTCATCAGCCTGCTCTCCACAGCATCCTGATCAAGCAGGCCCGCAGCAAACATTACGGTGACGATCAGCGCCAGCTACATCCCTTCACGGGACAGCATCTGAGCCCCGAGGGGCATTGATCATCAATGCCCCTCTCACCCCGCGATGAACTCGCGCACGAAGGCCGTGGCGGGACGCGCGCGGATGTCGGTGGGCTTGCCGATCTGCTCGATCCGCCCCATCGACATGACGACCACCAGATCGGCCAGCTCCATCGCCTCGTCCTGGTCGTGGGTGACGAAGACGGTTGTCAGGCCAGTGGTGTCGTGGATCTCGCGCAGGCCCTGGCGCAGTTCCTTGCGGACCTTGGCGTCCAGCGCCCCGAAGGGCTCGTCCAGCAGCAGCATCCGCGGCTCGATGGCCAGCGCGCG
>NZ_QLUV01000036.1 GCF_003286075.1 Paracoccus endophyticus | reverse complement strand
GCGCATCGGCGTGGCGGATTTCCAGCGAGGTCTTGATCAGCAGCGTCACCAGCCCCAGCAGCGCCAGCAGCGCCGCCATCGAGAAGGCCGCGACGCTCATGTATTCGTTGTAAAGCATCTCGATGGTGATCGGCACCGTCGCGGTCTGGCCGCGGATCTTGCCCGATACCACGGCCACGGCACCGAACTCCCCCATCGCCCGGGCGTTGCACAGCAGCACGCCGTAAAGCAGCGCCCAACGGATGTTGGGCAGTGTCACGGTGCGGAAGACCCGCCAGCCGCTTGCGCCCAGGGTCAGAGCAGCCTCCTCCTCGGCGCGGCCCTGCTCGATCATCACGGGAATCAGCTCGCGCGCAACGAAGGGGAAGGTCACGAACATCGTCGCCATGATGATGCCTGGCAGGGCGAAGACGATGGGGAAGCCGTGGGCCACCAGCCAGCCGCCGATCACCGAATTCGCGCCGAACGTCAGCACGATGCAGAGCCCGGCGACCACAGGGCTGACGGAAAACGGCAGGTCGATCAGCGTGATCAGGAAGGCCTTGCCGCGAAAGTCGAACTTGGTGATAGCCCAGGCAGCGGCCAGCCCGAAGACCGCGTTCAGCGGGACGGCGATGGTCGCGACCAGCAGCGTCAGCCGGATCGCCGACCACGCCTGCGGGTCGGACAGGCTTTCGACGGCCGCGCCAAACCCGCGTGACAGCGCTTCTGCGAAGACGGTGGCCAGCGGTGCCAGCACCATTGCGCCGATGCCAAGGGCCGACAGCAGGATCAGGATCAGGCGGGCGGCGGGGGCCTCATTGGTCGCCGCACGGAACCTGTGCGGGACCACACGGGGGGTGCGGGCGGACGGGGGAAGGGCAATCTCAGACATGGGCGATCCTCTGCGGCGCGGCTCTGCCAGCGGCACGGGCGCGGATACGGGTGGTGCCCTGCAGGTGCGGGGCCGTGCCTAACGAGGCGTTGGCCACCGACAGCACCTGCGCGGTCGCCAGGGCGAGGACCAGAGCGACGGCAGGCGCCAGCACCAGGGTCAGCGCGGCCCACAGGATGCCCGCACCTGAAAGCCAGGCCGCCAGCGCAAGAACCCAGCTGCCAAGCCCGGCCGCGATGCCCAACACAAGGCCGGCGCCTGCGGGCAGCATGGCCCGTGTGCCGTGCGGCGTGAACGCAAAAGCGTGGTCAGACATATCCGATCCTCCGGCGGCTCCAGATCTGGATGAGGTTGATGGCCAGGAGCATTGCGAAGGAGATCAGCAGCATGGCGATGCCGATGGCCGCGGCGGCGTCATAGTTGTATTCCTCAAGCTGGATCACGATCAGCAGAGGCGCGATCTCGGTCAGAAGCGGGATGTTCCCGGCGATGAAGATGACGGACCCGTATTCCCCGACCGCGCGGGCCAGCGCCAAGGCAAAGCCCGTCAGCGCTGCGGGCGCCAGCATCGGAAGGATCACGTGGCGCAGCGTGTGAAGACGGGATGCGCCGAGGGTGGCCGAGGCTTCCTCGACTTCACGCTCGATTTCCTCGATCACCGGCTGCACGGTGCGGGTCACGAAGGGCAGGCCCACGAAGATCAGCGCGACCAGAATGCCCCATTGCGTATAGGCGACCTTGACGCCTACCTCTGCCAAGACCGAGCCGAAGGCGCCGTTCGGCGCATACAGCGCCGTCAGCGCAATGCCGGCGACAGCGGTGGGCAAGGCGAAGGGCAGGTCCACCGCCGCATCCAGCAGTCGGCGGCCGGGGAAATCATAGCGCGCCAGCACCCAGGCCAGCACGACCCCGAAAACCAGGTTGAACAGCGCCGCCAGGAAGGACAGGCGGAAGGACAGCCACAGCGCGGTCCAGACCCGTTCGCGGTTCACCGTGGTCCAGACGTTGACCAGGCCGAAGTCAGTGCCTTTCAGCAGCAGGGCGCCGATCGGCAGCAGCACGATCACCGACAGCATGGCCATGGTGATCCCCATGGCGATGCCGAAGCCCGGCATGGAGGATGGTTGCACGAAGGGACGCCGGATCATTTCGGCACATAGATCTGGTCGAAGATGCCGCCATCGCCGAAATGCTCGGGCTGCACCCTGGCCCATCCGCCGAAATGGGCGATGTCCACCAGCTCGATCTCCGGGAAACGGGCCACATCCTCGGCTGCTGCGGCCGATGTGTCCCAGGCACGGTAGTAATGCCTGTAGGCCAGCGCCTGTCCCTGCGGCGAATACAGGAAGTCGAGGTAGCCCTCGGCCAGCTTGCGCTGCTCGTCATTGGCGATGTTGGCCTCGACAATGGCGACCGGCGGCTCGGCCAGCACGGACACCGAGGGCACGACGATGTCGAACTGGTCCTCGCCCAGTTCCTTCAGGGCCAGATAGGCCTCGTTCTCCCACGCCAGCAGCACGTCGCCGATGCCGCGCTGCGCGAATGTCGTGGTTGCGCCCCGCGCGCCCGAATCCAGCACCGGCACGTTCCTGAACAGTTGGCCCACGAACGTCTTGGGGTCCTGCCCGTTGCGTTCCGCCCAAGCCCAGGCCGCCAGATAGTTCCAGCGCGCCCCGCCCGAGGTTTTGGGGTTGGGCGTGATCACCTGCACGCCCTCTGCCACCAGATCGCCCCAGTCGGTGAGGCCCTTGGGGTTCCCTTCGCGGACCAGGAAGACGACCGTCGAGGTATAGGGCGACGAGTTGTGCGGCAGCTTGCCCTGCCAGTCGGCGGGCAGCTTGCCAGCCTGGGCGATCCGGTCGATGTCCGAGGCTAGCGCCAGTGTCACCACCTGCGCGTTCAGCCCGTCCACGACCGACCGCGCCTGCGCGCCCGAGCCGCCGTGGCTCGCTTCGATCTGCGGGACGGGGTTGCCTTGCGCAGTCCAGTAGTCGCTAAAGGCCGCGTTGATCTCGCGATACAGTTCCCGCGTCGGATCGTAGCTGACGTTCAGCAGCGTCTCGGCGCGGCTTTCCCCGACACTCAGTGCGACCGCGGCGAGGATCGCGCCCCAGGTCAGCAGCGGGCGCATCCGCCGCAAGGGCGCCAGGATCTCGGCCGCCGTCAAGGGGGCGGGGCGGGGGGCGATGGAGCCAACAGTCTGGCGGGTCATCTGATCGGTCCTCCTGAACATGCGCCGCAGCCCACGGCCGTGCGTCATGCCAGAAATATCTATCCATGAAGTCGTGTTTAGCAAGAGAAAAATCACGTCCAAGTTAGTAGTTATTATGGAAGACTGCTCTCCGGCCCGAAGCGGGCGGACCGCTGCTCTCTGTACTCGGAGGTTGGTTTCTGGGGAAAAGCGGATCGTCCGCCGTTCAGACCGACTGCCAGCGGCACCCGCCCGTCAGGGTTCCGCGATGACCCGGCTGGCGAGATCACCCGACCGCACCAGGTCGGCAAGCGTCAGCGAATCGATGATCAGCAGATAGGTCCAGAACACGTCGGCAAAGGTCTTTCGGATGCGGCAGGTTTCCTCGTCCGTGCAGTCGGGGCAACGCTGATAGGCGCTGCGCGACAGGCAGGGCAGTGGCGCCAGCGGGCCATCGATCAGGCGCAGCAGCTCGGACAGCTTCACCTCGGTCGGGCGCTTGACCAGTACATAACCCCCTGCCCGCCCGCGCTTGGATGAGATGACCCCAGCATCCCGGATTTCGAGCAGGATATGTTCCAGAAACCGCTTGGGCGTGCCGGCTCGCTTGGCGACCTGCTCGATGGGCAGCGCCTGCGGCGACTCCGAGGCTGCCTCGTCCGCCAGCACCAGCAGCGCCTTCAGCGCATATTTCATCTTCTGCGTGATCATTAGCAAGCCGTAGGCAGGCGCCGGGCGGTCCGCAAGCGTTGCCAGAAGCGCGATAAAAGACGGCTCATTTAATAGACATTATTCTGCCAAGATGCCAGCCATGTGGCCGCGACAAGAAAACGCCAAGACCGCGCTTGATCTCATCGACCGCAAGATCGTCGCGGCCCTGATGCAGGACGCGCCTCAGCCGATTGGCCGGATTGCCGACCAGGGGGGCTGTCGCAACGTCCTGCTGGAAGTGCATCCAGAAACTGGAAGGAGCAGGCGTGCTGACCGGCCGGGTGGCTCTGGCCGGCCCTGCCAAGCTGCCTCCGGGGCTGCCGTGTTCGCCGGAGTCGAGGCGCCGGACCGAATATGGAGCACTCTATCCGAAGACGCGCAGTTCAGTTGGGGCATACCCAAAAGGACGCATTATAAGGTATACTGGCAAGAAATTGGTCCCATGATGATGAGTTCGGATGCTCACGCCCGTCTGCCTTGTCAGTTCGAACTATACCATTGTAGCTTCCTAATACGCAGCGCGGAAAAGAACCTTCAGGAGTAGCCCGACATGCCGGCGCAACGGGTCAAGATCATCGAAGGCGGCAAGCTCATCATCCCGGCGGCCATGCGGCGGGAGCTCGGTATCGCGACTGGCGATACCGTGCTCCTCGACATTGAGGACGGTGAGCTGCGGGTCCGATCGCTGAACCAGGCCATCGCGCGGGCTCAGGCTATCCTGCGCCGCCATGTGCCTGAAGGTGTCTCCCTGGCCGAGGAGCTGATTGCTGACCGTCGGCGCGAGGCCGAGCGTGAATAGGGTCGTGGTGCTCGACTCCTCCGCACTGCTGTGCGTGCTGAACGGGGAAGCCGGAGCCGAGCGCGTGGCGCAAGTCTTGCCCTCGGCCGTGATCGGAGCAGCGAACCTGGCCGAGGTCGTCACCAAGCTGCGACAGCGGGGTCTGAGCGTGGAGGAGGTGGACGACGTCCTGGGAGGCCTCAACCTCGATGTCCGCCCGCTTACGGCCGCTCACGCCTATGCCACGGGTCATCTGCGGCCTGCCACGCGCACCCTCGACCTTTCCCTCGGCGACCGCGCCTGTCTCGCTCTTGCGGCGGAGCTCGGCGCCCCTGCCGTTACCGCCGATCAGGCCTGGGCCGGTGCCGAGGCCGGCGTGGATGTCGAGGTGATCCGATAGCAGAGCCGGCGACCCTCGCAGGCCTTCACTGTGGTGGACGCTGGGTTGATAGATGCGCTAGTCGTGTCTCGGAAGTGGTGGAAATTGGAAGGCGGCGTAATCTCCGGGTGAAGTCTCACCCACCCAACCGGCGGCGGCAACCGCCAGGGAGATCA
>NZ_QLUV01000035.1 GCF_003286075.1 Paracoccus endophyticus | reverse complement strand
TCCAAGAAGAGAGGGCAAGTCCCGCGCGCCGTGCAGCACCCGCACGATCCGAACCTCGTCCTCCGCTTCAACGAAGAAGATCAGATACCGGCCATGCCGGGCAGACCGCAGGCCCTTGTGCAGCTCGTCCCGCGCCGGAAAGCTGCCAGGCCGCTCTGCAACCTCGATCATCCGGTCCTCGATCTCGGTTACGAAGGATGCGGCCCGCTCCGGGTTGTCCAGCGCAATGAAGTCCCCGATCTCGATGAGATCCATCCGGGCGGCGGGCAGAATGACTAGGCGCGCCATGTCAGGACTTGGCGGCGTAGCGGGCCCGCAGCTCGGCAAACACCTGGTCGGCAGGAAGGCCAGGGCCGCTGTCCAGGCCGGTCCTGATCGCCGCCCGCAAGGCTTCGAGGTCCTGGCGCTCCACATCGCGGCGGCGCGTCCAGTCCCGCAGGGCTTCGCGCACGACTTCGCTGGTCGAGGCATATTCGCCGCCCGCCACCGTCTGGCGCAGCGTCTCGGCCAGTTCTGCCGGCATGGTGATGGTCATTCGCTCGATGGCAGGCATGGGTCCACTCCTCTCGGGAAACATACTTCATCATACTTGTGAGGCTTGCTAGGAAAAACCAGAAAGCGCCTTGCCTCCTGATCCGCCTTCCCCTCCGGCCATCAGTCTTGGCAGCCCCCTTAGGGAGCTTCGACGAAGCGAGAAAAAGAAGGAGAGGAAGTGGCAGGAACTGTCGAATGTTTACACGCCCGGTTTTCGGACCTGTCCGCCCTCTGCCGCACCTCCTCCGGTGCCCTGCGCAACGGTGCTCCCCTGCTCCCTGTCGTGGGCCGCGCTCCGTTCCTTGGCGACTGCGCGCGGCCCACGACAGGGGCTTGCGGCAGTGATGCGATCGAGCCGCCTAAGAAGGTCGCCGAAGAGGACGAGCTGAGGGGGAGAGGTGGGATGCATAGCAGGAAATGGACCCTGACAACGCATCCCAAAAAAGAGCCGTAGAGCGCCGCCCTTGCTGCTGGCCTCGCCTCGCAGGGCCACAGGCTTCCGGAGCGGCCCGCTAGCAGCGCTCGATCAGTTTCTTAGCACTGGACACCTGCGTACCTTAGAGGCCCGTCAGCAGGTCTCTGCGGGCCTGTGGTGCAGGGTTGGACGCTGCCCTTGCTACCGGCTCTGCTCATTGCAGTTTCTGACTGTGCTACAGCGTGGTGGTCTGGTTCGGTGCTTTCTGTCTCTGAGGTTTGGGGCTGGAAGGTGTGTTGCGCCTTTCTTGTTCTAATGTTCTTATAGTTCAGGCGGAAAAATCTATTTTATTGCAGTAAGTTACGCGTCTATAGGTAACAAATGGGGCCGCATAGGTAACAAATGGGGCCGCATAGGTAACAAATGGGGCCGCATGGGTAACAAATGGGGCCAATTTTGCTACTTGATAGGTAACGTTATGTAGTCGATGAATGTTACCCATGGGAAAGACCGTTCAAGTGGCCGCTGACCGGGCCTATGACCAGTCCAAGACCGTGCTGCCCGCCGAGGTGGCGCGCGGCACCTACATGCAGAATCCGCCGGGTCTGGCGGCCCTCAAGCTGATGCACCTGCTCATCGCCAAGGCAGGCGGCAGGATGGGCGAGGACGTGGAGCATCGCGTCCGGCTGTCCGAGGTGCGCGGCGTCGAGGGGTTGCGCAACCATGATCGCGCCAGTCTCGCTCCGCTGTTCGCGGAGTTGCAGGCAGCCGTGCTGATCCACGACGACACCGAGAAGAAGCGCCTAACCATCGGGGGGCTGCTCGACATTGCCGAGGTGGACTACCGCGACGAACTGTCCGGCGATCTGGTCATCAGCTGGTATTTCTCACGGATGTTCACCCGTGCCGCCGCGGCCTCGAACCACTGGGCGATCCTTGATCGTCAGACGGTGTTTCACCTGGGCAGCAAGTACTCCCTGCTGCTGTTCCAGCACATCGCCAGCCTTGCCAAGCTGGATCAGGTTGTCAGCAAGACCTTCACCGTGGCCGAGTTACGGTCCGTTCTCGGGGTACAGCCGGGCAAACTGGAACGGTTTGCCAATCTGAACGCCCGAGCAATCCAGCCCGCGATTGCCGAGATCAATCAGCTTTCTCGGCTGACCCTGACCGCCACTCCTCGCAAGGTCGGCCGCACCGTCGCCAGCATCGAGATCGCTTGGGCCGTGAAGGACGATCCATCCGAGACCCGGCGCGAACTGTCCGCCTCGCAGATCGGCCGGAAGGCGCGCCGGGACGGCACGGCCGAGGAGGTTGCGGCCGAGTTCCCCGAAACCGGCGGCATCGCCTACAGCCCCCGCTGGCGCGACCTCAAGCGTGCGGCGGGCTGCAACATGGACGACAGCCTCATCGCTGCCAACTTCCGCCGCTTCCTCAAGGAACGCGGCATTACCCGCAATGCCGCCAACATCGAAAAACTGTTCAGCAACTTCTGCGCCAAGGTCGGGAAGGTGTAAGAGCGAAGCAGGGGTTGCGCGAACGAACCGCAACCCGTCCAATGACGCGCTGCGCAACCTCGTGAGGAACCTCTTGCAACTGTCTCTTTCCGCAGCCGCAAAAGAAGTTGATCGGTCGAAATCCACCCTCAGTCGCGCTATCAAGGATGGAAGGTTGTCGGCCACCCGCTGCGAGGATGGCAGCTACCAGATCGACCCGGCGGAGCTCTACCGAGTGTTCCCCGCACCTGTTCCACAACCGACAACATCGAACGCGGCGCAACCCGAGAGCGAACGGGATGGAACCCTGCGGATGCAGCTTGAGGTGGCCGAACGCGAGCGCGACCGCGAGCGGGAGGAGCGCAGCCGGGAACGTGAGCAGATGCAGGCTACCATCGACGACCTGCGCGCGCGCCTGGACCGGGCCGAAAGCCGGATTGCCGGGCTTCTGCCCGCCCCACCTACCCCGCGCCGCCGATGGGGGTTGTGGGGGAGAAGCTGAGCACGAGAGGCTGCGGCCAGTGAAACCAGACGGACATCAAATCGCGGTCTTCAGGTTCAACCGTCCCTCAAGCTTCTCGGCGGCTTCCTTCCGCTCGCTGTAGCGGTCGGTTAGGAACGGGGACAGGTGACGGGTCAGGAGCGTGAACTTCACCAGCTCCTCCATGACGTCCACAATGCGGTCGTAGTAGCTGGAGGGTCTCATTCTCCCGTTCTCATCGAACTCCTGATACGCCTTGGCGACCGATGACTGGTTCGGGATCGTCAGCATCCGCATCCAGCGGCCGAGGATGCGCATCTGATTAACGGCATTGAAGCTCTGCGATCCGCCGGACACCTGCATCACCGCCAGCGTGCGGCCCTGAGTGGGCCGGATGGCACCCATGGACAGGGGAACCCAGTCGATCTGGGACTTCATCACGCCGGTCATGGCCCCGTGGCGCTCCGGGCTGGTCCAGACTTGGCCCTCGGACCACAGGCACAGGTCACGAAGCTCCTGTACCTTGGGGTGCGAGGGATCGGCATCGTCGGGCAAGGGAAGCCCGCTCGGGTCGTAGATGCGCGTCTCGCAGTCGAAATGCCGCAGCAGGCGCTCCGCCTCCAGCGTTACAAAACGGCTGTAGGATCGTTGGCGCAGCGAGCCGTAGAGCAGCAGAATGCGGGGCGGGTGCGTTGGCATCGCTGCTGCCAGTCGAGCGGGGTCCGGCCGCTCAAAGGCATCGGCAGCAAGGTTGGGAAGCTCGGTCTCCTCAAGCACCGCGTCTGCCCTCCCGGCGAACCGCCTCGCCGTCCTCTTTGGCGAACTCGGCTACCGGATGGTCGAGAAGGTCGAGGACCACCTCGGACGGGCGGCAGAGCCGCGTTCCCTTGGGCGTCTCAACGATGGGGCGGTTGATGAGGATGGGATGCGCCAGCATGGCGTCGAGGAGCTGGTCATCGGTGATCGACGGGTCGCTCAGGTCCAGCTCGGCGTAAGGCGTGCCCTTCTCGCGCAGCAGTTCGCGCGGCGTGATGCCCATGGCTGCGATCAGTCCCTTGAGGCGTTCGCGGCTTGGGGGCGCTTTCAGATACTCGATGACGACCGGCTCCTCGCCGCTGGCGCGGATCATGGCCAGCGTATTGCGCGAGGTGCCGCAGGCGGGGTTGTGCCAGATGATGACGGTCATGGCCGGCGCGTCCTTTCGGGGAACCAGTGCCGGGTGCGGTTGGCGAAGGCCACCAGCGACAGCATCACCGGCACCTCGACCAGGACGCCCACGACAGTGGCGAGCGCCGCCCCCGAGTTCAGGCCGAAGAGGCTGATCGCCACTGCAACCGCCAGTTCGAAGAAGTTCGAGGTGCCGATCATCGCGCAGGGCGCGGCAATATCGAAAGGCACCCGCAGCGCCCGCGCCGCGCCATAGGCGATGGCAAAGATGCCGTAGCTCTGGATCAGCAGGGGCACGGCGATGAGGAGGATCACCAGCGGGTTCTCGAGGATCTTCTCTCCCTGGAAGCCGAAGAGCACCACCACGGTGATCAGAAGCGCCGTCATGGTAAGGGGCTTGATACGGTCCCGGAAGGTATCGACCGCTGCTTCCCCGCCCTGCGCCACAAGGCGGTTGCGGGTGAGGATGCCGGCCGCGAGCGGCACGACGATGTAAAGCAGCACCGACAGCAGCAGGGTGTCCCACGGAACCACGATGTCGGTGACGCCCAGCAGCAGCGCCACGATGGGGGCGAAGGCCACGACCATGATGAGATCGTTCACGCTCACCTGCACGAGCGTGTAGGTCGGATCACCCCGCGTCATGTTCGACCAGACGAAGACCATGGCCGTGCAGGGTGCGGCGCCGAGCAGGATCACGCCGGCGAGATAGGCCTGCGCGTCCTCGGGCGGGATGAGGCCGGCGAAGATATACTGGAAGAACAGCACGCCCAGGGCGGCCATGGTGAAGGGCTTGATGAGCCAGTTCACCACCAGCGTGATGATCAGCCCCCGGGGTTCCTCGCCAACCCGGCGGATCGAGCCGAAATCCACGCCCACCATCATCGGGTAGACCATGGCCCAGATCAGCACGGCGACGGGCAGGTTGACGGAGGCGACCTCCATCCGGGCGAGGCCCGCAAAGAGGCCGGGCGCGAGGTTGCCCAGCACGATCCCCGCCACGATGGCAACGGCCACCCACAGCGAGAGCCAGCGCTCAAAGGTGCCAAGCCCCCCTGCGGGGGCGGATGCGTCGGCCATGTGGTCCGTCATCAAGATCTCCGGGAAATCAGCAGCAGGGCGCAAGCTCGGCCACGAGCGGCGCGCACAGCTCGGCGCGGCCCCCGCAGCAATCCTTGAGCAGGAAGAGCGTGAGCGCGCGCACGCGCTCCAGGTTTACGCGGTAGACGATGGAACGGCCCTCCCGTTCGCCTGCGACGAGGCCCGCGTGGGAAAGGATCGTGAGGTGGGTCGAAAGGGTGTTGGCCGGCACATTCAGCGCGCGGGCCAGTTCTCCGGCGGGCAGGCCCGCGGGTTCGTGACGCACCAGGAGCCGGAAGCACTCCAGCCGCGTGGGCTGGGCAAGGGCGGCCAGGGTGCCGATGGCATCATTATCTTCCATTATTCTGGAATAATGGAATTGATAGCAGGACGCAAGGTCGATCATGCACAGGCGTGGACGCAATCCTGCGGCCCTTCGTGATGAGAGCGGGCTGCGTCCAGGCCCTGTGCAAAGCCCCGATGACATCGCCCTCAAGAGAGGCAGGGGAGGAGGGGCTTTGCCTGTCCAGAGGCAGAACTAGCTGCTCAGAAGCTGTGAGAGGCCGCAGAAGCGCTTCAAGCTGAACTGGCCTCCACCCGGGGAGACCGCACGCAAACCGCAGGTTTGCATAAGTGCGCCCTTCTCTGTTCCGTTCGTCGGGTTCAGGCCTCTCAGGGGCAAGGACTTTCATCCAAGAAGAGAGGGCAAGTCCCGCGCGCCGTGCAGCACCCGCACGATCCGAACCTCGTCCTCCGCTTCAACGAAGAAGATCAGATACCGGCCAT
>NZ_QLUV01000034.1 GCF_003286075.1 Paracoccus endophyticus | reverse complement strand
GAAACCGTGCCGATGTTGCTCTGGGCGCTCCTGGCCTCAGGGCAGATCCAGATGCGCAAGGTCGACGGCTGGGAAACCCTCACTCAGCCCCTCCAGCCGATGCCACTTGACCTCGCCGCCTGATCGGAGCCAGCTTCACATGCCCGAAGCGAGCCGCCAGGCAATTTCCACCACATTCGCGACACGACCTTGTCGTGGATTCTCCGCTTGTCCCTTGGAGACATGTCGGCTGCGGATCCGGGGCGCGCGAGCACCAAGTCTGCTGTTCTGCCGACCCGCGTGGCCGTCGCCACGGCTGCCGTGAGCTGCTTCTTGAGGTTCTTGAGCACCGTCCTGTCCTCGGCGTCCGCTGCGAACTGATCTGAAAGCAACAGGACGCTGCCGGATAATTCATCCAGTTTGCGTGCGGCGTGCCGGGCTTCGTGCCTGACGTCTTGGAGTGTCGCCTTGGCGCGCCGCAGGGCGACGGACTTTCTGACCTCCACAAGGTTGATGGCGGCATCGTTCTCGAGGCAGTTTCCAAGCTCGATCGAACACCGCTCGAGTACTTCGCGCGGCAGCCCGGACTGTTGTTCAAGAAGATCGATCTGCTCGACGCTCAGCACTCCACGTTCGTGGTAACTGCCGATCCGCCAACCATAGTTCCCGGGACGCTCGTCCATCCGTGGATAGATCGAGTAATCGTCGTCCCCTGTCTGCGTGCTTCTGGGATTCTTCGCCATGACTCGCCCCTTTGCAAGGAATGCGCCGTTCGGGCGCGATCGGCTGTCGCCAGGTTATTGATCGAGGTCAGCACGAGCAATCGGGAACCTTGGGCAGTGCCTACCAGTGCCGTCATCACCCTTCGCCAGTCGGCAACAGTCCGGCCCGCCTGCGGCACGGTTTATACCGACGCTCCTCCGTGACGGGGCTGTTGCGAAAGAGCGATGGTCACGGTGTGCGGAGACACCGGCCACCAAGCCTCCGACATGATCCGGGGACTACCCCACCCCGCGCCGAACCGACTCCTTCTGGGCCGGCGCAGAAGCACGACAACAAAACCCACCGGCGGGTGCTGGCGTCATCGGGACGCAAAGAACGACCGGGGACCGCGCAAGCCGCGACGGCGGATGCCGGGCGGGAGAAAAGCCCGCGGGGAAGCGGCTGGCCACCGACAAGAGGCATCGTGTGGATACGGATCAGGAAGCGAAGGGCCTTCCTCCGCAAGACGGGGGGAGGGAGCGGGGGCCGGATATTGTCTCAGGCCCTGACAGACTGACACGACCGCACATTGGTACCTGCCGACGCTCGACTGTCGCGACCAAATGATGCGAGCGGACAACCGGCTAGCGGATCGGACGATCGCAGCCCGGGAAGAGAGTGAGCGCAGCCCATTTCCGCCGACCGACAGACGCTGGTGTTTCGATCCACGCCCCCGCGAAGGGGGCGACCAGGAAGGCGCTGGCTTTTCTCGCCCGCAATCGCGGTTTCGATCCACGCCCCCGCGAAGGGGGCGACCGGGACCGCGGCGGCCCAGAACGCCACCACGGCGTTTCGATCCACGCCCCCGCGAAGGGGGCGACTGCTGTTCCTGTTCCATCCGATGTGCGTTGAATATGTTTCGATCCACGCCCCCGCGAAGGGGGCGACACCCCCCGCAGGGGATACAAGGGCAATTACAGATGTTTCTATCCACGCCCCCGCGAAGGGGGCGACGACAACAACCGGACGGGCGTCGGGGACGCGACCCCGTTTCGATCCACGCCCCCGCGAAGGGGGCGACATCCTATCGGCCTCTGATATTTCGTTATTATCAAGGTTTCGATCCACGCCCCCGCGAAGGGGGCGACGTGTCGCATCCAACAGAGCAAGTGCTTGGCGGGGTTTCGATCCACGCCCCCGCGAAGGGGGCGACATGTGTGGAACCCGCTTTGGCAGATTACCGACAAGGTTTCGATCCACGCCCCCGCGAAGGGGGCGACTCCGGCCGCGGCCAGACCCCCTACGATGGAGAGGTTTCGATCCACGCCCCCGCGAAGGGGGCGACTCGGGCCGCAATACCGCAATGCGGTGTCAGTCCTGTTTCGATCCACGCCCCCGCGAAGGGGGCGACGGCCGGGGGCGTGTATCGTCCGGTCGCCGTGTCGTTTCGATCCACGCCCCCGCGAAGGGGGCGACCAGCGCCCGCCGTCTCGGACGTGGCGTCCTCGATGTTTCGATCCACGCCCCCGCGAAGGGGGCGACGATCGACGCGGGCGTTACGCCGACGACGATTGACCTCGTTTCGATCCACGCCCCCGCAAAGGGGGCGACGGGGGACGGTCGCCTTGTGTCGGTGTCCTTCATCAAGTTTCGATCCACGCCCCCGCGAAGGGGGCGACATCTCGACGACCGAGAGCTGCGTGTCGGGCTGGAGGTTTCGATCCACGCCCCCGCGAAGGGGGCGACGCCCGCGGCACTGAAGGAGGCCGAGGTCCGGTCCAGGTTTCGATCCACGCCCCCGCGAAGGGGGCGACGTTTGTTCCGCGTCCTGGCGGGCGAATACGGCGGGTTTCGATCCACGCCCCCGCGAATGGGGCGACTGGCGGCGGTCGCCGTGGCAGCCCGTCTGGGCGTGTTTCGATCCACGCCCCCGCGAAGGGGGCGACGTTACTGCTCGGCGCGGTGCAGGGCTGCCACCTGGTTTCGATCCACGCCCCCGCGAAGGGGGCGACAATGCGGCATTAAGTGCGATGGACGCTTTAGGGTCGTTTCGATCCACGCCCCCGCGAAGGGGGCGACCCTCGGCCCGCGCCATCAGGCCCGAGGTGTCGACGGTTTCGATCCACGCCCCCGCGAAGGGGGCGACTCCGGCAGCTTGGCCAGCGCGGTGTGCAGCGGCCAGTTTCGATCCACGCCCCCGCGAAGGGGGCGACCGGTCGAACACCCAGCCCGCAGGCGTGCCGTGGAAGTTTCGATCCACGCCCCCGCGAAGGGGGCGACTGCCACCGACCTTACATTCCTTGGCGCTGATAGCGTTTCGATCCACGCCCCCGCGAAGGGGGCGACGCAACACCACGCTGGCGGTGCCGGCGTCGTTCAGGTTTCGATCCACGCCCCCGCGAAGGGGGCGACCCCGTTGCACCAGTCCGGTCAGGGTCATGTAGAGGTTTCGATCCACGCCCCCGCGAAGGGGGCGACACCTGCAAGACCTTCGGTGCCCAGCACACGGGCGCGTTTCGATCCA
This sequence comes from Paracoccus endophyticus, assembly GCF_003286075.1. Lineage (GTDB taxonomy): Bacteria > Pseudomonadota > Alphaproteobacteria > Rhodobacterales > Rhodobacteraceae > Paracoccus > Paracoccus endophyticus. The sequence goes on along the minus strand of NZ_QLUV01000034.1, from coordinate 2,907 downwards.
CGCCCCCGCGAAGGGGGCGACTCGACGCCGAGCCCGGCCCCCGCTACTGGGAACAGTTTCGATCCACGCCCCCGCGAAGGGGGCGACCTGCGTGGACCCGGCAAAATCCCGGCCGGTGCGGTTTCGATCCACGCCCCCGCGAAGGGGGCGACGCATGATCAGGTATGCTGCTGTCCTGCCAAATGGGGTTTCGATCCACGCCCCCGCGAAGGGGGCGACACGGGGGTGCGGGTGATGGACCGCCCTTCGATGGTGTTTCGATCCACGCCCCCGCGAAGGGGGCGACAAGTGGCGCTGGCGGCCAACTCGGTCACGATCTCGTTTCGATCCACGCCCCCGCGAAGGGGGCGACGACCTCGGGGTCTTGCCCCAGGTGGCCGATCAGGTTTCGATCCACGCCCCCGCGAAGGGGGCGACTCCATCACGAGCTGATGGACGCGGCCGCGCTGGACGTGTTTCGATCCACGCCCCCGCGAAGGGGGCGACCCGTATGTGGCCCTGTAGACCCTGCGACCTGGTGTGTTTCGATCCACGCCCCCGCGAAGGGGGCGACCAGCTTGGGCGGCAGCTCGCCGCGGTCCCGGAAGAACGCGTTTCGATCCACGCCCCCGCGAAGGGGGCGACTGTTCGGTGGATTGTGAGGGCGCGCGCTCAGGTGCGTTTCGATCCACGCCCCCGCGAAGGGGGCGACCACCCACCATGCTCTTGACGCCGTTGATGATGCCCTGTTTCGATCCACGCCCCCGCGAAGGGGGCGACGTCCACGACAGCGCGCCCGAAATCGCCCATCGCCTGTTTCGATCCACGCCCCCGCGAAGGGGGCGACCAGCGCCAGCGCATCCGAGGAGGAGAGGTTCTTGTTTCGATCCACGCCCCCGCGAAGGGGGCGACACGATGTTGTCGCTGCAATCCGTCAGGATGATACCAGTTTCGATCCACGCCCCCGCGAAGGGGGCGACTCCCCCACCATTAACCCACTGATCCGCTTTCGGAAAGAAGCCGCGGTCTGCCCACCCGCCCACGCGCGCAGCCAGGCGCCTCCTCCGCTGCTGTCGCCACATGGAAAGGTCGAAGGAATTGCGTAACTTGAACCATGTGCGAACCCTCCTGCCCCCGGCGACACGCTTCGGGTTCGCATCAAAGGATCAGCGGTCCGCCCAAGTCGGTCGCGGGCTTGGCGCCGACATGCTCGACCCGCCGGGTCCAGTTCGCACCAAGGTAATAGTAGCGCAGGCTGTCATGCCTGGGGTCGATGATCTGTTCAAGCCCGGCCTTCAGCCGTGTCCATTGCGCGGGATCGACCTCGATCTCGAAAACTGAATACTGCACCCGCTGGCCCCAGTCCTGGCAGGCGCGCGCCACGCGGCGCAGGCGCTTCGCGCCGCCCTCGGTCTGGACCGCCACGTCATAGGTGACCAGGACCAGCATCTCAACTCCAGAACCACGGCGGATAGGCGTCCAGATCGCCCCGCAGATGACGCGACAGCAGTTGCGCCTGGACCCAGGGGACCAAGCCGAAGGGCACCTTCTCGCGCAGGAAGGGATGCAGCCGTTCCTCGCGCTTGCGTTCCTGCCAAGCGGTGATGACGGTGCGGCGGGCCTCGTCGGTCAGGCTGACGGCGCCGCTGTCGGCGATGACGAAATCGCCCGCGCGCAACTGGCGCCGGTTGACCAGGGACAGCGCCAGACGGTCGGCCAGCGGCGCGCGCAACTCCTCCATCAGGTCCAGCGCGAGGCTGGGACGGCCCGGACGGTCGCGGTGCAGGAAGCCGACGGCGGGGTCCAGCCCGACCGCCTCGCAGGCGCTGCGGCAGTCATGGACCAGCAGCGTGTAAAGGAACGACAGCAGCGCGTTCATCGCATCCAGCGGCGGGCGGCGCGACCGGCCGGTCCAGCGCAGCGCGGCGTCGGGGCTGCGGATCAGGTGGTCGAAGGCGGCGAAGTAAAGCTGCGCAGCCTCGCCCTCGGCCCCGCGCAGATCGTCAAGCGTGGCGGGGCTGAACTCGACGCGGCGCATGATCCGGGCTATGCGGTCGCAGGCGGCGCCAAGCGCCGCCGCCTGCGCGGGGTCCATCTCGTCGCCGTAATCGCGCATCGCCCGGCGCAGCACGGCGCGCTGATTGGCGATCTTGCCGATCAGCAGCGACCGCACGATGTCCTCGGGTGCGTCCGACGCGCGGTATTGCGCGCGGCGCAGCAGGACGTTGCCGGTGACGGGGCCTTCGACGCGGGCCTGGAACCGCCCGTTCCGGTCCAGCAGCGCGATCGAGACGCCCGCCCCGGCACAGGCCCCGATCAGGGCGGGGGTCAGCAGGACCGGGCCGCAGGCAACAATCCCCGTCAGCATATGCATCGGCACGCGGCCCCGTTCCGCGCCGTCCAGTTCGGCGACCACGTTCTCGCCGTCCTTGCGCAGCGCCATGCCCTCGGTGGTGACGTAAAACGTGTTGAGCAGCTTTTTCATGGCGCAACCGCGGCAATTGCGGACTCGACCTGTCGCCGCCGCCATGCCCGCACGGGTCGCGCCACGTTGTCGGGGCGGCACAGTTCGGCCAGCGAGCAGGCCCGGCAGCGGCTGCGATGGAGCGTGGGCGGCGGGGTGACGCCGCTGGACAGGACGGCGGCGAGTTCGGCGACCGTCGCCTCGGTCAGTGCGCGCAGGTCGGCGTCGAACGGGACGGTCACCCGCCGTTTCGTCGTGGCATAGAACAGAGCGCCCTGCGGCACCGCCTGGCCGGTCATCTCTTCCAGGCACAGCGCCTGAGCGCACAGCTGGACCTCGTCGGCGCGGTGCAGCTTGGGCTCGCCGCGCGGCTCTGTTGCACAAATCGGGTGATGGCCGAGGTTGCCCTTCTCCCGGTCAGAGCTATCCCACAGCTTCAGTGACAGGCATGCCGAGGGCGGTGT
>NZ_QLUV01000033.1 GCF_003286075.1 Paracoccus endophyticus | reverse complement strand
CCTGCGAACCCGACAGAAAGCTGCCGAAAATCTCGATCACGCCATAGCCGACATTGAGAAGGACAACGATCCAGAGTGCGCGCTTGTAGGCTGGGGTGACGTGCGACAGGTCAGGGATCTTGTCGTCATCCTCATCGGTTTCCGCCCCGGCCACCTTGGGCTGGCCTATGCGATCAAGCTGATAACCCAGGCTTGTCACTGCCTGCTCAATAGCAGGAAGCCGCGTCTGCGGATCATCGACATTGAGCGTCATGATCTGCGAGGCAATCGACACCTTCACCTCGTCCACGCCTTCAACCTTGCGGGCCGCGCCCTCGATCTTGGCGGCGCAGGACGCGCAGTCCATGCCCGTAACGTGATAGCGGATTGTGTCGGTTGCAGCGGCCATTCGTCGATCCTCGAAACTTTAGCCTTGCCCTGCTACAACCTGTAGCGACTACAGGAGCAAGGCAAAAGATGCAGATCGGCGATTTATCCCGGCAGACGGGCGTGAACATCGAGACGATCCGTTACTATGAGCGCATTGGGGTTTTGCCCAAGCCTGCCCGCCAGCCGAACGGACGGCGCACCTACAGCCCCGCCGATGCCGAGCGCCTGGGCTTTATCCGCCATGCTCGCGAGCTTGGTTTCGATCTGCCAAGCATCCGCATCCTGCTCGCCTTGCAAGAACGGCCGGAAGCATCATGCGAGGATGCGAGCCGCATTGCCCAAGAGCAGCTTGAGGCAGTCGAAAGCCGGATTGCCCGCCTGCTTCTCTTGCAGGATGAACTGGCCCGAATGGTCAGCGAATGTAGACGAGGTAGGGTATCCGAATGCCGAGTGATCGAGGCTCTAGCCCCCGCCCGCCCTACAGCCCGCTCTGATCCGAGCGGGCGGGCGGGGACTACTGCACCCTAGTCCTAAACAGCGCCAAGCTAACTTATCGGCCGAGGATGCGCTGAAGGAGGCTGCGCGGTTCCTTGGGCCGCTTGTCTTCCAGGAGCGCCTGCTGACGCTCGGCCAATGCGCGCCAATGGTCGGCATTGGCTTCGGCCTTGCCCAGCATCTCGCGCAACAACTCGACTTCTCGTTTTAGGCCTTGGTCGGTCAGGGTGGTCTGGTGGTTCTCATGGGTGGTCGGTTGCGGTTCCGGGAACCGGTCGGCCGACCGGTCAGGAGCTTGGAAGGAAAACGCACGGTGCAACTCTGCCGGGTCGATGGCGTAGCGACCCCGATCATCCTTGGGCGCGCTCATGCGCCCACTATTGATGGCATTCAGAAGGGTAGACTTGGAGCGGCCGCAGGTCTTGGCAGCCTGGTTCAGCGTCAGCGTCAGCGGCACGGTGGTTCCTTGGGTGGTCGGGGCCGGTCGGCAGGGTGGTCGGTATCGGTTTCCGGAACCGGTAGCCGACCGGTCGGCTACTCGGGGGTCTGGTCGGACTTACCGCCCTCAATCACGTCCAGCTTGTAGCGTTCAACAGCTTGCGCGTGGCTGTTCACGTTGCCCCGGAACGCCCCTTCCGGCGTCACGGTGATGATCTTCACCCGTCCGCGCTTCATCCGTCTAATAGCTCCCACCTGCTCCAAAAGGTCCAAGGCGCGAGCCATCTGGGCCTTGTCGGTTCGCATTACTTCACACAGGTCGGCAGCGGTCTTGGTGCATTCGTAGGACTGCCAACCGAGGTTGCGGGTGATCTGCCAGAGCACCGCCTGCGCGTGGAAGGCCTGTGCCGTAGTCTTCGCCGCCGTAAACAGACGTTCGGTCACGGCGTCCTGATACTGGAATGCAATGGACACGTTGCCTCCTCCGAAGAAGTCAAACTCAATCTGATTGCTGACGGACAGTTCCTTGGCCGCCAGAGCGGCCTTCCGCGCCATTGCGGCGCGTTCGGGGCTGTTCTCCCGGAGAGCCTGCTGATCGAGCAGGAGCGCCGCCTGGTCGTAAACACCGCGCTTGCGCATTGCGCGGGCGGTCAGATCGGCAGGCGGATTCGGGTTTGTGCGTTGGCGCTGTTCTGCTGCCCCAACAATGACGCCGATAGACTGGACAGGCGAGCCTGTCCGACGCTGCGCCAGTTGCGTGACTTTGGCCGTTTCGATGTCTTCGGCAGACACCCCCATCCGCCGTAGTTCGTGAAGTGAAATCCTGCCCATCCCTCGCCTCGATAGTTGTCTGGTGGACAACTTAAGTTGTCTGGTGGACAACTGTCAATTTCTGTTTTTCTCAGCCCAGCAAGGCCGAAACCGCCAAAATGCACCAGCGTATCCATATATCCTAAGAGTCTTAGGTGCACCGGCACACGCAGATCGACCGTTTGGTTGCGCTGCACGGTCGGGACATGCTGGGGAAAGGGAAGCAGAACGGCTGCGCCAGAGTGCCACAGAGAGCGCCGGTGGCGCCCTGTAAGGCCAGACCAAGGCCCAAGGCTTGGAGAGAGTCCTAGAGGCGCTGCGGAACCCTCACGCCTGCTTGCGGGGCCTGCCGCCCTTGGCGCCGTTGGTCCGTGCGGCCGCGGCCTTGGCGGGGGAGGACGACTTGCCCCCTTCCGCGCCAAGCAGCGCGGCCATCCAGCGGCGCGTTCCATAGATGCCCTTCATGAAGCCAGGAACGTAGACGTCCGCGTCCAGACGGGGCCAATGCAGCCCAAGGCCCGACGGGGTGATCTCTATCTCGGCCAGATCGGCCGGATCCGCCCCGGCCAGGTCTTCCACAAGATGCACCGGGACCATGATGGTGACGCCGCTGCTCAGGCCTACCACGAGGCGATTCTGGCGGGCGTCATATTCGGCACTGACAGCATAGCCGTTGCGGCGCAGCTCCTCGCCCTGGCGAACGGCAGACTGAAACTCTTGCTCAGAAATCTCCATGGATGGTGCTCCATTGCGGGCAGAGGGTGGACAGGTGCGCGGCCAGGTCCTTCTGGATGCGCAGTTCTTCGCGGCGCGAGAAGCCGTAGCTTTCCCGCAGGCTCGGCGGACCATCGGGGCAGTTCAGCACGAACACGGCCTCTCCCTTTGCCCCAATGACATGGACATGGGCGGGGCGGTGATCGGCGGGGTAGATCACCACCCGCAAGCCATCGAGGCGAAGAACAGTCGGCATAGCGCACCTTAGAAAAAACCCAAGCGCTTGGGAATAATGGTGAGAGGTAGCACCACTTGGCCATACCTCCAACTGGACCTGACCCTTTCTGACAGTGCCACGATCCCCTTGCTTGACACATCTTCGCGCCAGCATACTCTCGTGGCCACGACAAGGCTTCGCCTTGCCCTGACCACTCGCGCTGGTGAGGGGGCGTGCCGCCCCCTTCAAACCCCCGATCCGCACCTGGTGCGGCGGGACCCGCCCCGAACCCCGGCAGGGGAACACCCCTGCACCCCTCTGGAGCCTGCCTGATGGCCAACGACTCTTCCGCTACTTCCGAGCCTGCCCGCTGGATCAAGCTGCGGGCCAGCGCGGCCGAGCGGGCACGTTGGCAGGCGCTGGCAGCAAGCCGGGGCATGAGCCTGTCGGAGCTAATCCGAGCGTCCTTGGGCGGCTTGCGGCTACGGACGCGGCGGGAAGCGCCGCCGGTCGCCCCGGAGCTGCTGCGGGAGCTGGCGCGGATTGGGAACAACCTCAACCAGCTCGCGCGGGCCGCCAACCGGCACGAGCCGGTAACGGCAACCGCTCTGCTGTCGCGGCTGATCGAGATCGACCGGGATCTTGGGGCGCTTCGGGCGGCGCATACGCGGGCCGACCCGCCGGAGCGCGGCTGATGCTGATCAAGTTTACCAGCGGCGGCCGGGGCGGCGGGGGAGCCGTGTGCAACTACCTGGTCGATGCGGAGCGCACGGGCCGGGAGCATTGCCCGCCGGAAGTGGTGCGGGGTGACCTGGCGCGGACGCAGGAGCTGATCGACAGCATCGAGCGGCAATGGACCTACACGCACGGGGTGCTGTCCTTTGCGCCCGAGGACGCGCCCAGCGTGGCCGAGCAGGCGGCGGCGATGGATGCTTTCGAGGCCTTCGCCTTCGCCGGCCTCGATGCCGATCAGTTCGACATTTCCTGGGTGCGCCACCAGCACACCGAGGCGGGCCGGGTGGAACTGCACTTCGTGACCCCGCGCATGGAGCTGGCCTCCGGGCGGGCGCTCAACATCGCGCCGCCCGGCTGGGAGCGGAGCTTTTCCACCCTGCGGGACGCGCTGAACCTGGAGCATGGCTGGGCGCGGCCGGACGATCCGGCGCGGGCGCGGGAGGTGGCGTTCGAGCTGTCGCCGCCCTGGGCGCAGCACGGCTTTCACCTGAAAGAGGGCAAGGAGGCCGTCCACGGCTATGTGGCGGCGCTGATCGAGCGGGGGGCGGTGCATGACCGCGCTAGCCTGGTCGATGCTCTCACCGAGGCCGGGCTGGAGGTCACGCGGGCAGGCAAGGACTACGTGACGGTGCGTGATCCCGACACCGACGAGCGCCTGCGGCTCAGGGGCCGCATCTACGAGAAGGACTGGAACGATGACACGGAGCTTGGCCGAGCGGCTGCACGAGAGGTTGGAGAGCCAGACGGCCGAGATCGCGGCCTTGACCGAGAGCGAGCTGCAGAAGCTCTCGCAGCGTGTGAGCGCGAGCGTGAGCACCGAGCTGACCGAAATCGAGATCGCTATCGCCCGAGCCACGCATGGGATCAGGACCGCGCTGCCACAGCTGAAATGGATCTTGGGGCTGACCTGGGGCGCATTGATCGTGAGCTTGATGCTGACAGGCTTCTTGCTTTGGCGCTCGAGCCAGCCCTTGAGGGTGGTGGAGGACATGCCCTTGGAGACGTTCCAGAGCGAGGGGCAGAGCTACCTGGTGGTGCCCGAGAACGCGACCCCGCTGCAATGCACCACGCCCTCGGGGCGGAAAGCGATTTGCCTGCATATGAAGAATGGGGACTGAGCCATGGACCAGCTCACGGCATTGGAGCGCGCCTTGCTCGAACAGTTCAGGCTCTTGGCGAACGAGTTCGATCAATCGGAGAGCGCGTCCGAGGAATATTCGAAGAAGGTGGGCGCATGGTCGCAGCGCATCTCGCAGCGACAATCAGCGATCGAGGCCCGCTTGTCGCAGATCGAGGCCACACAGCAGCGCTTGAGCGCGGGCTTGGAGAACTTGAACGCGGCCTTAGCCAAGCAGACCGCCTCAACCACGCACTTGGTGCAGCAGGTGAACGCGTTGCTGAAAGAACGCTGACATTAGTCCAGGAGCGCAAAGCGCACGAATGGGAGTTGGAGCGGGCCGCAAGGCGGGAGCGCGACAGGGGCCACGATCACGAGCTTTAAGTTAGCCCCTCAAGGCAACCCTACTTTGTTTTTGGCTGAATTGGCAGAAGAACAATGAGATAGCCCCGGCCGTGATCCATACATCTGCAAGATTGAACACAAAGGGGTGCCATGCCCCAAAGTGCAGATCGAGATAATCGGTCACCACTCCATACACCGCACGGTCAATGACATTGGCGAGCGCCCCCGCCACAATGAAAGAGGCAGCAATGCGCTCCAAGCCCTGCGATCTAAAAGCCCATAGCGCAAAACTCGCTGTCAATGCGGCCGTGGCGAGCAGCAGCACAAGCCGCGCAGTCTCACCCTCGAATGAGAACAGGCTGAACGAAACCCCCTGATTGAAGGTCAGACGCAGCGCGACAAAGGGCAGAAAGTCGGTTGCCGCGCCGTAGGGTTCGAGAGAGGTGCGCGCCCATAGCTTTGCAGCAAGATCGAGCGCGGCTCCAAAGGCGATGATGAGTGCAGGCCTAGCCGTTTTCATGCACGGCCAGCCTGTTTGAGATCGGAGCGCGCATCCCGGATGATCGACCACGCCGATTGCAGGAACAGGCCCGCGACGGCGAAGGCCACCAGAAGGTCAGGCCAGGACGAGCTAAGCGCCCAGACGAGGACAGCCGCGACGACCACGGCAAGGTTGCCAATCGCGTCGTTGCGCGAGAACAGCCAGACTGCACGCATATTGGCATCGCCCTTGCGGTGGGGCAGCAGCACAAGGGCAGCGGCCACATTGACGATGAAGGCCACGACCGCGAAGCCACCCATCAGGAGGGTTTCCGGCTCATGCTCGACAAAGACGCGGTAGAGCGTCGAGCCAATCACGCCAAGGCCGAGCAGGCCCAGAAACACGCCTTGCAGCAGCGCCGCCTTGGCGCGGGCCGCGAGGCCCCAGCCCACCGCAATGAGGCCGAGGAAGGAAATCAGGCCATCGCCCACGAAATCGAGCGCGTCCGCCTGTAGCGCCTGCGAACCCGACAGAAAGCTGCCGAAAATCTCGATCACGCCATAGCCGACATTGAGAAGGACAACGATCCAGAGTGCGCGCTTGTAGGCTGGG
>NZ_QLUV01000032.1 GCF_003286075.1 Paracoccus endophyticus | reverse complement strand
TACCCCCCCCTTTTTTTTATTTAATTATCAATAACTTATTTTTTCGCCTTCTTATGATCTTAGGACTGCTAAAAAATCCACAGTCCGGGCGCGCTTGCGCGCCGGGGGGGAGCGCCCCTACGGGGAGCTGGCGACCCCCCGCCCTAGGACGGACTGTGGGGTTTTTGGCATTGGCCGGGAGGCCCCCTTCAGGGGGACGAGCGGGCGATTAGGTGCGCTCCATCGAGGCACCAAGGCGGCACCGGATGGGGTGGATCAGGCAAGGAGGGGAAGGGCTGGGGAAAAACAGCGGATATGCGACTGCTGTGAGCGAATGACGGAGGTGACGCCGTGACAAAGCTTGCCCCGGGTCGGGTTCGTCTAGTCGAGGTCCAGATCGAGGTCCTTCTCCCGGTCATGCTCGTGGGCCTTCTCGTGCGGATCGCGGCCGTGCTTGAGGTATTCGGCCATGTGCTCGGGCGCGATGCCGTGGGCTTCCGCGAAGTCGAAGGCGCGCTCGATGGTGAGAAGGAGGTGCCTTTCCCGCTGGCGAGCCTCGTCCCGCCATTGGTCGCGCTCGTCCTCGAGCTCGCTGACCTGTTCCCTGAGTTCGCGGGTCTTGGCGCGGAGGTCGCCCAGGGTTTCCTCCAGATCGCCGGAGAGGACTTCCTGTCGCCTGACGCGCTCATGGGCGAGCTGGGCCTCCAGGAAGGCCGTCTGAGCCTCGTGGCGGTCCCTCTGGCGGTCGAGGGCCAGGCGGGCGCCCCTGAGAGCGTCTGTGGCGGCCTCCGAGGCCCTGTGGCGCCAGTCCTCGTCCGACTCCCCGCCCAAACCCAGGAAGTGGCCTCTCTGGCGCTCTGGAAGCTCCACAGCGGCCTCCGGTGCCATGATGTGGGCATAGACCCTCTGGACGCGCTCATGGGTGGCCTGGGACCGCTCCAGGCCGCGTTCCAGTTCGTGCTCCAGGCCGACCTCCTTGGCAAAGTCGGTCTGCATGGCGGAAAGCTTCTGGCGGTTGCCCACCAGGGCCCGAGCGTTGAGCTTGCCGTGTCTGTCCAGCGGGATGGTCATGACGGTCATGTGGGGGGTGCTCTCGTCGCGGTGGACGACGGCGGAGAGGACGTTCTCGGCCCCGTGGCGTTCCTTGAGCCAGTCCAAGGCATCGCGGAAGTAGGCGTCCTGCTGATCGCGGGTCATGGCGTGCATGGCCTCGGGGCTGGCGCCGATGAAGTATTCCAGCCCATGGACGGCGTTGGCGCGGATCTTCTCGGGAGCGCGGTCGCGCCAGGCGTCCAGGACGGCCTCGCTGGTGTCGGGGCCGTGGAAGATGGTGTTCTCGTGCCGGCGCTTCAGGTCGGCGTTGAGGGTCTCGCGTTCGCGGAAGGTGTGCTGGAGGCTTGCGGCGAGGTTGGCAGGCTTCTTGAGCTTGGCGCAGCGCAGGATGGCGAAGCGGGGCTGCTGCCGGACGCGGCGGTGCTCCAGGCGCAGCCCGATCTCGGGCACAAGCCCCTCGTCCCCACGCGCGCGAGACTTGGCCATGGAACAAGCTCCGTAACAGAAGAAGTGGGTTTATGTGTACTCACTAGACATTCCGGCACAAGGCCGGAATGTCGCTCACCCCGCACCAGCGGGGAAAGGACACATAAACCCACTTCTTCTTGTCATCTCTGCGACAGATTGGTCGGGCTGACCGGGGCTTCGTTCCGTGGCGACTCCGCCCCCGGCCAGCCTGGTCAGATCACAGTGGCAAGGTTCCGGTGCCTGCTTACGCGGCCGTGGCAGCTCAAGGCGTGGGGGGATCGAGGTTGCGGCGGTGCGGGTCTGGCAGGAGTTCCGGGAGCGCGCCCTTGAGGTCGGGCGTATGGCCCAGGAGCTGGCCGGCCAGTCCCGTGGTCCAGCTTCACCGGCAGGCTCGACCGGAGCCGTTGGCCCGGCGAGGCAATCCGCGCCGAGGCGATCCGAACGGGGGGCAGTCATTTCGCCCTGTCCCGACTTGCGCGCCGCACCGGTACGGTTGCGGCTTGGTCCACGTCCCACCCACGAGCAAGCCGTGGCCGCCCCGCCCGCGGGGTCGAAACCACCGCTGCTCGGACATCAGCGAATACCGTGTACCGGTGGCGGGCGCTGCCCAGCCCGGCACGGTGTCGTTCGATGTGCTGATCCGACCTGACCGAGGCCTGGCGAAGCTCGGCTACAAGGTCAGATATCGCTGGACCGACCGGCCGGCCGAGATCCTGACCGGCATGGTCCGACCTTGAGAAAGCTCATAGTCGCTCAAGCGACCCTCATAACATCCCAGGGAAAAGTTTGGATTAGAGCCTAGTTTTTTCGGACACAGGCACCGCTCAGCGACGGGCCCGCTCGCGCTGCCAGGCCAGTTGGCTCAGAATGGCCGACGAGTTGCCCTGGGCAATGACTGTGGCAGGCAACGCCATTGCGATCTGGAAGGGCAGGAGCATCAGCGCGTCCAGGCAGGGGGCAGCCCCAGCCTGTGCCGGTGCACGCGGTCCCTCTGGGGCTGTGCTGGGCATTGCCTCCATGTCGGCTTCAAACTGCGGGGCGTTGATCTGGGCGTGGTCAAGCATGTCGTCCTCGAACTCTTGGGGGCGGAAGAAGGCTCTTGTCTTGTCTAGCTGCGCCTGCGGCATGCCGCGCGCGCCTGTCACCTAACCAGCGCAGCTTGGCAGGGTTTCCGCGGTGGATGAAGGGTAGAACCTAGAGTACCAGGTGTGCCTCACGCGTCATCCTCTCCTGCAGACTTAACGGCAGTCGAGTGTTCGATCTCTGGCTCCCCATCTGGTCGAGGCTTGAGGCGCGGAAGGGCAATCAGCGAGATTACCGTCAGAAGGGCGATCACCGCGCCAACGTCATAAGAGCCAAGGCCCACTGCCGTGCCGATCGCACCCGTGGCCCACAGGCTTGCCGCTGTTGCAGTGCCCTTCACCGAGTTGCCGTTCTTGAGGATTGCTCCACCGCCGATGAAGCCAATGCCGGTAATGAGTCCTTCGATAACGGCGGAGATGGCGCCTGGCTCGGTGCTAAGGCGTACTTCGGCCGCTTGGACGAAACCACAGCAGGACACCGCAACCAGGGGAAAGGTCCGCAAGCCGGCGCTGCGCTCCTCGCACTCGCGGTTCCAGCCAATCGGCAGGGCGAACAGATAAGCGATAGCCAGAACCGTGAGGTGCGGCACCAAGTCCAGCTGTTCCAGCGAAATGATGCGGTCGAGTATAGCGGCTCTCCTGAGAGGTCTGCGTATTGAGGTGGTATCGAGGCCGGCAAGACTCCGTAATCCGAGCTGCGATCTGGCAAACTGCCCCTGCCGCATAGGGCAGGGGCAGCCTCAGCAGGAGGAGAACTTGTGCGCTTTGCTCTCTACAGCCTCAAACCGGGAGAACGACCGGGAGTTCCTCAGGCAACTCGAAGCGCAACTACATGGCCTTCTTTCCCACAACCCCCCGGGTGCGCCCCCGCCGCCTTCCGCCGCTGACCATAACACCGGTTAAGAGAAGCGCGGCACCTCGGGGTTGAGCACGGGGGCGCGGAGGTGAGGCTGCAAGGTTGGGTGAAGGACCACCCAAGCGTGGGGCGCTACTGCCGCTGATCTGCATCCCGATAAACCGCGTTCCGGTTTCGCTTTCCGACCGCAATCACGCTGACGACCAGTTCGGCCTCGCGCACCTCATAGATCAGGCGATAGCCCACGGCCCGCAGCTTGATCTTGTAGCGGTTCTGCGCGCCATGGAGGCGGGCGGAGGGCACATGCGGGTTTTCCAGCCGTTCGGCCAGTTTCTTCTTAAACTGGCTGCGGATCGTCGCCCCGAGCCCGTCCCATTCCTTTTTGGCCTCCGCGCGGAAACGCAGCTCATAGGTCATCCAGCGACACCGCCACTTCAGGGCTGCTGGCCCGGGCATCGGCGATGGCGTTCAGCTCCGCGTCTTCGATCAGGTCGAGCATGGCCTCATATTCCGCGGCCGGGATGCAATAGAAGGCCGGTTCGTTGCGGTTCAGGATCGCCACCGCCCCGCCCTTCCCGGCGGCCATAGTGCCCATCGGGTTGCGCTTCAGCTCGGTAACACTGGCTGTCACACTGGCATGGATGGTATGCGCCATGGCTTCCTCCAAGGTGCGCTTGGGAGTGCTCTAATTAGCCCTCTGAAAAGCGCTGTTCAAGGTGTCTGTCTCTCTGCCCCTGCCGCTTGGAGACCTCAAGGACCGCAGGGCGGCAGGGCGGCATGAACCGGCACCGGTCTTTCGGAAACCAGGCGCAGACCTGCCCTGCGGGACAATTTGACGCAGTGCTAGATCCTCTGCCGGCCCCTCTGATGCTCCTAGGGTCTGGGACCATGCAGGCGCAGCTTCTTCGCAGCCTTGCTCCCACGCGCACCCCTGCCCTATGCGGCCACAGGAAGAAGATGGACGCACAAGCCTTGGGGGAATGTCGGCATTGTGGGCATCGTCCCATTGTGCGCGACGCGCCCTATTGCGGCCGCTGCGGGGGCGACGAGCCTGTTGAAGCATTTTTCCTGCTGCAGAAGCGGCGGCGCCAGTTGACCTTCGTGGTGGTCCCGCTGTCAATCGTGGCAGCAGTGCTCGCGGTCGTTCTAATGGAATTTCTGCTGTTCCTGACCTGAGCTGGAAGCAGCTTGGAGTTGCCGGACTTGCGAGCCACGAGGTTCAAGGCGCCGGCCGGAGTTGACAGCCTCCTTGTTTGGAGCCTGGGAGGAGAACCTCGTGACTGCAGGTCAGATCGGTCACTGTCCAATCTGGAGCGTCAACTTGCAGAGGCCTGAGGCCGTTCCTTTCAGGCAGCCTCCTGCCGCCGGGTGTCAGGGGCGTTCGCCTGCCGACCCATGAGCTTCTCATAGACGGCCCGGAAGCCCGCATGATGCTGGTAGGCGCTGAGCGCCTTCAGTATCAGACTCCACTCGTCGAGTGTGAGCGCAGGAGCTTGGGCAGGGGCGGCCAAGGCGTTTTTTCGGGGAACAGACGGCAGGGAGATCATGGGGGACTTCTCGGTTCGGTCAGGGTCAGTAGAGGTCCACAAACGTTCTCCTCTTCCGGATGTTCACTCCAAAAGATCAACTTTCCCGTGTGATGACTGTTCTCAGGACTGACACCGGTCCAATCCTGCTTCCTTGGGGCGATGTCAGGCCTTGCGCCCGCCCCACCAGAACCATCGTCGCGGCGTGGGCGTGGGCGTGGGCGTGGGCGTGGGCAGAGGCTCAGATTTCTGCTCCTGGTAGGTCAGCAGTGCGGTAAGCCGCCGCCGCTCCGCTGCCTCTGCGTCAAGGCGTGCTCGCAGGTCGGCCACCGTCTCCTGCTCTCGCTCAAGCTGGGTTGTCAGCATCTCGACCCGGACCCGCAGGACTTCCTCGGCCACTGAAGAAGTTGCAGGCGGTTCCTGATGTGGTTCCGGAGCCTGTACCGGTACCGGTTCTGTTAGGGCAGGGGGGAACGCCCTGAACAACTCGGCCGCCTCTATGCTGTAAGTGCCATCCTCGTGCCGCTGGGCCGATAACCTGCCGGACTTGATGGCGCGGTGGATGCTGGATTTCCCCTTGCCGGTTTCTTTGGCGGCTTGGGACAGGCTAAACTGCATTGCGTTCCTATGGGGTTCCGGATCGTCCCACTGGCAGGGTTTAAACACGGTTCCCGGAACCTATTGGACTTTGCCCTAGTCGTCATCCGTCTCGCGCTGGGTCGCTGGCAGGTCCGGCTCCATTCCGCCCAAAAACGGCTGTGATGGTGGCCGCAGGCCATCTCCGGCAGGCATCTGGCTCTCATCCCTGAACAGGCTAGGAAGGCGGCGCAGAGGCTCTTGATGCCCCAAGGTTTCGGCATCCGGCTGTTCATCGCTCGCTGCAATGACGGTTGCACTGAACAGGCTGTATCGAATGCCGTCGCGTGCACCACTCCAAGCCACCCGGTCATTGATGACGTATGCGTTCACGGTTCCGTTCTGCCCTATCTGACGGACCTCTATCCATCGGTCAGCTTCGAGGACGGCGAGAGCTGTCTTGACTGTTGTGACGCTTTTCACGCCGAGAAGGCGGGCAAGGGTCTTGTGTGAGATGACAACAGCGTTGTTGTCCCTGACCCGGGCGGTCAGCAAGTGCATCACTGCCGCCGCTTTGGGAGCTTTCGTGATGAGGGCTGCCCAAGCCTCATGCGCGGCCCGCTCTGTTTGAACCCAGTTTCCTCGTGTGCGGGGGTCCTGTGGGACTATCTGCTTCACTGCCTACCCCAAGCCAGATTCTTGGCGATTTTTGCCAACTCTTTGGCGATTATTAATGGCTATTTTCGCCAATTCAATGGCGATTTTTGACGTCAAATTGGCTACCCCTAGCCAGCAAGCTACTGGCTAGGGGTAGCCAGCAGGCTACTGGCTACCCCCCCCTTTTTTTTATTTAATTATCAATAACTTATTTTTTCGCCTTCTTATGATCTTAGGACTGCTAAAAAATCCACAGTCCGGGCGCGCT
>NZ_QLUV01000031.1:2500-6815 GCF_003286075.1 Paracoccus endophyticus | reverse complement strand
ATCCACGGCAACCGCGAGCGCGGCACCGGGATCCTGAACAACGAACTCTACATCGGGCGCCAGGTCTGGAACCGGCTTCGCTATGTCAAGGATCCGGGCACCGGCAAGCGGATCTCCCGTCTCAACCCGGAGACCGAGTGGGTGATCACCGAGGGGCCGGACCTGCGGATCATCGACGATGCCCTCTGGGACCAGGGGCGCAGCCGTCAGGGCGCCCTTACGTCGAAGAACACCGATGTTCCGGTCCGGGACCGGCGCCGGCCGAAGTTCCTGTTCTCGGAACTGATGCACTGCGGCGGCTGCGGCGCCGGGTTCTCGAAGATCTCGAAGGACAGCTTCGGCTGCTCGGCGGCCCGCAACAAGGGACCGGCGGTCTGCACCAACAGGGCCAGGATCCGGCGCGAAGACCTGGACAGCGCGGTCCTGAACGCCCTCGAGCATCACCTCATGGATCCGCAGGCCGTCGCGATCTTCTGCCAGGAATACACGACCGAGAGGAACCGGCTGCAGGCGCAGGCGAATGCCGGGCGGGCAGGCCTCGAGACGGAACTGCGTCAGGTCAGTGCCGATCACAGGAAGCGGGTCGATGCGATCATCGCCGGGGTTCCGGCCGACCAGGTCAAGGACCGGATGATCGAGCTCGATGGACGGCGCAAGGCACTGGAGCGGGCTCTGGCCTCGGCCCCTGCCCCGGATCCGGTCCGGTTCCATCCAGGCATGGCGAAGACCTACCGCGACCGCGTCGGCCAGCTGATCCGCGGCCTCTCGGCACCGGCCGGTGCCGAGGACGCGAAGGACGCGCTGCGGGCGCTGGTGGAGACGGTCGTGCTGGTGCCGGTCACGGCTGAAGACGGCGCCCCGCGGCTGGCCATCGACCTTCACGGGGCACTGGCGGGGCTGCTCTGCCTGGCGACGGGACGGCCGCTCCGGCAGGCGCCTGCGGCCAGACATGCCAAAGCACCCGCCGAGGCAGGTGATGGAGACATTGATTTTATTGAAGAAACAGTGTTGGTTGCGGGGACAGGATTTGAACCTGTGACCTTCAGGTTATGAGCCTGACGAGCTACCGGGCTGCTCTACCCCGCGCCAGGGTTTGTCTGATCGGCGTTTTGTTCGGAGAGGGTTTCGTTTCTTTCCAGGTCTGGCGGTGACCTACTCTCCCACGTCTTGAGACGCAGTACCATTGGCGCGACGGCGCTTAACGGCCGAGTTCGGGATGGGATCGGGTGTTTCGCTCGTGCTATGGCCACCAGACCGGGAAAGAAACGCTCAGCGTCGGCCCGTTCGGGCCTGCATTGTCCAAGTTGCTTTTGACGGAAGCGACGATTGCCTTTCGGCGGATCTGTCTTCTTCCGGATCAAATCAAGCCTATCGAGCCATTAGTACCGGTCAACTGAACGCGTTACCGCGCTTACATCTCCGGCCTATCGACGTGGTGGTCTTCCACGGCTCTCAAGGGATACCTTGTTTTGAGGGGGGCTTCACGCTTAGATGCCTTCAGCGTTTATCCTGTCCGTTCATAGCTACCCAGCACTGCCGTTGGCACGACAACTGGTCCACCAGTGGAACGTTCACCCCGGTCCTCTCGTACTAGGGGCAACTCCTCTCAAGTATCCTACACCCACGGCAGATAGGGACCGAACTGTCTCACGACGTTCTAAACCCAGCTCACGTACCTCTTTAAATGGCGAACAGCCATACCCTTGGGACCTGCTCCAGCCCCAGGATGAGATGAGCCGACATCGAGGTGCCAAACGATGCCGTCGATATGGACTCTTGGGCATCATCAGCCTGTTATCCCCAGCGTACCTTTTATCCGTTGAGCGATGGCCCTTCCACTCGGGACCACCGGATCACTATGGCCGTCTTTCGACTCTGCTCGACGTGTCAGTCTTGCAGTCAGGCTGGCTTCTGCCATTGCACTCAACGAGCGATTTCCGACCGCTCTGAGCCAACCTTCGCGCGCCTCCGTTACTCTTTGGGAGGCGACCGCCCCAGTCAAACTACCCACCACGCAGGGTCCCGGACCCGGATAACGGGCCGCGGTTAGACATCAAGAGTGCGAAGGGCGGTATCTCAAGGGCGGCTCCACGAGGACTAGCGTCCCCGCTTCAAAGCCTACCGCCTATCCTGCACATCGCAATCCTGATGCCAGTGCGAAGCTGTAGTAAAGGTGCATGGGGTCTTTCCGTCTAACCGCGGGAAGCCCGCATCTTCACGGGCAATTCAATTTCGCTGAGTCCACGTTTGAGACAGCGGGGAGATCGTTACGCCATTCGTGCAGGTCGGAACTTACCCGACAAGGAATTTCGCTACCTTAGGACCGTTATAGTTACGGCCGCCGTTTACCGGGGCTTCAATTCAAGGCTTGCACCTCTCCTTTTAACCTTCCGGCACCGGGCAGGCGTCAGACTGTATACGTCGCCTTACGGCTTCGCACAGCCCTGTGTTTTAAGTAAACAGTCGCCACCCCCTGGTTTGTGCCCCCTGCCCACAGTTGCCTGCGAACAGGGCCTCCTTCTCGCGAACTTACGGAGGTATTTTGCCGAGTTCCTTAAACGTGGTTCTCTCAAGCGCCTTGGTATTCTCTACCAGTCCACCTGTGTCGGTTTAGGGTACGATCTCATGGAGGGCTATTTCCAGGGACCACGCAGCTGCCCGATCAATCCGTTAAGATCGAACAACCCTGATGATCCGTCACGTCCTCCTGGCCCAGGAATATTAACCTGGTTCCCATCGACTACGCCTTTCGGCCTCGCCTTAGGGGTCGGCTTACCCTGCTCAGATTAGCTTTAAGCAGGAACCCTTGGACTTTCGGCGACAGGGTCTCTCACCCTGTTTGTCGCTACTCATGTCAACATTCTCGCTTCTGATCACTCCACCGGATGGCTCACGCCCCGGCTTCACAGTCAGAACAATGCCTCCGCTGTCCCGAGGGACAGAAGAGGCAGCGCTCTCTATCACAGAACGCTCCGCTACCACGCACATCGCTGTGCATCCAAAGCTTCGGCTCGTGGCTTGAGCCCCGTTACATCTTCGCCGCAAGACCTCTTGACTAGACCAGTGAGCTGTTACGCTATCTTTAAAGGATGGCTGCTTCTAAGCCAACCTCCTGGTTGTTTTGGAAGTCTCACATGCTTTCCCACTTAGCCACGAATTGGGGGCCTTAGCTGTTGGTCAGGGTTGTTTCCCTCTCCACGACGGACGTTAGCACCCGCCGTGTGTCTCCCGATCAGTTCTTCCCGGTATTCGGAGTTTGCTTAGACTCAGTAAGGCTGTGGGCCCCCATCATCCATGCAGTGCTCTACCCCCGGGAGAATACAATCGAGGCGCTACCTAAATAGCTTTCGCGGAGAACCAGCTATCTCCAGATTTGATTGGCCTTTCACCCCTAGCCACACGTCATCCGGACCCTTTTCAACGGGTGTCGGTTCGGACCTCCAGTTGGTGTTACCCAACCTTCATCCTGCACATGGCTAGATCATCTGGTTTCGGGTCTGATCCGTCTGACTCAAGCGCCCTTTTAAGACTCGCTTTCGCTGCGCCTACACCTAACGGCTTAAGCTTGCCAGACAGACCAAGTCGTTGACCCATTATACAAAAGGTACGCCGTCACCCCGCAAGGGGGCTCCGACTGCTTGTAGGCGTCCGGTTTCAGAAACTGTTTCACTCCCCTCGTCGGGGTGCTTTTCACCTTTCCCTCACGGTACTGGTTCGCTATCGGTCAGCAAGGAGTACTTAGCCTTCGAGGGTGGTCCCCCGATCTTCAGACAGGATTTCACGTGTCCCGCCCTACTTAATGCGTCCAATCGAACTTCCCGTACGGGGCTGTCACCCGCTGTGGCTGATCTTTCCAGATCATTCCGGTCATTCTCATGGCTCGGCTGGTCCCCGTTCGCTCGCCACTACTAGGGGAGTATCTGTTGATTTCCTTTCCTCCGGGTACTTAGATGTTTCAGTTCCCCGGGTTCGCTCTTGTAACCCTATGTATTCAGGTCGCAAGTACCTGGTTAACCCGGTTATTGACACCCGAGGGTGACAATAACAGGATTTCAGGTGGGTTTCCCCATTCGGAGATCCATGGATCAAAGCCTATTCCCGGCTCCCCATGGCTTATCGCAGGGTATCACGTCCTTCATCGCCTCTTGCTGCCAAGGCATCCACCAAACGCCCTTATCGCGCTTGATTTGACCCGGAAGAAGAAAGACCCCACATCACTGCGTCGTCTCCTGGTACCCTCGGCGGTCCAGCTCGTCCTCTCCGGTCAAAAGCATGTATCTATTCCCGCCTTCCCCGTAGGGAAGACTTGGTTAGT
>NZ_QLUV01000030.1 GCF_003286075.1 Paracoccus endophyticus | reverse complement strand
CTGGCAAAAGCATACGAAACCCTGCAATTCAAAGCCAACAAAACCGCAGCTTCAGCACACAAAATCAATGCAGTAGAAGTTGTTCAGGCCGGACTAAGGAAGTTCTCGGCGGTCGGCGTCCAGACTTTTCGCGGATCAGCCCCGGCCATGTCCTCGATGGCGGCAAAGAAGCCGTCGCGGATGCCCGGATAGGGCAGGGTGCGGGCGATCCCCGCCGTGATCGTTGCATTGCGGTGCTTCTTGCCCTTCTCGATGAAGGTGCGGAATGCGAGCAGCCGTTCGTCGTCGTCCAGCCAGCCGCTGCCGGTGCGCTCGGGGTCGGCAAGGCGGGGGTCGCCATCCAGCCCGTCCGTGACGCTCGGGCAGTTCCGGGCGGTCTCGGGGCGGATACCGAACACGCGGTCATTGCCGCTCTCGCCGGACAATCCGAAGGCCAGCAGGTCCAGCACCAGTTCCGGCTTCGCCAGCAGCGCGGCTTGCACCGCATGGAGCCGAACGGCTCGCATGTCCTCGACCAGAGCGCCGGAATAAGGTGATTTCGGCTTGCTGTCCTTGGCGCTGCTGCCGATGGTGTGCCGGTTCTCCTGCATGACCCCGGCTTCAACGGCTGCGGCAGTATCCTCGGGCCTGACCAGCCCTTGATGCAGCCGCAGTTCGCCCTCGTTGCTCACATAGGCAATGATCCCGGCATGGGCTTTCTGCTCGTCGGTGAAACCGCCATCGAGGATCGCCTGCAGGGCGTCCAGTTCAGCCTGTCCGTCCTCGTCCAGAACGTCGGCCTCGGCCAGTTCTGCCAGTTCGTCGAACCGTTCGGCCTGTTCCTCCGTCAACTCGCCCTCGACCGGATAGACGCGCCCCAGTGCGGCAGTGGTCTGGTAGTCGATCCACGACGCATCGACCGTCTCGACCCATTTCCAGCCTTCGGCGGCGGTTGCGGCCTCGGCCGTCAGCTTCTCCGCAAAGAGGCGGGCCAGCAGTTCGCCGTCCTGCAACAGCGCCGTGTCGGCAAAGAGGTCAGCTGTCATGCGTCCGCCTGCGGCGCGGTAGGCATCGATCCCGACGAAGCGGGCGCGGCGGTCTCCTGCGGCATTGATCGCCTCGGGCTGCAAAAGCTGCTTGAGACGATGCTCGCTCATTTCGCGCCCTCTGGCCTGTTCCAGCACCGACAGGGCAAGGGCTTCGTCGTCCGCGACGGTGAACGCCTTGGCGACGCCCAGAGTGATTTCGCCTGCTTTCAGCGCGTCCAGCACCGGGGCGGGCAGGGCGGCAAGGGCGAGGCGGCGATAGACATGGGCCTCGGTCGCGCCGAAGGTGCGGGCGATGGTCGGTACATCGGCGCCGCCGTCGCGCATCCGGCCATAGGCGCGGATTTCGTCGGCGGGGTGCAGGTCCTCGCGGGCAGTGTTCTCGACGGCAGCCCATGCGCGAGCGGTGGCCTCGTCAGGAGCCAGCCGGACCGGCACAAAGGCGAGTTCGGGCCGATGCGCGACAAGTTCGGGGTCGCGTTCGAGCGCCAGTTTGATCGCGCGCCAGCGGCGACCTCCGGCGACGATACCGACCTTGCCTTGCGGGTCGCGCAATCCAGCGAGCGACTGGATCAGGCCGATCATGGCGATGCTGTCAGCCAGGAGTGCGATGCCCTCGGGGTCGGCCTCCTGCCGGGGGTTCATGTCGGAAAGGT
This sequence comes from Paracoccus endophyticus, assembly GCF_003286075.1. GTDB lineage: Bacteria > Pseudomonadota > Alphaproteobacteria > Rhodobacterales > Rhodobacteraceae > Paracoccus > Paracoccus endophyticus. The sequence continues at coordinate 5,364 of NZ_QLUV01000030.1, read as the reverse complement.
AAAGGTCGGACAGCGGCAGGGCCTCGATGCCGGGGGCCTCGATGGCGCGGGCGTCACGTGCGAAAGCGGTTACATTGGACATGGGTGATTTCCTTGATTGCGACGGTAGTTGTGGGTTATCGGTGCCCTGTCCCCTTTGGGGGCAGGGCGAGGGGCCTCAAACGGTCCCGTGCTGAAGCAGGAAGGCGCGGCCGATCTTGGCGGAGAGTCCGCCCTTCCTGATGAGCGCCCATGCCTCGCGGCGGCGCTGATGGAGCCAGTGTTCCGGTATTTTCCTCACCTCCTTTCCGGTTGATTGCCGGGATGTCGGCCCGCGACGGAGCAAGCGCGGGCCGATCTCGCGCCCGTCCGTCAGTATTCGGACGGGAAAAGGATGGTCAGGATGCGGTGGGTCTTGGCGGGGTCGGTCGGCTCGGGGGAGCCGTATTCGAGCGCCCGGTCGTAGAGGTCGATCTTCCAGTAGAGCCGCTCATCCTTGACGGTGACGACGCCAAAGCCGTGATCGCCCCAAGGGTCATTGTCCTCGGTGAAGGCGGTATCCTTGGCAACGGCCAGATAAGCAGCCGTCTCGAAGTCGCGGCCACGGGCGCGGATGCCTGCGGTAACGACGACAGTGCCGGGCAGGGAGCATCCGGTGGGCAACACCAGCCCTGTGCGGAACTGGTCGTTCTGCTCGCGGATGGTCAGGGTTTCGCGGGTGGGGAAGTCGCGCGCCTCGCCCGTCTCACCGCAGCCCTTGCACATGGAGGGAACAACGGGGGCGGTCTGCTCGACTCCGCAAGCAGCACAGACATAGGTCAAAAGGTCGGTGGCCTCGGCCATGTTCATCACTCCTTTGCGACGGTCCCGCTTTGGTCTTTGCCTCGGTCGGGGTGCCCATGATGGGCGGGGTTGCAGGCGAGGACCGCGAAGCGGCGCCTCTCCTGAAACCCTGCCTCCCGGCGAGGGCAGGAGGGGGTCCCGCGCAAGGTTGCGCGTAGGGGGCGAGGGGAGGGGGATCACCCGGCCTGCACGGAGCGATAAGCGCAGGAAGGCCGGGGAAACCCCTCGCCCCCGTCAAGCGCGCGGCCTTGCGTGGGGGAACCGGCGGTTCCCAGAGACGGACGCGCGCCCTTCGCGCGCGGACCATCAAACCGGGGGCGTTCGGCTCGTCCGAATCCCCCCGGATGGCGCGAGCCCCGCATCAGCGGGGATCTCCGATCCTTCTTTCTTCTCTCCGAAGCGTTGCGTCAGGGGCCCAGGCGGGCAGTTACCCACAGCGGCTCACTCGCCTGCGCTCCTTGATGGCGCGTCCGGCTCGCCGCTGCCGGGCCGAGTGCGGCCCTTGGATAACTGCCCGTGTTCCGCGTCAGGGATCGCACCCCGAAGGGCCGAGACAGGCGCACGCGCCTGGCTCGGGTGGAGGCCGCTCGACGGCCGGAACGAGAGCCCGGCCCGGAGGGGACGCCCATACCGGAAATCAACCGTTTGGAAGCATCCCCGTGTCCGTTCCTGCATGCTCCGAGGAGAGCGACGTGAAACGCCTCCGCGACTTGCTGAAAGGAGGCTTTCTCCGGCAGACTGTATAGGCTACCCTCCTTTCCTATGTCGCACACCACCACCAACAAGGACCAGCTTCTGGCGCGCGTTCGTCGCATTGCCGGCCAGGTTGCCGCCATTGAGAAAGCCATTGCCGGTGAGGAGGGCTGTGCGACCGTTCTCCACCAGGTGGCCGGTGTTCGCGGAGCCGTCTTCGGCCTCATGGACGAGTTGATCGAGGACCACCTGCGCGAGCACGTGGCCCGTCCTGGCCTTCCTGACGCCGATCGCGCCCGGGCCGCCGACGAGTTGGCCGCCATCATCCGCCGCTACGGGAAGTGAGGTTCCTGCCATGTCCGCGCACGCCGACATCAATGCCCTGACGCACGAGCACGTGTTCCTGGGCCGCTCGCACGACGAGAACGCCCGCCGGACACTTGCGGTCGTTTTGCTCACGGCTGCCATGATGCTGGGCGAGATCGTCGCGGGCTGGCTCACTGGCTCCATGGCGCTTCTGGCGGACGGCTTCCACATGGCCACGCATGCGGGCGCCCTGGGCGTGGCGGCAGCGGCCTATGCCTACGCCAAGCGCCACGCCCGCAACCCGCGCTTCACCTTCGGCACCGGCAAGGTGGGGGATCTCGCGGGCTTCTCCTCGGCGCTCCTCTTGGGCGTGGTGGCCCTCGGCATCGCCGTGGAGTCGGTCTTGCGGATGCTGGAGCCCAGGCCCGTGATCTTTGGCACGGCCATCCTGGTCGCGGTCGTCGGCCTGGCGGTGAACCTCCTGAGCGCGCTCCTGCTCGGCCATGGCCATCATCACCACGAGCACGGTCATCACCATGATCATGGTGATGACCACCATCACGACCACGGACACGACCACCACGAGCACGGGCCTCTGGGACAGGAGGGAGACAACAACCTGCGCGCGGCCTATCTCCACGTCCTGGCCGACGCCCTGACCTCGGTGCTCGCCATCGTCGCCCTGCTCGCAGGCCGCACCCTGAACTGGCTCTGGCTCGATCCGGCCGTTGGCATCCTGGGCGCGATCGTGATCGCACGCTGGTCCTGGTTGTTGATGCGCGACTCCGCCCTGGTGCTGCTCGACGCAACCGATCCCGCTTTGGAGGCGGAGGTGCGCGAGCAGGTCGAAAGCGCCGAGGATGCGCGCATCACCGACCTGCATCTGTGGCGCGTGGGACCCGAAGCCTACGCCGCCATCGTCAGCGTCACCGGCCCCATAGACGCCGAGACCATCCGCGCGCGGCTCCGGCCTGTCCACGAACTGGCCCATGTCACCGTCGAGGTGCGGCAACCAGAGATCGCATACGAACGGACAGTGCTCTGACCCCCGGTTGGGAGTGTCAGTCATGCTCGGGATTATGGGACTCCCACTTCCTCTCGCCTTGGATGTACCGCGCGAGTGCTGGATCAGGGATCGAGCACCAAGCTGGAACGAGTCCTCGCCATCGGCGTTCCTGTGCCATGGGACGACCGGTCACCAGGACAAGAGTTGCGTCGGTCTGGCAGAAGCTTGCGAGTGCAATCGCAATTCTGGCGGTCGCGATGTTCGTGGCGCATGGTGTGGCTGCCAAAGGCGCACGTTCCCACGCCCATGATCATTCCGTTGCTCACGCCGAAACATCACTCGTTACAGGTCATACTGCTGCCGAGCCTGGCGAGAACCATGAGCATTCGTCGGCGGTCGGCCACAAGCATGGCACTGCCAAGGATGGAACTGCTCCCTGCTGCGGAGAGGCGTGTCTGCTGGCGCTGATGCCGGACGTGGATACGCATCTGAACGAGCCTTGGGGCGTACGGTCGAAATCCCTGTTGGTTGTCTCCTCATTGGCGGGGTACGACCCTGAAGGGCTGCGTCGTCCTCCACGGCTCCCCTATCGGATCTGATCGCGTTCCATCGGAAGTGAAGCGCCAAGCCTGATTGAAGAGGTGGGCGCCCACTCCTAAGCCTCAGACAGGCGGATTGCGGTCAATGAACGCGAGGTTTTCACCTTGCGTCCTCGATGGCGGTGAGACTGGCGCCGCGCTCGCCGCTTCCTGTTTCCGGCGCTTTCGCAACGGAGAAGCCACATGCACCAGATGTCCACTGAAATGCAGAACTGCATCGACGAATGCCAGCGCTGCCATAGCGTTTGCCTCAGCATGGCCATGAACCATTGCCTTGAGGCAGGCGGCCGGCATGTCGAGCCGAGCCACTTCCGGCTCATGATCGCCTGCGCCGAGATCTGCCAGACCTCGGCAAACTTCATGCTGATCGGCACCAGTCATCACAAGCATCTCTGCCGTGAGTGTGCCGAGATCTGTGAGGAATGCGCCCGGAGCTGCGAGCAGGTCGGCGACATGCAGGAATGCGTCGATGCCTGCCGCCGGTGCGCCGAAAGCTGCCGGAAAATGGCCGCCTGACCGCTACAGACACCAGTTACATCAAAGGAGAACCTTCATGCGTAAGTTCAAGTCAGCCGCCATCTTCGTTGCCCTTCTCGCCGCACCCGCGGCTCTCGCTCAGGAGAGCGGGACCGGGGGGCAGGCGGGCCACATGGCGGGACAGGGAGGCTCCATGACGGACCTGTCGATCCTGCCGCAGGGCTGCCAGGACGCGATCCAGCAGTCCGGAATGCCGGGAATGATGCAGGGCATGGACATGTCCGGTATGATGGGAGGCATGGAAGGCATGGATGAAGCCCAGCAAGCCTCCATGCAGGCCATGATGAAGATGAACGTTCCCATGATGGCTACCCATACGATCAAGGACCCCGATCTCGCCTTCCACTGCGGAATGATCGCGCATCATGCGGGTGCCATCGCGATGGCCGAAGTCGAGCTGAAGTATGGCGATGATGAGGAGTCGAAAGCGATGGCTCAGAAAATCATCGACGCCCAAGGCCCGGAAATCGAGGAGATGACCGCCTGGGTCGAGAAGAACGCGGGTCAGCAGTAAGCAGCCCGGCCGCCGGAGCGTGAGGCTCCGGTGGTCTCAACGACCGCAAGGATGCATGGTGCACAGTCTGCAGGAGGCGAACCTGCAGACCTCCGTCAGCAGCATTCTCATCATCGTCTCGGCCCTGGTGATCCGCTTCACGGGCTTCCTCGCCATCGACCGCCTGCTCGCGATGGCCTTCGGGTTGGTGCTGCTCTGGGCATCATGGAGCATCCTGCGCGAGGCCCTGCACATCCTGCTGCAAGGCACGCCGGATGACCTTGACCTGGAATCCGCCATCGACGCCATTCGAGGACTGGAAGGCGTCACGGATGTGCATCACGTCCAACTTGGACCTGTCCCGGCTCTGTTCTGGTCTTCTGAGAGCGATGCTCAACAAGAAGGAGACCAAATATGGCAGCGACACGCGGCGACGAGTTCAAGCGGGATGCGGTGCGCATCGCGCTCACCAGCGGCCTGACCCGGCGTCAGGTTGCGTCTGATCTGAGGATCGGGCTTTCGAAGTTCCGCAAATGGGTCCGGACGCTTTCCAAAGAAGCCGATGTCCCCGAGCAAGACGCCGATCCGGCTCGCGCGATAACGAGCGCTTGCGCAAAGAGAACCAGATTCTGCGGGACTTGAGCCGGATCAGGAAACAGTCCCCCCGGACTGTTTTCTGACCCTCCTCACTGCGCCAGAACGGCATCCAGGTCGTCCGCAGCGAGCGGCGTTCAAGCGCACGACCGACAGCGATCACGCCTTCAATGTCGCGCCCAACCTGCTGCAGCGGAACCTCACCGCGGGTGGGCCGAGGTCGTGTCTCGGAAGTGGTGGAAATTGGAAGGCGGCGTAATCTCCGGGTGAAGTCTCACCCACCCAACCGGCGGCGGCAACCGCCAGGGAGATCA
>NZ_QLUV01000003.1 GCF_003286075.1 Paracoccus endophyticus | reverse complement strand
GAGCTGATCACGAACCGCATGAACCGCGCCTGAGCGCGCGCCCGCGGACCGCGACAGACAAAAACCTGGGCGGCAAAAACGACCGGCCAGGGGGGAAACGGCTGCAGGAGGAGGGACTCAATGCAGGACTCGATGTTACAACGCATCGCGGCAGATCCAAACTATCAGGAGCTCAGGGCCAAGCGGCTTCGCTTTGGCTGGACTCTGACCATTGCGATGCTGGTCGTCTATTACGGCTTCATCCTGATGATTGCGTTCAGCAAGGAAACCCTGTCCATTCGGATGGGAGAGGGCGTGATGACCTGGGGAATCCCGATCGGGTTCGGGGTCATCATCTTCACCATCGTGATCACCGCGATCTATGTCATGCGCGCGAACAGCCAATATGACGAACTGACCGAGAAAATCAAACGCGAGGCTTTGAAATGAGGTCCGCAATGACTCTCGGCCGTTTCCTGGGCATCTCCACGCTGCTCTTCGTGCCATCGGCCGTCCTGGCTGCCGGGGCGCTCGAGGGCGAGATCGCCCAGCAGGCGACCAACTGGACCGCGATCACCATGTTCGGGGTCTTTGTGGTCGGGACCCTGTTCATCACCAAATGGGCCGCCTCCAAGACCAAGTCCGCGTCGGATTTCTATACGGCCGGCGGCGGGATCACCGGCTTCCAGAACGGCCTGGCGATCGCGGGCGATTACATGTCGGCCGCCTCGTTCCTGGGGATCTCGGCGGCGGTGATGGCCAGCGGCTTCGACGGGCTGATCTATTCCATCGGCTTCCTGGTCGGCTGGCCGATCCTGACCTTCCTGATGGCCGAACGGCTGCGCAACCTGGGCAAGTTCACCTTCGCCGACGTGGCTGCCTTTCGGTTCGAGCAGACGCCGGTGCGGATGTTCGCGGCGCTGTCCACGCTGGTCGTGGTCGCCTTCTACCTGATCGCGCAGATGGTCGGCGCGGGGCAGCTGATCAAGCTGCTGTTCGGGCTGGAATACTGGATGGCCGTGGTCATCGTCGGCGCGCTGATGATGGTCTATGTGCTGTTCGGCGGCATGACCGCCACCACCTGGGTGCAGATCATCAAGGCCTGCCTGCTGCTGGGTGGCGCCTCCTTCATGGCCTTCATGGTGATGTCGCGCTTCGGCTTCAGCTTTGAAAGCCTGTTCGCCGATGCGGTCAGGATCAAGACCGACCTCGCCGCCGCCAACCCCGAGACGACGGATGCCGCGGCTGCGGGCCAGTCGATCATGGGGCCGGGCAACTTCGTCAAGGACCCGATATCGGCCATCTCGTTCGGCATGGCGCTGATGTTCGGGACCGCGGGCCTGCCGCATATCCTGATGCGCTTCTTCACCGTTCCCAGCGCGAAAGAGGCGCGCAAGTCGGTGATGTGGGCGACGGTGTGGATCGGCTACTTCTATCTGCTGACCTTCATCATCGGCTTCGGGGCCATAACCTTCGTCCTGACCAACCCCCAGTTCCTCGAGGTCAAGGACGGCGTGCCGGGCCTGGTCGGCGGCAACAACATGGCGGCCGTGCATCTCGCGAACGCGGTCGGCGGCAACATCTTCCTGGGCTTCATCTCGGCCGTGGCCTTCGCCACCATCCTGGCGGTGGTCGCGGGGCTGACGCTGTCGGGCGCCTCGGCGGTGTCGCATGACCTGTATTCGACCGTGATCAAGAAGGGGAAAGCCGACAGCGCGGCGGAACTGCGCGTGTCCAAGATCACCACGATCTGCCTTGGCATCGTCGCGGTGATCCTGGGGATCGCGTTCGAGAAGCAGAACATCGCCTTCATGGTGTCTCTGGCCTTCGCGATCGCGGCCTCGGCGAACTTCCCGGTGCTGTTCCTGTCGCTGCTTTGGAAAGGCATGACGACGCGCGGTGCGGTGATCGGGGGTCTTCTGGGCCTGATCTCGTCGGTGGCGCTGACGGTGCTGTCGCCGTCGGTCTGGGAAGCGACGCTGGGCAATGCCAAGGGTTCGGCTCCGTTCCCGTACACCTCGCCGGCGCTCTTCTCGATGACGCTGGCCTTCTTCGGAATCTGGCTGTTCTCGATCACCGACAAGAGCCGTCGCGGCGACATCGACCGCGCGGGCTATCTGCCGCAGCAGATCCGGTCCGAGACCGGCATCGGCGCGGCCGAGGCCTCGGCGCATTGAGCCGCGGCCCAAACCACCGATGAACGGCGGCCGGACCCTGGGGTCCGGCCGCTTTCGTGACCGCCCCTGACCCGCGCGGATGCCGATGACACAGTCCACCCCCCCTTCCGACGCCGCCGCAAGGCCCGCCTCGGCCCACGGTGCCTGGGGCCATGGACGGCGCCAGCTTGTGCCGCTGATGTCGACGCGTGTCGGCGACGCCTTCCTGCGCAAGCCCTTCTATGTGGACGCCAGCCTCGACATCGTGTCGCTGTGCCGCGCGATGGCCGAGCAGGGCATCGGCGACGCGCTGGTGCGGGACGGGGACCGGCTGGGCATCTTCACCACCACCAACCTGCGCGACGTGCTGTTGATGGACACGCCCCCGGCGCGTCTGGCGGTGCGCGACGCGGCCAGTTTTCCCACCGTCGATGTGTCGGTGGACGATGATCTCTACGACGCCATGATCCTGATGCTTCGCCACCGGGTCCACCGGCTGGTGGTCCGCGACGGCGCCGAGGTGGTCGGCGTTCTGGGCCAGCTCGACATGATGGGCTTTGTCGCTCATCACTCGCATCTGATCGCGCTGGAGGCTGCGCAGGCGGGGTCTGTCGCCGAGCTGAAGCACGCCGCCGATCAGGTCAGCGAGCTGATCCGCCTTCTTCACGAGGACGGGGTCAGGGTCGAGGCCATCGCCGAGATGGTGGGCGAACTGAATCGCGCCATCTTTCGCCGCCTGTGGGAACTGCTCGCCTCGGCGGACCTGCGGGCCAACAGCTGCCTGATCGTGATGGGCAGCGAAGGGCGCAACGAACAGATCATCCGCACCGACCAGGACAACGGGCTGATCCTGCGGGACGGCTTTCCCACGGACGGCGTGGCCGAGACGACGGCCGCGTTCACGGCGGCGCTGGTCGATTTCGGCTATCCGTCATGTCCCGGCGGCATCATGGTCAGCCGCCCGCTGTGGTGCCAGCCCCTGTCGGGGTTCCGCCAGACGATCGGGCGCTGGATCTATGGCGACAGCCCCGAGGGGCCGATGAACCTGGCGATCTTTCTGGACGCCGACGCGGTCGCCGGCGACGCCGACCTGCTCAGCGCGGCCAAGGACCACTTTTACCGGCTGATGTCGGACAGCAGTGCCTATCTGGCGCGCTTTGCAAGCGCCGTGAACAGCTTTGCCGAGGATCGAAGCTGGTGGACCCGGTTGCCGGGGGTCGGCGGCCGCGCGGCAGCCCAGATCGACCTGAAAAAGCTGGGCATCTTTCCCATCGTGCAGGGGGCCCGCGCCCTTGCGCTGCAATACCGGGTGGCCGAGTTGAGGACCGTCCAGCGCCTGCGCGTGCTGAGCGAGGCGGGCTGGATCGAGCCCGATCTGTCCCGCGACCTGACCGACGCGCTGCGGGTGCTGATGGGGCTGAAGCTGGACAGCAACCTGCGCCAGATCAAGGCGGGACAGCCGCCCGACAACCTGGTGCGGCTGGACCAGCTGAGCACGCTGGACCGGCAGGCGCTGAAGGAATCGCTGGCCATCGTGCGACGGTTCCGCGACTGGCTGTCGCTGCATTTCCGGCTGGCATCATGACGACGCGGAACCGCGACGGCGGCGGGCCGCCACCGGAACGGCTGGTGGCGCTGTTCGCGCTGGCGCTGGCCGTGCTGAACTTTCCGCTTCTGCTGCTGTGGGACCGCCCGGTGACTGTCCTGGGGCTGCCCTTGCTGGGGGTGGCGCTGTTCGGCGTATGGGCGGCGCTGATCGGTCTGCTGATCTGGGTCAGCGAGCGTCCGGCCGCCCATCGCCGCAAGCCGCGGCGGCCCCTGCGGTGACCGCGACGCCCGCCCCCGCCGGACGCCGGACAGGGCTGCGGCCGGGAACGGAGGGATGACCGTGCTGTCGCCATCGCTCGTCCTGGGGGTGTCGGCCGGTTATCTGCTGGTCCTGTTCGCGGTGGCGACATTCGCCGAACGCCGGGCCGCGCAGGGGCGGTCGGTCATCGGCAACGCCTGGGTCTATGCGCTGTCCTGGGCGGTCTATTGCAGCGCCTGGACCTATTTCGGCAGCGTCGGGCGCGCGGCGGTCGGGGGGATCTGGTTCCTGCCGATCTATCTCGGGCCGCTGCTGGCGATGCTGCTGGCCTGGCTGGTGCTGCGCAAGATGGTGCGGATCGCACAGACCTATCGCGTCACCTCGATCGCCGATTTCATCGCCACGCGCTATGGCAAAAGCCCGGCGCTGGCGGCGGTGGTCACGTTGATTACGGTGATCGGCATCGTCCCCTACATCGCGTTGCAGGTCAAAGGCGTGTCGGCCGGGTACGAGGTGCTGATCGGGCAGGCCGAGGTTCAGCGCACAGGCGTCGCCTGGTGGCAGGACGGGACGCTGGCGGTCACGCTGGCCCTGGCCGCCTTTACCATCGTGTTCGGGACGCGCCACCTCGACCTGTCGGAACGCCACGAGGGCATGGTGGCCGCCGTCGCGTTCGAATCGCTGGTCAAGCTGGGCGCCTTTCTGGCCGCCGGGGTGTTCGTCACCTGGGGGCTGTTCGACGGCCCCGCCGACATCTGGGCCCGCGCCCGTGACGTTCCCGACCTGCAATCGCTGCTGCGGCTGAAGGGGGCGACCGGCGCGGGCGATTTCGGGCACGCGCAATGGTTTGCGCTGACGATCCTGTCGATGTTTTCCGTCCTGCTGCTGCCGCGGCAGTTCCAGATGATGGTCGTCGAGTGCGTGGACGAACGTCATGTGCTGCGGGCCGCCTGGATCTTTTCGCTTTATCTGCTGGCGATCAACATCTTCGTGCTACCGATTGCTCTGGGTGGGCTGATCCATTTCGGGCCGGGCGGCGCGAACCCGGAAACCTTCGTGCTGTCGCTGCCCCTGTCGCAAAACGCCACGGCGCTGGCCCTGCTGGCCTATATAGGGGGCATGTCGGCGGCGACGGGCATGCTGATCGTCGAAACCGTGGCGGTGTCCACCATGGTCTGCAACGACCTGGTGATGCCGGCGCTGCTGCGGATGCGGGTCATGGGGGCCGGCGCGGGTGACGTGACCCGCCTGCTGCTGGTCATCAGGCGCGTGGCCATCCTGGCTGTCCTTTTGCTGGGATATGTCTATTTCCGGGTCGCCGGCGACGTCTATGCGCTGGTGTCCATCGGCCTGATCAGCTTTGCCGCCGTCGCGCAGTTCGCGCCCGCGCTGTTCGGGGGGATGTACTGGCACGGCGGGACGGCCGCAGGCGCCATGGGCGGCCTGCTGGGCGGGTTCGCGGTCTGGGCCTATACGCTGCTGCTGCCTTCGATGGCCAAGTCGGGCTGGCTGCCGGGCGGCATTCTGGACCAGGGGCCGTTCGGCATCGCCCTGCTGGCGCCCGAGCGGCTGTTCGGGATCACCGGCCTGGACAACCTGACCCACGGGCTGTTCTGGTCCATGCTGGTCAACGTCACCCTTTACGTCGGGCTGTCGCTGGCCCGCGCGCCGTCCGGGCGCGAGGCCAGCCAGGCGCTGCTGTTTGTCGATGTGTTCGACCGCGCCGACGCCGCAGAGCCGCAGTGGATCTTCTGGCGGGGTCGCGCGCGGCTGCCGGACCTGGTCGATCTGGCGACCCGCCTGCTGGGCCGGGCCCGCGCCGACAAGGTGTTTCGCGACTATGCCCAGGCGGTCGGCGCCCGGGACATTTCGGGGATCACCGCGGACGCGCGGCTTGTCGATCACGTCGAACGCCAGATCGCCGGTGCCGTGGGCGGTGCGTCGGCCCGGATCATGGTCGCCTCGGTCGTGCAGGAAGAGCCGTTGGGCATCACCGACGTGATCGAGATCCTGGACGAGGCGTCGCAGATCCGGGGCTATGCCCGCGCGCTGGAGGAGAAGTCGCGGTCGCTGGAGGCGGTGATGGACGAACTGCGCGCCGCCAACGACGCGCTGAAAAGCCTGGACCAGATGAAGGATGACTTCATGTCCTCGGTCACGCACGAACTGCGCACGCCGCTGACCTCGATCCGGGCGCTGTCGGAACTGATGCTGGATGTTCCCGACATGGACCCCGACGAGCGGGCCGAGTTCCTGCGCATCGTCGTGTCGGAATCGCAGCGGCTGAGCCGTCTCGTCAATCAGGTCCTGGACATGGCCAAGATGGAATCGGGCCACGCCGAATGGTGCAGCACGGAAATCGACCTGCGCGAGTTGCTGACGGACGCGGTCCACGTCACGGCCGAGCTGTTCCGCGAACGCGGGGCCGAGGTCGTGATGGACCTGGGCGACGATGTGCCGCGTGTTTTCGCCGACCGCGACCGATTGATGCAGGTGGTGCTGAACCTGCTGTCGAACGCGGCCAAGTTCATGCCCGACCAGGGCGGCCGCGTGACCGTCACGCTGCGGCAAGAGGCGCAGGCGCTGGTGGTCGGCGTCCGGGACAACGGTCCCGGCATCAGCGCCGACCAGCATGGCGCGATCTTCGATCGGTTCCAGCAGGCGGGCGATCCGGCTGACCGGCCGCCCGGCACGGGTCTGGGCTTGCCCATCAGCCGCCGCATCGTCGAGCATTTCGGGGGCAGGATTTGGGTGGAATCGGCACCGGGCGAAGGGGCGCTGTTCGCCTTTTCGTTGCCGCTTGGCCGACAGGGGGAGGGTGAGCATGAGCCAGAGAGTCCTGATCGCGGATGACGAGCCGAACATCGTCGTCTCGCTGGAATTCATGATGAAGCGCGCGGGCTATGAGGTGCTGGTCGCCCGTGACGGTCTGCAGGCGCTTGACATGATCCGCCGCGAACGGCCGCGCCTGGTCCTGCTGGACGGGATGATGCCGGGCCTGTCCGGGTTCGAGGTCTGCGAGGCGGTGCGGGCAGACGACGCGCTTGCGGACACCAAGATCGTCATGCTGACTGCAAAGGGGCGCGACACCGACGTCGCGCGCGGCGTGGGCGCGGGCGCGGACGCCTATGTCGTGAAGCCGTTCTCGACCCGCGACCTGGTGGACATGGTACGGGACATGCTGGCATGACGATTGACCGCCGGCTGATCGTGGCGGCTGCCGGCCCGGCGGTCGCGCTGGCCGCGTGGGTGGCCGGCGGCGCGGCTGTGCTGCTGGCGACGCTGGGCCCCAACCGCGCGGCCGCCCTGCGCGCGGCCTGGGCGCCGGTGCTGGCGACGCACGGGATGGTGCTGTTCGCCTGGTGGCTGGTTGCGGCGGTCCTGGCGGCGTGGCTTGGCCATCGCCTCTATCGCCGGCATGTCGTCGCGCCGGCCATGCTTCTGGACGCGACCCGCATTCTGGTCGAGAATCCCGACGCGCCCGACGTGCCGCCGCATGGCGCGCCCATGGTCCGGGCACTGGCGCACGAGATCAACAATCTGGCCGAACACCGCCGCACGCTGAACGCCAACATGGCGCAACTGGTGGACCAGGCCAGCCGCAGCGTCGCCGAACAGCGCGACCAGCTGGCGGCGTTGATGACGGAACTGGATCACGCCGTCGTCGTCTGCAACCTCGAGGGGCGCATCCTGCTTTACAACAGCCGTGCGCGGGCGCTGTGTGCCCGTCTGTCGCCTGCCCCCGTGGGGGGGGCTGCGGGGGCGACCTCGGGCGGAGCGGATCGCATCGGGCTGGGCCGGCCGATCACCGGGGTCGTTGATCCCGCCGCGATCACGCACGCGCTGGACACGGTTCGCGGGCGGCTGGCGCGGGGCGTCGATCCCTCGGCTGCCGTGGCGCAGGTCGTGACGACCACCGAGGCGGGGCATCTTCTGCAGGTCCGGCTGGCCCCCGTGCGCTCCGCGGACGCGGGCGGCGGTGACCGGGCGGACAGTCCGGCGGACGAAAACGCCGGTCTGACCGGCTATGTGCTGCTGCTGGACGACATCACCGTGGACCAGCACGTTCATCTGCAGCGCGACCAGGCCCTGCTGCAGATGACCGAGAACGGCCGCGCCTGCGCCGCGACCATGCAGGCCGCGCTGGACATGCTGGACCTGCCCGATCTCGAACCGGCCGACCGCGACCGCTTTCTGGCCGTCGTGCGCGACGAGGTGACGCGGATGCGGGACCGGCTTGCCGCCATCGCCGACAGTTCGGTGCTTGACGTGGCCGCGCGCTGGCCGCTGCAGGACATGCTGGGGTCCGACCTGATCGCCGCCATCGTCCAGCATCTGGGCCGCGTCACCGGGACGCCCATCACGACCTTGCCGGGGGACGGGGATCTCTGGCTGCGCATCGACAGCTTCAGCCTGATCAAGGCCTTCGAGACGCTGGCGCAAAGGCTGCGGTCGCTGACCCATGATCCGGTGCTGTGGATCAGGCTCAGCCGCAACGTCACCCGCGCGCATCTGGATCTGGGCTGGACCCCCCGGTCCGACGCGGCGCCGATTGCGCCGCAGGCCCTGACCGCAATGCAGCTGGACCCGATCCAGTCCACCGGGGCAGGGGGACAGCTGTCGGTGCGCGACGTGGTCGAACGCCACGGCGGCGAAATGTGGATCGAGCGGGGTCGTGGCGAATCGCAGCCGTTTTTCCGCATCCTGCTGCCCCTTGCCGCGGTCGAGGTGGACGGCCCCGCCCTGGCGACCGGCAGCCGGCCCGAGTTCTATGACTTCGACCTGTTCGCGGCGCGGCCCGACAGCGTCGGGGACGACCGGCCGCTGGCGGACCTCAGCTTTACCGTCTTCGACTGCGAGACGACCGGCCTTGATCCCGCCGGCGGTGACGAGATCATCCAGATCGGCGCGGTGCGGGTCGTGAACGGGCGCGTTCTGCGCGGCGATACGATGGACCAGCTGATCGACCCCTGCCGGTCCATCCCCGAGGCGGGCATACCGATCCACCACATCCACCCCGAGATGGTCCGGGGCAAGCCGACCATCGCCCAGGTCCTGCCGGTGTTTCACCGCTTTGCCGCCGACAGCGTGCTGGTCGGGCACAACGTCGCGTTCGACATGCGATTCCTGCGCCTGAAAGAGGCCGCGACCGGCCTGCGCTTCGACCATCCGGTGCTGGATACGCTGCTGCTCTCCAGCATCGTCCACCCCGCCGAGGATCATCACGGACTGGAGGCGATCGCCGAACGGCTGGGCATCGCCATCGGGGGCCGGCACACGGCCCTGGGCGACGCGCTGGCCACCGCGGACGTGTTCGTCCGCCTGCTTCCGCTGCTCGCCAAGCAGGGGATCGTGACACTGGGCCAGGCCCGCACGGCCTCGAGCCGGTCGCAGTTCGCGCGCTTGAAATACTGATGCCGAACCGGAACGACCTGCCGGGGCGGTTCCGGCCACGAGCAGGCGGCGCGCTGTCGGTCGTGAGACGGAAACGCGCCTGTTCTGTCTGAGCAGAAGGCCCCTACAGTTTCCAAAGGGGGGGAAGTGGTGCCGCAGAAGGGACTCGAACCCCCGACCCCATCATTACGAATGACGTGCTCTACCAGCTGAGCTACTGCGGCGTGCCGCGCGGGTTAGCACAGGCCCGCGCGGGGGAAAAGGGGGTCAGGCGGATTTCGCCGGATCGCTCGCCCCGATGGGCTCGACATCCGGGCGGACCGGCGGGTTGCCGGTGCCCGCACCGTCGACGGCGTGCGGCGGCACGGTCGTGATGGTCACCACCGTGGCCGCCTCGGCCGGGGTCGCGGCGGTCCGCGACGGGCGGGGCGCCGGATCGGGATGGGTCACGGTCATCGAGGGCGCATAGTCCGATTCCCTCGGCACCATGCCCGGCGGCACGTTGGCGATCTCGGGCGCGTGGCGCGGGCGGGCCGGGGCGGGCGGCACCGCGGCGGACGCCCCAGGACCGGGCGCCCCATGACCGGACGGGCCGGGATCAGGGGCGCTGGCGGACGGGCGTGCCGGATGGGGCAGATGGCGCGGCGCGTCGGTGCCCTCGGCATAGGCGTCGGCCTCGTGGAACGCCTTCTCGGCGTGTTCAGGGCGGCCGACGATCAGCGGCAGCATCTCGACCCCGTTCGTGGTCGTCGCGCGCAGGGGCACGGGCGGTTCGCGCCAGGTCAGCGTGTCGAAGCCGGCGCAGCTGTCGCAGACCGGCGCCCAGTCGGCCATGATGTTGTGGCAGTTGTCGCAGACCCACTGCGGGCCGCGGCTGGCATTGATGGCGCGCGCCAGCCAGCCCCGCACCACGCTGTCATCGGCCCCTTCGCCGCGTTCCACGGCCGCCATGATCGCCAGCGACCGGACCGTGGGATGTTTCTCGGCGAGATCGCCGAGCGCCCGGCGAGCGGCGGGAAAATCCTCGGCCGCAAGGGCCAGTTCGGCCTGCAGCAGGCGCGATTCCTCGTGCGTGGGCGACTGGCGGATCAGATCCTCGAACCGGCGCATCCGCTGTGCGGGCGTCTCGTCGGGAACGATCTCGGCATAGGCCGCGGCCAGGGCGGGGTGCGGCTGCGCGGACCACGCCTTTTGCAGCAGGCGGCTGGCGTTGCGGGTGTCCTTCTGCGCCAGATAGCTGCGCGCGGCCAGCACCGCCGCCGGCACCAGGTCGGGCGAGGCGCGGTTGGCGCTGATCGCGGCCTCGCGCGCGCTGATCGAATTGCCGTGCGCCAGCACTTCGCTGGCCTCCTGCAAGGCCAGGACGGCGTCGCGGCGCAGATGCAGGTCCTGGGGAATCGCGCCCTGCCGGCGCTTGTCCTTCAGCGTGGCGCGCGCGCCTTTCCAGTCATGCGCGCGCGTCTGCAGGCCCAGCAGCGTGTCCTGCAACTCGGGCAGCGACGGCTTCAGCGCATAGGCCTTTTCGGCCAGCTTCAGCGCCTTGTCGGTGTGGCCCAGTGCCATCTGACGCTGCATCAGGCCGCGGATGCCGACAAAGCGGGTGCGGTTGTCGGTCAGCATCTCGCGATAGACGGCGTCGGCCCGGGTCGCATCGCCCGCGACCTCGGCCGCCTGCGCGGCCAGCAGGTTGGTCAGATGCGGCTGGTCCAGGAACCGGGCGGCGCGCGACGCCTTGTCCTGCGCCAGGCGCCCCTCGCCCGAGGCGACGGCCAGCATCCCCTCGGCCAGCGCCTGATAGCCCTTCCGCTCGCGCGAGCGGTCGAAATAGCGGTCGATGGCCGTCTTGTCGCCCATCAGAAAGCGCAGGAACGCCAGCGCCAGCCGCAGGATCTGCACGACCAGCCAGGCCGCCAGGATCAGCACGATCACCGCGACGGCGGCCTGGACCGGACCCAGCGCATATTCGACGCCGTTGAACTGGACGATCAGCGCCTGGCCCGTCTCGGCCAGCCGCATCGCCCCCAGCGCCGCCGCCAGCACCACGGCAAAGAAGAACACGATCTTGAGCAGCGACAGCAGCATCGGGCGGACCTCAGTTGGACGGGGCGGCGGGGGCAGCGGCCGCAGGGGAAGGGGCATCGGCAGGCACGGCGTCGGGACCGGCCGCAGGCGCGGGCTGCGCGTCGGGGGCCGGGGTTGGGGCGGGGGCCGGGGTTGGGGCCGGCGCCGCATCCGGCGATCCCGTGGCGGCGGGCGCGGCCAGTCCGACCACGGCGGCCTGCGCGTCGGCATAGGCGCGCGCCTTTGCGGTCCAGTCGGCCATGGCCGGGCGCGCGGCCTCGGGCAGGGCCTCGATCTCGGCCAGCGCGGCCGGGATGTCGCCGCGCTCGACGGCCTCGCCCGCGCGCGACAGGACCGCGTCGGCGTCGGTGCCCTCGCGGGGCGCGACCGAACGGGCGCCGGTCTGTGCCCGCAGGAAGTTGCCCAATGCGCTGCCCTGACCCTCGGCCGAGCGGGCACGCAGGTCGGCGGCGACCGCCGCCCGTGCCGCCGGGTCGAACTCGGCCACCAGCGTGTCCAGGGGAACGACGGGAACGGTCAGGGCCGCCGGGGGCTCGACGCCCGCGTCGGCCAGCTGGGCGAGGGCGGCGTCGCGCGGCCCTCCGGTGCGGATGGCGGACCCCAAGGCCGCGGCCGCGGCGGCGGACCGGGCGCGCCCGGAGGCGTCCTCGGCCGCCGCTTGCAGTTCGGCCGCCTTGGCCTCGGCCGCGGCAAGCCGGGCGTCCGCCTGGTCGGCGGCCTCGGCGATGCGGGCCTGCGCGGCCTCGGCCTCGGTCGCAAGGGCGATCAGCTGCTCGACCTGCTCCGGACTGGCGCTGGGCCGCGCGGCCAGTTCCTCGATCCGGGCCTGCAGGGGCGCAAGGTCCGGGGCAGGCTGCGCCTGCAGGGCGCCGACCCGTGCGTCC
Source organism: Paracoccus endophyticus (assembly GCF_003286075.1). GTDB lineage: Bacteria > Pseudomonadota > Alphaproteobacteria > Rhodobacterales > Rhodobacteraceae > Paracoccus > Paracoccus endophyticus. The sequence continues at coordinate 266,865 of NZ_QLUV01000003.1, read as the reverse complement.
AAGGCGGCAAGCTGTTCGGCCTGCGCGCTCAGCGTTGCGGCCAGGGTGCCGTCGGGCTGCGTGGTGGCCGGAGCCTCGGCGATCAGCTTGCGCGCGGCCTCGGCCCCCGCGGTGCTGGCCGCCTCGCGCGCCTCGGCCAGCAGCTGGTCGCTCTGGCCGGCAAGGCTGGCGCCCTGGGATTTCAGCGCGGCATCGGCCGCGGCGACGGCGGCAGCCTGCGCGGCCTCGACGCTGCGCTGCTCAAGCGCCGACGATTGCGCGGCCAGTTCGGTCCGCACGGCCTCGGCCGCGGCGACGCGGGCCGCCTCGGCCAGGGCGTTGCTGTCCACCGCAGCGGGCGCGGCGGGGGCCGGTTGCCATGCGGCCGGCAGGCGCGGCATCGCCCACCAGGCCCCGCCTGCGCCCAGCCCGGCCGCCACGACCCCGCCCAGGAACAGCGGGGCAAATCCGCCACGCCGCGCGGGCGCGGGTTCAGGGGCGCGCGCCGGCAAAGGCGAGGACGCGGGCCGTTCAGAGGCCGCGGGGGACGCCGCCCGCGCCGAGGCGGCCGAGGACGCGGTGGTCGGGAACGACGTGGCGGGTTCCCCGGACGCGGTTGACCGGGGCAGGGCCGCCGGGTCCGCGTCGTCGGATCTGCCCGCAGCGCCGGCGCCTGACCCCATCGCCGCCGTCTGGCCGGAGGCCGAGGGTTCGGGGCGCAGCGGCTGATCCCCGTCATCATCGTAGGTCAGGCTGTCGCGGCCGGCGGTGTCGCCCGGCGCGGAGGCACGCGTCTTCGGCATCGCGGCCGGACGGTCGCCCCCGGTGCCGAACAGAACCGACTCGATCGCCGGATGGGCGGATGCCGGGGCGGGCGCGTCCGGGCCGGGGCGCGGCGCGGGTCCGGCATCGCGCCTGTCCAGCGCCGCGCCCGGCGCGGCGGCCGCCCTGCCGGCCCGGTCGGTGCCCGCGCCCGTCGCGGCGGGGCCGTCCGTCAGGGGGCCGTCGTCGCTGGCCGGCCGGGACGGGACGGGGTCTTGGGTGCTGTCGATGTCGCTCGTCATGGCGCGGCGGTTCCCTGCGGCGGCGGGCCGCGCGAGGCGGCCGATTCGGTCGATAAATCTGCAAGATCCGGAACGGTCTGCGTGCCGGGTCGGGCCACACTAGACGCGGCGTGCCACCGGCTCAACCCGGGCTTTGCGGGTTTGTTCCCCGGTCCTGCGGGGGCGTGCCGGGGGGCCGGGGCGCCGTCAGGCCAGCGCCGTGCACAGCGCCTCGACCGCCGCCACGACGCCGGGCGCATCGGGGGTGGCGGCCACGACCCGCCGCGCCGCGGGGCCGTCAAAGGCCGCGTCGGCGGCGATGCTGATGGGCGCAAGCCACAGCGGCGCCCGCGCACCCGCCACCGCCGCCGCCGCAAGCCGCGCCGAGCGGGGCGAGAACAGCGGCAGGATCACCGGCGCATCCCCGGCCAGCGCCTGCGCCGCAACCGCCGTCAGGGGCAGCGCGGTCTGGTCGTAGACGACGACCGACGCCAGCCCCAGGTCGGCGGCCACATGCGCGCCCCGGACGTGCAGCCACCCCGGCCCCAGGTCCTGCAGCATCGGCATCAGCCCGGCGGCGTCGCCCGGCCCTGTCCGCGCCTCAAAGCCCGCGGCTTCGGCCGCCAGCGCGGTGCGTGGCCCCACGCAGATCGCGGGGCGCCCCCCTCCGGTCCCCGCAAAGGCGACCCCGTTTTCCGAGGTGAACACCAGCCCCGCCGCCCGGTCCAGCGCCGCCGCATTGTGCGGCACCGGGTCGATTCGCATCAGCGGCGCGATGATGGTGGGCAGGCCCAGCCCGGCAAGGTCCCGCGCCAGCCTGCCGGCGGCGGCTTCGGGGCGGGTGATCAGCAGGACGGGCATGGGGTCGCCCCGGTCGAAAAGTTGCGCGCACATGGTGTTTTCCTTGTCCCGGTGCTAACCGGACCCCGACCGACTAGGCGCTTGCGCCTCTGGAACTCAACCCCCCGCGGCGCCCGGACCCCCATGACCCTGACGTTCCTTGGCATCGAAAGCAGTTGCGACGACAGCGCCGCCGCGGTGGTGCAGGGCGACGGGGTGATCCGGTCCTCGGTCGTCAGCGGCCAGCAGGCCCTGCACGCGGCCTTTGGCGGCGTCGTGCCCGAGATTGCCGCCCGCGCCCATGCGGAACGCCTGGACGGCTGCGTCGAGCAGGCGCTGGCGGGGGCGGGCCTGGGCCTGCGCGACCTGGACGGCATCGCGGTCACGGCGGGGCCGGGGCTGATCGGCGGGGTCATGGCGGGGGTGATGCTGGCCAAGGGGCTGGCCGCCGGCAGCGGGCTGCCGCTGGTGGGCGTGAACCACCTGGCCGGTCACGCCCTGACGCCGCGGCTGACCGACGCAGCGGCGTTTCCCTATCTGATGCTGCTGGTGTCGGGGGGGCACTGCCAGTTCCTGCGCGTGGACGGACCCGAGGATTTCACGCGGCTGGGCGGCACCATCGACGACGCGCCCGGCGAGGCGTTCGACAAGGTCGCCAAGCTTCTGGGCCTGCCCCAGCCCGGCGGTCCCGCGGTCGAGGCCGAGGCGGCGCGCGGCGATCCTGCCGCCCTGCGCCTGCCGCGCCCGCTGCTGGACCGGCCCGGCTGCGACCTGAGCTTTTCGGGGCTGAAGACCGCCGTGCTGCGCGCCCGGGACGAGGCCGTGGCCGCAGAGGGCGGGCTGCGCCTGCAGGACCGCGCCGACATCTGCGCCGCGTTCCAGGCGGCGGTGGCCGAGGTGCTGGCGGAAAAGACCCGGCGGGCACTGGCGGGGTCAGGCGTGCCGCTGCTGGCGGTCGCGGGCGGGGTGGCCGCGAACGCGGCGGTCCGGTCGGCGCTGGACGGGGTGGCGCGCGAACGGGGCGTACGGTTCCTGGCCCCGCCGCTGGCGCTGTGCACCGACAACGCCGCGATGATCGCCTGGGCCGGGATCGAGCGGTTCCGCCTGGGCCACCGCGACGGCCTGGACCTGGCCGCGCGGCCGCGCTGGCCGCTGGACCGGGCTGCGGCACCGATGCTGGGCGCCGGCAAGCGGGGCGCCAAGGCATGAGCGTCGCCGTCCTGGGGGCGGGCGCCTTCGGCACGGCGCTGGCCGTGGCGCTGGCGGCCCGCGGGCCGGTCGTGCTGTGGGGCCGGCGCATCGACTGGCAGGGCGAGAACCCGCACCTGCCGGGCGTCACCCTGCCCGCCGGCATCACCGTGACCGACCGGATCGCAGACGCGCTGTCCGCCGGGGCCGCAGGTTCCGGCGCCTCGGTGCTGCTGGTCGCCATACCCGCGCAGGCGCTGTCGGGGTTCCTGGACGCCAACCGCGCCGTGCTGGATCGCCGCGCACTGGTCAGCTGCGCCAAGGGCATCGACCTTGCGTCGGGCCGCTCGCCCGCCGGGATGCTGGGGGCCGCCTGTCCGGGCGCGACCGTCGCCGTGCTGACCGGTCCCAGCTTTGCGGCTGACATTGCCCGCGGCCTGCCCACCGCGCTGACGCTGGCCTGCGCGGACGCGGCGGCGGGGCAGCGGCTGCAGCACGCGCTGGCCACGCCCGCGCTGCGGCTTTACCGCACGACGGACGTCACCGGGGCGGAACTGGGCGGCGCGCTCAAGAACGTCATCGCCATTGCGGCGGGCGCGGCGATCGGCGCGGGCCTGGGCGACAGCGCGCGCGCCGCCATCGTGACCCGTGGCTTTGCCGAAATGGCGCGCTTTGCCGCCGCGCGGGGCGCCGATCCCGACACGCTGGCGGGGCTGTCCGGTCTGGGCGACCTGATCCTGACGGCGACATCGGCCCAGTCGCGCAACTTTCGCTTTGGCGTGGCCCTGGGGCAGGGCGCGCCCTTCGATCCCGCGATCACGGTCGAGGGCGCGGCCACGGCGCGGGCCGTGGCGGGCCTTGCCGCGCGGGGCGGGATCGAGATGCCGATCTCGGCCCTGGTCGCCGGGCTTGCCGAGGGCGCGATCGACGTTAAACAGGCGATGGACCAGCTGCTGGCCCGTCCGCTCAAGGAGGAATGATGCCGCTTTACGCCGTGATCTGCCGGGACAAGCCCGGCGCGCTGCAGACCCGCATCGACACGCGCCCGGCGCATCTGGCCCATCTGAAGGACAGCGGCATCGTCCGCATGGCCGGCCCGCTGATCGAGGAGGGCGAGATGCGCGGCTCGCTGGTCGTGCTGGACTGCGACGACATCGCCGCGGCGCGGGCGTGGGCCGACGCCGATCCCTATCGCGCGGCGGGACTGTTCCAGTCCTCCGAGGTCATCGAGTGGAACAAGGTGATCGGATGAGCCGCCGCTGGCTGTTCAAGTCCGAACCCGACGTGTTCGGCTGGGACGCGCTGGTCGGACGCGGCCAGGCGGGCGAGGAATGGAACGGCGTCCGGTCCGCCCAGGCCCGCAACCTGATGCGCCAGATGGCGGTGGGCGACCGGGGGTTCTTCTATCACTCCAACATCGGCAAGCAGATCGTCGGCATCGTCGAGGTGATCGCCCCGGCCCATCCCGATTCGACGGACGCCAGCGGCACGTGGGAGTGCGTCGACCTGCGCGCGGTGGCGCCGCTGGCCCGCCCGCTGTCGCTGGCCGAGATCAAGGCCGATCCGGGGCTGGCCGACATGGTGCTGGTGCGCAACGCCCGGCTGTCGGTGCAGCCGGTCACGGACGGGGAATGGGACCGCATCGTGGCGCTGTCCGGGGGCGAGGCCACCGACGGCAGGGTCTACGACGGCAAGACAGGGGACTGAGATGGAACTGATGATCGTCATCGCCGCTGCGATCCTGGCATGGGTGCTGGGCGCGTTGTGGTATCGGCTGACGGGGCGGATGTACGCCCACGCCTCGGCCTTGCAGGTCCGCAACATCGGCGACCCGCGCCGCACCTCGGTCGTGCCCTATATGCTGGCGGGGGTGGCGCTGGTCGCCGTCGCGGCCATGATGCGCGTGCTGTTCGTGCGCGCCGGCATCGACGGGATCGTCGCGGGGCTGGTCTGGGGCAGCGCCCTTGGCGCCTTTGCAGTCGCGCCGTGGTTCCTGATCGAGAACACCTATTCCCCGCGCCCGGCCATGATGACGGTCATCGACATGGGCTATGCGGTGCTGGCCTGCGCGGTGATCGGCGCGGTGATGGGCGGGATCTGACAGGGGCGGGCTGGCCGATCAGGCCGCCGGTGCCCGGCCCCGGCGAGGGGCCGGTTGGACCGGGCCGCGGCCGGTGATGGCAATCCGCTTGGCGCGGGTGTCCGGCAGCCGCCGCCATCTCGCCTCGCCTTGCCGCGCCTTTCGTCTCTCGTTCCGCTTCGCAGCCCGGCCGTCCGCGCTTGCCCGTCCCCGTCGCGGCCGTCCCTGTTCCCAGTTCTTCTCGCGGCCCGGTCCTTCCATTCCGTCGCGCCCCGCAGCCCGCCCCGCGCCTTGCCCTTCCGGCGCATGCTTCCTAAGACCCCCCAGGACAGACCGGAGGATTGACATGGCGCGCGGACCCAGGGTGATCGTGGACAGGCCCGCCACGAAACGCGTCGGCGCGCTGCGGTCGCTGTGGCCGTTCCTGCGGCCCTATCGGGTGCTGGTGCTGGCGGCGCTGCTGGCGCTGATGCTGACCGCGGGCATCAGCCTGATCCTGCCGGTCGCGGTGCGCCGGGTCGTGGACGGGTTCAACGAGGGCGCGGAACTGCTCGATCAGTATTTCCTGGCCGCGCTGGGCATCACCGCCGCGCTGGCGGTGGGTACGGCACTGCGCTATGCGCTGGTCACGCGGCTGGGCGAGCGGGTCGTGGCCGACATCCGCCGCGCCGTGTTCGATCGCGTCATCGGCCTGTCGCCCGCGTTCTATGAACGCGTGATGACCGGCGAGATCATCAGCCGCATCACCACCGACACCACGCTGATCCTGTCTGTCATCGGATCGTCGGTGTCGCTGGCCCTGCGCCAGGCGCTGGTGGCGGTCGGCGGGCTGGTCATGCTGCTGATCACCTCGGCCAAGCTGACGGGGCTGTTGCTGCTGGTGGTGCCGCTGGTGCTGGCGCCGATCATCATCCTGGGCCGCCGGCTGCGCGGCCTCTCGCGCGAGAACCAGGACTGGATCGCGGCGTCCTCGGGCTCTGCCTCGGAAAGCCTGCTCGCGGCGCAGACCGTGCAGGCCTTTACCGCCGAGGCCGCGACCCGCGCCGCCTTCACCGATGTGACCGAGAAATCCTTTGCCGCCGCCCGCCGCCGCATCGCCACCCGTGCGGTGATGACCGCGCTGGTGATCTTCCTGATCTTCGCCGGCGTCACCGGGGTTTTGTGGATCGGGGCCCGCGACGTGCGGATGGGCGCGATGACCGTGGGCGAGCTGGTGCAGTTCGTCATCTATTCCGTGATGGTCGCCGGTTCGGTGGGCGCCCTGTCCGAACTGTGGGGCGAGATGCAGCGCGCCGCCGGCGCGACCGAGCGGCTGGGCGAGCTTCTGGCCACGCAGGACACGCTGCTCGATCCCGCCGACCCCGTGCCCCTGCCGCACCCCGCCCGCGGCCAGATCGACCTGGACCGGGTCAGCTTCCATTATCCCTCGCGGCCCGACGTGTCGGCGCTGAACGACGTGACGCTGAACATCGCGCCGGGCGAAACCGTCGCGCTGGTCGGCCCCTCGGGGGCGGGCAAGACCACGGTCGTCCAGTTGATCCAGCGATTCTGGGACCCGGAACGGGGCAGCGTCAGCATCGACGGGATCGACCTGCGCCGCATGGCGCGGGCCGATTTCCGCCGCGCCATCGCGCTGGTCCCGCAGGACCCGGTGATCTTCGGCGCGACCGCGCGCGACAACATCCGCTTTGGCCGCCCCGAGGCGACGGACGCCGAGATCGAGGCCGCCGCCCGCGCCGCCCATGCGCACGAGTTCCTGACCGCGCTGCCCGACGGCTACAACAGCTTCGTGGGCGAACGCGGGGTGATGCTGTCGGGCGGCCAGAAACAGCGCATCGCCATCGCCCGTGCCATCCTGCGCGACGCGCCGATCCTGCTGCTGGACGAGGCGACCAGCGCGCTGGACGCGGAATCCGAGCGGCTGGTGCAGGATGCCGTGGACGCGCTGGCCCGCGGCCGCACCACGATCATCGTGGCCCACCGGCTGGCCACGGTGAAAAAGGCCGACCGCATCGTGGTCATGCAGGACGGCCGCATCGTCCAGCAGGGCACTCATGATGACCTAGTGGCGCAGGGCGGGCTGTATGCGCGGCTGGCGCGGTTGCAGTTCACCGACCGCTAGCGCAGCATCGCCCGCATCAGCGACCGGAATCGCCGCCCGTATGGGGGCGCGATCAGCGCGGTGGCGTTCCAGCGCGCCTGCACCATCACCGGCGCCAGATGCGACATCCGGTCGAACCCGGCCCGGCCGTGATAGGCGCCCATGCCGCTGGCGCCGACGCCCCCGAACGGCAGGTCGTGCTGGGCCACGTGCAGCAGCGTGTCGTTGACCGTGACGCCGCCCGCGACCACCGCATCCAGCAGCCGCTCGCGCGTCGCGCGGTCGTCGGTGAACGGATAGAACGCCAGCGGCCTGGGATGGCGCGCGATCACCGCCAGGGCCTCGTCCAGCGAGGCATAGGGCACGACCGGAAGGACGGGGCCGAAGATCTCCTGCTCGGCCAGCGGCCCGGCGGCGTCGGTCACGATCACCGGCGGCAGCAGCCGGCGCGCGGGGTCGGGGGCCGCATCGCTGAGCGGATGCAGCGTCGCGCCCTGCGCGGTGGCGTCCCCGATCCAGGCCGACAGGCGGTCGAACTGCGCGGCCGAGATGATGGTGGTATAGTCGGGGTTGCGGTCCAGCCGCGGATAGTGCCGCCCCACCCAGGCCCGGCACGCGGCGATGAAATCGTCCGCCCGGTCCGCGGGCACCAGCGCATAATCCGGGGCGATGCAGGTCTGGCCCGCGTTCAGCATCTTGCCGGCCATGATTCGCCCGGCCGCGTGATCCAGCCGCGCATCCGGCGCGACCAGCGCGGGCGACTTGCCGCCCAGCTCCAGCGTGACGGGGGTCAGGTTCGCGGCGGCGGCTTCCATGACCCTGCGCCCCACGGCGGTCGAGCCGGTGAACAGCAGGTGGTCCCAGGGCAGGGCGGTGAAGGCCGCGGCGACCTCGGGACCGCCGGTGACGGCCGCGACCTCGGCCGGGTCGAAATGCCGCGCGATCAGGGCCGCGAAGCGTTCGGCGAACTGCGGGGCGTGTTCCGACAGCTTGATGATCGCCCGGTTGCCCGCCACCAGCGCCGCCGTCAGCGGCCCCGCCGACAGCATCAGCGGATAGTTCCAGGGCGCGACGATCCCCACCACGCCCAGCGGCTGCGGCCGGATCAGGGCGCGGGCGGGGCGAAACCACAGCCCGACGCCCGCCCGGCGTGGGGCCATCCAGCGGCGGCCGTGGCGGCGGGCATGGGCAAGGCCGTCCAGAACGGGAAACAGCTCGGCCAGTTCGGTTTCCGCCGCGGGGCGCTGGCCAAAGTCGGCGGCGATGGCGCGGGTCAGACCGGCGCGCTCGTCGCGCAACGCGCGGTCCAGCGTGTCCAGCCGCGCAAGCCGGGTGGGCCAGTCCGCTGTCGCCTGCGCGCGGCTGGCGTGGTGCTGGGCGTCAAACAGGGTGCGGGCGTCGTCGGAAGACAGGGGCGACATCAGGCGGCCTTTCTGCGGGCATCGGTCAATCGCGGCGCGGTCCCTGCGGCGGCCCGAAAGCCGCGCCTGTTTTCCGTGCCCGCCGGCGCCTGCTTGCGGTAAGATCGGCGCATGGACACGCTGTTTTCCCTTCCCGACCCCGAGGCGCTGTATCGCGCGCTGACCACCCGCGATCCCGCGTACGAGGGGCGCGCCCTGGTCGGCGTGACGACCACCGGCATATTCTGCCGCCTGACCTGCCCCGCGCGCAAGCCCCGGCCCGAACACTGCCGCTGGTTCGACAGCCCCGCCGCCGCGCTGGGCGCCGGGTTCCGGCCGTGCCGGCGCTGTCATCCGCTGGGCCCGCAGGCCGACGGCGACCCGGTGGTGCGCCGGATGCTGGCCGCGCTCGCCGCCGACCCGACGCGCCGCTGGACCGAGGCCGAGGTGGCCGCGACCGGCCTTGACCCGTCCACCGTGCGCCGCGCCTTTCGCCGCCACTACGGCATCAGCTTTCTGGACCTGGCGCGGCAGATGCGGCTGCGCGCAGGCGTGGGCGCGCTGCAGGGCGGCGCCCCGGTGATCGAGGCGCAGCTGGACGCGGGCTTCGACAGCGCCTCGGGGTTCCGCGAGGCGTTCGCCCGGCTGTTCGGCCATCCCCCCCGCGCCCTGACCCACGGCGCGCCGGGGCTGGTGGCCGACTGGATCGACACGCCGCTGGGCGGGATGATCGTGCTGGCCGATGCAGGCAGCCTGCACCTGCTGGAATTCGTGGACCGCAAGGCCCTGGGGGCCAGTCTGCGTGCGGTGTCGGCGGCGGCCGGCGGGCGGATCGGGCTTGGCCGCACCGCCGTCACCGACGCCGTCCAGACGCAGCTTGCCGAGTATTTCGCCGCCCGGCGCGCCGTCTTCGACCTGCCGCTGACCCTGCACGGCACCCCCTTTCAGCGCGCCGTCTGGCAGGCGCTGGTGGCGATCCCGGCGGGTGCGACCGTCAGCTATGGCGATCTGGCCGCGGGGCTGGGGCGGCCGTCCGCGGCGCGGGCCGTGGCGCGCGCGAACGGGGCCAACCGGATCGCCATCGTCGTGCCCTGTCACCGGGTGATCGGCGCGGACGGCACGCTGACCGGCTATGCCGGCGGGCTGTGGCGCAAGCAGGCGCTGATCGACATCGAGCGGCGGCTGGCCCTGGGACAGCCATAGCCCGCGCGGCCCTGTGGCGCTTGCGCCGCGGCCGGGCGACGCGTATTGTGGGCAATGGTCTTTTCCGTGGTGGGTCCGCCTTGCCGATCTCTCGTCGTCATGCCGTCCGGGGGCTGATGCTTGCCCTTGCCGTCTCGGCCGTTCCGGTCGGGTCGGCGGCGCGCGCGCCGGCGGACGGGATTGCGCCCAGGGGTCTGGCGCTGGTCATGGTGGACCGCGCCGGATGCAGCTTTTGCGACGCCTGGCGGCGCGAGATCCTGCCGGGCTATGGCGCCCATGCGATCGGCCGCGCCCTGCCGCTGGCCGTCGTGCCGATCGACGGGCCCTGGCCCGACGGGCTGGTGCTGGACCGCGCGCCCCAGATCACGCCCAGTTTCCTGATCCTGCGCGACCGGGTCGAGATCGCGCGGCTGGAAGGATATCCCGGCGCGCGCCATTTCTGGGCCGCGCTCGATGACCTGATCCTTGCGGCGCGGCCCCGGGGGACAGGGTGACCGCGCTGCGGGACCCGGGCGCCGGCGCCGGCGCGCCGGACCCGTCGCTGCCCGTTCCCCCCATGGACCCCGAGACGATGGCCGCCCGCGCGGCCGAGGCGACGGCCCTGCTGAAGTCGCTGGCGCACGAGGGGCGGATGATGATCCTGTGTCATCTGGTCGCCGGCGAGAAAAGCGTGGGCGAACTGGAAACGCTGCTCGGCCAGCGGCAGGCGACCGTCAGCCAGCAGCTTGCCCGCCTGCGCGAGGACGGGCTGGTCCGCTGCCGCCCCGAGGGCAAGGCCCGCCTTTATGCGCTGGCCGACGACCGCGTGGTCGAGGTGGTCGGCGCGCTGCACCGGGTCTTTTGCGGCCACTAGGCGCAGGCGCTGACCGCAAGCGCCCTTTTGTCCCCCCTGCCGCTGCGCTAAAGCCTGCGCGACCGCTTGCGACAGGACCCGAGCCATGCACGACATCCGCATCATCCGCGACGATCCCGACGGCTTTGATGCCGCCCTGGCACGGCGCGGGCTGGCGCCGATGTCGCCCGCGGTCCTGGCCCTGGACGCCGAGCGGCGCGCCCGCATCGCCGAGGCCGAGACGGCGCAGGCCGAGCAGAACCGGGCCAGCAAGGAGGTCGGGGCCGCGAAGGCGCGCGGCGACGAGGCCGGGTTCGCCCGGCTGCGCGCGCTGGTTGCCGACAGCAAGGCCCGGGTCGCCGCCCAGTCCGCCCGCGCCGAGGCGCTGGACCGCGAGCTGCGCGATCTGCTGATGACCATTCCCAACCTGCCGCTGCCCTCGGTGCCCGATGGCGCGGACGAGGGCGGCAACGTCGAGATCCGCCGCTGGGGCGAGCCGCGCGCGCTGGACTTTGCGCCGGTCGAGCATTTCGACATCGCGGGTGTCCGCGGTGGCATGGATTTCGCCACCGCGGCCAAGCTGTCGGGGGCGCGCTTCGTCGTGCTCAGGGGGGCGGTGGCGCGCATCCACCGGGCCCTTGCGCAGTTCATGCTGGACCTGCACGTCGCCCGCCACGGGCTTGAGGAGACCTGGACCCCGGTGCTGGTCCTGTCCGAGATGATGGAGGGCACCGGCCAGCTGCCCAAGTTCGGCGAGGACAGCTATCAGACGCGCGAGGGCTGGTGGCTGATCCCCACGGCCGAGGTGACGCTGACCAACACGGTCAACGGCGAGCTGGTCGATCAGGCCAGCCTGCCGCGCCGGATGGTCGGCCATACGCAGTGCTTCCGGTCCGAGGCGGGGTCGGCCGGGCGCGACACCGCGGGGATGCTGCGCCAGCACCAGTTCGAAAAGGTCGAGATGGTGTCGATCACCGACGCGGCCGGCGGCCTGGCCGAACATGCCCGCATGACCGGCTGCGCCCAGGCCGTGCTGGAGGCGCTGGGCCTGCCCTATCGCACGATCGTGCTGTGCACGGGCGACATGGGGTTCGGCGCGCGGATCACCCATGACCTCGAGGTGTGGCTGCCGGGGCAGGGCTGCTTCCGCGAGATTTCCTCGGTCAGCTATTGCGGCGATTTCCAGGCGCGGCGGATGAACGCGCGCTATCGCCCCGAAGGCGGCGGCCGCCCCGAGTTCGTCCACACGCTGAACGGGTCGGGGCTGGCCGTCGGGCGGGCGCTGATCGCCGTGCTGGAAAACGGCCAGCAGGCCGACGGATCGGTCGATCTGCCGGCGGCGCTGCATCCCTATCTGGCGGGCGCGACGCGGCTGGGGGCGGATGGTCGCCTGGCCTGAGGTGCCCCCGTGCCCGCGCCCCGAACCGCGGGGCGAAACGTGGAACCCGCCTTGCCCCGCGGGGCGTTGGGCTGCATGTTCCGCGCGATCGCTGCATTCCTTGAAAGCTTTGCCGTCGCGTGTTTCGCGCTGACGACGCTGGCGGTCGCGGTGGCGGAACGGCAGGCCCCCTCGCCCGCACCGGGTCTTGCGACGCTGGACGCGCTGATGCCGGGGGCGGGCGGCGCGTCGATCCCTCAGGTGCCGATGGGGCTGGTCGCGCAGCCGGTGAACGGGGCGCTGTGGTCGCTGCTGTGGCTGGCGATCGCCAGCGGGTTCGCCCATGTCGCCGTGCGCCTGTGCCGGCGGTTCCGGGGCCCCCCGCGGATCATGGTCACGGTCGGGTTGCTGGCCGCGGCGCTTGCCCCCTGGATCGTCTATCGCTCGCAGGTGATCGGCCTGTCGATCGGGGTTCTGGGGATTCTGGCGCTGGTCCAGGGGCTGTTCGACGACACGGCGGCCGAGGGGGACGAGGACTGGGGCCTGGTGCCCCTGGGCGTCCTGACGGCCTGGGTGTTGCTGTCGATCCTGGGCGCCACGGGCGTGACGTTGCAGGGCTGGCTGGGCCTCGACCCCCAGCGCGCGGCGTTGCTGATGCTGCTGGGCGTGTCGCTGGCAGGCGCGCGCATCCAGTTGTCGCTGGGCCGCAACATCGCGTTCTCGCTGACGCTGATCTGGGCGATGATCGGCATCGCCGCAGCGGCGCTGGGGGGCAGCATGACCGTGGCAACCGCCTGCGTGCTGGGCATCTCGTCGCTGGCGGTGGTGATCGTGCGGGTGACGACCTGACCGGCGCGGGCGCCGCCACTAGTCCCCGGCCGGCGTCCAATAGGCATAGCCGCCGACGGGGCTGAACCCCAGCGCCGCATACAGTGCCAGCGCAGGCGCGTTGTCGCGCAGGACGGCCAGCGCCAGCGCCTCGGCCCCCGCCCCGGCGCCCAGGCTGGCGGCCCGGCAGGTCATCCATCCGGCCAGCCCGCGCCGGCGCAGCCAGGGCACGACGACCAGCGCGTGCAGCATGGCGATCCGGCCCGCGACGGCGACAAAGGCGCAGCCGGCCGCGCGATCCTCGATCCGCCCGAGGATGGCCCATTTCGGCCCCGCCACCCGGTCCATGACCGCCTGCCGGGACGGCCCCACGTCCATCTGGGTCCACAGGTCGCGCTGGATGGCCAGCGGCGGCCACAGCGGCAGCGCCGTGACCGGCGGGACCGGCCGCCCGGCCAGCGCCGCGATGGGGGCCTGCAACAGCACGGTCGCGCGCGAGGGCTGCCACCCGCGCCCGGCCAGCGCCTGCGACAGGCGGTGGTCGTCGTCCCCGACCGCGATCAGGGGCGGCTGGTCCCAGCCGCGCTGGAGCGCGACCGCCGCGTCGATGTCGTCCGGCTGCCAGTGGCCCGTGGCGCGGGCGGCGCTGACCCGCCCGCCGCCGCCCAGTCCGCGGCCGACCTGCAATCCGCCGGCGCGGGCATACTCGGCGGCCGGCCAGGTCGCCTGGAACGCCGCGTCCAGGTCGGCCGGGATCACAGGCCCAGCCGTGCGCCCAGGGCGGCCGCGGCGGCGGCCACCCGCTGTCCGTCCAGCCCGCGGATGACCAGGTTGGTCCCGTAGACGCCCTCGCGGCTGAACGGATAGCTGCCCAGCGACAGGTCGGCAAACGCGCGCGCGACCTCTCGCAGGCCGTCGGCCACCTCGGATTCGGGGCGGTCCACCTCGATGGTGTGGCTGACCGGGGGGCGGCCGGGGTTCAGGCGTGGCACCAGCGCCTCGACCATGCTGCGGAACACCTCGGGCACGCCCGCCATGACATGGGTGCCGCCGATGGAAAACCCGGGCGCCGCGGACGCCGCATTCTCGATCAGCGTCGCGCCGACGGGGATGCGGGCCATGCGCAGGCGGTTTTCCGTCATCTCGACCCCACGCGCGGCCCAGCGCTCGACCAGCACGCGGCGCGCGTCCTCGTTGATCTCGATGGGCGTGCCAAAGGCGTCGGCCACGGCGTCGGCGGTGATGTCGTCGTGGGTGGGCCCGATCCCCCCCGAGGTGAAGACCAGATCCCACGCGCCCCCCAGCGTCCGGTCCAGCGCGCGCAGCGCCGACACGATGGCGGCGTGCTCGTCGGCGACGACGCGGATCTCGCGCAGGTCGATGCCGATGCCGTTCAGGACGCCGGCCAGGTGGTGGGCATTCGAATCCCGGGTGCGCCCGGACAGCAGTTCATCGCCGATCAGAAGGATGGCGGCGGTCGGATTGTCGGATTGCATCGGTGGCTCCCGTGTTCGGGGCATCATGCCCGCGCGCGGGGGGCTGGAACAAGGGGCGGGCGCGGACTATCTGGTCGGGGAACGAAAGGACCGGCCATGAACGACGCGCGCGTGACTCGCGAAGGAATCCGCATCCACGCCCCCGAGGATTTCGCGGGGATGCGCGCCGCGGGCCGCATGGCGGCGCTGATCCTGGACGAGGTCGGCCCCCTGGTCACGCCCGGCGTCACCACCGCCGCGCTGGACGATTTCATCCGCCACCGGGTCGAAGCGCTGGACCTGACCAGCGCCACCATCGGCTATCGCGGCTATCAACACGCCAGCTGCATCAGCGTGAACCATGTCGTCTGCCACGGCATCCCCGGCGACAAGGTGCTGGCCGACGGCGACATCCTGAACATCGACGTGACGGTGATCCTGGACGGCTGGTTCGGCGACAGCTCGCGCATGTACGTGGCCGGCACCCCCAGCGTAAAGGCGCGGCGGCTGATCCAGGTCACGCACGACGCCCTGATGAAGGGGATCGAGGCCGTGCGCCCCGGCGCCACCTTCGGCGACGTGGGCGCGGCGATCCAGACCTGGGTCGAGGCGCACAAGATGTCGGTCGTGCGCGATTTCTGTGGCCACGGGCTTGGCCGCGTGTTCCATGCCCCGCCGAACGTGCTGCACTATGGCCGCCCCGGCCGGGGGGCGGTGCTGGAGGAGGGGATGTTCTTCACCATCGAGCCGATGGTGAACCTCGGCCGGCCTGAAACCAAGGTGCTGGGCGACGACTGGACGGCTGTCACCCGCGACCGCTCGCTGTCGGCGCAGTTCGAGCATGCGGTCGGCGTGACTGCGGACGGGTGCGAGATCTTTACCCTGTCGCCGGGCGGTCTGTTCTATCCCGCGATCTGACGCCGGGGGCGCCGCCGACCGGGGCGCTGCCCCGGACCCCGGGATACTTGAGCAAGAAAGAAGATCAGGCGCCTGCCGACAGCCGGTCCATGATGGCCTGGCGTTCGTTGTCCGGCATCGTGGCCCAGCGGGCGATCTCGTCCAGGGTGCGACCGCAGGCGGTGCAGATGCGGGTCGCCGGGTCCAACGCGCAGATCCTGCGGCACGGGCTGGCGACGGTCATTCGGCGGCCAGATGGCGCAGCCGGTCCAGCGCCCCTTGCAGGATATAACCCGCCGCGACCTGGTCGATGACCTCGGCCCGGCGCTTGCGCGATGTGTCGGCCTCGAGCAGCGCGCGTTCGGCGGCGACCGTGGACAGGCGCTCGTCCCAGAAGGCGATGGGCAGCGGCGTCAGCCGGTCGAGGTTGCGGGCAAAGGCGCGGGTGGACTGGGCGCGCGGCCCTTCGGAGCCGTCCATGTTGCGGGGCAGGCCCAGCACCAGCCCCACCAGCCCGCGGTCCGCCGCGATCCGCAGCAGGGCGGCGGCGTCCAGCGTGAATTTCTCGCGCCGGATCACCGTCAGGGGCGAGGCGACCTGCCGCAGCCCGTCGCTGACGGCGACGCCGATGGTCTTTGTGCCGAGGTCGAGCCCCGCGACCGCCCCGGTGCGGGGCAGCGCGGCGGCGAAATCGGCCATCTCGGCGCAGATCACAGGCCCGCGCCCGTGGCCGCGTCGTTCAGCGCCGCCAGTTCGGCCGCGTCGCCCTGCAGCGCGGCCCGGCCCTGGTCCAGCATGGCGCGGGCCTTGTCCATCTGGCCGGTGACGGTCAGCGCGCCCACCAGCCGCCCCCATTCCGCGCCCGTGCCGCCGGTCGTGGTCAGCCGATCCTCGAGCTGCCGGACCATCCCGGCGATCATCTGCTGGCGTTCCTCGGGGGTCATGTCCTGGGCAGCGGCGACGGCGGCCGCGTCGGGGCCGGGCATCGCGGGGGCCGCGCCCTCGGCCGCGCCGCCCGCTGGCGGGGGCTGGTAATCGGCGTGGCCGGCCAGCCAGGCCAGGTCGGGAATCACTTGCCGGATCGGCGCGATCCAGGGCGCGTCCTCGGGGCCGCGTTCCAGCAGGCCGCGCCAGATCGGAAAGGCCAGGTCGGGCCGGTCGGTCTGCGCCAGCATCAGCCCGCGCATGTAGAGCGCCTGCCCGTTCTGCGGGTCGAGCGCCAGGGCGCGGTCCAGCGCCGCCTCGGCCTCGGGCGTGACAAGGCCGCCGGCCGCCTCGACCATCAGGGCGGCCAGGCGGGCGTGGTCAAGCGCCCCGGCGCGGTCGCCCAGGCTCTCGACCAGTTGCGACTGGGCGGTCCGCGCGGCCACCAGGTTGCCCAGCCTCAGCTCGTGCTCGGCCAGCAGCGCCAGACCCTGCGGGTCGCCGGGGTTGCGCGCCACGGCCTCGCGCAGCTTGTCGATCAGCTCGACATAGGCGGGGTCGGGGGTCGCAACCGAAATCGGGGGCGCCGTGCGTTCCGCCTCGGCCTGCGTCGGGCGGCCGTTGTAGCGCGCCTCGGCCGCGGCGACCCGCACGGTCAGCGGCGCGTCGGGCAGGCGGGGGGCGCCCAGCCACGCGTAAAGCGCCCCGGCCCCCCCCAGCAGCACGGCCAGCAGCGCGATGGCGACCGCCCCCCGCCCGGCCGTCACCGTGCGCGGCGACTGCGCGGCCAGTGCGCGATCGGCCTCCAGCACCTTGCGGCCGATCTCGGTGCGCAGGCGGTCGGCCTCGTCCGGGGTCAGCACGCCGCGGGACAGGTCGCGGTCGACCTCGCGCAGCTGGTCGCGATAGACGCGCAGGTCAAAGGCCGCGGCGGGTTCCGCCACCCGGCCCCCGCGCAGGAACGGCAGCAGCAGGGCCACCGCCACCAGCACCGTCATCGCCGCCGCCATCACCCAGAACATCGCCGCCTCCCGATTGGTCCGATGGACAGATAGGCAGTTTCGCCGCCGGGGAAAAGCGCAAGGACGCCGCAGCCCGGTGGGCAGCGCAAATGGGCGGCGCAAACGGGCGGCGGCGGGCCTGTCGCGGATGTCCGACCGCCACTGTCGCACGGCAACCATATGGCTGTCGCAGATCGCCTTGCCGCAACGCCGGTCGGCAGGCGATTGTCGGCCCTGCATCCCATAGCCCAAGGTCCGCGATGTCCGTCATGACGCCCGCTTCCGACGCGACCCCCCAGCACGGCGCGACCGCACGCCGGTCGGGCCGCTATTCCGTCTTTGCCATCGTGCGCCAGGCGATGGGCCTGCACGCCGGATGGGGCCGGGCCTGGGCCAGCCCCGAACCGCGCAGGCGCTATCAGGTCGTCGTGGTCGGCGCGGGCGGGCACGGGCTGGCGACCGCCTATTACCTGGGCAAGAACCACGGCATCACCGATGTCGCGGTCATCGAAAAGGGCTGGCTGGGCGGCGGCAACACCGGCCGCAACACGACCATCATCCGGTCCAACTATCTGCAGGACCCCTCGGCGGCGATCTATGACAAGTCGCTGAAGCTGTACGAGACCCTGTCGCAGGACCTGAACTACAACGTCATGTTCAGCCCGCGCGGGCTGATCATGCTGGCGCAGACCGAACACGAGATGCGCGGCTATCGCCGCACGGTCCACGCCAACCACCTGCAGGGCGTGGCGACGCGCTGGATCGACGCGCCCGAGCTGAAGCGGCTGGTGCCGATCATCAACATCGCGGGGCCCCGCTATCCGGTGCTGGGCGGGCTTTACCAGGAACGCGGCGGCACCGCGCGCCACGACGCGGTCGCCTGGGGCTATGCCCGCGCCTGTTCCGACATGGGCATGCACATCATCCAGAACTGCGAGGTGACCGGCATCGACACCGCCGGCGGCCGCGTCCGCGCGGTCGAGACCGGGCGCGGGCGGATCGAATGCGACAAGCTGGCGATCGTCGTCGCAGGCCACTCCAGCGCGCTTGCGGGCATGGCCGGGTTCCGGCTGCCGATCGAATCGGTCGCGCTGCAGGCGCTGGTCAGCGAGCCGATCAAGCCGTGCCTTGACGTGGTGGTGATGGCCAACACCGTTCACGGCTATCTGTCGCAGTCCGACAAGGGCGAGATGGTGATCGGCGGCGGCACCGACGGGTTCAACAACTATACCCAGCGCGGGTCCTGGCAGCACGTCGAGGAAACCGTCCGCGCCCTGATCGAGACGTTCCCGATGCTGTCGCGGCTGAAGATGCTGCGCCAATGGGGCGGCATCGTGGACATGACCGGCGACCGCTCGCCCATCCTGTCGGCGACGCCCGTGGGCAACATCTTCGTCAACTGCGGCTGGGGCACCGGCGGGTTCAAGGCGATCCCCGGATCGGGATGGGCCATGGCCGAGCTGGTCGCAAGGGGCACGCCCGGGCCGCTGGCCGCGGCCTTCGGAATGGACCGCTTTGCCGAGGGGCGGTTCATCGACGAAAGCGTCGCCGCGGGGGTCGCGCATTGACCGCGCTTGTCATTTGCCCCGGCGCACGTCATGCGTGCGCCATCCTTTCAAGCACGGAGTGTGTGACATGGCGACCAACAACGAATCCAGATCCAGCCGGTGGGTCCTTATCGCGGCAGTCATCGTCGCCGTCGCGGCGATCCTGTGGTATCTCAGCGCCGGCGACGACACCGTCACGACCAGCGCGCCGGCCGGCGACGCGACCGTCACGGTCGAGACGCCTGCCACGGGCACCGCGACCGCCCCTGCGGCCACGACCGACGCCCCTGCGGCCACGACCGACGCTCCTGCGGCTGGCGGCACCACGCCTGCCGGCACCACCACGACCACCACGAGCCCGACGAACTGATCCCGCAGTCGGCCGGGGCTGGTCCCCGGCCCCCTGCCGCGCGCCGCACCCGCTGCGGCGCGCCCTCTCGGGCGCAGGGCCGTCCGCTTCGGCGGCCTGCCATGATCCGGGAACCTGCGCACCCATTGGCCCGTTCAGCCTGCACCCTCAGCAGGAGTTCTTGCCATGCGTGATCCCCAACAGCGCGACGGGCGCACCGGCGCCGACACCGGGCGGCGCGAGATCGGCGTCTGGCCGCTGGTCATCGGCGCGGCCATCGTCATCGCGCTTGCCGTCTGGTTCTTCCTGGATGTCGGCGTGCAGGAGCCTGTGCCCCTGCCCGACAGTCCGGCGGCCCAGGGCGCGACCGGCGCAGCCTCTGGCGTCACCGGCGCCACGCCCGAGCCCGGCGCCCCCGTCGGCAGCACTGCCCCCGCGGACGCGCCTGCGGTCCAGCCGAACCCCGACCTGGCACCCGGCACCGGCGTCGACACGACGCGCGGGAACTGAGTCCGTCGCCACCCTGACCCGGCTGCGGCCGGCTGTCTTCACCTGCCTGCCCTGCGCGGATCCCGCGCGGGGCATTTCACGTTCCGCGGCCCCTCTGATCACAAGGACCGGCAGCCCATGCTGACCCTGACCTGCCCCTATTGCGGCGTCGCCGCCGAGGAAACCGAGCTGCACCCCGGCGGTGAATCGCATCTCAAGCGGTTCGGCCCCGGATCGTCGGACACCGACTTCGAGGCCTATCTGTTCGCGCGCAAGAACCCCAAGGGCGTGCATTTCGAACGCTGGCGGCATCTTTACGGATGCGGCAAGTGGTTCCTGGCCGCCCGCGACACCGCGACGCTGCAGGTGTTCGGCACCTACCGCGCCCAGACCCCCACGCCCCCCGCCGAGATCGTCGCCGCCATTCAGGCCGCCCGCCCCCATTGGCAGCCCGACTGGGACACCAGCCCGCCCCGGAACGCCGAGGGCGACAGCGCACCCGGGCTGGGCGACGACCCCGCCCCGAACCCCACGCCTGCACGGGACAGCTTTGCATGACCACCCAGTCCGCACCCTTCCGACTGCCCGCCGGCGGGCGCCTGATCGACCGCACCGCGCGCCGTGACTTTCGCTTCGACGGCCGGCAGATGTCCGGGCTGGCGGGCGACACGCTGGCATCGGCCCTGCTGGCGAACGGCCAGCTGATGATGGGCCGGTCGTTCAAGTACCACCGCCCGCGCGGCCCCGTCGCCTCGGGCGCGGAAGAGCCGAACGCGCTGCTGGGGCTTGGCCAGGGCGGCCGGTTCGAGCCGAACCAGCGTGCCACCACCACGCCGCTGGTCGCGGGCATGGTGACGACCAGCCAGAACGCCTGGCCCAGCCTTGATCGCGACATCGGCGCGGTGAACAACTGGCTGTGGCGCTTCTTTCCGGCCGGATTCTACTACAAGACGTTCATGTATCCGCGCGCCGCGTGGAAGCACGTGTTCGAGCCGGTGATCCGGCGCGCCGCGGGTCTTGGCCGCGCGCCGGAATTGCCCGATCCCGACCGCTATGAACAGGCCTATGACTTTGCCGATGTCGTCGTGGTCGGCGGCGGGATCGCAGGCCTTGCCGCGGCGGCCGAGGCGGCGGCAGGGGGCGGCAAGGTCGTGGTGCTGGAACAGACCGGCCACTGGGGCGGGCGCACGCCCGTCGATCACGCCGACGGGCAGGGGCGCGTCGATGCGGCGCTGGCGCAGTTGCGCGCGATGCCCAATGTCACGCTGCGCCGCAACACGATGGCCGTGGGGCTTTACGATCATGGCTATCTGCTGGCGCGCGAACATCTGGCCGACCACGACCCGAACGCCGGCCTGCCGCGCCAGCGGCTGTGGCGCATCCGCGCCGGCCGGGTCGTGACGGCCACCGGCGCGCTGGAACGCCCGCTGAGCTTTGCCGGAAACGATGTGCCCGGCGTGATGCTGGCCTCGGCGGTGCGGGACTATCTGGTCGATTACGGCGTGGCCGCGGGCCGCCGGGTGGCGGTCGTGACCAACAACGACGACGCCTATCGCACGGCGCTGGCGGCGCTGGACGCAGGGCTCGAGGTGCCGATCGTCATCGACGCCCGCCCGGTCGCCGACGGGCCGCTGGCGCAGGCGGTCCGCGCCCGGGGCGTGCGCATCGCCACCGGATCGGCCGTGGCCAAGGTGCTGGGCAGCAAGGCCGTGAACGGGCTGAAGCTGTGCGACCACGCGGGCCAGGGCGATCCGCTGGGCGTCGTCGATTGCGACGTGATCGCCATGTCCGGCGGCTGGTCGCCCGTCGTCCATCTGTGGAGCCATTGCGGCGGCAAGCTGATCTGGGACGAGGCGCGCGCCATGTTCGCCCCCGACCCGAACCGCCCGCCGACCGGCGCCGACGGGCAGGGCAACGTGACGGTCGCAGGCGCGGCCTCGGGCGATCTGGCGGTGTCGGGCCTGACCGGGGCCGTGGGCGAAAGCCCCATCCTGCCGGTCTGGGTGATGCCGCGGAACGCGACGCGCGCGGCGCGCTTCAAGATGTGGCTGGACTATCAGAACGATGTCAAGGTCAGCGACGTCGAGCTGGCCGGACGCGAGGGCTATGCCAGCGTCGAGCACGCCAAGCGCTATACCACGCTGGGCATGGCGACCGACCAGGGCAAGATCAGCAACATCAACGGTCTGGCGATCCTGTCGGATGCGCTGGGTCAGCCCATCCAGGCGACGGGCACGACGACCTTTCGCCCGCCCTATACGCCGCTGACCCTTGGCACGATCGCGGCCGAGGCGCGGGGGGATGTGTTCCAGCCGCTGCGCAAGACCCCCCTGCACGGCTGGCACGAACGCCACGGCGCGCATTGGGAACCCGTGGGCCTGTGGCGCAGGCCCTATTGCTATCCGCGCGGGACCGAGACCCCGCACGCGGCCGTGGCGCGCGAGATCCTGGCGGTGCGCGGCGGTGTGGGCACGCTGGACGCCTCGACCCTGGGGAAAATCCTTGTGAAGGGGCCGGATGCCGGTCGGTTCCTCGACATGATCTATACCGGGATGATGTCGTCGCTGCCGGTGGGCAAGTGCCGCTATGGTCTGGTCTGTTCGGAAAACGGCTTTCTCGTGGACGACGGTGTCGCCGCCCGCCTGTCCGAGGACAGCTGGCTGGTGCACACCACCACCGGCGGGGCCGACCGCATCCATGCCCACATGGAGGACTGGTTGCAGTGCGAATGGTGGGACTGGCGCGTCTATACCGCCAACCTGACCGAGCAGTACGCCCAGATCGCCGTGGTCGGCCCCAAGGCGCGCACGGTGCTGGAACGGCTGGGCGGCATGGACGTGTCGGCCGGGGCGCTGCCCTTCATGGGCTGGGCCGAGGGCCGGCTTGCCGGCATCCCGGTCCGCATCTATCGCATCAGCTTTTCGGGCGAGCTGTCCTTCGAGATCGCGGCACCCGCAGGCCGCGGGCTGGAGCTGTGGGAGGCGATCCACAAGACCGGGGCCGAGTTCGGCATCACCCCCTATGGCACCGAGGCGATGCACATCATGCGCGCCGAAAAGGGCTTCATCATGATCGGGGATGAAACCGACGGCACGGTGATCCCGCAGGACCTGGGCCTGTCCTGGGCCATCAGCAAGAAAAAGCCCGACTACATCGGCAAGCGCGCGCAGGAACGCAGCTTCATGGCCAGCCCCGACCGCTGGACGCTGGTGGGCCTGGAAAGCCTGGACGGCCGGGTGCTGCCCGACGGGGCCTATGCGGTCGCCGACGGCGTGAACCCGAACGGCCAGCGCAACACGCAGGGGCGCGTCACCTCGACCTATTTCTCGCCCACGCTGAACCGCCCGATCGCCATGGGGCTGGTCCATCGCGGCCCCGACCGCATGGGCGAGGAGCTTGAGTTCCCCGTTCCCGGCGGGGCCAGCCACCGCGCGCGGATCGTCGATCCCGTGTTTTTCGACAAGGAAGGGACCAAGGCCAATGTCTGACCCGCGCCTGCCCGACACGATCCTGATGACCCCCCTGGCCCAGGTGACCGAGGTCACGGGTCTTGGAATGGTGGCGATCCGCGCCGATCTGGCGCGCGCGGGCGATGCCATCGCCGACGCGGCGGGGCTGGCGATCCCCGCGCCCAACCGCTTTGTCACGGATGGCGGCCGCTGGCTGGGCTGGATGTCGCCCGACGAGCTGCTGCTGATCCTGCCCGCGGCCGAGGTCGCCCCGGCGGTCGCCGCCCTGACCGACGCCCTTGCGGGCGAGCACGCGCTGGTCGCCGATGTCAGCGACATGCGCTGCGTCTTCGACCTGTCGGGGCGCAAGCCCGCGCAGGCGCTGTCCAAGCTGTGCCCGGTGGACTTCGGGGCGCTGCCCGCCGACGGGCTGCGCCGGACGCGGGCCGCGCAGATCGCCTGCGCGGTCTGGCCGCAGGGGCAGGGGTGGCGGATCACCGCCTTTCGCTCTGTGACCGACTATCTGCGCGGCATCCTGACCGCCGCCGCGGCCCCCGGCACCGACCTCGAGCCGCGCTGAGCACGGCCGGGCGGGCGTCTCAGGCGTCCGCCCGCGCTGCCTGTTGCCGCCAGGTCGCGGCGGAATACAGCGCCAGCGCCGTCCAGATCATCGCAAAGGCCATGCCGTGCCAGATCGTGAACGGCTCGCCGAACAGCGCCACGGCGCACACCAGTTGCAGCGTCGGGTTCACGTATCCGATCAGTCCCACCGTCGCCAGGTTGGCGCGTTGCGCGCCCAACGCGAACAGCATCAGCGGCACCGCCGTCATCGGCCCCGACAGGACCAGCAGCGTCGTGACCCCCATGCCCTCGCCGACCCGGCCCAGGCCCGCCGCAGGCGGCAGCCAGCCCGCGTGCAGCGCCACCAGCCAGCCCAGCGCCAGCGGCGACAGCACGGCCACCTCGGCCGTGACCGACAGGACCGGGTCCAGGGGCAGGGCTTTCTTGACCACGCCATAGACCCCCATGCTGGCCGCCAGGATCAGGCTGATCCACGGCGCGGCCCCCAGGCCCCAGGTCAGCAGGCCAACGGCCAGCGCCGCAAGGATCACCGCCAGCCGCTGCTCGGGGTGAAGCCGCTCCTTGAAGACCACGATCCCCAGGACGACCGCCGTCAGCGGAAAGATGTAATAGCCCAGCGAGCTTTCCATCACGTGATCGTTCTGGACCGACCAGATGAACACCCCCCAGTTCAGCGAGATCATCAGCGCCGCCAGCACGATCCGTCCCAGGTGGCGCGAGGCGAGCGCGCGGGGCAGGGTGGCAAGCCGCCCCTGCGCCGCCAGCACCGCCCCGAACAGCACCAGCGACCAGATCGTGCGGTGGGCCAGGACCTCGGCCGCGGGCACGTCGGCCAGCGCGTGGTAGAAGATCGGCGAGACGCCCCACAGGGCATAGGTGCCCAGCAGCGGCCACACGCCGCCCATGCGTTTGCCCATGGCCCATCCCCTTTGCCGTCCGGGTGCGGATGTGCCGGTTGCGGCGGACGGGGGCAAGGGGCCGGCGCCGCCCGGCGCAGGATGCCGATGCGCCGCGGGGGCCGGGGCGATGACGGCGCGGCCGGTCGTCCGGCCGATCCGCAACCGCAACCGCAGGGCCACCCGCGCCGGGTCGCTGGTGCCCATGCCGAAGCCCTGCGCGAACGACAACGCCCGCCCCGAACCGGGACGGGCGCGTGAGGTGAAAGCGGGCGCCGCTTACATCCGCGAGGCGACGTTTTCCCAGTTCACCAGATTGTCCAGGAAGTTCTTGAGATAGTCCGGCCGCCGGTTGCGGAAGTCGATGTAATAGGAATGTTCCCACACGTCGCAGCCCAGCAGCGCCACCTGGCCCTTGCACAGCGGGTTCACGCCGTTCTCGGTCTTGGTGATCTCGAGCCCGCCCTGCGCGTTCCGCACCAGCCACGCCCAGCCAGAGCCGAACTGGCCGACGCCCGCCTCGGTGAACTTCTTCTTGAAGTCGTCGACCGAGCCGAAGCTGTCCTTGATCGCGGATTCCAGGTTGCCCGGCATGGCGGTGCGGGTCGGACCCATCATCTCCCAGAACTGGGCGTGGTTCCAGTGCTGGCTGGCGTTGTTGAAGATGGCGGACTGCGCCACCGCGCCGTCCTGGTAGGTGCCCTTGACGATCTCCTCAAGGCTGGCCCCCTCCCACTGGGTGCCGGCGATCAGCTCGTTCAGCTTGTCCACATAGGCCTTGTGGTGCTTGTCGTGGTGAAACTCCAGCGTTTCGGCCGACATGCCGGCCGAGGCCAGCGCGTCGTGGGAATAGGGCAGGTCGGGCAGGGTGAAAGCCATTTTGCGTGTCCTCGGCAAGGGATTGCGGGGGGCATATCAACACGGCCGGGCCGGCAAGGCCAGCCCGTCGGGGTCGGCAGGGAAACGCGGCGGCCGGGCGGCGGTTCCCGGCCGCCCGGCCGGGGCCACGGCGCGCGGCCCGCGCCATCCGCATTGGCAAGCGCCGCCGCCCGCGTATAGAAGGGCCACAGCCACAGGCAGGACGGACGATGACCAACCAGAACGACAGCTTCATCGACGAGGTCACCGAGGATCTGCGCCGCGACCGGCTTTTCCTGCTGATGCGCCGCTATGGCTGGATCGTCGTGCTGGCCATCGTGCTGGTGGTCGCCGCGACCGCCTGGCGCGAGTGGTCGCAGGCACGTGCCATGCAGCAGGCGCAGCAGTTCGGCGACAGCCTGCTGGCGGCCGAGGCGGCGGGTGCGGACCCTGCCGCGGATGCCGCCGCGCTGGCCGCGCTGCCGGCGGCGCAGCCGGGGCAGGCGGCGCTGCGCGACCTGCTGGCGGGCGGGGCCTGGGCGCAGGCGGGCGACGCCGCCAAGGCCGCCGCCGCCTATGACGCCGCGGCCGGCGCGCTGCCGCAGAATGTGGTGATGCGCGATCTGGCGCGGCTGAAATCCGTTCTGGCGCAGGGCTCGGCCATGGACCCCGCCGCGCGGGACGCGGCCCTGGCCGAACTGTCCGCGCCGGGCGCCCCGTTCGAGCTGATCGCGCTGGAGCTGAAGGCCATCGCGCTGGTCGGTGCCGGCCGCGACGAGGACGCTCTCAGCCTGATCCGCCAGATCCAGCAAAAGGACGGGGTGAGCCAGGCGATGCGCCGCCGCCTGTCCGAGCTGATGATCACGCTCGGGGTCGATCCCGAACCCGCCGCGGCCGCCGCAGTCCCCGACCCCGCGGCTGCGATGCCCGTCCTGAACTGAACCCCAGGGGGTCGCGCCCCGGCGCCACCCCGCGCCGTCCGCCGACCCTGACGTTTCCAGCCCGAGGCCATCCGATGTCGCGATCCACTGCCATCCGCCGATCCCCAGCGCTGCGCCTTGGCGCGCGCGGGCTGCTGCCGCTGGCGGTGCTGGTGGCGCTGTCCGCCTGCGCCGAGCGCGAACTGATCCTGCCCGGCACGCGGGTCGGCCCGCGCGACGTCGTCTCGCCCGAGGGGCCGGCGGTCGTCACCGGGGGCGGCGTCACCTCGACCGCGCTGTCGCTGCCCGCGCCGCGCTCGTTCGAATGGCCCCAGCGCGGCGGCAACGCGCAGCATCTGATCGGCCACGCGGCGCTGGGCGCAGGCACGCAGCGGATCTGGTCGGCGCCCATCGGCCAGCCGTCGGGCAAGCGCCATCGCATCACCGCCGATCCGGTGGTCGCGGGCGGTCGCGTCTTCACCCTCGACAGCCGGGCGCGCGTCACGGCGACGGCCCTGTCGGGCGGCACGGCCTGGACGGCGAACCTGACCCCGCCGGCCGAACAGGGCGACAGCGCCTCGGGCGGGGGTCTGGCCCACGACGGGGGCCGGGTGTTCGCGACGACCGGCTATGGCGAGCTGGTGGCGCTGGACGACGCGACCGGGGGCGTCGCCTGGCGCCAGCGGGTTGAGGCGCCCATCGGCGGCGCGCCCGCGGTTGCGAACGGCACCGTCTATGTCGCCGCCCGCAACGGTACGGGATGGGCGGTCCGCGCCAGCGACGGCAAGGTCCTGTGGACCGCGGCGGGCATCCCGGGCGCCTCTGGCGTGACGGGCGTCGCGGCGCCCGCCGCGGACGGCGACCTGGTGATCTTTCCCTTTGCGTCGGGCCAGCTGCTGGCCGTGGACGCCGCCACCGGCGAAACCCGCTGGAGCGCGCAGGTCGCGGGATCGCGCGTGGGCCGCGCGATCGCCTTCATCCGCGACCTGACCGGAGAGCCGGTGATCGCCGGCAACGTGGTGCTGGCGGGTTCGTCCTCGGGGCGGATCAGCGCCTTCGACCGCGCCACCGGGGCCGAGCTGTGGTCGGACCGCGAGGGCGCAAGCAGCCCCGTGCTGCTGGCCGGCGGGTCGGTGTTCGCCGTCAACGACCAGGCGCAGCTGGTCCGGCTGGACGCCGCCACGGGCGCGCGGATCTTTGCCATCGACCTGCCCTATTTCAAGACCGACCGCGTCCGCCGACAAGAGGCGGTCTTTGTCCATTACGGTCCGGTGCTGGCGGGGGGGCGGCTGTTCGTCGCCGCGTCGGACGGCCAGTTGCGCGCCTTTGACCCGCAGTCGGGCGCGCTGGTGGGGCAGGCCGCCATCCCCGGCGGGGCCGCAAGCGCCCCGGTGGTGTCGGGCGGCACCCTGTATGTCACCGGCCGCGACGGCCGCCTGCACGCGTACCGCTGATGACCTTCACCCTCGCCATCGTCGGGCGGCCCAACGTGGGCAAGTCCACCCTGTTCAACCGCCTTGTCGGCAAGCGGCTGGCGCTGGTCGACGACCAGCCGGGCGTGACGCGCGACCTGCGCGAAGGCGACGCCCGGCTGGGCGATTTGCGCTTTGTCGTCATCGACTCGGCCGGCCTGGAGATGGTCGAGGATGACAGCCTGCAGGGCCGGATGCGCCGCCTGACCGAGCGCGCCGTGGACGAGGCCGACATCTGCCTGTTCGTCATCGACGCCCGCGTCGGCGTGACGGCCGCGGACGAATATTTTGCCGACATCCTGCGCAAGCGCGCGCGCCATGTCGTGCTGGCCGCCAACAAGGCCGAGGGCCGCGTGGGCGAGGCCGGCGCGACCGAGGGCTGGGCGCTGGGCCTGGGCGAGCCGCTGCGGATTTCCGCAGAGCACGGCGAGGGGATGGAGGATCTGTACCGCGCGCTGCTGCCGCTGGCCGAGATCGTCGAATCCGACCGTCCGACCCCCATCGCGCCCCAGACCGACGTTGCCCTGACCGACGAGCAGTCCGAGTCCGGCGAGGGCGCCGAGGACTGGCGCCCAAGCGCGCAGCGCCCGCTGCAACTGGCGGTGATCGGGCGGCCGAACGCGGGCAAGTCGACCCTGATCAACAAGATCATCGGCGAGGACCGCCTGCTGACCGGCCCCGAGGCCGGGATCACCCGCGATTCGATCAGCGTTCAGGCCGATTTCATGGGCACGCCGATGCGGATCTTCGACACCGCGGGGATGCGCAAGAAGGCGCGGATCAACGACAAGGTCGAAAAGCTGTCCGTCGCCGACGGCCTGCGCGCCGTGCGCTTTGCCGAAGTGGTGGTCGTGCTGCTGGACGTGGGCATCCCGTTCGAGCAGCAGGACCTGCGCATCGCCGATTTCGCCGAAAGCGAGGGGCGGGCCGTGGTGGTCGCCGCGAACAAGTGGGACCTGGAGGACGACAAGCCCCACAAGCTGAACGAGCTGCGCGAGGCGTTCGAGCGGCTGTTGCCGCAGTTGAAGGGGGCGCCGCTGGTCACGGTGTCGGCGCGCACCGGCAAGGGGCTGGACCGGCTGCACAACGCGATCCTCAAGGCGCACGAGGTCTGGAACCGCCGCATCGGCACGGCGCGGCTGAACCAGTGGCTGACCGCGATGACCGAGGCCCATCCCCCGCCGGCGCCGGGCGGCCGGCGCATCCGCCTGCGCTACATGACGCAGGTCAAGACCCGCCCGCCGGCGTTCGTCGTGATGGCGACCCACGTGGACCAGATCCCGGAAAGCTATCGCCGCTATCTGGTCAACGGGCTGCGGGCCGATTTCGACATGCCGGGGACGCCGATCCGCATCACCTTTCGCGATCAGGGCGACAAGAACCCCTACAAGGACCGGTCCAACAAGCGCCAGACCGGCGCGCTGGCCAAGCACAAGGAGCGTCAGCGCCCCAAGGGCGCCTGAGCGGCAGCCGCGCCGACCGGGGCCGGGCCGGTCGCGCCCGCGGGGCCGCCGGTTCCAGTCAGGCGGTGGCCAGGCGGCGGAATTCGCGTTTGAGCAGGTCCACCTCGGCCCGCAGCAGTTCGATCTCGGCGCGAAGGTCCTCGTCCAGGGCCGCCCCCGCGATGACGGGCATCGCCCCCAGGCGGGTCGCGCCGGGCCGCGGTCCCTCGTCGCCCTCGCCGTCGTCGGCGATCAGCAGATAGGTCTGCGCGCCCTCTGCCATGGACCCCGCCGGCAACGCGGCCGCGATGCGGAAGCGTCCCTCGCCGTCCGGGATCACCTGCGCCTGGACCAGTGTGCGCCCGTGCAGGACCAGCGCGACCCGGCCCGGGCGGTCGGCGTCCGTCAGGACCCCTTCCCACACGCCGGATTTCAGGCCAAGCGAGGTGAAGTCGCCGCGCATCGGATGTCCTTTCAGATCTCGGCGCGCAGGTGGCGCGACAGGAACAGGTCGCGCAGCACCACCGCGTTCATCTGCGGCGCCTCGAAGATCAGGTCCAGCCAGATCTTGTGCAGCCGCTTCTCGTTCATTTCGACATAGTAGAGGTCGAACTCGATCACCGCATCCTGCGGGGGGCCGGGCGTCAGGTCGCCCATGTGACGCAACAGCTCGTCCGTGTTGGGACCGTGGCCCACGTTCAGCCGCGCATAGATGCTCATCGGGCGTTCCACGCTCAACCTGGGGGTCAGGCGGATGATGTGGCTGCGCGTCAGCCCGTCCAGCGCCGCCTGCGGCAGATCGATCGAGAGCGACAGGAAGCTGCCGGTGAACGCCATGGTTTCCAGTTGCAGGCCAAAGGGCGACAGGTCGTCGGCCTCGCGGTTGACCGACTGGCGCAGGATCAGCGCGCGATTGCGGCAATCGTGCCAGACGGCGGCCTCGCCCCCCAGCCGGGTGCCGTGGGCCGGCGCGGCATGGCCCGAGGGCGAGAGCGGGGCCGACAGGACCGTGGGCCGCCAGTGCCAGTCGGTGCCGGCAGGCAGCCCCGGCACGTCGGCGCCGATGCGCGTGCGGTCCATCTGCGCAAGGCTGCGGCCCAGGAATCGGTCCAGAGTCAGCCGCAGGGCGCGCGCCTCGTCGGACAGGGGGCGCAGGCGCGACGGCGGCAGATCGTCCCCGGACGCGGCCAGCGCCGCCCATTGCCGCGCCGCGCGGGCACGGGTCCGACGTCTGGCCCAGCCGCGCAGGTCCGCCGCCATCGCGCTGTCCTTATTGATCCATATAGACGTGGGTCTCGACCCGGGCGCCCGGATGGGTCACGGCGCCGTAGCGGGCCGATCCGACCAGCCGGGCGTATTTCCACAGCGCCCCGGCGTTGTAGTCGGTCTGCCGCGGCCCGGCCCATTCGGCCTTGCGCCGGGCCAGTTCCTCGTCGGTCAGGGCGACCGACAGCTCGCCCGTCAGCGCGTTCAGCGTGATCAGGTCGCCGTCGCGGATCAGCGCGATCGGGCCGCCATGCGCGGCCTCGGGGCCGACATGGCCCACGCAGAACCCGCGCGTCGCGCCCGAAAAGCGCCCGTCGGTGATCAGCGCGACCTTTTTCCCCATGCCCTGGCCCGACAGCGCCGCGGTGGTGGCCAGCATCTCGCGCATGCCCGGCCCGCCCGCGGGACCCTCGTTGCGGATCACGAAGACGCAGCCTTCGCGGTAGCGGCGGTTCTGGACGGCCTCGAAGGCGTCCTCCTCGCATTCGAAGACGAGCGCCGGGCCGGTGAAGACCTGATCGGCCTCGCTCATCCCCGCGACCTTGACGATCGCGCCCTCGGGGGCGAGGTTGCCCTTCAGGCCCACGACGCCGCCGGTCCTGGTGATCGGGGTTGCGACGGGGTGGATCACCTTGCCGTCCGGCTCGCCCGTGATGGTGTCCAGTTCCTCGCCCAGGGTGCGGCCGGACGCGGTCATGCAGTCCAGGTGCAGCAGGCCCTCTCTGGCCAGTTCCTTCAGCACGACGGGCACGCCCCCCACCTCGAACAGGTCCTTGGCGACGTATTCGCCGCCGGGCCGCAGGTTCACGAAATAGGGCGTGTCGTGGAAGATGTCGCACACGTCGAACAGGTCGAAGTCGATCCCCGCCTCGTGCGCGATGGCGGGCAGGTGAAGGCCCGCGTTGGTGGACCCGCCGGTGCAGGCGACCACGCGGGCCGCGTTTTCCAGGCTTTTGCGGGTGACGATGTCGCGGGCGCGGATGTTGCGGGCCAGCAGGTCCATGACCGCCGTGCCCGAGGCGTCGCAGAACTGGTCACGGCTTTCATAGGGCGCGGGCGCGCCGGACGAGTTCAGCAGCGCCAGCCCGATCGCCTCGGACACGCAGGCCATGGTGTTGGCGGTGTATTGCCCGCCGCAGGCCCCCGCCGACGGGCAGGCCAGCTTTTCCATGATCGCCAGTTCCTCGTCCGAGATCAGCCCGGCGGCGTGCTTGCCGGCCGCCTCGAACATGTCCTGGACCACGATGTCGCGACCCTTGTAGCGGCCCGGCAGGATCGAGCCGCCGTAGACGAAGACCGAGGGCACGTTCAGCCGCACCATCGCCATCATCATGCCCGGCAGCGACTTGTCGCACCCGGCCAGGCCGACCAGCGCGTCATAGCAATGCCCGCGCATGGTCAGTTCCACCGTGTCCGCGATGGCGTCGCGCGACGCGAGGCTGGACCGCATCCCCTCGTGCCCCATGGCGATGCCGTCGGTGACGGTGATGGTGGTGAATTCGCGCGGCGTGCCGCCGCCCTTCTTGACGCCGGCCTTGGCGGACTGCGCCTGACGGTTCAGGGCGATGTTGCAGGGCGCGGCCTCGTTCCAGCAGGTGGCGACGCCGACGATGGGCTGGTGGATCTCGTCCTCGCTGAGGCCCATGGCATAGAGATAGCTGCGATGCGCGGCGCGCGACGGCCCTTCGGTCACGTGACGGCTGGGCAGTCTCGACTTGTCAAAGCGCGCGTTCCGCATGGCGTTCCCCCTTGGCTTGCACGGGGAATAGTCCCGCCCGTGCAGGGGGGCAAGGGTGCGATCGCGCGCCCGCGCGCGGGGCGGCCGTCAAGGGGCCGCGGGCGCGGGCAAGTTCGCGCGTCAGCCGCCGAGGCCGCGCCGCGCGGCGGCCCCGACCGGACGGTGGCCGAGGCGACCCGCGTCGCGGGCAGGGGGGTGCGCGTCACAGCAGCGGCGCGGCCAGCGCCAGCAGGTTGTTGCGCAGCCGACGCCAGGGCGACCAGCGCTGGATCGCGCCCAGCCGCAGCGGGCGGGCGCGGGCGACATAGCTGGCCTGCCGCCGGTCCAGCTCGCCCACGGCGTCCGCGTCCAGGATCATCATGTTCATCTCGTAGTTCAGCTCGAAGCTGCGGCGGTCGAGGTTGGCCGACCCCACCATCGCCATGCAGCCATCCACCGTGATGATCTTGGCGTGCAGCAGCCCCGGCCCGAACAGCATCAGCCGGACCCCGGCCTGTGCAAGGCCCGCGAAGAACCCCTCGCTGGTCGCGCCGACCAGAAGGGAATCGTTGCGCGCCGGCAGGATCAGCGTCACCCGCACCCCGCGCAGCGCCGCGCCCCGGATCGCCGCGTCCAGCGCCGCGTCGGGGACGTAATAGGGGGTCGAGATCGTGACCGACCAGCGCGCGGCGTGGATCATCGTCGCCATGCAGTCGGCCAGCGAGCCGCGGCGCACATCGGGTCCGGTGGCGACCACCTGCGCGATCGCGGGCCCCGCAGCGTGCGGCGGATCGCGGGTCAGCATGGCGCCCAGATCCTCGCCGGTCGCGCTCATCCAGTCTTGCAGGAACACGCCCTGCATCTGGCGCACGACCGGCCCCCGGACCCGCAGCATGACGTCGATCCACGGCGCGAAGCGGGGCTTCACGGCAAAGGCCGTGCTGGCGCAGTTGCGGCTGCCGGTCATGCCCGTCGCGTCGTCGATCACCACGATCTTGCGGTGGTTGCGCAGATCGACGCGCTGGATCAGCGCCTGAACCAGGGGCAGGCGGATCGGTCCCGCGACGTGACACAGCACGCCCGCCGCCCGCATCGCGCCCCAGTGGGGCGAGCGGACCAGCCCGCGCGACCCCAGCGCATCGACCAGCACCCGAACCGTGACCCCGCGGGCTGCGGCGCGGGCGGCGGCACCGGCCACCCGGACCCCCGTCGCGTCGGGCAGCCAGATGTAGAACAGCAGATGCACGTGATCGACCGCCGCGTCGATGGCGGCGACCAGCTCGTCCATGGCGCTGTTGTCCTCGGGCAGCAGGTGGAACGCGTTGCCGCCCACGGGGACAAAGCCCCCCGCCGCGCGGTTGGCCGCAAGAACCGGCACGGCAAAGGACGGCGCATCGACAACCGGCGCGGGCCGGCGGTCGCGCAGCCCGCGCAGCCGGTCGCGGATGTCGGCGCGGCGCTGGCGCTCGCCGCGGCTCATGCGGATCTCGCCGAAATACAGATAGCCCAGGATGCCGATCACCGGCAGCGCCTCGATCATCAGGACCCAGGCCAGCCTGACCGACGGCTCCAGCCGCGGGCGCATCAGCACCCGGATGCCGAAGGCCAGCCCCAGCACGACATGAAGCCATACGCCGATCTGCGTCCACATGGGCGCATGTGGACAGGCCCGGCGGCCGATTGCAATCAGGCCCGCCCCGGCCTATCTGACCGTCGAGGCAGGAACAGCGGAAGGCCGCAGGATGAACTGGATCACCAACTATGTCCGGCCGCGCATCAATTCGCTGTTCTCGCGCCGCGAGGTGCCCGAGAACCTGTGGACCAAGTGCCCCGAATGCGGGACGATGCTGTTTCACCGCGAGCTGGCCGACAACCTGAACGTCTGCAGCAACTGCGACCATCACCTGCCGATCACGCCCCGCGCGCGCTTTACCGCGCTGTTCGACGGCGGCGTCTTCACCGAGGTCAAGGTGCCCGAGCCGGTGGTGGACCCGCTGGGCTTCAGGGACCAGAAGAAATACCCCGAGCGCCTGAAGGCCGCCCAGAAGGCGTCCGGCGAAAAGGATGCGATGCTGGTGGTCGAGGGCGAGATGGGCCGCACGCCCATCGTCGCCGCCGCCCAGAACTTCGACTTCATGGCCGGGTCGATGGGGATGTATGTCGGCAACGCCATCATCGCCGCGGCAAAGCGGGCGGTGGAGCTCAAGCGGCCGCTGGTGCTGTTTTCCGCCTCGGGCGGGGCGCGGATGCAGGAGGGCATCCTGTCGCTGATGCAGATGCCCCGCACCACCGTCGCCGTGCAGATGCTGCGCGAGGCGCGGCTGCCCTACATCGTCGTGCTGACCCATCCGACCACCGGGGGCGTGACGGCCAGCTATGCCATGCTGGGCGACGTCCAGATCGCAGAACCCAATGCCCTGATCTGCTTTGCCGGCCCCCGGGTGATCGAGCAGACGATCCGCGAAAAGCTGCCCGAGGGGTTCCAGCGCGCCGAGTACCTGCTGGAGCACGGGATGCTGGACCGCGTGACCCACCGCAAGAAGCTGCGCGAGGAGCTGGTGACCATCCTGCGGATGCTGATGCGCCAGTCGGCTCCGGTCGTGGCCGACTTGCCTGCGCCCGGCGTGATCCCGTCCGCGCTGCCGGATGCCGGACCCGACGCGGGCCCCCTGGCGGGCGATCAGCCGGCCGCCGCCCCCGACCGCCCCAAGGCCGCGTCCGCCGCTGCCCGGGCCTGACGTGTCGACGACCGACGCGAGCGACGCGATCCTGGATCGGCTGACCACGCTGCATCCCAAGATGATCGACCTGTCGCTGGACCGCATGGTCGCGCTGCTGGCCGATCTGGGCGATCCGCAGCGCGCGGTCCCGCCCGTCATCCACATCGCCGGGACGAACGGCAAGGGCTCGACCCAGGCGATGATCCGCGCGGGGCTGGAATCGGCGGGGCTGCGGGTCCATGCCTACACCTCGCCGCACCTGGCCCGGTTCAACGAACGCATCCGGCTGGCCGGCACGCTGATTTCCGACGCGATGCTGGCCGAGACGCTGGCCGAGGTCGAGGCGGTGAACGCCGGCCGGCCGATCACCTTCTTCGAGGTGACGACCGCGGCGGCTTTCCTCGCATTCGCCCGAACGCCCGCCGACTATACGCTGCTGGAGGTGGGCCTGGGCGGGCGGCTGGACGCGACCAACGTGATCGACCGGCCCCGGCTGTGCGCCATCACCCCGGTCAGCATCGACCACACCCAGTATCTGGGCGAGACGCTGCCCGAGATCGCGGGCGAAAAGGCCGGCATCCTGAAACGCGGCGTCCCCTGCGTCGTCGGCCCCCAGCAGGACGACGCGCTGGTCGTGATCGAGGCGCGGGCGGCGCGGCTGGGTTGCCGGTTGTCGGTGGCGGGCCAGCACTGGACCGCCGCGGCCGAGGACGGCGGGCTGGTCTTTCAGGACGAGCGCGGCCTGCTGGACCTGCCGCGCCCGGTGCTGCCCGGACCGCACCAGATCGACAACGCGGGCACCGCCCTTGCCTGCCTGCGCGAACTGGGCTTCGGCCAGGCCGAGGCCGCGGCGGCCGTCACCCGCGCCGAGTGGCCCGCGCGGATGCAGCGTCTGACGCGCGGGCCGCTGGCGCAGTCCGCCGCCGCCCAAGGCTGCGACCTGTGGCTGGACGGCGGCCACAACCCGGCCGGCGGCCGGGCGGTCGCCGCGACGCTGGCCGCCATGCCGCGCCGGCCCACGCATCTGGTCTGCGGGATGCTGAACACCAAGGATGTCGCCGGCTACATGCAGGCGCTGGCCCCGGTCGCCGCCAGCCTGACCGCCGTGCCGATCCCCGGCGAGGCCAACACGCTGCCGGCCGAGGTGACGCAGGCCGCCGCCGCCGCCGCCGGGATCGACGCCACCGCCGCGCCCGATGTGGGGGACGCGGTGGCGCGGCTTGCCGCGGCCCATCCCGGCGCACGGCTGTTGATCTGCGGCTCGCTCTACCTTGCCGGGCGGGTGCTGCGCGAGAACGGCTGATCCTTGCCGGCCGGCCCGGTTCGGCGCTGGCGCAGGGCTGGTGCGGCGCGGTAACTGTCGGCGACATCCCGGGATACGTGGATCATGGCCAGGACAACCGCGCTTTTTGAAACGCTGTTCACGGTCCTCGACCAGGGCTATTGCCTGTGCGAGATCATCCGCGACGCGGACGGCCGGGCGGTCGATTGCCGCGTTCTGGACACCAGCCCGCAGTTCGACACGATGACCGGGCTGGCGAACGCCACCGGCCGCACCGCGCGCGAGCTGATCCCGTGGCTGGAGGAGCACTGGTCCGCGACTCACAGCGCGGTCGCGGCGGGCGGGTCCGCCCGCTTTCAGGCCGGCTCCGACGCGCTGGGCCGCTGGTTCGACATCTTCGCCACGCCCATTTCGCCGGATGGCCACGTCGCCATGGTGTTTCGCGACATCACCGCCCAGCACAAGGCCGAGGTCGAGCGCGCCGAGGCGCTTGCGCGGGCCGAGCGGCTGCTGGTCGAGGTCAACCACCGCGTCATGAACACGCTGGCGATGATCGGCTCCATCGTCCGCATGGAGGCGCAGCGGCTGGACCCGGACGACGCCGCCAGCGCCTCGATCGGCCGTCTGCAGGCCAGGCTGGCGGCCGTGACCACGCTGTACCGGGCCCTCAGCCTGACGGCCGCGGTCGAGCGGGTGGAGGCCGCGCCCTATCTGTCGCGGGTGGTCACGTCGGTGGCCGATTCGATCGGGCGGCCGGGGCAGGTCGGGATCGAATGCCGGATCGCGCCCGTCATGCTGGCCACGGCACAGGCCGCGCCGCTGGGCCTGCTTGTCAACGAGCTGATGACCAATGCCCTGAAATACGCCTTTCCCGACGGGCGCAAGGGGCGGCTGACGGTGGCGCTAGACCGCCAGGCCGATGGACGGCTGTGCCTGTCGGTGGACGACGACGGGGTGGGCGTCGAGGCCGCGGCGCGTCCCGGCAGCGGCGGCGCGGAGGGCATCGGCAGCCTGCTGGTCGATGCGTTCGCCCGGCAGCTTGGCGGACAGATGCGGCGCGACAGCGGCACGGGCGGCACGAGCGTCAGCGTCCTGTGGGACCCGCGATGAACGGCACGCAAGGGTCAGGGCAGGGCGGCGGCACGATCCTGAAAAACCCGTTAACCATATGGTAAATATATAACAATTTATCGGTCCTATCGCTTTTCGATGGCAATCGGGGCACTCGCTGAGGCAGGTCCGGGGCGGCATGGTGCCGCCGCGACGCTGCGAGAGCGATCGAATGTTGCCGATTACCGCCCAAGTCTACATGACCCGCGTGGTCGACGGGATTGTCCAGTCGGACTCGGTCCCGACCACCATCACCGTCTCGGATGCCGACGCGGACGGCCTGATCTCTCCCAAGGAGTGGGCGGCGGCCACGGGCGGCGTGATCGGTCACAACGGCGGCGCCGACGACGCGTTGTGGCGGGGCGACAAGACGGGGAACTTCAGGACCGGGACGCTGTATGGCCGCACCTGCTATCAGGCGGGCGACGATGCGCGGCCGGCACTGCGCCCGCTCAAGCACAATTTCAGGCCTGTGGACCCCGGCGGGATGGCGATCTGCTTTGCGGCCGGCACGCTGATCGCCACGCCCGACGGCCCCCGCGCGGTCGAGACGATCCGCGCGGGCGACCTGGTGCTGACCCTGGATGCGGGCGCGCAGCCGGTGGTCTGGGCCGGGTCGCGCCACCTCGACGCCGAGGCGCTGGACAGGGCCCCGAACCTGCGCCCGATCCGCATCGCGGCGGGTGCGCTGAGCGACGGGCTGCCGCTGCGCGACCTGACCGTGTCGCCCCAGCACCGCATCCTGATGCGCCACATCGAGGGGGACGCGGGGCAGGGCGTGCTGGTCGCCGCCCGGCATCTGGCCGAATGCGCCCGGCCCGGGGCCGATGTGCTGACCGACGTGCGGGGGGTCACCTACTGCCATCTCGCGCTGGCGGGGCACGCCGTGCTGCTGGCCGAGGGCGCACCGGCCGAGTCGCTTTATACCGGCCCGCAGGCGCTGCGCGCCCTGTCCAGGGCGCAGCGACAGGACCTTGCGGCCGTGTTTCCGGCGCTGGCGCGGGGGGAAAACCCGATGACCCCGGCGCGCCCCTTCGCCCGGCGCAAGGACGTGCTGCGCGCCCGCCGTCTGTCGGCCTGATCAGCGACCCCAGGCCGCCCCGCGCATTTCGCGCAGGCGGCTTGCGGTGCGCTCGAACTCAAAGCTGCCCGCGCCCTCGATGTACAGGCGTTCCGGCTCGTCCGCGGCCGACGCGATCAGGCGCACCCGCGCCTCGTAAAGCGTGTCCACCAGAACGACAAAGCGCTTTGCCGCGTCATAGTTCTGCGATCCCAGCCGCGGAATGCCGTCCAGCATCAGCACGTCCAGCGCCTGCGCCAGCGCCAGATAATCGGCCGGACCCAGAGGCTTGCCGCACAGGTCCCAGAATCCGGCGCGCGCCACCCGATCGCAATGCGCGGGCAGCTCGACGATCCGTCCCTTGACCTCCAGCCGCAGGGGCTGGGGTTCGGCGCAGTCGGTCAGTTCGGCCCACAGCGCATCGATGCCCGCGCGTGCGATGGGGTCGGCGGGCACGAACCAGACCTGCCCCCCGGCCAGGCGGTCCTGGCGGTGGTCGGTGGCGCTGTCGAGCTGGACGACCTCCATCCGGTCCCGGATCAGCGCGATGAACGGCAGGAACAGCTGCCGGTTCAGCCCATGATTGTAAAGATCCTCGGGCACCCGGTTCGAGGTGGTGACGACCGTCACCCCCTTGTCGAACAGGATCTGGAACAGCCGGCCCACGATCATCGCGTCGGCAATGTCGGTGACCTGCATCTCGTCAAAGCAAAGCAGCCGGGTGGCCTCGGCGATGCCCTCGGCCACGGGGCGCACGGCGTCGGCCTGCCCGGACTGGCGGGCCAGGGTCAGCCCGGCCTGCACCTCTTGCATGAAGGCGTGGAAATGGACGCGGCGCTTGGCGGCGATCGGCGCGGCCTCGGTCACCAGATCCATCAGCATGGACTTGCCCCGCCCGACGCCACCCCACAGATACAGGCCCCGCGGGCCGGGGCTGTCGGGCGCGGCCGTGCCGCCGCCCAGGATGCGGCCCAGCCAGCCGACCGCCGGGCCAGGGGACGCGGGCGCGGCCAGGTCCGCGACCAGTCGGTCCAGTGCGGGCAGGATGGCGCGCTGCGCGGGGTCGGGGCTGAGCTGGCCGGCCGCGACCCGCGCCTCGTAGAGGGCGGTGACGGGGCCGGGGCTTGCGTCTGGGCGGCTGTCCATGCGCGGACGGGTGCCAAAGAACCCCGCCTGCCGCAAGCCCGTTCTGCCCCGCTCAGTCCAGCGAGGCGAGCACCCCCGCCGCGCCGGCCACGGGGTCCAGCGTGCCGGCGGCGACCTGCGCGCCCAGGTCGGACAGCCGGGCGGCGATGTCGGGGCGCGACAGGCGGGCCAGCAGCCCGGCGCGGACCTCGGACAGGAACCACCGCTCGGCCTGCTCGGCGCGGCGGCGGTCCAGATGACCGTGCGCGCGGCGCCATTCGGCCAGGGCGCGCATCTCGTCCCAGGCCAGGGCCAGGCCGTCGCCCTCGGTGGCGGACACCGGCATCGCCTTGGGAAATCCGTCGGAGTCCTGCGGGCGGCGGCGCAGCAGGCGCAGCGCGCCCGCATAGTCGGCGACCGTCCGCAGCGCCGCCGGGCGCAGGTCGCCGTCGGCCTTGTTGACCAGGATCAGGTCGGCCATTTCCATGATGCCGCGCTTGACCCCCTGCAATTCGTCGCCGCCCGCCGGGGCCAGCAGCAGGACGAACAGGTCTGTCATGTCGGCGACCAGCGTTTCCGACTGCCCGACGCCCACCGTCTCGACCAGCACCACGTCGAAGCCCGCCGCTTCGGCCAGCCGGATCGTCTCGCGCGTGCGCCGCGCGACGCCGCCCAGTTCGGCGCGCGACGGAGAGGGGCGGATGAAGGCGTTGGGGTCGCGGCTCAGCCGTTCCATGCGGGTCTTGTCGCCCAGGATGGACCCGCCCGACCGCGCCGACGAGGGATCGACCGCAAGCACGGCGACCCGCAGCCCCTGGCCGGTCAGCATCAGGCCGAAGGCCTCGATGAACGTCGACTTGCCCACCCCCGGCGTGCCCGACAGCCCGATCCGCAGCGCCTGGCGCCGCGGCAGCGCGGCCAGCAGCGCCACCGCCCGCGCGCGGTGGTCGGCCCGGGTGCTTTCGACCAGCGTGATCGCCCGGGCCAGCGCGCGACGGTCGCCTGCGGCCAGCCGGCGGGCCAAGGTCTGGGTTTCGTCGTCCACGGCGCCCGTCCTGTCGGTTCCTGCCGGCCTGTCGTAAGACGCGGGCCGGCGATTGCCAAGCCGGGCCGGGCGGCCGGTCCGGGCGATTCGGGCTTGACGCGAGGGGCGCGGCCTCCTAATCCCGCGCAACGGATTTCCGGGCGCTGCCTTGGCACGCGCCCTTTCATTTTCCGGCCCGGACCCGCACCGGCTGCCGGGCGCTGCAAACGAAGGAAGCAAGATCATGTCGCGCGTCTGCGAACTGACCGGCAAGGGGCCGATGACCGGCAACAACGTGTCCCACGCCAACAACAAGACCCGCCGGCGTTTCCTGCCGAACCTGAACGATGTCACGCTGATGTCGGACAAGCTGGGCCAGTCCTATTCGCTGCGTATCTCAGCCGCGGCGCTGCGGTCGGTGGACCATCGCGGCGGGCTGGATTCGTTCCTGGTCAAGGCCAAGGACGACGAGCTGTCCGTCCGCGCGCTGAAGATCAAGCGCGAGCTGTCCAAGGCCTGATCCGCCGATCGGCTTCATCCTCGGCCCCGCCCTTGCCGGCGGGGTCTTTGGCGTTTGCGGGACGGCGGGCCGGCCAGCGGCGGTTTGCAAGGGGGCTTCGGGCGCGCTAGTCCTGTCCGGGATGGGACGCGCGCTGCATCTTTCGCTGATTCTGCTGCTGGTCGTCACCGGCCTGTCGCTGGGCGCCGCGCGCGGTCAGGCGCGGGTGGCCGGACAGGTCGTGCTCTGCGCGGGCGGCGCGGTGACGGTGCAGGTCGTCGATGCCAATGGGCACCCGGTCCAGCGCGCCATGATCTGTCCCGACATGGCGCTGTCGCTGCTCTCCGCGGTCGCGCTGCCGCCGCCGCAGGTCGTGCCGCCGCAGGGCGGGGCACGGCGGGCGGACGTCGCGGCCCGGGTGGAACGGACGGGGTCGGGGCTGCGGCCCCGGCAGGGGCGGGGACCGCCAGCGCAGGCCTGAGCCGCCACGCACGTTCCCCCTTATCGAAAGCGACCGACATGAACATGATTCTCAGCACCGCCGCGCTGGCGGCCCTTCTGCCCCTTTCGGCGCTGGCCTGCGCCGCCCATGACGCGGCCACCACGGCCCGCGGACCCGAGGTCCTGACCTTGGCCGCGGCCACCACCCCCGCCGCGGCCACCACCCCCGCGGCCGTCGCGGCCCCGGCGCCCGCGGCGTCGGTCGTCACCGTGTCCGATGCCCATGCGCGTTCGGCCAACCCCCGCACCGGGGCGGCCTTCATGACCCTGACGAACAGCGGCGCGACCGCCTGCACGCTGACCGGCGTCACCTCGGACGTGGCCGACTTGGTCGAACTGCACACCCACAAGGACGACGGCGGGGTGATGAAGATGATGAAGATCGATAGCCTGACGGTGCCCGCAAACGGGACCCATACGCTGGCCCGCG
This sequence comes from Paracoccus endophyticus, assembly GCF_003286075.1. Lineage (GTDB taxonomy): Bacteria > Pseudomonadota > Alphaproteobacteria > Rhodobacterales > Rhodobacteraceae > Paracoccus > Paracoccus endophyticus. Next base: position 224,958 of record NZ_QLUV01000003.1, on the reverse strand, counting down.
GTGGCGACCACGTGATGTTCCTGGGCCTGCGGCGCCCCCTGGCCGATGGCGACAGCGTCGAGATGGTGCTGGATCTGGGGAACTGCGGCCAGGTTCCGGTCACGGTTCCCGTGGATAACGGGGCCGGCGCCGGTGCCGCGCCGGGGATGGGGGCCGCGCCCGCCATGGGGCATGGGCACGGCATGATGCACGGCCGGCCTGCGAACTGACGGCCCGCGGGCGGGGCCGGCCGGGGCAAGCCTCGGGCCGGTTCCCCTGCCGGCAGGGTAGCCCGCGCCCGCCCTCAGCGCGGGATGTCCGCCGCGGTCCCGCCGTTCGCCATGCCGGCGATCAGTGCCTGGACATGCGGTCCAAGGGCGTGGGCCAGTGCCGCGGTGCCGCTGGCCGAGGGGTGCAGGCCGTCGCGCTGCAGCAGCGGTCCGCGGGCCGCCGGCGGAACGGCGGTGATCGGGGCATAGAGGTCCGGCATCAGCCGCGCGCCGCTGTCCTGGGCCAGCGCGGGCCAGATCGCCGCCCAGCGCGCCCGCAGCGCCCGGTCCCGTGTCGGCGCGCCGATGCCCACCAGCAGGACCGGCCGGCCCCCGGCCGCCGCGCGCGACAGGATCGCCGCCAGGTTGGCGCGGGTCCGGTCAGGCGGCAGGCGCATCAGCATGTCGTTCGCGCCCAGCTCGACGATCACGGCGTCGGGCTGGTGGCGGCGCAGCGCCGGGCCGATGCGGACCCGTCCGCCATAGCTGGTGTCACCGGACAGGCCGCCGTTGATGATGGTGGCGGGCGTCCCCCGGTCGGCCAGCCAGCGTTCCAGTTGCCGGGGCAGCGACTGGCCGGCGGGCAATCCGAACCCCGCCGTCAGGCTGTCGCCCAGCATCAGGATGCGCGGCGCGTCGGCCCAGCCGGGCAGCGCCAGCCACAGCAGCAGCGCGGCCAGCGCCCTCATGCAAAGCGCCGCAGCCGCAGGGCGTTGGTCACGACAAAGACCGACGACAGCGCCATGGCGCCCGCGCCCAGCATGGGCGACAGCTGCGGCCCGCCAAAGGGGACCAGCGCCCCCATGGCCACCGGGATCAGCGCCACGTTGTAGGCAAAGGCCCAGAACAGGTTCTGCCGGATATTGCGCATCACCGCGCGGCTGAGGCGGATGGCGCGGGAAACCCCTGCCGGATCGCCCGACGACAGCACAACCTCGGCGGCCTCGATGGCGACATCGGTGCCGGTGCCGATGGCAATGCCGGTTTCGGCGGCGGCCAGCGCGGGGGCGTCGTTGATGCCGTCGCCCACAAAGACGCTGCCCGGCCCCATGGCGCGGATCGTGTCCAGCTTGCCCGCGGGCAGCACACCGCCGACCACGCGGTCGATCCCAAGCCGTCGGCCGACCGCCTGCGCCGCAGCAGGCACGTCGCCCGAGATCATCGCCGTCTGCAGCCCCATGTCGTGCAGCGCGCCGACGGCCGCGGCCGAGGTGTCGCGCACCGGGTCGGCCATGCCCATGACGGCCACATGGCGGCCATCGACCGCGACATGCACCGGGGTCGCGGCGTCGGCCGACAGCGCCTCGGCCCGCGCGATCAGCGCCGGGTGGGGCGCGACGCCGCCCCGGTCCAGCGCGGCGGCGTTGCCGATCAGCACGGCGCGTCCGTCCACGGTGGCAGTCAGCCCGTGGCCGGCCTGCGCGGCGACGGATTGCGCGGCGGGCGGCGCGATCCCCTCGGCCCGTGCCGCGGTCAGCACGGCGGCGGCCAGCGGATGCTCGGACCGCGCCTCGGCCCCCGCGGCCAGGCGCAGCACCTCGGTCCGTTCAAGCCCGGCCGTCTCGAGCGCGACCAGCGCGGGGTGGCCCCGGGTCAGCGTGCCGGTCTTGTCGAACGCGACGGTGCGGGCGCCCGCCAGCCGTTGCAGCGCGTCGCCGCGCCGGAACAGGATGCCCAGTTCCGCCCCGCGCCCGGTCCCGACCATGATCGACATCGGCACCGCCAGCCCCATGGCGCAGGGGCAGGCGATGATCAGGACCGAAATCGCGGCCACCAGCGCGTGCGGCAGGGCCGGATCGGGGCCGAACGCCAGCCACAGCCCGAAGGCCAGCACCGCCAGCGCCATCACCACGGGCACGAAGACCCGCGTGACCTTGTCCACCAGCGCCTGCACCGGCAGCTTGGCGGCCTGCGCGTCCTCGACCAGACGAACGATCCGGGCCAGCGCGGTGTCGGCCCCGGTGGCGGTGACGCGATAGGTCAGGGCCGAGGGGCCGTTCAGCGTGCCGCCGGTGATGCGCGCGCCGGGGGCCTTGGCGACGGGCAGCGGCTCTCCGGTCAGCATGGATTCGTCCACGGACCCCGTGCCCTCGACCACCTCGCCGTCCACCGCCACACGTTCGCCGGGGACAAGCTGCACCAGGTCGCCGGGGACCAGCTCGGCCACCGGCACGGTGACGGGCACGCCGCCGCGGATCGCCTGCGCCTCGGCGGGGGCCAGTTCGACCAGGCGGCGGATAGCCTGGCCGGCCTGGCCGCGCGCGCGTGCCTCGAGCCAGCGGCCCAGCAGGATCAGCGTGACGATGACGGCCGCGGCCTCGTAATAGACGTGTCGGGCGTCGGGGGGCAGCAGGCCGGGCGCAAAGGTCGCGACGGTGGAATACAGGAACGCCGCCCCCGAGCCGAGGGCGACAAGGCTGTTCATTTCGGGCGCGCCGCGCAGCAGGGCGGGGAGGCCGTGGGCGAAGAAGATCCGCCCGGGTCCGGCCAGCACGGCAAGCGCCAGCACGAACTGGACCGTCCACAGCGCCTGCGTGCCGACCGCCCCCATCAGCGCATGGTGAAAGGGGGGATACAGATGCCCGCCCATTTCCAGGATGAACAGCGGCAGGGTCAGCACCGCCGACAGCACGACGCCGCGCCGCAGCCGCGTGACCTCGTCGGGGCCGGCGGGGGGCGGCGTGACGCCCGCGTCGGGCAGCGTGGCCGCATAGCCCGCGCGCGTCACCGCCCCCGCCAGCGCCGCCGGCGTCACGCCGGGCGCGTGCGTGACGCTGACCGAGCGCGTCGCAAGGTTTGCCGCGGCCGAGGCGACGCCGGGCAGGGCGGTCAGGGCGCGCTCGACCCGGCCGGTGCAGGACGCGCAGGTCATCCCCTCGACCGTCAGGCGGGTGGTGGCCAGCGCGGCGGGATAGCCGGCCCGGGCCAGCGCCTCGGTCGCGGGACCAAGGGCCGCGCGGTCGTCCAGCGTGATCCGCGCCTTGTGCGTGGCCAGATTGACGGATGCGCCGGACACGCCCGGAACGGCCGTCAGGGCACGTTCGGCACGGCCGACGCAGGACGCGCAGCTCAGGCCTTCAAGCTGAAGTTCGATGTGTTGTGTCATGGAATCCTCTTTGATCGGAACTTGCGTTGCGGACAAAGAGGGGCCGGGGCGGCGCCTGCGGCCGGCCCGGCGGACGGGCCGCGGCCTCGTGCGGGCGCGGCGGCGCCAGTTGGACGGGCGGATGGACCGGCGCGGTGCGCGCCGTCACGCGCCGGCCGCGCGGAAAGCAGCGGCAGCCCCGTCCGCCACGGCCGTTGCAGTCATGCGCCGGACGCACGGCGGCCCGCCGCGGCGGGCGAGGCGGTGCGGGGGGCACGGCGGACGGGCGAGAACAGCAGGGCATGACGGCTCCTTCCACCACGGGATATGTGGCCGCCACGCAGGCGGCGCAAGCGGCGGCCGGCCGATTCACGCCGCTTTGAGTTGAAACCGGCCCCCCGAACGGCTAGCGCGAGGGTCAGACAAGAAACGCCGCGACGAGGACAGTCCCATGAACCGCCGCCAGATCCTGATGCTGACCCTGCCGCTGCTGGCCGCGCCGCAGGCCCTGCTGGCGCAGGCCGCGCCAGTGAAAAAGGCCGTCCGGGCCGCCGACCCCTATGCGCCGACCGAGGTCGCGATCCGCGACGGGTTCGAGGTGGGCTCGATCGTCGTCGTGTCCAAGGACTACTTCCTGTATCATGTCATCGCGCCGGGACGCGCCATCCGGTACGGCGTTGCCGTGGGCAAGGACGAGCTGGTCTGGAAGGGACGCGCGCTGGTCGGCCGCAAGACCGAATGGCCCAGCTGGAAGCCCACGCCCGCGATGATCCAGCGCAAGCCCGAGCAGTACAAGAAATACGAGAACGGGATGCCGGGCGGACCCGAGAACCCGCTTGGTGCGCGGGCGCTTTACCTGCACACCGCAAACGGCAACGACACCGCGATCCGCATCCACGGCACGACCGACCCGGGGTCGATCGGGCGGTCGGTGTCGAACGGCTGCATCCGCATGCGCAACGAGGCGGTGATGGCCCTGTACGACCAGGTGGCCCTCGGCACGCCCGTCTACGTGTACTGATTGCCGACGGCGTTCCGGCCCGGCGCGCTGGGCGACCTGGCGGCGGCGGGGTTCGACGACATCATCGACGTGCGCTCGCCGGCCGAGTTCGCGGACGATCATCTGCCCGGCGCGATCAACCTGCCCGTGCTTGACGACGCCCAGCGGGCCGAGGTCGGCACGATCTACAAGCAGGTCTCGCCCTTCGATGCCCGCAAGATCGGGGGCGCGCTGGTCGCGGCGAACGCCGCCCGCCACATCGCGGGCCCGCTGCGCGACCGTGGCGGCGGATGGCGGCCGCTGGTCTATTGCTGGCGCGGCGGCCAGCGGTCGGGCGCCTTCGCCACCATCCTGGACCAGATCGGTTGGCGGGTCAGCCGGCTGGAGGGCGGCTACAAGACGTGGCGCGCGCTGATCGTCGATCAGGTGGAACGGCGCGGCTTTGGCGCGCCGGTCGTGGTTCTGGACGGCAACACCGGATCGGCCAAGACCGCGGTCCTGCATCGGCTGGCCGCGCGCGGCGTGCAGGTCGTCGATCTCGAGGGGCTGGCCAACCACCGCGGCAGCCTGTTCGGCGCGATGCCCGGCGGCCAGCCCTCGCAGAAGATGTTCGAGACGCATCTGGCCATGGCGCTGGCCGGCCTGGACCCGGCCCGGCCGGTCGTGGTCGAGGCGGAAAGCTCGCGCATCGGCGATCGCGGGCTGCCCCGCGCGGTCTGGAAGGCCCTGTGCGCCGCCCCGCGCCTGAGGCTGGACGCACCCCTTTCGGCGCGCGCCGCCTATACCGCCGGGTCCTATGCCGAGGCCGTCGCCGAACCGGGACGCGTCGCCGACACGGTGGCGCAGTTGGCGCGGCTGCATCCGGCGGACCGCATCGCGGACTGGGCGGCGATGGCCGACCGGGGCGACTGGGGCGCCCTGGCCGAGGGGCTGATGCGCGACCATTATGACCCGCGCTATCGCAAGCACCGCGAGCGCTATGCCGAGCGCGAGGTCGCGGTGATCGACGCGCCCGCGCTGGATGCCGCGGGGCTTGATCGGGTGGCGGCCTTGGTCGAGGGCGTGGCGGACAGGATGGCGGCGCAGGACGCGCCGACCCCGGGCGCCGGACCGCAGACGGGGCCGGAATAGCCGTCCGCCGTGCGTTGGCGCCGACCCGGGCCTGTGCGGCGGGCAGGGCACCTTGGATACGCGCCGCCGCCGTGCGTGCCGATCAGCCGGGGCCGATCAGCCCCTCGACCCAGGCGGGTACGGTCCGGCCCGCCGGGCCTGCGATGCTGGCGTCGAACCGGTCGAGGGCGTCGTCGGTGGGGACCAGGTTCAACTCGACCGTCTCGGCCCCCACGGCGCGGGCGAAATCGACAAAGCCCGCCGCCGGATAGACCTGCCCTGACGTGCCGATGGCCGCGAACAGCTGCGCCCGGGCCAGCGCCTGCTCGATCTGGTCCATGTGATACGGCATCTCGCCGAACCACACGATGTCCGGGCGCGTGCGCGGGCGCCCGCAGGCGGGGCAGGGGTCCGCCGGCGCCATGGCGGCGGGCGCCGTCCAGCGATGGTCGCAGGCCGCGCACAGCGCGCCGTCGATGCGCCCGTGCATGTGGATGACGTCGCGCGCGCCCGCGCGTTCCAGCAGCGTGTCGATGTTCTGCGTGACCAGGGTCACGCCGGGGTGGTGCGACAGGCGCGCCAGCGCGGCATGGGCCGGGTTCGGCTGCGCCGTGGCCGCAGCGGCGCGGCGCATGTCGTAGAACCGCAGCACCAGCGCGGGGTCGCGGTCGAACGCCTCGGGCGTGGCCACATCCTCGATCCGGTGGCGTTCCCACAGGCCGTCGCCGTCGCGGAAGGTGGGAATGCCACTTTCGGCGGACAGTCCAGCCCCGGTCAGCACGACGATGCGGTCGGGCGCCCGGCCCGGGCCGCGGCGGGATGCGGGCGTCACCGTCATCTCAGCGGGTGCAATACGCCTCGGCCGTGGCGGCGAATGTCTTGTAGCGCGCCCAGAATGCGTTGTCGGCGGCGGTTTTCGACATCCGCACCTCTTGCGCGAGTTGTGCGTCGCGGAAGAACACCGCCGCGCGGCGCTGGTCGCTGCGCGACAGCGTCATGTCGGCGACCTGCTGGATGCATCCGCACAGGGGCGCGTTGCGCGCCCCCCGGTCCGAGCGCACGCAGGCGTTGTCGATCGGCCCGGCCACGGCCAGCGGCGCGGTCAGGATCACGGCGGCCACGACGACCACGGGTTTCAGCATGTTCACTCTCCTCGTCCCCAGGCTGCCTTGGCGGCAGTCGTCCCCTGCCGGTCGCACCCGCCGGCTTGGCCACAGTATACCAGAGCGGTTAACAGGCAACAAACGCGCGTCGATCGCATATCTGCGACTATACGCCCTGGCCGCCGCAAGATGATGTGGCTGCGCCTGTCGGGCCGCCCCCGCCCGCGCGAATCGGCCCCTTTGCCGCCGCCGCGGGCGGTGCTATCCCCGGGGCCATGCTGACCATCGCCTTCGACGCCGACGACACGCTGTGGGAAAACGAGACGTTCTTCCACCTGACGCAGGACGATTTCGTCGCCCTGCTGGCGGGACACGCGGACGCCGCCACCGTCCGCGCGCGCCTGCATGAGACCGAGATCCGCAACCTCGACCTCTACGGATACGGGATCAAGGGCTTTACCCTGTCGATGATCCAGACCGCGCTGGAGCTGACGGACGGCGACCTGCCCGGTCCCACCGTGGGGCGGCTGCTGGCGCTGGGCCAGCAGATGCTGCGCCATCCGGTGCGGCTGCTGCCGGGGGTGGACCACGCGCTGACGGCGCTGCGCGAGCATCGCCTGTGGCTGATCACCAAGGGCGACGTGCTGGACCAGGAACGCAAGATCGCCGCCTCGGGCCTCGCCCCGCTGTTCGACCGGATCGAGATCGTGCAGGACAAGACGCCCGAGGCCTATGCCCGCATCCTGCGCCGTGCCGATGTCGCCCCCGCAGACCTGCTGATGGTGGGCAACGCCATGCGGTCGGACGTGCTGCCGGTGCTGGCGCTGGGGGGCATCGGCGTCCATGTGCCCCACGAGCTGGGCTGGGCGCATGAACAGGCCGACGACCCCGACAGCCCCAGGTTCCACCGGCTGGCCAGCCTGACCGAACTGCCGACGCTGGTGCGGCGGCTTCAGTCCAGCGGCTGGGGGGTATAGCCCGCGTCGCGGATCAGCTCGGCCGCGCGCGCGGTGCCCAGCCCCCCGACCGTGACGGTCTTGCTGGACAGGTCGGCGGATGCGGTGCCCCCCGCGCCCTTGATGGCGGTCTCGATCGCGGCGGTGCAGTGGCCGCAGGTCATGTCGTCGACTCGGAACTTCATGGTGTGCCTTTCGCGCTTGACGCAGTGGGCGGACTCTAGCATCGCCGGCGGGATGAGCCAGCCCCGCACCCCTTGCCCGACGGCCCTTGCCCCCTTGTCTGCGGGCGGCAACCTGCGCGCGGCCGGGCTGATGACCGGCGCCATGGCCATGTTCGCGCTGGAGGATGCGGGGATCAAGCTGCTGGCCCAGCGCCTGCCGGTGGGCCAGATCGTGGCCACCATCGGCGTGCTGGGGCTGGGCATCTTCTGGATGCTGCTGGCGCGGCAGGGCGGGCGGATGTTGACGCGCGACCTGATCCGGCCCGTGGTCGTCCTGCGCAACGCGGGCGAGACGCTGGGCACGCTGTCCTTTGTGTCGGCGGTGGCGCTGACGGACCTCGCCTCGGCGTCGGCGATCCTGCAGGCCCTGCCACTGGCGCTGGTGCTGGGCGCTGCGCTGTTTCTGCGCGAACGCGTGGGCTGGCGGCGGTGGCTGGCGATCCTGATCGGCTTTGCGGGGGTGGTGGCGATCATCCGGCCCGGCCTGTCGGCGTTCCAGCCTGCGTCGGTGCTGGCGCTGGTGGCCGTCGCGGGGCTGGCGATCCGCGACCTGTCCACGCGCCGGATGCCGCGGCACGTTCCCTCGCATCAGCTGTCGGCCTCGGCCTTCGGGGTGCTGGCCCCGGCCGGGCTGGTCCTGGCCGCGGCGCAGGGCACGCCCCTGCTGCGCCCCACGGGCGCCGAGGTCGCGACCTTTGCCGCCTGCATCGGCGTGGGCGTCGCGGGCTATGCCATGATGGTGATGGCGACCCGCGTGGGCGAGGCGTCGATGGTCGCGCCCTTCCGCTATACAAGGCTGGTGTTCGCGCTGGTTCTGGCGGTCCTGGTCTTTGCCGAGCGGCCGGATGCGGTGACGCTGGCCGGCGCCGCCGTGATCTGCGGGTCGGGCGGGTTCGCCATGTGGCGCGAACTGCGGCGCGGACGGCGTTCCTGACCCCTTTTCGCAACCGGGACCGCCCTGTATAGCCCGGCGCATGACCCAGCTTTCCCTGATCCGCAACTTCTCGATCGTGGCCCATATCGACCACGGCAAATCCACCCTGGCGGACCGGCTGATCCAGTCCACCGGCACCGTCGCCGACCGCGACATGAAGGAGCAGATGCTCGACAGCATGGACATCGAGCGCGAGCGGGGGATCACCATCAAGGCCAACACCGTCCGCATCAGCTATCCGGCGAAGGACGGGCAGACCTATGTGCTGAACCTGATCGACACCCCCGGCCACGTCGATTTCGCGTATGAGGTCAGCCGCTCCATGCGCGCCGTCGAAGGGTCGCTGCTGGTCGTGGACGCGACGCAGGGGGTCGAGGCGCAGACGCTGGCCAACGTCTATCAGGCCATCGACGCGGGGCACGAGATCGTGCCGGTCCTGAACAAGATCGACCTGCCCGCGGCCGAGCCCGACCGCGTCAAGGCGCAGATCGAGGACGTGATCGGCATCGACGCCAGCGACGCCATCCCGATCAGCGCCAAGACGGGCTTGGGCATCCCCGACGTGCTGGAGGCCATCGTCCACCGCCTGCCCGCGCCGAAGGGCACGCGCGAGGCGCCGCTGAAGGCGATGCTGGTGGACAGCTGGTATGACGCCTACCTGGGCGTCGTCGTGATGATCCGCGTCATGGACGGCGTGATCCGCAAGGGCGACCGGGTCCGCATGATGCAGACCGGCGCCGTCTACGGCATCGACAAGCTGGCCGTGCTGACCCCGCAGATGGTGGACATCGCGGAACTGGGTCCGGGCGAGATCGGCGTCTTCACCGCGTCCATCAAGCAGGTCCGCGACACGCGCGTGGGCGACACGATCACCCACGAGCGCAAGGGCACGGACAAGGCGCTGCCCGGCTTCAAGCCCGCGCAGCCGGTGGTGTTCTGCGGGCTGTTCCCGGTGGACGCCAACGACTTCGACGCCCTGCGCGACGCGATCGAGAAGCTGGCGCTGAACGACGCGTCCTTCAGTTCCGAGATGGAAACCTCGGCCGCGCTCGGCTTTGGCTTCCGCTGCGGCTTTCTGGGCCTGCTGCATCTCGAGGTCATCCGCGACCGGCTGGAACGCGAATACGACCTGGACCTGATCACCACCGCGCCCAGCGTGGTGTTCAAGCTGCACATGAAGGACGGCGAGGTGCGCGAGTTGCACAACCCCGCCGACATGCCCGACGTGATGCTGATCGACCATATCGAGGAGCCGCGGATCAAGGCCACGATCATGGTTCCCGACGAATACCTGGGCGACGTGCTGAAGCTGTGCCAGGACCGCCGCGGCATCCAGCTGGACCTGACCTATGCGGGCTCGCGCGCGATGGTCGTCTATGACCTGCCGCTGGCCGAGGTCGTCTTCGACTTCTACGACCGGCTGAAGTCGGTGACCAAGGGCTATGCCAGCTTCGATTACCAGATTTCGGAATACCGCGAGGACAACCTGGTCAAGATGTCGATCCTGGTGAACGACGAGCCGGTGGACGCCCTGTCCATCATGGTCCACCGCGACCGCGCCGAGGCCCGCGGCCGGGCGATGGTGGAAAAGCTCAAGGACCTGATCCCCCGCCACATGTTCAAGATCCCGATCCAGGCGGCCATCGGCGGCCGTGTCATCGCGCGCGAAACACTGGCGGCTTTGCGCAAGGACGTGACGGCCAAGTGCTATGGCGGCGACGCCACACGGAAAAAGAAGCTGCTGGAGAAGCAGAAGGCCGGCAAGAAGAAGATGCGCCAGTTCGGGAAGGTGGAGATTCCGCAGAGCGCGTTTATCTCGGCGTTGAAGATGGATGGGTGAGCGCGCTCAAAGTAGAGCTATCGTTTCCAAGATTTCATGCACCGACTTCGGCTGTAGAGCCCAACGATAAGCAGGATGTACTTCCCAATGATAACCAAAGTCGACAAATTGGCTCTTCAGCATCCTATTTTGATCAAAATATGTCCACTTTGTTTTTCCACCTTCATCGGACCTGGCGACGATGAAGTCTATCTTGTACAAAAACTCGGCTAGGGACTTTGGTGTGACGGCGGTTCCTGATGTAAACCGAAAGTTATGATTCTGCATGATGTTGTGCAACTTCGTTACCAGCTGGTCGTTTGTGTAGAGCCACCTCCGATCCTTTGCTTCCTGCGTTTTTCCGCTCGGACGCATATTATAGAGTAGTTTTTCGATTTCAGGGAGCTCTGAACGAAACTCAAGAATCAGATCAGTGATGCGGCCTTGGGAATACTCGCCAAAGACGCTTTCAAGGTCAGTAGAAGTGATTATAGAGTGGTTCTCGCGGTGAGCCTCTTGAGCAGCTTGAGTTAAGAGTTTCACTAAGTCTCGCGGGCGATTTCTGTTTAATGAAAGAAGAACAACGTTTATTGGCGCATTCTGCCAGTGACCTCGCCCTACGTTGAACCTTTCCTCTATGATCGGAAAGAGCTCACGCGTTATCTCCGACTGACTGCGCAGATGAAATTCCTCAAATTTAATGTTCTTACGAAAATAGTGCGCGACTCTAAGCGCCATTACTGTTATGATATCGTGCCGGTTCCAACTTAGACGAACTACATTACTTTCGACCTTATCAGTGCTCTCGTCCGAAGTTCTGAAAAGATAATAGGCATCGCTACGTAGTCCAATTCGAATCCGAATCCTGCTGTCTTCGTTGGTGATATCGCGCGCCGCGTTAATCAGCGCGGAAATGTTGTTTATGTCATTCCTGCTTGCTGACCACCCCCGATCAAGATCATCTATGTAGACGCTTACTGTGCCGGATTTCGAAAAGCCGCTTCTAAGCCGAAGAATTTCATCATCAGTGCTGCCGCCTACAAGTGAGTTTGCCTTGGCTATAAGAGAGTGGATGAGCTGCTTGGCAGTCGACTCTATTGCTCCTGCACGGCTCTGGGGATCGAAGTAGTGGAGCTTGTCCAAAGCTTTTTGTGCAATAGCATGGAGGATTAGTTTTTTGTATTCGTCGATCTTCTTTATGAATGACATATTTTCAGCGTCCGATAGAATCAAGTCATTGGGCCGCACAAAGATAGCTAGTTGGCTGCTCTCCTCGTCTTCTAGGTGGGACATTCGTAGGAGAGCGCTTTTCCCAATCCCCTTGTGACCCACCAGAATGCGAAGCGGAAGGGGAGCTCGGATGTTTTCGTAGGCCTTATTTCTAAGAAAATAGGCCTTAAGACGCTGCGGATCATCGTCCTCTGCTGCATCAGTTCCGAAGAGTTCGCGCAGGGTCGCGTCATCAAAGTTTAACTTCTGCATCACTGCTCCTCTTCTCGTAGGCGGTTACTATAAACGGCTCATTCGTCACCTCAAGGGAGTGTTACATCAGCCTGCTAGCAGCTAGATGGTGTGTGCTCCGTATGCATCTGGCCCGCCACAAGGGTGCATGGAAAGTGCGCACGTTTAGCGGACCGCCTGCAGCTTGCCTCTGTTGCAAGTCGCCGATCTCGCGCTGCATCAAGAAGACCGCTATAGTAGGAGATCTTTGGTGGCAAAGTTGCACAACCCAACTCACCCAAAGCACCCCATGACCCCACCGCCACCGACCTCCACCACCTCCGCCGCTGCATCGAACTCGCCGCCGAGGCACTCGCGGCGGGGGACCAGCCGTTCGGCTCGGTCCTTGTGGCGGCGGACGGGACCGTGCTGGCCGAGGATCGGAACCGCGTGGGCACCGGCGACGCGACGCGGCACCCCGAACTCGCGCTGGCGCAATGGGCCGCCCGCCACATGACCCCGGAGGAGCGGGCCAATGCCACCGTCTTCACCTCGGGCGAGCATTGCCCGATGTGCGCCGCCGCGCATGGCTGGGTCGGGCTGGGGCGGATCGTCTATGCAAGCTCGGCCCGGCAGCTCGCCGACTGGATGGCCGAGCTTGGCGCGCCACCCGCGCCCGTCCGCGCCTTGCGGATCGCGCAGGTCGTGCCCGGCCTGCAGGTCGATGGGCCGGTGCCCGCGCTTGCGCAGGAGCTGCGCGACCTGCATCGCCGCCACGCCCAGGCCTAGGGCGGACCGCGCCGCCAGACGGACCCATGCGGCCAATCGTTCGTCCGCGGCACCGATCCGGGCTTCACGGGAACGATCCGAAACCCGCGCAAGCGCCACGGTAATGACCGTCAGGGCGCCGGACAGGCGCGGGCAGGGCCGCGCCCTTTGCCCGCGGGATGGGCGCCGCGCAGGCTGCGGCCGATCCCCGCCCCCAACCCTAAGCCTTGACGAACCGCACCGCCGCCGCTGATCTGGACCAAGGCACATCCGCCACGACAGGGAAGGCCCGCCATGACCCCAGACGCCGCCAAGGACATCCTCCTCGCCCGCCGGGCCGAGCTGCTCGGCAACCTGGAACGCATCGAGGACCAGCTGGACGATCCCATGCCCAAGGACTGGGAGGATGCGGCGTCCGAACGGCAGGGGACGAGGTGCTGACCGCGCTGGGCCAGTCCGACCGGGCCGAGATCCGGCGCATCGACGCGGCGCTGGCGCGGATCGCGGCCGGGGACTACGGCGACTGCGTCCAATGCGGCAACCCGATCCCGGACAAGCGGCTGCAACTGCTGCCCGACACGCCGTTCTGCGCAAATTGCTCGCCCTGAGCGGGCTTTGGAACATTCCGGCCGCTTGCGGCATTTCCCGCCTGAACCCCCGGCACAAAGGCCAGCCCCATGCGACAGCCAGCCCGATATTCCGCCATCCAGATCGCGCTTCACTGGGGCGTGGTCGTCCTGATCGTCGTCCAGCTGCTGACGGGCGGCCTGATGGCCGAGTACTTCGACGCCCTTCTGAAGGCGGGCGAGGACCGGCCCATCATGGGCAACGCCGTCTGGCACATCGTGTCGGGCATCCTGATCCTGATCTTCATGCTGACGCGGCTGGCGCTACGCTATAGCCACGGCGCGCCGCCGCCCAAGGCGGATTCGCCCGAGTGGGACAAGCTGCTGTCCAAGCTGAATCACTGGCTGTTCTATCTGGTGCTGATCGCGATGCCGCTGGTCGGGCTGGCCGCCTATCTGATCCCCAGCGAAAACCTGGGCGAGTTGCACGAAAGCACCGCCCCGGTGCTGCTGGCGCTGATCGCGCTGCATCTGGCGGGGGTGGTGTATCACCAGTTCATCCGCAAGGACGGGCTGATCCGCCGCATGACCCGCCCCGAGCGGGGAGTCGAGCATGTGCCGCCCGCCCGGCCGCGCTAGGCTGATCTGGATCAAGGCGCCGCCCTCAGCCTGCCCTAGACAGGCAGAAACCGCACAGAAAGGTCTGCGATGCCCCGGCTTGTCCTGTTCATCTCGCTGATCACGGTCCCGACGCTGGCGGGCATCGGCGTGATCATCATGCTGGCGCTTGGCTATTACGATTCGCGCGCGATCCTGCTGTCCGCCGCGGTCGGCGCGCTGGGCGGGTTCCCGGTCAGCTGGCTGGTGGCCCGCCGCCTTCAGCAGGCCGACCCCAGCAAAGGCCGCGACTGACCGCCCCTCAGTCGTTCAGGAACGCGGCGATGCGGGCGGCGACCTCGGCCGGCCGCTCGGCGTGCAGCCAGTGGCCGGTGCCGGCCACCGTCTCGACCACCGCGTTGGGAAACAGCCGGGCGATCGCCGCCAGCCCGTCGTCGTCCACATAGTCGCTGTCGCCACCGCGCAGGACCAGAACCGGCCCGTCGAAGGGCGTGCCCCCCTCTGGCCAGCCGGTCAGCGCGCCCATCTGCTCGCGCAGCACGTCCAGGTTCATCTTCCACTGCGGGGGATTGGCCTTGACGTCCAGGGATTGCAGCAGAAAGGCCCGCACGCCGGGATCGTCCAGATGGCGTCCCAAGGCGGCATCGGCGGCCGATCGGCTGCTCACTCCCGACAGGTCCGCCGCCTCGATCGCGTCGATGACGGCGTGCTGGCTGTGGCCGTAGGCCAGGGGTGCGATGTCCAGCACGACCAGCCGGCGCACGGCGGCGGGTTGCGTCGTCGCCAGCCGCATGGCCGCCTTGCCGCCCATGGAATGGCCGATCACGTCCGCGGGGCCGCCGTAGTCGGCCACGACGCGCGCCAGATCGCCCGCCAGCGCATCATAGGAATGGTCGTCGTCCCAGAACGAATCGCCGTGATTGCGCATGTCGACCGAGATCACGCGCCGCGTGTCGGCCAGCGTGCGGGCGATCACGCCCAGGTTGCGTCCCTGGCCGAACAGCCCGTGGGCGACGATCACGGGGGGCAGGGGGGTGGGCGGGCCGGCATGGGTGGCGTTCAGCGTCATGCCGGCCAGTCTAGCGTCATTGGCAACGACCCGCCATGCCCCCTATCCTGCGGGCACGGATGCCGGGCGGGGACGGATGTCGGGAGGTCGGATGACAGAGGATGTGCACGCGATGGCCGACGAGGTCGCGCAGCTGATGGCGCAGCGCCTGGGCGGCGCGCGGCGGGGCACGCGGCCCGATCTGGCCACCATGCTGCGCCGTCGCGGCGGCGCATTGCCGCGCCGCCAGCGCCGTGCGGCCCGGCTGCTGGCGCAGATGCAGGCGCAGGCGCGCAGCCCCCGGGTTGCGCGCCAGATCGACATCCGCCCCGCCGCCCGCGCCCATGCCGATCTGGTCCGCTATCTGCGGCCGCTGGGCACCGCCGCGCGCTGGCAGGCAGGCGCGCTGAACCTGACCGCGGCCGTCATGTTCGGGCTGATGGTGCTGGCGGCGGGCGTGCTGTGGGTGCTGGTCTGGCGGGGCCTTGTCTAACGGCCCGTGCCCGTGCGGGCGCACCGCGGGACCCGCGACGTACAGCGGCCCGCGCGGCGATGCGCGCGGGCGGGTGCTTTCCTTCCGGTCTTAAAGGTCCGGGTACAGCGGGAAACGCGCGCAGAGCGTCTTGACCTCGCCGGCGACCTTCGCCTCGACCGCGGCGTTGCCGTCGGCGCCGTTCGCGGCCAGCCCGTCCACGACCTCGACAATCCAGCGGCCGATCTGGCGGAACTCCTGCTCGCCAAAGCCGCGGGTGGTGCCGGCGGGCGAGCCCAGCCGCACGCCCGATGTCACCGTCGGCTTTTCAGGGTCAAAGGGGATGCCGTTCTTGTTGCAGGTGATGTGGGCGCGGCCCAGCGCATCCTCGGTGTGGTTGCCCTTGACCCCCTTGGGGCGCAGGTCCACCAGCATCAGATGCGTGTCGGTGCCGCCCGTGACGATGTCGAGGCCGCCCTTCATCAGCTCGTCCGCCAAGGCCTGTGCGTTGGCCACAACGGCTTTGGCATAGTCCTTGAAATCCGGCCGCAGCGCCTCGCCGAAGGCGACGGCCTTGCCGGCGATCACATGCATCAGCGGTCCGCCCTGAAGGCCGGGGAAGATCGCCGAGTTCACCTTCTTGGCGATCGTCTCGTCGTTGGTCAGGATCATCCCGCCGCGCGGGCCGCGCAGCGTCTTGTGCGTGGTCGTGGTGGCGACATGGGCGTGCGGGAAGGGCGAGGGGTAGAGCCCCGTCGCGACCAGGCCCGCGAAATGGGCCATGTCCACGATGAAATACGCCCCCACCTGATCGGCGATGGCCCGCATCCGCGCAAAGTCGATGATCCGCGGGATGGCCGAGCCGCCGGCGATGATGGCCTGGGGCTTGTGCTCGTTGGCCAGCGCCTCGACCTGGTCATAGTCCAGCAGGCTGTCCTGCTCACGCACGCCGTATTGCACCGCGTTGAACCACTTGCCCGACAGGTTGGGCCTGGCGCCATGCGTCAGGTGGCCGCCGGCATCCAGGCTCATGCCCAGGATGGTGTCGCCCGGCTTCAGCAGCGCCAGGAAGACGCCCTGGTTGGCCTGGCTGCCGCTGTTGGGCTGGACGTTCGCGAACGCGCAGCCGAACAGTTGCTTTGCCCGGTCGATCGCCAGCGTCTCGGCGATGTCCACGAACTCGCAGCCGCCGTAATAGCGCTTGCCGGGATAGCCTTCGGCATATTTGTTCGTCAGGACCGAACCCTGCGCTTCCAGCACCGCCTGCGAGACGATGTTCTCGGACGCGATCAGCTCGATCTCGTCGCGCTGGCGGCCCAGTTCCTTGCGGATGGCGTCGAAAACCGCGGGATCGCGGTCGGCCAGCTTCTCGGTGAAAAACGCGTTGTCGGCCATGGGGTCTCCTCCGGCGGGTCTACAGGGGCTGTTAGCCCGTTTGTGCCGATGGTTCCAGAATGCACGCGACGGCGCCGGCGCGGAAATGCGTCCGGGGGGACGCCCGACCGCCAAGGCTTGCCAAGCGGCGGCCCGGGTGCAGGATGCGGGCCATGACCGCGATCCACTTCGCCGCCAACGACACCGAGATCGCCACCAGCGCCCTGGGGCGGCTGATGCATCGCTATGGCCAGGCGCCCGTATCGCGCGCCGACGTGATCGTGGCGCTGGGGGGCGACGGCTTTCTGCTGTCCACGCTACGCCAGAACCTGGGGCTGCCGGTCTATGGCATGAACCGCGGCACGGTCGGGTTCCTGATGAACGACTATGACGAGGCGGACCTGCCCCGGCGCATCCGGGCGGCCGAGGAAACCGTCATGCACCCGTTGGCGATGCTGGCCAGCACGCCCGAGGGCGAGGAGCACAGCGCCCTGGGCATCAACGAGGTCAGCCTGCTGCGCGCGGGCGCGCAGGCCGCCAAGCTGCGCATCAGCGTCGATGGCCGCATCCGCATGGAGGAGCTGATCTGCGACGGCGTGATCCTGGCCACGCCGGTCGGCTCGACCGCCTACAACTATTCGGCGGGCGGGCCGATCCTGCCGCTCGGCTCGGACGTGCTGGCGCTGACCGCCATCGCCCCGTTCCGGCCGCGCCGCTGGCGGGGCGCGATCCTGCCGCAATCGGGCGTGGTGCGCATCGAGGTGCTGGAGCCCATGAAGCGCCCGGTCATGGCCGACGCCGATTCCGCCGCCGTCGAGCGCGTCCGCTGGGTCGAGATCCGCAACGAGCCGCGCATCAGCCACCGCATGCTGTTCGACCCCGGCCACGGGATGGAGGAACGGCTGATGCGCGAGCAGTTCGTCTGACCCCAAAGAACGGGGGGCGCTGCCCCCGACCCTGCGGGCCTCCCCCGGGATATTTGATCAAGGAAGAACGGGGGGTCGATTGCCTCAGGGCGGCCCTCGCGCTAAAGGCCGTCCATGCTGGACAACCGCCCCCAACTGCCGCCCGACATCGCCCGCCGCCGGACCTTTGCGATCATCGCGCACCCGGACGCCGGCAAGACGACGCTGACCGAAAAGTTCCTGCTGTTCGGGGGCGCGATCCAGATGGCCGGACAGGTCCGCGCCAAGGGCGAGGCGCGGCGGACCCGGTCCGACTTCATGAAGATGGAGCAGGACCGGGGGATCTCGGTCTCGGCATCCGCCATGTCGTTCGACTTCGGGCCGTATCGCTTCAACCTCGTGGACACGCCCGGCCACTCGGATTTTTCCGAGGATACCTATCGCACGCTGACGGCCGTGGACGCCGCGATCATGGTGATCGACGGGGCCAAGGGCGTGGAAAGCCAGACCCGCAAGCTGTTCGAGGTCTGCCGGATGCGCGACCTGCCGATCCTGACCTTCTGCAACAAGATGGACCGGGAAAGCCGCGACACCTTCGAGATCATCGACGAGATCCAGGAAAACCTGGCCATCGACGTGGCCCCGGCAAGCTGGCCCATCGGCTCGGGGCGCGAGTTCCTGGGCACCTATGACCTGCTGCACGACCGGCTGGAGCTGATGGACCGCGCCGACCGTAACCGCGTGGCGGGGTCGATCCGCATCAGCGGGCTGGACGACTCCAAGCTGGCCGAGCATATCCCCGCCGACCTGCTGGCCAAGCTGCGCGAGGAGGTCGAGATGGCGCGCGCGCTGCTGCCCGCCTTCGACCGCAAGTCGTTCCTGGAAGGGCACATGACGCCGATCTGGTTCGGCAGCGCGATCAACAGCTTCGGCGTCAAGGAGCTGATGGCGGGCATCGGCGAGTACGGCCCCGAGCCCCAGCCCCAGACCGCCGCGGAACGCCAGATCGCGCCCGAGGAGGACAGCGTCACCGGCTTTGTCTTCAAGGTGCAGGCCAACATGGACCCCAAGCACCGCGACCGGGTGGCGTTCGTCCGCCTCGCGTCGGGGCATTTCGAGCGGGGGATGAAGCTGCTGCACGTGCGGTCGAAAAAGCCGATGGCGGTGTCGAACCCGGTCCTGTTCCTGGCCGCCGACCGCGAGCTGGCCGAAGAGGCCTGGGCCGGCGACATCATCGGCATTCCCAACCACGGGCAGCTTCGCATCGGCGACGCCCTGACCGAAGGCGAGGCGCTGCGCTTCACCGGCATCCCGTCGTTTGCGCCCGAGCTGTTGCAGACCGTACGCGCGGGCGACCCGATGAAGGCCAAGCATCTGGAAAAGGCGCTGATGCAGTTCGCCGAGGAGGGCGCGGCCAAGGTCTTCCGGCCCGCCATCGGATCGGGGTTCATCGTCGGCGTCGTGGGCGCGCTGCAGTTCGATGTGCTGGCAAGCCGGATCGAGATGGAATACGGCCTGCCCGTGCGCTTCGAGCCGTCGCAGTTCACCAGCGCCCGCTGGGTCGCCGGCCCCCGCGACAAGGTCGAAGCCTTCGCCGCCACCAACAAGCAGCACATGGCCACCGACCACGACGGCGACCTTGTCTATCTGACGCGCCTGCAATGGGACATCGACCGCGTGATGCGCGACCATCCCGACCTGAAGCTGACGGCGACGAAAGAGATGATGGTGTGAGACACGAAACCGACCGGGACGGCGCCGCCGCCCCGGTCGGTTTCCCTTAGACCACGCCCAGCGCCTGCATCGCCTCGGCCACGCGGACAAAGCCCGCGATGTTGGCGCCCAGGACATAGTTGCCTGGCTCGCCGTATTGCTCGGCGGTGGTGGCGGTTTCGTCGTGGATGGTGCGCATGATGCCTTCCAGGCGCGTCGCGGTCGTCTCGAAGGTCCAGCTGTCGCGCGAGGCGTTCTGCTGCATCTCCAGCGCGGATGTGGCGACGCCGCCGGCGTTCGCGGCCTTGCCGGGCGCAAACAGGACGCCCGCCTTGTGGAACGCCTCGATCGCGTCGGGGGTGGCGGGCATGTTGGCGCCCTCGGCCACGACCTCGACCCCGTTCTTGATCAGCGTGCGCGCGTCGCGGCCGTGCAGTTCGTTCTGCGTCGCGCAGGGCAGCGCGACCGCGCAGGGCACGTCCCAGACCGAGCCGTTGGCCACGAAATGCGTGCCGGTGCCCTTGAGACGGGCGTATTCGCTGATCCGGCCGCGGCGGACCTCCTTGATCTGCTTGACCAGGTCCAGGTCGAGCCCGGCCTCGTCCACGACATAGCCCGCGCTGTCCGAGCAGGCGACGACGATGCCGCCCAACTGCTGGACCTTCTCGATGGCATAGATGGCGACGTTGCCCGATCCGGACACGACGACCTTGCGCCCGTCCAGCGACTGGCCCCGCGCGGCCAGCATGCTGTCCACGAACCACACCGTGCCGTAGCCGGTCGCCTCTTTGCGCGCGCGCGAGCCGCCGTAGGACAGGCCCTTGCCGGTCAGCACGCCCGCCTCGTAGCGGTTGGTCAGCCGCTTGTACTGGCCGAACATGAATCCGATCTCGCGCCCGCCCACGCCGATGTCGCCCGCCGGCACGTCGGTGTATTCGCCCACATGGCGCCACAGCTCGGTCATGAAGGACTGGCAGAACCGCATGATCTCGCGGTCCGACCGGCCCTTGGGGTCAAAGTCGGACCCGCCCTTGCCGCCGCCGATGGGCATGGTGGTCAGCGCGTTCTTGAAGGTCTGCTCGAAGCCCAGGAACTTGATGATCCCCAGGTTCACCGAGGGGTGGAACCGGATGCCGCCCTTGTAGGGGCCCAGCGCACTGTTGAACTGGACGCGGAAGCCGCGGTTGATCTGCACGTCGCCCGCATCGTCGATCCACGGCACGCGGAAGATGATCTGCCGTTCGGGTTCGCAGATGCGTTCGATCAGCGCGTTGTCGGCGTAATGGGGATGCTTGGCCAGAACCCGGCCGAGGCTGTGCATCACCTCGTGGACGGCCTGGTGGAATTCGGGCTCGCCCGGATTGCGCCGCAGGACGGTCGCGGTGATCTGGGCCAGCACGGCCTCCTGGTCGGACATGATCGGGGTTCCTTTTCGCCTGATGCCGGAAAAAGCGGCACCCGCTGCGCATAGTTAGCGCGGCCGCCACCGTCAATGCGCCGGAATGCGGCACGGCAGCGCGGGCATTCCTGTCGCCGGGCGACGGGACAAGGGGGGCGGCACGGCCCCCGACGGGCGGGGGCCGTGCAGGTCCGGGGGGCCGGCCTGCGCCGGCCGTCAGGCGACGGTGGCGTCCAGCGTGATGTCGGCCTTGAGCAGCTTGCTGACCGGACAGCCCGCCTTCGCCTTGTCGGCGGCGGCGCGGATCGCGGCCTCGTCGCCCGTGCCGCTGATGCGGGTGGTCAGATGCGCGGTCTTGATGGCAAAGCCGTCGCCGTCCTTGTCCAGCCCGATGGCCGAGGTCGTCTCGATCGAGACATCGGTGATGCCCGCCTCGGCCAGGATCATCGACAGCGCCATGCTGAAGCAGGCGGCGTGGGCGGCGCCGATCAGCTCCTCGGGGTTGGTGCCCGGCTGCCCCTCGAACCGGGTCCGAAAGCCGAAGGGCTGCGCGGCAAGGACGCCCGACTCGGTCGAGACCGTGCCCCGTCCGTCCTTGAGCCCGCCTTGCCAGGTCGCCGAGCCAGTCTTGGTGATCATCGCGTCCTCCGTGGTTGAGACGCGGCCCAACGCGCCGCGCGTTGCACCGGTTCACCAAGGGCGATAGCTGCGCGTCGGCAAAGGGGACCGCGCGATGCCGATCCATGAACTGGCTGCGCTGGGCGCGGCCGTCTGCTGGGCGATGACCGGCCTGCTGGCGGCGGCGCCGGTGCGCGCGCTGGGACCGTTCGGGTTCAACCTGATCCGGCAGGGCTTTGTCGCAGGGCTGCTGGCGGTGCTGGTGGCGGCGACGGGGCGCTGGCGGGGCATCGACCCGGACTGGGTCGGGCCGCTGGTCTGGTCGGGGCTGGTCGGGATCTTCCTGGGCGACACGGTGCTGTTCTTTGCGCTGCAGCGGCTGGGGCCGCGCCGCACGGGAGCGCTGTTTGCCATGAACGCGCCGCTGGCCGCGCTGCTGGGATGGCTGTTTCTGGGCGAGACGCTGTCGGCGCAGGGCGTGGCCGGGGTGGCGCTGTGTTCGGCGGGGGTGGCCGTCTGCGTGCTGGGGCGCGGGGGGCTGCATCACTTGGACCGGGTGCGCGGCCCGGTCTGGATCGGGGTCGCGCTGGGATTGCTGGCGGCCCTGGGGCAGGCGGGCGGGTCGCTGATCGCGCGCCCGGCCATGGCGGCGGGGATGGACCCGGTCGTCGGCTCGCTGATCCGGGTGGCGGTGGCGGTCGCCTGCCTGTCGGCGCTGGGCGCGACCGGGCTGCGGCTGTTTCGCCCCACCGGCCCGCTGACCGCGCCGGTCGCCGCGCAGATCATGGCCTCGGGCCTGCTGGCCATGGTGGTGGGCATGACGCTTTTGCTGTTCGCGCTGCAGGGCGGCAAGGTCGGCATCGTGTCCACGCTGTCGGCGCTGTCGCCGGTGATGATCCTGCCGATCCTGTGGGCGGTCACGGGCGAGCGCCCGACGGCCGCCAGCTGGACCGGCGCCCTCCTCGCCGTCGCGGGAATGGCGCTGATCTTTTTGCGCTAGGGGCGCGGGCCGCGCGTCAGGCGGCTGTATTCCGCAATCGCGAACCGGTCGGTCATCCCGGCCACATAATCCAGCACGACGCGCGCCCGCTGGGTGCGGTCGGGGGCGGCCGCCGCCTCGGCCTGCCAGTCGGGGGGCATCAGGCGCGGGTCGTCCAGCAGCATCGGAAAGATCGTGTTCAGCATCGCCGTCACCCGCGCCCGCTCGTCCATGACCGAGGGGGCGCGGTACATCCGCGTGAACAGGAACCCCTTGATCGCCTTGAGGTTCTGGTACAGCGGCTTGGAAAACCGGATGATCGGGCCGTCCATCGCGCGGATCGCGTCGGCGCTGTCGGGCTGCGCGGCCTCGATCCGGCCCTGCGCCACGGCGATCACGTCCTCGACCATGACGCCGAACACCCGGCGCAGCGCCTCGTGCCGGCGGCGCATCGGGTCGAGGGCGGGATGCAGGCGGTCCACCTCGGCAAAGGCCGGGCCGATCAGCGGCAGCTCGGCCAGGTCGGCTTCGGTGAACAGCCCGGCGCGCAGGCCGTCATGCAGGTCGTGGTGGTTATAGGCCACGTCGTCGGCGACGGCGGCCACCTGCGCCTCGGCGCTGGCATAGGTGGACAGGCGCAGGTCCCAGGCGGCGTCCACCTCGGCCAGCGCCCAGGGCAGCGGCGGGGCGTCGCCCCCCGGCCCGGCCGGGCCGGTGACGGGACCGTTGTGCTTGGCAATGCCCTCCAGCGTCTCCCACGTCAGGTTCAGCCCGTCAAAGCCCGCGTAATGCCGCTCCAGGCGCGTCACGATCCGCAGCGCCTGCGCGTTGTGGTCAAAGCCCCCATGGGGGGCCATCAGCGCGGCCAGCGCATCCTCTCCGGTGTGGCCAAAGGGCGGGTGGCCCAGGTCGTGGGCCAGTGCCACCGCCTCGGCCAGGTCGGTGTTCAGCCCCAGCACGCCGGCGATGGTGCGTGCGACCTGGGCCACCTCGATCGTGTGGGTCAGGCGGGTGCGATAATAGTCGCCGCGATAGTCATTGCCGTCCTGTTCCACGAAGACCTGCGTCTTGTGCTTGAGCCGCCGGAACGCGCTGGAATGAATGATCCGGTCGCGGTCGCGCTGCCAGGGACTGCGAAAGCTGGACAGTTCCTCGGGAAAGCGGCGGCCGCGGCTGTCGGCAGGGTGGCAGGCGAAACGCGCGGTCATCGGATGTCCTTGGCCGGTCCGGGTCGCCCGCGCGCCGCCGCCGGGTCGCGCGGGCGAGGGGCGCGCGGAACGGCCGGCCGGGTGGGGCAGGGCGGGCGCGCCTTGCGACGACCCGGTGTCCATCCTATATTCCGGGACACGCAATCGAAACGGGAACGCCCCATGAACCTGCCTCCCACGGTGACGCCCCGCGCCTTTGCGCGGCTGGCCGACATCAACGCGGGCGGCGACGGCCAGCCCCTGCGGGTGGCGGTGCTGGGCGGCGGATGCTCGGGATTTCAGTACGACATCCGTCTGGACGCGCCCGCGCCCGACGACCTGGTGATTGAGGGGCAGGGGCAGCGCGTGGTCGTCGATCCGGTGTCGCTGCCTTTCCTGTCGGGTGCCACCATCGACTGGTCGGACGAGCTGATCGGCGCGCGGTTCGTCATCGACAACCCCAACGCAAGCGCGTCGTGCGGCTGCGGCACCTCGTTCTCGATCTGACGCATGTGGCTTGAGATTCTGCTGATTCTGGCGCTGACGGTGGGCAACGGCCTGCTGTCCATGTCCGAGCTGGCCGTGGTGTCAGCACGCCCGGCGCGGCTGGCCAGCATGGCTGAAAAGGGCGACGCCGGGGCGCAGGCCGCGCTGCTGCTGCTGGACGAGCCGGGCAAGTTCCTGTCATCGGTGCAGATCGGCATCACGCTGGTCGGCGTGCTGACCGGGGCGGTGTCCGGCGCGACGCTGGGGGCGCGGGCCGGGACGACGCTGGTCGGGATGGGCGTGCCCCATGGGCTGGCGCAGACGCTGGGCGTGGTCCTGGTCGTGGCCGGGATCACGGCGCTGTCGGTGATCCTGGGCGAACTGGTTCCCAAGCAGATCGCCATGTCGAACCCCGAAGGCATCGCCTCGCGCGTGGCGCCCGCCATGCGGATGGTGGCGCGCATCGGCACGCCGCTGGTGTGGGCGCTGGATGCGCTCAGCCGGCTGACGCTGCGCCTGAT
This sequence comes from Paracoccus endophyticus, assembly GCF_003286075.1. Classification (GTDB taxonomy): domain Bacteria; phylum Pseudomonadota; class Alphaproteobacteria; order Rhodobacterales; family Rhodobacteraceae; genus Paracoccus; species Paracoccus endophyticus. The sequence goes on along the minus strand of NZ_QLUV01000003.1, from coordinate 200,385 downwards.
CGGCATCCGCGACAGTTCGGACCGCGCCATCACCGACGAGGAGGTGCGGATGACCATCGCCGAGGCCGCGCAGGCCGGCGTGCTGATGGAGGGCGAGCGCGGCATGATCGCGGGCGTCATGCGCGTGGCCGACCGCTCGGCCGCGGCGATGATGACGCCGCGCCGCGATGTCGAGACGATCGACCTGAACGACCCGCCCGCGGTGATCGTGGCCAAGGCGCGTGCGGCCCGCTTTTCGCGCCTGCCGGTCACGGACGGGGCCGCCGACGAGATCCTGGGCGTCGTCGCCCTGCGCGACCTGATCGGGGTCGAGGCCCCCGACCTGAGGGCCCTGATGCGCGAGGCGCCGACGGTGCTGGACGCCGCCGACGCGCTGTCGGTGATCGAGGTGATGCGCGCCACGCCCTCGCGCATGGTGCTGGTCTATGACGAATACGGCCATTTCCAGGGCATCATCACCGCCATGGACCTGCTGGAGGCGATCACCGGCGATTTCGTGGACCGCGACGGCGAGGAACCCGACATCGTTCGGCGCGCGGACGGATCGTGGCTGGTCGCCGGCAGCGAAAGCGCGGATGAATTCGCCGGCGAAACCGGGTTTCCGGTGCCCGAGGGGGATTTCAACACCGTCGCGGGCATGGTGCTGGCCATCATCAACCGCATCCCGCGCACGGGCGACGTCTTCACCCACGACGGCTGGACGGTCGAGGTGGCCGACATGGACGCGATGCGGATCGACCGGCTGATCGTGACCTCGCCCAGCGCGGACTAGGCGTCCGGGCGCGCAGCCGCCCTGCCTTGCCCCCTTTGCGTGCGGGCTGCTAGGGTCGCGGCCATGAAGATCGCCAGTTTCAACGTCAACGGGATCAAGGCGCGGCTGCACCAGCTGACCGCCTGGCTGCCCGAGGCGCAGCCCGACATCGTCGTCCTGCAAGAGATCAAGAGCGTGGACGAGGGCTTCCCGTCGGACGCGATCGAGGACCTGGGCTGGCGGGTCTGGACCCACGGCCAGAAAAGCTGGAACGGCGTGGCCGTGCTGTCGCGCCTGCCCGTCGAGGATGTGCGCCGCGGCCTGCCGGGGGACGACGGCGACGAACAGGCCCGCTGGATCGAGGCCGACGTAATGGGCGAGCGGTGCATGGTGACGGTCGCGGGCCTGTATCTGCCCAACGGCAACCCCGCGCCGGGGCCGAAATACGACTACAAGCTGGCGTGGATGGAACGGCTGCGCCACCGCGCCGGGGCGCTGCTGGCGACCGAGGCGCCGGCGGTCATGCTGGGCGACTACAACGTCATCCCCGAACCGCGCGACGCCGCGCGCCCCGAGAACTGGGTGGACGACGCGCTGTTCCTGCCCGAAACCCGCGCCGCGTTCCGCCGCGTCGTCCACCAGGGCTGGACCGACGCGATCCGCATCCGCGCCCCGCAGGCGACCCGCGGGCCGTTCACCTTCTGGGATTACCAGCGCCAGTCCTGGGACCGCGACAACGGCATCCGCATCGACCACATCCTGCTGTCGCCGCAGGCCGCCGACCTGATGCGCGACGCGGGCGTGGACCGCGACCAGCGCGCGGGCGAAAAGCCCAGCGACCACGTTCCGGTCTGGGTGGACCTGGCGGCCTGACAGGACGCACCGGCGCATCCCTGCGGCAGACCGCCTGCCGGCGTTCGCGCTTGCAGCCTGCGCGTGCGGGCGCTTAGGGTCGGGGCCATCATGGACCAGCCCCGCGACACCTCTTCGGTCATCGAGATCACGCCCTCGGCCCCCGTCACGACGGCCGATCACGGCTGGCGCGCCAAGTGCCTGCAACGGCTGATCCGCATGGACCTGCCGGTGCCGCGCAGCTTTGCGATCTCGGCCGCGGCGGTGCGCGGCATCGCGTCGGGGCGGATGCTGGCACGCGGCGATCTGGACCGGCTGATCGCGGCAGCGGGCGGGCTGGTCGGGGTGCGGCCCTCGGCGCTGAACCCGGAATGGGGCGGGCCGGGGACGGTCCTGAACGTGGGCATCAACGCGGCCTGCCATGCGCGGCTGGCGCAAAGGCTGGGGGTCGACGCGGCAGACGCGCTGTATCGCGGGTTCGTGCAGTCCTATGCCATCCATGTGGCGCGCCTGGACCCCGACATGTTCTCGGAACCCGACGCCACACTGGCCGACGCGCTGGCGGCTTACCGCGACGAGACGGACGAGGATTTCCCCCAGGACCCCGCCCGCCAGCTGGCCGAAGTGCTGCGGTCCATGGCGCGCGCGTGGGACGGGCCCAGCGCCCGGCTGCTGCGGCAGGCCAAGGGCGCACCTGCCGACGCCTCGCTGGGGCTGGTGGTGCAGGACATGGCACTGGCCCTGGGACCGGGGGTCACCGGGTCGGGCACGATCCAGTTCATCGACAGCGTGACCGGCGCCCCCGGCATCACGGGGCGGTTCCAGGGCCAGACCCAGGGGCGCGCGATGCTGGCCGATGCCGTGACGCTGTATCTGACCCGCGATCCCCGGGGCCCCTCGCTCGAGGAGACCGCGCCCGGCGTGTTCGCGGATCTGGTCCGCTTTGGCGTGGCGGCGCGAGAGCGGCTGCGCGAAGAGATGCAGATCGAGTTCGTCGTGGCCGACAGCGAGCTGTCGATCATCGACGCGACGCGGGTGCAGCGATCGTCGCGCGCCGCCGTGCGGATCGCGGTGGCGCTGGGCCGCGACGGCATCATCCCCACGGACGAGGCGGTGATGCGCGTCCAGCCCCGCGCGCTGTCGGACCTGCTGCACCACCAGGTCGACCCGCGTGCCCCGCGCGACCTGATCACGCGCGGCATGGCCGCCAGCCCCGGCGCGGCCACCGGGCGCATCGTCTTCACCGCCGCCGCCGCGCAGGCCGCCGCAGCCCGGGGCGAGCCCTGCGTGCTGGTGCGCCGAGAGACGGTGCCCGAGGACATCCGCGGCATGCACGCCTCGGTCGCGGTGCTGACCGAACGCGGCGGCATGACCAGCCACGCCGCCGTCATCGCGCGCGGCCTGGGCCTGCCCTGCATCGTGGGGGCGTCCGGCATCAGCATCGACGCCCGCGCCCGAACCCTGACCGCCGGCGCCCGCAGCTTCCGCGAGGGCGAGGAGATCACCATCGACGGCACCTCGGGCGAGGTGCTGGCCGGGGCCGCGGCGATGCTGGAGCCGGCGCTGGACGACGCCTTCAACCAGCTGCTGGAGTGGGCCGACGCGGCCTGCACCATCGCCGTGCGCGCCAACGCCGACACGCCCGAGGACGCGCGCACCGCCCGGATGTTCGCGGCCCAGGGCATCGGCCTGTGCCGCACCGAGCACATGTTCTTTGACGAAAAGCGCCTGCCGGCCATGCGCGAGATGATCTTCGCCGACCGGCCCGAGGATCGGCGGCTGGCGCTGGATCGCCTGCTGCCGATGCAGCGCGACGATTTCACGACGCTGTTCCAGATCATGGACGGCCTGCCGGTCACGATCCGCCTGTTCGACCCGCCCCTGCACGAGTTCCTGCCCCACGACCGCGAGGGGATGCGCGAACTGGCCGAGACGCTGGACCTGCCCCTGTCCGACGTGGTCCGCCGCGTCGATGCGCTCAGCGAGTTCAACCCGATGCTGGGGATGCGGGGGGTGCGGCTGGGCATCGTGATCCCTGAAATCTACGAGATGCAGGCCCGCGCCATCTTCGAGGCCGCCGTCGCCGCCGGCCGCAAGGGCGAGGGGGTGGTGGCCGAGATCATGATCCCGCTGGTCAGCGCCATGCGCGAGGTCGAACTGGTCCGCCACCAGATCGAGGGCGTCGCCGCCTCGGTCCGGCAGGAAACCCGCACCCGCTTCGACTATCGTCTGGGCGTGATGGTCGAGACCCCGCGCGCCGCGCTGCGCGCGGGTGACATTGCCGAGCACTGCGCCTTTCTGTCGTTCGGCACGAACGACCTGACCCAGATGACCTATGGCCTTTCGCGCGACGACGCAGGCCGGTTCATGGGCAGCTATGTGGCCCAGGGGGTCTATGCCGAGGACCCGTTCCACATCCTGGACCAGGAGGGCGTGGGCGAGCTGATCCTGACGGGCGTCAAGCGGGCGCGGGCGCGCAAGCCGGGGATCACCCTGTCGGTCTGCGGGGAACATGGTGGCAATCCCGAGTCCATCGCCTTTTGTTTGCACGCAGGAGTTGACTATGTCAGCTGCTCGCCTTTCCGTGTGCCCATCGCCCGGCTGGCCGGGGCTCAGGAATCGATTCGCGCCTTGCGCGCGGCGCAGGCGTGCGAGGGCCTGAAGGCCGGGTCCTAGTCCGCGGCTTTTTGCACAGATCCGCTCAAATGCCCGATCACCTCCGGCGGGAACCCGCCCGAACGGGCCGGATTCGCCCGGGTTCCCGTCCTCACGGCCCTGTGTGCTGGAATCACAGGCCCGTTCATCCCACCCCGTTCGTCACGGGCCGGCAGCTGCCACTGCGGCCTTGGGGAAACGATACGGGACTGTTCTATGCAAAAGCTTCTCTCGCGGCTGGTGCGCATCGGTGTGTGTGTTGCGTGCGCCCTGCCCCTGATGTCCATGACCTCTGCCCCTGCCGCGGCCGAGGCGTCGCTGAACCCGGCACGGGTGTCGTCGAAGGGCGGCGATTCCATGAAGTGCCTGACCGAGGCGCTGTACTTCGAGGCGCGGGGCGAGCCGGTCAAGGGCCAGCGCGCCGTGGCCGAGGTGATCCTGAACCGCGTCGATCATCCCAGCTTTCCCAAGTCCGTCTGCGGCGTGGTCAACCAGCGTGGCCAGTTCAGCTACAAGGGCGGCAGCCTGCGGATGCGCGACGGCAGCGCCGCCGCCCGCGCGGCCCGCATCGCGGCCGAGGCGCTGGCCGGCGCGCCCCGCACCCTGACCGGGGGCGCCACGTATTTCCACACCACCCAGGTCCGGCCGTCATGGTCCAAGCGGTTTACCCGCACGACCCGGATCGGCGCGCATATCTTCTATCGCCGCGGCGGCGGGCAGCGCGTCGCCTCGAACTGAGGGGGCGGCCGGCACCGGCCTTCGACATCGACGGGCGCAGCGCGGACACCGCCTGCGCCCTTTTCTGTCGCACCCGTGTTCGGTTTCGCGCACCGCCTTGCGGCAAGGCCGTTTCCGGTTAATCAGATCCGATGGACCAGCCCGACCGCATCCACCTGCGTGACCATGTCGTCACCGCCGACATCGGCGCGTTCCAGACCGAACGCGGCCAGCCGCAGCGGCTGCGCTTTACGATCGAGGTCGATCTGGCCGAGCCGGTGTCGGCCGCGGACGATCAGGTGGACCGCATCCTCAGCTATGACGTGCTGACCGGGGCCGTCTCGACGGCGCTGGCCGACGCGCGCGTGGCCCTGCTCGAGACGCTGGGCGAGCGGATCGCGGCCCAGGTCCTGCGCCATCCGCGCGCGGCCCGGATTTCCGTGACCATCGAAAAGCTGGACCGCGTCCCGGGTGCGCTGGGCGTCACGCTGGTGCGCCGGGCCGCGCGGGTGGCGCCCCTGCCGTCCGGCGCGCCGCCCGCCGTGCTGTTTCTGGGGACGGACGCCGCGCTGCCGCCCGGGGCGGTGGTCGTGGTGCCCGATGCGCCGCGCCTGCCGCTGCCGCAGGGCGGCGACGCGCGGCGCATTGCGCTGCTGGCGCTGGACCAGGCGGCCTGGGCGCTGGCCGGGCAACGGGGCCTGACCGTCGCCGACAGCCGGACCGAGATCGACTGGGCCGCGACCGAGAGGCGCGCCGTTGTCTGGGCGCCCGCGCGCATGGCCGCGGACGTTCCCGACCTGCCGGCGGACCCGGTCGCGCTGGCCTTCTGGATCGCGCAGCGGCTGGGCGCCCCCCGGCTGGACCTGGCCCTGCCGCACGGTGTGCCCCTGCCTGCGCCCTTGGCGGATTTCCGCGGCACCGTGGCCCGCGCAGGGGGCTGAGCTTGTCCAGCCGCGTACTTTGTGAGCACTCTGCGCCCTGATCCCCCATGAGCCCGACGCAGCACCCCCGACCCTATTGGCGACCCATCCCCGACCCGGCCGGCGGCCGCTGGCGGCTGGCGGGCGGCTGGGTCGGTTTCTCGCGGCTGGAACGCCTGACCCGCGGCGGCGCGCCCGAAATCGTCGACGCCGCCCCCGATGATGTGCTGGCCGCGCTGACGGCCCCGCGCCCGCCCGTCCTGGGCCTGTCCATGGACCGGCCCCGCGTCATGGGGATCGTCAACGTGACGCCGGACAGCTTTTCCGACGGCGGCCGCTGGACTGCCGACGGGGCGGCGCATGGGCGCGGCCTGCTGGCGGCGGGGGCCGACATGCTGGACATCGGCGGCGAATCGACCCGCCCCGGCGCGGCCGAGGTGCCTGTGGCCGACGAGATCGCCCGCGTCGTCCCGGTGATCGCAACGCTGGCCGGGCTTGCCCTGTCCGTCGACACGCGCAAGGCTGCCGTGGCGCGTGCGGCGCTGGCCGCCGGGGCGGGGATGGTCAACGACGTGTCGGGGCTGGACTTTGACCCCGACATGGCCGCGACGGTGGCCGAAAGCGGGGCCGCCCTCTGCCTGATGCACGCCCAGGGCGTGCCGCAGACGATGCAGGACGACCCGCGATACGACGACGTGCTGCTGGACGTCCATGACGCGCTGGCCGACCGCATCGCCCGCGCGGTTGCGGCGGGCATCCCGCGCGCGCGCATCGTCGTCGATCCCGGCATCGGCTTTGGCAAGACGCAGGCGCACAACCTGGCGATCCTGCGCCGCATCGGGCTGTTTCACAGCCTGGGCGTGCCGGTCCTGCTGGGGGTGTCGCGCAAGGGCTTTGTCGGCGCCATCGGCGGGGCGGACAACCCGGCCGACCGCGACCCCGGTACGCTGGCGCTGACGCTGGCGGCGGTCGCGCAAGGCATCCAGATTCACCGCGTCCACGACGCGGCCGGCATCAGACAAGGCCTGTCCCTGTGGCAGGCCGTCGAAGGGACACAGACATGACACGACAGCTTTTCGGCACCGACGGCGTGCGCGGCCAGGCCAACACCCACCCGATGACGGCCGAACTGGCGCTGCGGCTCGGCGCCGCCGCCGGGCGCTATTTCCGCTGCGACGGCAGCAACGGGCATCGCGTGGTGATCGGCAAGGACACGCGGCTGTCGGGCTATATGCTGGAAAACGCGCTGACCGCCGGGCTGACCAGCACGGGGATGAACGTGCTGCTGCTGGGGCCGGTGCCGACGCCTGCGGTGGGGTTCCTGACCCGGTCCATGCGCGCCAGCGTGGGGATCATGATCTCGGCCAGCCACAACCCGGCCGAGGACAACGGCATCAAGTTCTTCGGCCCCGACGGCTTCAAGCTGTCGGACGAGGCCGAGGCCGAGATCGAGGTCATCCTGCAGGGCGAGATCCCCCTGGCCCCGCCCCGGCAGATCGGTCGCGCCCGGCGGATCGACGACGGCCGCGGCCGCTATGTCGAATATGCCAAGACGACCTTCCCCGCCGGCCAGCGGCTGGACGGGCTGAAGGTGGTGATCGACTGCGCCAACGGCGCCGCCTATCGCGCCGCGCCCGACGTGCTGTGGGAATTGGGGGCCGAGGTCATCGCGCTGGGCGTCAAGCCCGACGGGTTCAACATCAACGACGGCGTGGGCTCGACCCACCCGCAGGCCTGTGCCGAGGCCGTGCGCCAGCATGGCGCGCATCTGGGCATCAGCCTGGATGGGGACGCCGACCGCGTGATGATCGTGGACGAGACTGGCGCGGTCGCGGACGGCGACCAGATCATGGCGCTGCTGGCGGGGCGCTGGGCCGACCAGGGACGGCTGCGCGGGGATGCGCTGGTGGCGACAGTGATGTCGAACCTGGGGCTGGAACGGCACCTGTCGCGCCGCGGCCTGCGGCTGGAGCGCACCGCGGTGGGCGACCGCTATGTGGTGGAGCGGATGCGCGCCGGCGGGTTCAACCTGGGCGGCGAGCAGTCGGGCCATATCGTAATGACCGACTATGCCACCACCGGCGACGGGCTGATCGCCGGGTTGCAGTTCCTGGCCGCCCTGGCCGACAGCGGCGAGCGGGCCAGCACCCTGGTGCGCCAGTTCGATCCCGTCCCGCAGATGCTGAAGAACGTGCGCTTTGCCGCCGGCGCCGATCCCCTGTCCACCGCGCCGGTCCGGGCCGAGATCGCGGCGGCCGAGGCGCGGCTGGCGCAGTCGGGCCGCGTGCTGATCCGCAAGTCCGGGACCGAGCCGCTGATCCGCGTCATGGCCGAGGCCGAGGACGAGGGCGTGCTGCGCGAGGTCGTGGACGGGATCGTGGCCGCCGTGGAAAAGGCCGCCGCCTGACGGCGGGGCCGCCCGCGGCCCTGCATCCGGCACGGCGGGGGCAGGCGTGGAAAGGACCGCCGGTTGGCGTGCAGGTCGCGCACGCCCGGTCCGGCATCCGGGCGCGACGACGACCCCGGGCCGTGTCCCGTTTGCGGCAGAACCAGTCCAATCCGGCGGGCGGGCACGCGCAGGGCAGGGGGCCAGCCACCCGCCTTCACGGCTGCGGCGTCAGGCGACCGCCGTCGGGTCGTGGTCGTAAACCCAGGCGAACCGCTCGAACACGGCGCGCGGCGCCAGCCGGTCTGCCAGCCGCAGCGCCGTATGGCCCACCCTGCGGCGCGGGCCGGACAGGTGATAGTTGCGCGCATTGGCATTCGCCGCCTCGACGATGCGGACGCAGCGCGGGCGCCGCAGCGCCTGATAGCGTGCCAGCGCCCGCGGCTGGTCGGCGTCGGCGTCCAGGCAGGCGGCCAGCACCCAGGCATCCTCGATCGCCATGCAGGCCCCTTGCGCCAGGAAGGGCAGCGTCGGATGGGCCGCATCCCCCAGGATCGCGCGCCGGTCGTCGTGCCAGCGCGGGGCAACGCGGTGGCGGTGCAGCCCCCAGACGGCACAGTCGGTCACCTGCGAAAGCCAGCCCGGAACCGGCCCGCCGAAATCCGCGAAGGCGGCGCGCAGGGCGGCGGGGTCGTCGGGCCGGGACCAGTCCTCGGCCGTCCAGGCGGCCCGTTCCTCGACCGCGACGATGTTGCGCAGCCCGTAGGCCAGCGGATAGCTGACCATGTGCCGCCCGGGCCCCATGAACACCTGCGCGCCAAAGCTGGCGGCGTCTTCCAGGGGCACCAGCGTCCGCCATGCGGCCTGCCCCGTGAAGAACGGCGTCTCGGTTCCGTTCAGGGCGACCCGCACGCGGCTGTGCAGCCCGTCCGCGCCGATCAGCAGCCCGGCGTCGGGCAATGTCTCGACCGGGGTGTCCAGCAGGATCGTGGCCCCGGCGGCGCGCGCGGCGTCGTCCAGCACCGCGATCAGCCGCGCCCGATGCACGGTGCGAAAGGCCGCGCCGGGACGCCAGCGGTCGAAATCCATGTGCAGCACACGGGCACCCGCCGCATCGCGCAGCGTCACCCCGTGCGAAGGCACCGACACGGCGGTGAAATCGCGACCGATGTCCAGCGCCTCGAGGACGCGCACCGCGTTGGGGCTGACCTGGATGCCCGCGCCCACCTCGCGCAGCGCGCCCGCGCGTTCCAGAACGGTCACGGCCGCGCCGCGCCGGGCCAGCGCCAGCGCCGCGGTCAGTCCGCCGATGCCCGCGCCCACGATGGTGACGGCGCGACCCGCAAGGGCACCGGCCGCGGCCATATCCTTAATCCTCGCGGTGGACGCGCTCGCGCCGTTCGTGGCGCTCCTGCGCCTCCAGCGTCATGGTGGCAATGGGGCGGGCGTCCAGGCGGCGCAGGCTGATCGGCTCGCCAGTCATCTCGCAATAGCCGTATTCGCCCGTGTCGATCCGCCGCAGCGCCGCGTCGATCTTGCTGACCAGCTTGCGCTGGCGGTCGCGGGTCCGCAGTTCGATCGAGCGGTCGGTTTCCTCGGACGCGCGGTCGGCGATGTCGGGGACGTTGCGGCCGCTGTCCTGCAACCCCTCCAGCGTTTCGGCCGACTGGTCCAGCAATTCCTGTTTCCACGCCACAAGCTTGCGGCGGAAATACTCCAGTTGGCGATCGTTCATGAAGGGCTCGTCTTCGGCCGGGCGATAGTCTTCGGGCAGAAAGGTCTGGCGCTTCATTGGTCCTCCGGCCGGGCCGGGCAGGGCGATCCGGCTCCTCGGGCGTCCGCATAAAGGATGAGGGCACGAAAGGGAAGTGCCGGCGCCGGACGGCATGGTCACAAACTTGCGGCTGCCGCGGACGGGCACTAGGGTCGGCGCGACGCTGGAAAGGATGCCCGATGCAGTTCCGTTCGACCGACCGCTATGTCGCGCCCCCCGATCTGGCGCTGGCCGTGAACGCCGCCGTGACGCTGGAGCGCCCCTTGCTGGTCAAGGGCGAGCCGGGCACCGGCAAGACCGAGCTGGCCCGGCAGGTGGCCGCCTCGCTGGGCCTGCCGATCCTGGAGTGGAACGTCAAGTCCACCACCAAGGCCCAGCAGGGCCTGTACGAATACGACGCGGTCAGCCGGCTGCGCGACAGCCAGCTGGGCGACGCGCGGGTGCATGACGTCGCCAACTATATCCGGCGCGGCAAGCTGTGGCAGGCCTTCGACGCGCCCGGCAAGGTCGTGCTGCTGATCGATGAGATCGACAAGGCCGACATCGAGTTTCCCAACGACCTGCTGCAGGAACTCGACCGGATGGAGTTCCACGTCTACGAGACCGGCGAGACGGTCGTGGCGCGGCACCGCCCCGTGGTCGTCATCACCTCGAACAACGAAAAGGAACTGCCCGACGCGTTCCTGCGGCGCTGCTTCTTCCACTATATCCGCTTTCCCGACGCCGAGACGCTGAAGCAGATCGTCGCGGTCCATTACCCCGGCCTCAAGCCGCGGCTGCTGGACGAGGCGCTGACCCAGTTCCTGGAGTTGCGCGAGGCGCCGGGGCTGAAGAAGAAGCCCTCGACCAGCGAATTGCTGGACTGGCTCAAGCTGATCCTGGCCGAGGACCTGTCCCCCGAGGACCTGAAGCGTCCGGCGGGCGAGATGCTGCCCAAGCTGCACGGCGCGCTGGTCAAGAACGAACAGGACGTGGCCCTGTTCGAACGGCTGGCGTTCATGGCCCGCCGCCAGGCGCGCTGAGCGGATGGCCGCGTCCCGCCCGGCGATGCAGGGGCGCACCCGATGAGCGCGGGTCTGACGGTGCGCCCGCTTGCGACGGCGGATCGCACGGGCTGGCAGGCACTGTATCGCGGCTATCAGGCGTTCTACGGGTTTCACCACCGACCCGACGGGTTCTATGACGCGGCATTCGCGCGGCTGACGGGCGCAGACCCGCAGGATTTCCGCGGCCTGCTGGCCGAGGCGGGCGGCGTGCCCGTCGGCCTTGCGCATTACGTCTTTCATCCCAACCTGTGGCGGCCCGAGGGCGTCTGCTATCTTCAGGACCTGTTCACCGCGCCGGCGGCGCGCGGGCAGGGGGCAGGCCGCGCTCTGATCGCCGCGGTCTATGCCGCCGCCGATGCGGCCGGCGTGCCGTCCGTCTATTGGCTGACGGCTGAGGACAACTATCCCGGCCGGATGCTGTACGACCGGGTTGGCGTGAAGTCGCCCTTCATCCGCTATAACCGGCCCGCCTGAACACCGACCGCCCGAACAGCCCGTCCCCGGCGCCGGACGGCAGGCGGTGTCTGACTGGCTGGCGGCGGCCGGGGCCCGGCCCCGGTGAACGAGGGCCGTCAGCGCAGGCCGGTTTCTTCCAGCAGGCCCTTGCGCTTGGCCTCGTAGTAATAGCCGCGTGCATACCATTTCACCGCCGCGTCTGGGTTCCCGTCGGCCACAAGATAGGCCCCCCGCAGGTACTTGACGCCGTATTTCAGGTTGGTGTCCGCATCCAGCAGCCCCGAGGGCGAACCCTTGTAGCCCATGCCGCGCGCGGTCGCGGGCAGCATCTGCATCAGGCCATAATACGGACCGTTGCGCGCGCCCGGGCGGTGGCGGCTTTCGCGGATCACGACGCGATGGACCAGCGATTCCGGCACGTCGTACTGGGCCGAATATTTCCGGATCAGCGCGCGCAGTTCGGGGGTTTCGTTGGGGTGCAGGTCCGCCTGTGTGACGCGCGGCTGCGCCAGGTACATCCGGTTGTCATGGTCGATCTGGTTTCCGCCGCAGGCGGCCAGCGACGCGGTCAGGGCCAGCGCGGCCAGCCGCGGAAAGGTGGGGGTCATCACTGCCTCGGGTCGTGTCGTTGAGATTGCCAGCACGATAGCGCAGGCCGACGCACGCGGAACGGGTAATAAGCAAACCTTCGCCCCGCGCAGGGTGCTTCGGCGGAATCCCGCCGGCAGGGATGACCGTCAAGGGAACGCCTGCGGAACCAGATGAACCGCCCGGGGCCGGAACGGGGGGATCGGATACCCCCCGGCCGCTGAACTTCTCAAAGGTCCGCCCGTTCGTGCGGATCCCGTCAGACGTGGATCGCGCCGTCGCCGCAGGCCAGCGCGGCCTCGCGCACCGCCTCGCTGATGGTCGGGTGGGCGTGGCAGGTCAGGGCCACGTCCTGCGCGGCTGCGCCGAACTCCATCGCGACGCAGATCTCGTGGATCATCTCGCCCGCGCCGGGGGCAATGATATGCGCGCCCAGGATGCGGTCGGTCTCGGCGTCCGCGATCACCTTCACGAAGCCCTCGGCGTGCAGCATCGCCTTGGCCCGCGCGTTGCCCATCAGGGGGAACTTGCCGACCTTGATCTTGCGGCCGCTGGCCTTCGCGGCCTCTTCCGTCAGGCCGACGCTGGCCACCTCGGGGGTGGTGTAGATGACGCCGGGGATCACGTCATAGTTCACGTGCCCATGCTTGCCGGCGATGACCTCGGCCACGGCCATGCCCTCGTCCTCGGCCTTGTGGGCCAGCATCGGACCGGGCACCGCATCGCCGATGGCGTAAAGGCCGGGGACGCTGGTGGCGAAATGGGCGTCGATGGCGATCTCGCCGCGGTCGGTCATCGTCACGCCCAGCGCCTCCAGGCCCAGACCGTCGTGCCGGGGACGGCGCCCGGTCGCGACCAGCACGACCTCGGCCTCGATCGTCTTGGCGTCGCCGCCCTTCTTGGGGGCATAGGTGACGGTCGCCCCGGCGTCACTCGCCTCGACCCCCGACACGGCCGCCCCAAGGACGAAGGTCAGGCCCTGCTTGGCCAGGATGCGCTGGAACTGCTTTTGCACCTCGGCGTCCATGCCGGGGGTAATGGTATCCAGATACTCGACCACCGTGACCTTGGTTCCCAGCCGGTTATAGACCGAGCCGAGCTCGAGCCCGATGACGCCCGCACCGATCACGACCATGGTGTCGGGGATCTTCTTCAGCGCCAGCGCGCCGGTCGAATCGACGACCACGCCCGCGTCGTTGTCGACCGTCACGCCCCTCAGTGGCGAAGCGACCGAGCCCGAGGCGATGACGATGGCCTTCGCCTCGTGGGTCTGGTCGCCGACCTTGACCGTGCCGGGCGCCGGGATCTCGGCCCAGCCCTTCAGCCAGTCGATCTTGTTCTTCTTGAACAGGAACTCGATGCCCTTGGTGTTGGCGGCGACCGTCTCGTCCTTGTAGGCCTGCATGCGGCCCCAGTCGATGTCCGCATGGGCGTTCATCAGGCCCAGCGTGGCAAAGTTCTCGTGCATCTCGTGAGCCATGTGGCTGGAATGCAGCAGGGCCTTGGACGGAATGCAACCGATGTTCAGGCAGGTGCCGCCCAGCGTCTCGCGCCCTTCGACGCAGGCCACCTTCAGGCCAAGCTGCGCGGCACGGATGGCGCAGACATAGCCGCCGGGTCCGGCGCCGATCACGATCAGGTCATACATTCACGTCGTCCTTTCCTCTGCCGCAGGCCGGGGCGTGGCGCCCCCTGATGACCCCGCGGGATGTTTGCAACCGCCCGACGCCTCAGGCCAGGGCCGTCAGGATCATGGCCATCGTGGCCAGGAACCCCACGCCCCAGATGGCCGAGCGCCAGGGCGACCAGCCCAGTGCATAGGCCGGAACATACAGCACGCGCGCCGCCAGATAGACCCAGGCGCAGGCGGCGGTCAGCCCGCCGTTCGATTGGGTCAGCTGGACCAGCACCACGGCAATGGTGAAAAACGCCAGACCCTGGAAATGATTGTCCACCGCACGCCGCAGCCGCCCGCTCAGGGGCGACAGCGGCGCGTCCTGGTCGCGCGGCCCGGCGTTCCACGCCGGACCCGCGTCGCGGTTCACCGCCCAGCCCGCCAGGCCGATCTGGACGGCCTGCAGCAGCGCCGCCAGACCCAGCACGGTCAGTTCGGGCGAGGGCGGCAGGCTCATGCGGTTTCCAGCATGTGGAATTCGGTCCGCGAGACGCCGGCCCGGCTTTCGAAGACATGCGAGCCCTGGCCCATGAAGTCGCGGGCGCGTGCCGCGTTTGCCACCTGATACAGCACCCACGCCCGGTTGCCGCCTTCACGCCAGATCTGCAGCACCGACAGCGAGGCGTTGCCCCGATCTTCGGCGTCGGCGTCGAAGATCGATTTCCAGGCGTCATAGTCGCCGATGTCGTAGCGGGCGAGAAGTTGGGTGGTCATGGGCAGATCCTTGCTGGAATGGTCAATGCAGCGTCAACGAACGGACCGCCGTCACAGATCCATCAGCAGCCGGCGCGGGTCCTCGAGCGCATCCTTGACCCGCACCAGGAACGTCACCGCGCCCTTGCCGTCCACGATCCGGTGGTCATAGCTGAGCGCCAGGTACATCATCGGGCGGATCACGATCTGGCCCTTGACCACCACGGGACGGTCCTGGATCTTGTGCATCCCCAGGATGCCCGACTGCGGCGGGTTCAGGATCGGGCTGGACATCAGCGAGCCGTAGACGCCCCCGTTCGAGATGGTGAACGTGCCGCCCTGCATGTCGGCCATGGTCAGCTTGCCGTCGCGGGCGCGCGCGCCCAGTTCGGCGATCTCCTTCTCGATCTGGGCGAACGACTTCTGGTCGGCGTCGCGCACGACCGGGACGACCAGGCCGCTGGGGGTGCCCACCGCCACGCCCATGTGGACGAAGCGCTTGTAGACGACGTCGCCGCCGTCGATCTCGGCATTGACCTCGGGCACTTCCTTCAGAGCGTGGGAACAGGCCTTCACGAAGAAGGACATGAAGCCCAGCTTGACCTTGTGCTTCTTTTCGAAGGCATCCTTGTAGTCGTTGCGCAGGTCCATGATGCCCGACATGTCCACCTCGTTGTAGGTGGTCAGCATCGCGGCGGTGTTCTGCGCGTCCTTGAGGCGGCGGGCGATGGTGGCGCGCAGGCGGGTCATCTTGACGCGCTCCTCGCGGGCCGCGTCGTCGGCGCTGGACGGCGCGCGGGGGGCCTGGGCGGGCGCGGGGGCCGAGGACGGCTGCGGCGCGCGGGGCGCCTGCGCGGCGCGGGCCACGTCCTCCTTCATCACGCGGCCGCCCTTGCCGGTGCCTTCGACCTGGTCGCGGCCGATCCCGGCCTCGGCCATGGCCTTTTTCGCCGACGGCGCGTCCTCGACGTCGCCGCGCGGGATCATCTGTTCGGGACCGGCGCCCGGCGATCCGACGTCGCCCGCCGTGACCCCGTCCTCGCCGCCCGAGGCAGAGCCGACGGGCAGGGCTTCGGCGCCCTCGCCCGGCGCACCGGCCGCGGCGCCCTCGGTGACGACGGCCAGCCGCGCCTTGGCGTCAACGGTCGTGCCTTCGGGCGCAAGGATCTCGGCCAGCACCCCGGCGGCCGGGCTGGGCACCTCGACCGAGACCTTGTCGGTTTCCAGTTCGCACAGCATCTCGTCCAGGGCGACGGCGTCGCCGGGCTTCTTGAACCAGGTGGCAACCGTCGCTTCGGTCACGCTTTCGCCCAGCGTGGGCACCATCACATCGACGGATTTTCCGGTCATCTTCGGCTGATTCCTGTCTGCGGCCGGCTGGCCTTGGGTGGTGGTCCGGGCAGGCGCGGCGGCCTGCGCGGCGTTGTCGATCTGCGCCAGCAGCGCGTTGGGGCTGACCGTCTCGCCCTCGGCGGCGACGATCTCGGCCAGGACGCCGGCGGCGGGCGAGGGCACCTCGACCGTCACCTTGTCGGTTTCCAGCTCGCACAGCATCTCGTCCACGGCGACGGCGTCGCCGGGCTTCTTGAACCAGGTGGCGACCGTCGCCTCGCTGACGCTTTCGCCCAGTGTGGGCACGCGCACTTCGGTGGTCATGTCAGGCTCCGATCTTCAGGGCGTCGGCGACCAGCGCCTCTTGTTCCTTCTTGTGGCGACTGGCCAGGCCCGTCGCCACCGAGGCCTGCGCCGCGCGCCCCGCGTAGAGGGCCCGGCCATGCGTCGCGCCGACCCGGTGCAGGACCCACTCCAGGTTCGGCTCGACGAAGGACCAGGCGCCCTGGTTCTTGGGCTCCTCCTGGCACCACACGATCTCGGCCGTCTTGAAGCGTTCCAGCTCCTTGGACAGCGACTGCGCGGGGAACGGATAGAACTGTTCCAGCCGCAGCAGATAGGTGTCGCTCAGCCCGGCCTGGTTCCGCGCGGCCAGCAGGTCGTAATAGACCTTGCCCGAGCAGATCACGACGCGCCTGATCTCGGCGTCCGGGGCCAGGCTGAAGTCCGACTTGCCGCGTGCGGCATCGTCCTCCAGCACCCGGTGGAAGGTCGAGCCGGTGGTGAACTCGTCAGCCGAACTGACCGCCAGCGGATGGCGCAGCAGGGATTTCGGCGTCATCAGCACCAGCGGCTTGCGGAAGCCGCGGTGGATCTGGCGGCGCAGGATATGGAAATAGTTGGCCGGCGTCGTCAGGTTGGCGACGATCCAGTTGTCCTCGGCGCACATCTGCAGGAAGCGTTCCAGACGCCCGGACGAATGCTCCGGCCCCTGGCCCTCGTAGCCGTGGGGCAGCAGCATCACCAGCCCCGACATCCGCAGCCATTTCTTTTCGCCCGACGAGATGAACTGGTCGAACATGATCTGCGCGCCGTTGGCAAAGTCGCCGAACTGCGCCTCCCACAGGGTCAGGGCGTTCGGCTCGGCCAGCGAATAGCCGTATTCGAAGCCCAGCACCGCGTATTCCGACAGCATCGAGTCGATGACCTCGTAGCGCGCCTGCCCGCCCCGGATGTGGTTCAGGGGATAATGCCGCTCTTCGGTCGTCTGGTCGATGAAGGCCGAATGGCGCTGGCTGAAGGTGCCGCGCGTGCTGTCCTGGCCCGACAGGCGGACCGGATGGCCCTCGATCAGCAGGCTGCCGAAGGACAGCGCCTCGGCCGTGGCCCAGTCAAAGCCCTCGCCGGTGGCGAACATCTGGCGCTTGGCGTCCAGCAGGCGGGTGACGGTCTTGTGCATGTCGAACTGCTCGGGGGCGCGGGTCAGCGCCTCGCCGATCTCGGACAGGGTGTCGGGGGTGATCGCGGTGTTGCCGGGGACATAGTCGTCCCCCTCGGTCCCCAGTCCCGACCACTTGCCGTCCAGCCAGTCGGCCTTGTTCGGCTTGAAGTTCTTGCCGACCTCGAACTCCTCGTTGAGATGCGCCTGGAAGGCGGCCTTCATGTCCTCGATCTCGCCCTCGGGGATCAGGCCGTCGCGGACCAGCCGCTCGGTGTACAGCTGCAGGGTCGTCTTATGACCCTTGATCTGCTTGTACATCGCCGGGTTGGTGAACATCGGCTCGTCGCCTTCGTTGTGACCGAAGCGGCGATAGCAGAAGATGTCGATGACCACGTCCTTGTGGAACTTCTGCCGGAACTCGGTGGCGACCTTGGCGGCATGGACCACCGCCTCGGGGTCGTCGCCGTTCACGTGGAAGATCGGTGCCTCGACCATCAGCGCGATGTCGGTCGGATAGGGCGAGGTGCGGCTGAAATGCGGCGCCGTGGTAAAGCCGATCTGGTTGTTGACGATGATATGGATCGTGCCGCCCGTGCGGTGGCCGCGGATCCCCGACAGCTGCAGGCATTCCGCCACCACGCCCTGGCCCGCGAAGGCCGCATCGCCGTGCAGCAGGATCGGGATGACCGAGGTGCGGGTGTTCGTGTCGGAATACTGGTCCTGCTTGGCGCGGACCTTGCCCAGCACGACGGGGTTCACCGCCTCCAGGTGGCTGGGGTTCGCGGTCAGCGACAGATGGACGACATTGTCGTCGAAGGTCCGGTCGCTCGACGCGCCGAGGTGGTATTTCACGTCGCCCGATCCGTCCACGTCCTCGGGCTTGTAGCTGCCGCCCTGGAATTCGTGAAAGATCGCGCGGTAGGGCTTGCCCATGACGTTGGCCAGCACCGACAGGCGACCCCGGTGCGGCATGCCGACCACCACCTCCTTGGCGCCCAGCGCGCCGCCGCGCTTGATGATCTGCTCCATCGCCGGGATCAGGGCCTCGCCCCCGTCAAGGCCGAAGCGCTTGGTGCCCATGTACTTGACGTGCAGGAACTTCTCGAAGCCCTCGGCCTCGACCAGCTTGTTCAGGATCGCGCGGCGCCCTTCGCGGGTGAAGGCGATCTCCTTGCCGTAGCCCTCGATGCGCTCCTTCAGCCACGCGGCCTGCTCGGGGTCCGAGATGTGCATGAACTGCAGCGCAAAGGTGCCGCAATAGGTGCGGTTCATCAGGTCCACGATCTGCCGGATCGAGGCGACCTGCAGGCCCAGAACGTTGTCGATGAAGATCGGCCGGTCCATGTCGGACGCGGTGAACCCGTAGGTCGCGGGGTCAAGCTCGCCCAAGGGCGGCATCTCGCGCATCCCCAGCGGGTCCAGGTCGGCGTGCAGGTGGCCCCGGATGCGATAGGCGCGGATCAGCATGATCGCGCGCACGCTGTCCAGCACGGCGCGGCGCAGCTGGTCGTCCGACAGCGCCACGCCCTTTTCGTCGGCCTTGGCGGTGATCTTCTTGATCGCGGACTTCGCCTCGGCCTCGGTTGCCCGCGGCCATTCGCCGGTCAGCGCGGCGGTGTTCTCGTCCGACGGCATCGGCGGCCAGTCGGGCCGTGCCCAGCTGGCGCCCTTGGCCTCGCGCGTCACGGTGGCCTCGGCGTCGCCCAGGCCCCGGAAGAACTCGTCCCAGGCCGCGTCCACCGCGGCGGGGTCGTTGGCCCACTGGCCATACAGCTGTTCCACATAGGCCGCGTTCGCGCCTTGCAGGAACGAGCTGTCGTGGAAGGCGGTATTCGGGGATTGGTCGTTCATGGGGTCGCCTCTTGATCGCGAGGAAAGTCTGATATTGTCAGGACGACGCGCCGCATGGCCAGGGGGCCAGCGGCAAGCCGCCAAGGATCGGGCAGGGTGCGGCTCACGCCTGCTGCCGCCCGGGGCATCCGGCCCAGTCTAGGACCGCGCGCGGCGCTGTCCACTGACATGAGCGTTGGCAGTCGGGCCGGCCGGACACAGGCGCGGCGGCAGGCGCGTCGCAGCGCATGGCCCCCGGACGCGAGGAAGGACCCGGACGGCCCCCGCATCATCGCGCCCCCGCCATGATGCGGCGCTGGACGGTCTGATACCACGGCACCAGCGCCCCGCGGGGCGCGGCCCAGATCCGCGGCAACCAGGTCAGCGCCAGCACCGATCCGCGAAACCGGGGCAGCGTCCAGCGCCGTCCCGCCAGGTCCTTGGCCAGGTCGGCCACCGTCATTCGGCCCGACCACAGTGTCAGGCGCGCCAGGTCCCGCGTCGGTCGCGCCGAATGGCGGCGCACGAAATAGGCCACGTTCATCTGCGCCAGCGCGGAATTCACTCGCCGGCCACTACGGGCGCCCGCCGCCTCGAGATGGTGGCAATGCGCGTCCGAGGCGCGCCACAGCGCGCCCAGGCGGCCCAGCCGATAGCTGGCATCCAGGTCCTCGGCGATCGAGGGGCCGACCAGCCCCTCGTCGAACGGCTCGCGCAGCACGGCGGCGCGCCGGACCGTCAGGGCGAACCCGTTGATGAAGTCGATGGGGTGGCAGTGCCGTGGCGGCTGCGGGGAGTGCGCCGAATGCCAGCGGCGATCGGCGCCGTCATAGCCCACGAAGCGGCAGTCGGCATCGGTCAGCAGCAACTGCCGGCGCAGGACACGCGCCACCGCGCCGCCGCCGGTCGCGATCCGGCCAGCGGCGGCGGGGCTGACCGACTTGCGGTCAAGCCCCTCTGCGCTGTCCTCGGGTGCATCGGGGACATGATGGGCCGCAATGGCCACGACCGACGGATGGGCGGCATAGCGCGCCATGATCCGGTCCGCGCAATCGGGATACATCAGCGTATCGTCGTCGAACAGGAACAGGATGTCGGCACGGGCCAGCCGGATGGCCTGGTTGCGCTGCACCGTCAGCGAGCGCGCCGCCGCCGGCTCGAACACCAGCCGCGCCCGGTTGCCCACCACGGCGGCCACGCGGTCGCGCGTGGCCTGCCAGTCGGTGCTGGCGTCCGCGATGACCACTTCGGCGGGGGGGCGGGTCTGCGACAGCGCCAGGCCCACCGCCCGCACCAGCACGTCGCCGCGGTTCAGCGTGGCGATGCACAGGCCCCAGTCCAGCGTTGCCGTCAACGTCCCGTCCCCCCAGCCGGATGCCGATCAGGCCCGGCCCAATGCCTTCAGAACGGCCTCTCCCAGACCGGCGGGGCTGTCGGCCACGATGATCCCGGCGGCCTTCATCGCCTCGATCTTCGACTCGGCGTCGCCCTTGCCGCCCGAGACGATCGCCCCGGCGTGGCCCATGCGGCGGCCGGGGGGGGCGGTGCGCCCGGCGATGAAGCCTGCGGTCGGCTTCCAGCGGCCCGCCTTCTTCTCGTCGGCCAGAAACTGCGCCGCGTCCTCCTCGGCCGAGCCGCCGATCTCGCCGATCATGATGATCGATTCCGTTTCCGGGTCCGCCAGGAACATCTCGAGGATGTCGATGTGCTCGCTGCCCTTGATCGGGTCGCCGCCGATGCCGATGGCGGACGACTGGCCCAGGCCCACGTCCGAGGTCTGCTTGACCGCCTCGTAGGTCAGCGTGCCCGACCGCGACACCACGCCCACCGACCCGCGGCGGAAGATGGACCCGGGCATGATCCCGATCTTGCATTCGTCGGGCGTCATCACGCCGGGGCAGTTCGGCCCGATCAGGCGCGATTGCGACCCCTGCAGGGCGCGCTTGACCTTCATCATGTCCAGCACCGGAATGCCTTCGGTGATGCAGACGATCAGCGGGATCTCGGCGTCGATCGCCTCGAGGATCGAGTCGGCGGCGAAGGGCGGCGGCACATAGATCACGCTGGCATTGGCGCCGGTCTTCTCCACGGCCTCGTGGACCGAGTTGAAGACGGGCAGGTCCAGGTGCGTGGTGCCGCCCTTGCCGGGCGTCACGCCGCCGACCATCTGCGTGCCATAGGCAATCGCCTGTTCGGTGTGGAAGGTGCCCTGAGAGCCGGTGATGCCCTGGCAGATGACTTTGGTGGTCTTGTCGACGAGAATGGCCATTCTAGACTTTCCTGATCCTGACTTCAGCGGGGCCTGTTTGGCTCAGCTCGATTGTAACCGGAGCGGAGTCAGTGATTCCGTTGGCGGCAAAGAAAGCATTAATAACTTCGTTTCTGCCGTCGGAGGTGAGCAAACCTTTGTCACCGTAGATCCACATTTCCGCAGTAGGCTTCGGTTCAAACACGACTCGCAAACGAGCTTTCGGTGCCTGAGCCTCATTAGTTCCGCCCGTGAATCGCGTGAAATCGAAGGGCGCGTCGGAAACCTTAATGTTCCGGTTTCGTATCGCGCCTGTCGTTAAGGTGGTGCGCCAAGTGGACATCATCAGCCCTTGACGGCCTTCACGATCTTCTGCGCGGCATCCGACAGGTCATCCGCCGAAATCACGTTCAGGCCGGACTGCGAGATGATCTCCTTGCCCTTCTCGACGTTCGTGCCTTCCAGCCGCACGACCAGCGGGACCTGCAGGCCGACCTCCTTCACCGCGGCGATGATGCCCTCGGCGATGATGTCGCAGCGCATGATGCCGCCGAAGATGTTGACCAGGATGCCCTTCACGTTCGGGTCGGACGTGATGATCTTGAAGGCTTCGGTCACCTTCTCCTTGGTGGCGCCGCCGCCCACGTCCAGGAAGTTCGCGGGTTCGGCGCCGAACAGCTTGATGATGTCCATCGTGGCCATCGCCAGGCCCGCGCCGTTCACCATGCAGCCGATCTCGCCGTCCAGCGCGATGTAGTTCAGGTCGAACTTGGACGCGGCCAGCTCCTTGGGGTCTTCCTCGGTCTCGTCGCGCAGCGCCATGATGTCGGGCTGGCGGTACAGCGCGTTGTTGTCGAAGCCCATCTTGGCGTCGAGGCATTTCAGGTTGCCGTCGGTCGTCACGATCAGGGGGTTGATCTCCAGCATCTCCATGTCCTTTTCGATGAACATGCGATACAGGTTGCGGATCAGCGCGACGCACTGCTTGATCTGGTTGCCTTCCAGGCCCAGCGCAAAGGCCACGCGGCGGCCATGCCAGTCCGACAGGCCGGACGCCGGATCGACGCTGAAGCTGACGATCTTCTCGGGGGTGTTGTGGGCCACCTCCTCGATGTCCATGCCGCCCTCGGTCGAGGCGACGAAGCTGACACGAGAGGTCGAGCGGTCCACCAGCAGCGCCAGATACAGCTCGCGCGCGATGTCGCTGCCGTCCTCGATGTAGATGCGGTTGACCTGCTTGCCGGCCGGGCCGGTCTGGTGGGTGACGAGCGTCCGGCCCAGCATCTGGCGGGCCAGTTCTTCGGCCTCGGTCGTGGACTTGGCCAGGCGCACGCCGCCCTTGTCACCCGCCTCGGGTTCCTTGAACTTGCCCTTGCCGCGCCCGCCGGCGTGGATCTGGGATTTGACCACCCACAGCGGGCCGTCCAGTTCCGATGCCGCGCGCTTGGCCTCGTCGGCCTTCAGCACGATGCGGCCGTCCGACACGGGCGCGCCATACTGCTTCAGCAGGGCCTTGGCCTGGTATTCGTGGATGTTCATCGTCGACCTCGCAGGAAAACTCGCGGGCGGTTTGCCACAGATCGGTTGGAAAGCAAAGGAATCCGTCACAGGCAGCAGGGGGTGCGGGGAAATACCGCCGCTTGTGATCACACGCTTTCAAGCCGTGATCACAAGCACAATCCGCCGGGGTCGTTTGCGGCTGTGCATGAAAAAGGGCGGGCACACCGGCCCGCCCCCGTTCGGTCCGTTTCGCCGCTTACGCCAGCGAGTTGTCGATGCCCTTGCAGGCCTCGACCAGACCCTTCACCGCATCGACCGACTTCTGCATCATGGCCTGCTCGGCGTTGTCCATCTGGATCTCGATGACCTTCTCGATGCCGCCGGCGCCGATCACGGTCGGCACGCCGACGTACATGCCGTCAAGGCCATAGGCCCCCTGCACATAGGCCGCGCAGGGGAGGACGCGCTTCTGGTCCTTCAGGAACGCTTCCGCCATCTCGATGGCGCTGGTCGCGGGCGCGTAGAAGGCCGATCCGGTCTTCAGCAGCGCCACGATTTCCGCGCCGCCGTCGCGTGTGCGCTGGACGATCTGGTCGAGCCTGTCCTGCGTCGTCCAGCCCATCTTGACCAGGTCGGGCAGCGGGATGCCGGCGACCGTGGAATAGCGCACCAGCGGCACCATCGTGTCGCCATGCCCTCCGAGGACAAAGGCAGTCACGTCGCGCATGGACACGCCGAACTCCTCGGCCAGGAAATGGCGGAAGCGCGCGCTGTCCAGCACGCCGGCCATCCCCACGACCTTTTCATGCGGCAGGCCGGAAAACTCGCGCAGCGCCCAGACCATCGCGTCCAGCGGGTTGGTGATGCAGATGACAAAGGCGTCGGGCGCGTGCGCCTTGATGCCCTCGCCCACCGACTTCATGACCTTGAGGTTGATGCCCAGCAGGTCGTCGCGGCTCATCCCCGGCTTGCGCGGAACGCCGGCCGTCACGATGCAGACGTCGGCGCCCGCGATGTCGGCATAGTCGTTCGTGCCCTTGAAGCTGCCGTCGAAGCCTTCGGACGGACCCGATTCCGCGATGTCCAGCGCCTTGCCCTGGGGCGTGCCCTCGGAAATGTCGAACAGCACGACATCGCCGAGTTCCTTGATGGCGGCGAGATGCGCCAGCGTGCCGCCGATCTGGCCGGCGCCGATGAGGGCGATCTTGGGACGGGTCATGGAGTCCTCCGTTTGGCTGATGAATCCGGGCCGGACTAGACCCTTGCCCCCGGTCGCGCAAGGCAGTTGGGTGCGGTCCGGCGCGGGTGAACGCGTAAAAATGGCGCGGGACGGGGGCGGGACGATGGATTGGCAGGTGTGGACGTTGCTGGCCGTCGCCTCGGCGCTGGTGGGCCTGGCCAAGGGCGGGCTGTCGATGATCGGGATGCTGTCGGTCCCGATCCTGTCGCTGGGCATGTCCCCGGTGCAGGCCGCGGCGGTGCTGCTGCCGGTCTATGTCGTGTCGGACGTCTTCGGCCTGATCGCCTATCGGCGCCATGTGGACCGGCGGGTGCTGGCCTGCCTGCTGCCGGGGTCGGTCGTGGGCATCGCCCTGGGCTGGGCGACCGCCAGCCTTGTGAACGATCAGGTCGTCGGCGGGCTGGTGGGCGTGATCGGCGCGGCCTTTGCCGTGTTCAACCTGGCGCGGCCCGATCCGGGGGATGCGCCGCGCAGGCCCGCCGGCTGGGGGCGCGGAACGCTGTGGGGGCTGGTCGCGGGCTATACCAGCTTTGTCAGCCATTCCGGCGCGCCCCCCTATCAGATCTATGTCCAGCCGCTGCGGCTGGGCAAGGAGACCTACGCGGGCACGGTGACAGTGTATTTCGCGGTGGTGAACGCGGTGAAGCTGATCCCCTATGCCGCGCTGGGCCAGCTGAACACGGCCACGCTGGGCCATGCCGCGGCGATGATTCCGGTGGCGGCAAGCGGGGTTGCCGCGGGGGTCTGGCTGGTCCGGCGCCTGCCCGAGCGGGCGTTCTATCTGTTCATCACCTGGGCGCTGCTGGCCGTGTCGGTGAAGCTGATCTGGGACGCGCTGCGCTGAGGGCGCGTCGGCGCACGCGCGCACCCGGTCCTGAAAACGGCCCGCCTGTCAGGGCGGGCCGCGGTCGGGTCGGTCGTGCAGGCGAGGGGCTCAGGCCTCCTCGTCCTCGTCCTCGTCGTCGTCCATGCCGCCGGCCGCCGCAGGGTTGGCGCTCGATTCGGCAAGGTCGGACAGCTTCTCGTCGGTGGCTTCCTCCTGCGCGAGGATGCCGTCCATGATCTCGGCCACGTCGTCCATGCCCAGAAGCGAGGCATAGGCGCGCAGGCTGCCATAGCGCGCGATCTCGTAATGCTCGACCGCCTGGCACGAGAAGATGATCGCCGAGTCGCCCGCGGGCGAGCCGCCGAAATCCTTGAGAAGCGAGTCGCCCTCGGCCAGGATGCCGTCCATCGCGTCGCATTTCTCGGCCTTGGCCTTCTCGCCCATCAAGTCGAAGGCCTCCTCGAGGCGCGCGATCTGGTCGGCGGTCTCCTCCAGGTGCGTCTCGAGCGCGGCGACAAGATCCGGGTCCTGCGCGGCCTTGATCATTTTCGGCAGGCTTTTCTGGATCTTGGTCTCGGCGTAATACATGTCCTTCAGCCCGTGCTTGAGCAGGTCTTCCAGTCCCATCATGTCGCTGTCAGCCATCGGCAGTCTCCCACAATGCGCGCCCGGCTCGCCCGGTCGCCTGCCCTTCAATGCACGAGGCGGCGTTCCGTTCACCCGCGCCCGACAAAAAGGCCGATCTTGCTGCATCGCAGCATTTCCGGCTTGCGCTTGGGTCGTTTTCGGTCCGGTATGCGCACGATCTTATCCCACGCGCGAGTTGAAGGAGACCGGGATGACCCAGGCCCGTCCTTACCGTTCCGTCCTGTACATCCCCGCGGCGAACGCCCGCGCCATGGACAAGGCGCGGACCCTGCCGGCCGACGCCATCATCTTCGATCTCGAGGATGCGGTCGCGCCGGCGGAAAAGCCCGGCGCGCGCGACCTGCTGCGCGCGGCGCTGACGCAGGATTACGGCGCGCGGGCGCGGATCGTGCGGATCAACGGGCTGGACACCGACTGGGGCCGCGACGACGCCGCGGCCTTTGCGACCGGGGCCGATGCGGTGCTGGTGCCCAAGGTCAGCCGCCCCGAGGATCTGGACGCCGTGGCCGCGCTGACCGGCGACACGCCGTTGTGGGCGATGATGGAAACCGCGCTGGGGATGCTGAACGCGCCCGCCATCGCGGCCCATCCGCGGCTGCAAGGCATGGTCATGGGCACCAACGACCTGGCCAAGGAACTGGGCAGCCGCAACCGCCCCGACCGGCTGGCGATGCAGACGGGCCTGGGCCTGTGCCTGCTGGCCGCGCGGGCGCACGGGCGGGTGATCGTGGACGGCGTCTTCAACGCCTTCAAGGATGAGGACGGCCTGCGCGCCGAATGCGAGCAGGGGCGCGACATGGGGTTCGACGGCAAGACGCTGATCCACCCCGCGCAGCTGGACATCGCCAATGCGGCCTTCGCGCCATCGGGGGACGAGGTGGACCTGGCCCGCCGCCAGATCGAGGCCTATGAGGCCGCGATCGCCGAGGGCAAGGCGGTCGCGGTGGTCGATGGCCGCATCGTCGAGAACCTGCACGTCGAAACCGCGCGAAAGACGCTGGCCAAGGCTGCGGCCATTGCCGCGATGAACGGATGATGGCAAAGCGGGCGGGGCTTGCGGCCTTGCCGCGCTTTCATGCCGAAGGGAACGCCGGATGCTGATCTTGATCCTGGGTGTCGCGCTCTGGTGGGGGGCGCATCTGTTCAAGCGCCTGGCCCCCGCGCGTCGGGCGGCGATGGGCGAGCGGGGCAAGGGCCTTGTCGCTGCGGCGCTGATCCTGTCGGTCCTGCTGATGGTCGCGGGCTATCGCATGGCCGACATCGGCACGGTCTGGTGGGGTCCGTCGGCGGCGATGAAGGGCATCAACAACCTGCTGGTGCTGATTGCCGTGTATCTGTTCGCCGCGTCCGGGATGAAGACCCGGATCGGGACGCAGATGCGCCACCCGCAGCTGACCGGTTTCGCGTTGTGGGCGTTTGCCCATCTGCTGCCGAACGGGGACCTGCCGTCGTTCGTCCTGTTCGGCGGGCTGCTGCTGTGGGCACTGGTCGAGATGGCGGTCATCAACCGCGCCGTGCCGGACTGGCGCGCGCCCCCGCACCAGACCGTGGTCCGCAAGGAGGTTATGGCCGCCGGCGGCGCGCTGGTGGTGTATCTGGTCCTGGGCGTGATCCACGGCTGGGTCGGGCCCAACGTGTTCGGCGCCTGACATGACGACCCTGTACCGCCTGCTGACCGAGGACGACACCTCGGCCTTTTGCCACAAGATCAGCCTGGCGCTGTCGCGCGGCTGGGTGCTGCACGGCGACCCCAGCCTGGCCTTCGACCCGGTGCGCGGCACCATGCGCTGCGCGCAGGCCGTCACCAAGCAGGTCGCGGCCGACTATTCCCCCGACATGAAACTGGGCGAGCAATGACCGCAGGAAAGACCAACACCGGCCGCTTCTTCGAGGACTATCGCGTCGGCGACGTGATCCGCCACGCCGTGCCCCGCACCGTCGCCGAGGGGGAACGGGCGCTCTATCACGCGCTGTATCCGGCCCGTCACGCGCTGTATTCCTCGGACGTGTTCGCGGCCGGGTGCGGGCTGGACGGCAGCCCGATGGACGATCTGCTGGCCTTTCATGTCGTGTTCGGCAAGACCGTGCCGGACATCAGCCTGAACGCCGTGGCCAACCTCGGCTATGCCGAGGGGCGGTGGCTCGGCCCGGTCTGGCCCGGCGACACGCTGCGGGCCGAGTCGCAGGTGATCGGCGTCAAGGAGAACTCGAACGGGACCTCGGGCAACGTCTATGTCCGCACCCGCGGCCTGAACCAGTCCGACGAGGTGGTGCTGGAGTATGTCCGCTGGGTCATGGTCCGCAAGCGCGATGCGACCTCGGCGGCCCCCGTGGCGGTCGTCCCGGACCTTGCGCCGGCGGTGGCGGCCGCGGACCTCGTGGTCCCGCCGGGGCTGCGCTTTGACGACTATGACTTCGATCTGGCCGGAGAGCCGCACCGCTGGGGCGACTATGCCGTGGGCGAGGTCATCGACCATGTCGACGGTGTCACCATCGAGGAGGCCGAGCACATGCTGGCCACCCGCCTGTGGCAGAACACCGCCAAGGTGCATTTCGACGCCACCTTCCGCGACGACGGTCGGCGGCTGATCTATGGCGGCCATGTCATCAGCATGGCGCGGGCGCTGTCCTTCAACGGGCTGGCCAACGCGCAGATGATCGTGGCGCTGAACGCGGGGGCGCACGCCAACCCGTGCTTTGCCGGCGACACGCTGCGCGCCTGGTCCGAGGTCCTGGACCTCGCCGAGACTGCCGCCCCGGGCGTGGGCGCGATCCGCCTGCGGCTGGTCGCCCACAAGGGTGCGCCGGGGGACAGGACGCTGCGGGGTGCGGACGGGCGCTATGCCCCGCATGTGCTGCTGGATCTGGACTATTGGGCGCTGATGCCGCTGTAAGGGACCGCAGTGCGAGCCCCTTGGCCAAGGCTGTGATCACAGCGCGGGATGCTGTGATCACAAGATGGGAAATGCAGGCGGCCCTGTCGTAAACTCTGGCATGCGGGCGTGACATCGCTATGAACATCACTATCACGTTGCCAACGAAAGCCAGCCGCGGGCATCGGCGCCCGCGCCGTCATCAAGGAGCGTCTCATGGGTGACATTCCCCGCGGAAACCGCCCGCTCTCTCCGCATCTCAGCGTCTATCGGCTGCCGCTTGCGGCCATCACCTCGATTCTGACCCGCGCGACCGGGCAGGCCATGCTGGCGGGAATCCTGCTGATCGTCTGGTGGCTGCTGGCTGCCGTGACCGGCCCGCAGGCCTTTGCCACCGCGGACTGGGTACTGCGGTCCTGGCTGGGCTTTCTGGTCATGACGGTCGCGCTGTGGTCGCTGTGGTACCACTTCCTGGCCGGCATCCGGCACCTGCTGTACGACGCGCGGCTGCTGATCGACATCGCCGGTGCCCGGCAGTCCAGCATCGTGATCCTGGCGGGGTCGGTCGTGCTGACGCTGCTGACGCTGATCCTTTTCATCTTCGCCTGAGACCGGAGGCTTCGATGCGCTACATCACCCCCCGCAAGGCCGCCAAGGGCCTGGGCGCCGCAGGCCCCGCCAGCGCCACCCACAAGCACTGGTCGATGACGGTCAGCTCGGTCGCGCTGGCGATCCTGACGCCGGCGTTCATCCTTGTCGTCGGCAGCGCCATCGGGCTGCCCCGCGCCGGCGTGCTGACCTATTTCGCGCAGCCCTATCCGGCCCTCGTGACGGCGTTGTTCCTGGTCGTCGGCATGCTGCATTTCATCAGCGGCACCCGGATCATGATCGACGACTATCTGGACCACACCGAACGCAAGGTGGCCATCATCCTGTCGCAGCTGTTCGGCTGGGCCGTGATCGCCGCCGCCGTCTATGCGCTGGCGCGCATGGCGCTGAGCCCCGTCGTCTGAGGAAACCCCATGTCCGCATATCCGATCCAAACGCATGATTACGACGTGGTCGTCGTGGGCGCCGGCGGCGCGGGCCTGCGCGCGACGCTGGGCATGGCCGAACAGGGGTTCCGCACCGCCTGCGTGACCAAGGTCTTTCCGACCCGCAGCCACACGGTCGCGGCGCAGGGCGGCATCGCCGCGTCGCTGTCGAACATGGGCCCCGACAGCTGGCAGTGGCACATGTACGACACCGTCAAGGGGTCCGACTGGCTGGGCGACACCGACGCCATGGAATACCTGGCGCGCGAGGCGCCCAAGGCCGTCTACGAGCTGGAACATTACGGCGTGCCCTTCAGCCGGACCGAGGATGGCAAGATCTACCAGCGCCCGTTCGGTGGCCACACCACCGAATACGGCGAGGGCCCGCCCGTCCAGCGCACCTGCGCCGCGGCCGACCGCACCGGCCACGCGATCCTGCACACGCTCTACGGCCAGTCGCTGAAGGAAAAGGCCGAGTTCTTCGTCGAATACTTCGCGCTGGACCTGATCATCACCGATGGGGCCTGCACCGGCGTCGTCTGCTGGAAGCTGGACGACGGCACCATCCACGTCTTCAACGCCAAGATGGTGGTGCTGGCGACCGGCGGCTATGGCCGGGCCTATTTCAGTGCGACCTCGGCCCATACCTGCACCGGCGACGGCGGCGGCATGGTGGCGCGCGCGGGCCTGCCCCTGCAGGACATGGAGTTCGTGCAGTTCCACCCGACCGGCATCTACGGCTCGGGTTGCCTGATCACCGAAGGCGCGCGGGGCGAGGGCGGATACCTCACCAATTCGGAAGGCGAGCGGTTCATGGAACGCTATGCCCCGACCTACAAGGATCTCGCGTCGCGCGACGTGGTGTCGCGCTGCATCACCATCGAGATCCGCGAGGGCCGCGGCGTCGGTCCGAACAAGGACCACATGCATCTGAACCTGATGCACCTGCCGCCCGAAAGCCTGCACGAACGCCTGCCCGGCATTTCCGAATCGGCCAAGATCTTTGCCGGGGTGGACGTAACCAAGCAGCCGATCCCGATCCTGCCGACGGTCCACTACAACATGGGCGGCATCCCCACCAATTTCTGGGGCGAGGTGCTGGCCCCCGCGCAGGGCGATCCCGACCGCGTGTTCCCTGGCCTGATGGCGGTGGGCGAGGCCGGCTGCGCCTCGGTCCACGGGGCGAACCGGCTGGGGTCCAACAGCCTGATCGACCTGGTCGTGTTCGGCCGGGCCGCGGCGATCCGCGCGGGCGACGTGATCGACCGCGCCTCCTCGATCCCTGCGACGAACGCGGTCGAGGTGGATCGCGCCCTGGCCCGCTTTGACGGGCTGCGCCACGCCAAGGGCGGCACCCCCACGGCCGCGCTGCGCCTCGAGATGCAGAAGACGATGCAGTCGGACGCGGCGGTGTTCCGCACCGACAAGACCCTGGGCGAGGGGGTCGAGAAGATGACCGCCATCGCGGGCCGGCTGGGCGACCTCAAGGTCACGGACCGGACCCTGATCTGGAACAGCGACCTGATGGAGACGCTGGAGCTGACGAACCTGATGCCGAATGCGTTGGCGACCATCGTCGCCGCCGAGGCGCGCAAGGAATCCCGAGGGGCGCACGCCCACGAGGACTATCCCGACCGCGACGACGCGAACTGGCGCAAGCATTCGCTTGCATGGGTGGATGGGAATGAAGTCAAACTGGCCTATCGACCCGTGCATCTGGAACCGCTGACCGCGGTAGAGGACGGCGGGATCGACCTCAAGAAAATCGCACCGAAAGCGAGGGTCTATTGATGCGTCTCACCGTTCTTCCCGTTCTGGCCGCGGCGCTTGCGCTTTCGGGCTGCGTTGTCGCCGTGCCGACCCAGGCGCCCGATGTGGTGGCGCCGCCGGTCGTGGTGCGCCCCCCCGTCACCGTCACCCCCGCGCGCCCCGACACCGCGGCCGCCCGGCAGGTGGTCAACGCCGAGATGGCCCGGCGCCTGCCCGGCCGCAACGTCGCGCCGCTGACCGACTGCGTCGTCGCGAATGCCACGATGGCCGAGCTGGCCGACCTGGCGGCGATGCAGGGCACGCCCGGTGCCGCCGATGCCGTCGCGTCCATCGTCAAGCGGCCCGCGACGTCGCAATGCATCTCGCGGGCGGCGGTCGCCTGATGGCCCGGCGCCCGCCCCTGTCGGTGGCGGCGCTGTTGCTGCTGGGCGTGCTGGCGGCCTGCGGGCCGGTCCCGGTGGCGCAGGCCGAGCGCATCTGCCTGGACGACGCGCGCGCCGCCACCGGCCCGCGCAGCAAGGTCGGCGTGGGCGTCGCGACCGACGGCGACCGCGTGTGGACGGGCGCGGGCTTTGAAGTTTCGCTCTCGTCTGACTATGTCATGGGACGAGACCCGACCGACGTGTTCAACCGCTGCGTCATGCGTCGCTCGGGGCAGCTTCCGACCCGTCCGCTGACCGACCAGCCCGGCTGGCGGGGATAGGGCGGTGCCCGGACACATCCCCGCCGGGACGGCCTTTCCTGTGCGGTCCGGCCCATCATTCGATCAAGCCGGCGCCACCCCGGGCGCCGCAGCCAGAGGAGCGTGACCCGTGGTCCAGCTTAACCTTCCCAAGAACAGCCGCATCAAGGTCGGCAAGACCTGGCCCAAGCCCGCCGGCGCGACGCGTCTGCGCCGGTTCAACATCTATCGCTGGGACCCCGAGACAGGCGAGAACCCGCGGCTGGACAGCTACTGGATCGACCTGGACGATTGCGGGCCGATGATCCTGGACGCGCTGATCAAGATCAAGAACGAGATCGACCCCACGCTGACCTTCCGCCGGTCCTGCCGCGAGGGGATCTGCGGGTCCTGCGCGATGAACATCGACGGCGGCAACCACCTGGCCTGCATCTACGGCATGGACGAGGTTGCGGGCGACGTGAACATCTATCCGCTGCCGCACATGCCGGTGGTCAAGGACCTGATCCCCGACCTGACGCATTTCTTCGCCCAGCACGCGGCCGTCCATCCCTATCTGCGGACCGAGACGCCCGCCCCCGGCAAGGAATGGCGCCAGTCGATCGAGGACCGCAAGAAGCTGGACGGGCTGTACGAATGCATCCTGTGCGCGTCCTGCTCGACGGCCTGCCCGTCCTATTGGTGGAACGGCGACAAGTTCATGGGTCCGGCGGCGCTGCTGACCGCCTATCGCTGGATCGTCGATTCGCGCGATGAGACCACCGGCGAGCGGCTGGACGAGCTGGAAGACCCGTTCAAGCTGTATCGCTGCCACACGATCATGAACTGCACCAACACCTGTCCCAAGGGGCTGAACCCGGCCAAGGCCATCGCCGAGATCAAGCACCTGATGGTGGACCGGCTGGTCTGATCCGCGTGAAGCGCGGCGACACGGGGGCCGTCCGCAAGGGCGGCCCTTTTGCATGGGTGCCTTGCAATGACGCTGCGTCCCGGGGGATGGACGCACCCGCGCAAGGCGACTATATCGTCCACCGGGGGGAACAGACAATCTTGCACGAATGGTGCCGCCGATGTTCCGTGATCTGACCGAAGACCGTCCCGAAAGCCTGCTGGAGCCGATGGAGAGCCGCCGCCGTGCGCCCGTCCGCCATCTGCCCAACCGCCGCGCGCTGGAGGTGCTGGCCCAGATGTACGGGTATTACGACATCCAGTCGACCCGTCACGTCGTCATCGACGACAGCTACGCCGCCGCCGCCTGACAGGCGCCCGGGCGCCGCATCTGCCACGGGGATCGCTGCGCGGTCCCCGTTTTTCTGTCGGCGGTTTGACAGCTGCGATCCCTGCGCTAGCCTTCGCGCATGATGGATCGCCCCGACTGTCCCGCCCCGCCCGACGCCGACGTCCGCCGCGCCGTGCGGCCCGTCATCTGCTATCCCGACGACACGCTGCCCGACCCCGACCTGGCCGCGCTGACGGCCGCGCGACAGGACGCGGTCAAGGTGGCCGAGACGCTGGTTCCCCCGCGGCAGGGCCGATGCTGGGACGTGCGCGCGGGGCAGTTCTTCCGCATCACCTGCGTCGGCGGGGCGCAGGTCGGCGACCTGAACCTGTGGTCGGCGGCCGATCCGTCCGAGCGGTTCTATTCCGGCAAGACCCGCGCGCTGCACGGCACCCATCTGACGACCGGCGACCGGATGTGGTCCGGCTTTCCCCAGCTGCGCCCGATGGCGACGATCGTGGCCGACACGCTGGGCTGGTACGGGTTCGACGGCGACGGCGGCTCGGTCCATGACGTGATCGGCACGCGGTGCGATCCCTACACGCACCGCCTGCTGGCGGGCGACGACTATCACCACTGCTGCCATTCCAACCTGACCCGCGCGTTGGCCGCCCATCTGGGACGCGACCCCCGCGAGGTCGAGCCGCTGGTCCACGACGTGCTCAATGTCTTCATGTGCACGGGCTTCACCCGCGACAGCGGCCAGTATTTCATGAAGGCCAGCCCCGTGCGGCCCGGCGACTACATCGAGTTCTACGCCGAGATCGACCTGATCGGCGGTCTGTCGGCCTGCCCGGGCGGGGACTGCGGGGCAGAGCATTCGTCGGACACGGCCGCCTGCCATCCGCTGCTGGTCGAGGTGTTCGACGCGGGCCGCGTGGCCCGGCCACAGCCCCAGCCAAGCCCCTATCGCTGGCCGTCCGTCTCGCCCGGCTGAGCGTCCCCGGCCAGTTCCGCCGCCAGGAACCGCTCGAAGTCGTCGAGGTCCAGCGGGTCGAACTGGCCGAAGCCGCGCATCCAGACGCTGGCGTCCCGCATCCCGTCCGGGTCCAGCTTGCACCAGGTGATGCGGCCGCGGCGGTCCTGCACGATCAGCCCGGCCGCGGCCAGCGTCGCCAGATGGCGCGAGATGGCGGCCAGGCTGATGCCGAAGGGGGCCGCGACATCCGTCACCGCCATGTCATCCTCAAGCAGCATGGACAGGATCGCGCGCCGTGTCGGATCGGACAGGGCGGCGAAGATGGCGTCCAGTCGGGCAGAGGCGTCGGGGGCTGTCATGCGGCCATGTTCAACGTTGGGGTTGAATGATGGACCGCCCGCGCCAAAGGGGCAAGGCCGTTCGCCGGCGTGGTGAAATCTGGAAGTGCAGGCACTTCAAGGACTTGTTGACAGGCCGGTGATGGTTGACTCGGGGCCGGGGCTTGCCTATCAGCACCGCAACCGAACGGGGGGTGCCGTGGCCGACGACGACACGGGCGATGGCGGGTCTGGGGCGGCGGACGACGGCGATGACCGCCAGCGTGCGGCACGCGACGCGGCCCGGCTGGCGGCGCTGGAAGCGAAGCTGGCGCAGCTGCGAGGCGACAACCGGCCCTCGACGCCGGGGATGGACAAGTTCCAGCACGCCAACCAGGCGTGGCGGATGGTGGTCGAGCTGGTGGCCGGTCTGGCGATCGGCTTCGGCTTCGGCCTTGGACTGGACTGGCTGCTGGGCACCGCGCCCCTGATGCTGGTGATCTTCGTCTTTCTGGGCTTTGCGGCCGGGGTCAAGACGATGCTGCGGACCGCCGCCGAAATGGGCGGCACCGTGATGGACACATCGTCGGCCAGACCGGCGGACGAACAGGCGCCGGCACCGCCGGCAGGTGGACAGACGCCGGCACCGCCGGCGACCGACAGGATGCCGGCAGGGCCGGCGGGCACGAAGGGGACAGAGCGTGGCGACTGAAGCGCAGGGCGAGGGTTCGGGTCTGGTCTTTCACCCGATGGATCAGTTCATCGTGAAGCCGCTGTTCCGGGACATCGCGCCCGGAAGCTGCGATGCCGCCGCCGGCCTGACCGACGGCTGCGTTCGCTGGTATGAGCCCACCAACGTCACGCTGTGGCTGGCCTTGTCCGCGCTGGTGGTGTTCGCACTGTTTGTGCTGGGCACGCGCGGGCGGGCGCTGATCCCCTCGCGCGTCCAGTCGGTCGCGGAACTGACCTACGGCATGGTCCACAAGATGGTCGAGGATGTCAGCGGCAAGGACGGGCTGAGGTATTTTCCCTATGTCTTCACGCTGTTCTGCTTCATCCTGTTCGCCAACCTGCTGGGGCTGATCCCCAAGTCATTTTCCACCACCTCGCATATCGCGGTCACGGCGGTTCTGGCGCTGTTCGTGTTCCTTGGCGTGACGATCCTGGGCTTCGTGCTGAACGGCACGCATTTCCTGAACCTGTTCTGGGTCAAGTCGGCGCCGCTGGCGCTGCGCCCGGTGCTGGCGATCATCGAGCTGATCTCGTACTTCGTGCGCCCCGTCAGCCATTCCATCCGACTGGCCGGCAACATCATGGCAGGCCACGCCGTCATCAAGGTCTTTGCCGCCTTTGCCGCGATCCTCGCCATCGCGCCTATCTCGATCCTGGCCATCGTGGGCATGTACGGGCTTGAGGTGCTGGTGGCCGTGATCCAGGCCTATGTCTTCACCATCCTGACCTGCGTCTATCTCAAGGATGCGCTGCATCCGGGCCACTGACGGCCTTCGTAGGACCTGATTTCCAACCGTTTCCAAAGCCTCAAGGAGCATACCATGGAAAACGTCGCGACCTATGCCGAACTGGGCAAATACCTGGGTGCGGGCCTGGCCTGCATCGGCATGGCGGGTGCCGCCATGGGCGTGGGCAACGTCGCCGGCAACTATCTGTCGGGCGCGCTGCGCAACCCCTCGGCCGCTGCCTCGCAGACCGCCACGCTGTTCATCGGCATGGCTTTCGCCGAAGCCCTGGGCATCTTCTCGTTCCTGGTCGCCCTGCTGCTGCTGTTCGCAGCCTGATCCCGACGCCGTTCCTTGCTTTTGGGTGAGGCGACCCGCCTCACCCGATTGCCAACCGCAGGCCAGGGATAGGACATGTTCAGCCTTTTGCAGCAGACCGCCCCAACCGCGGTCCAGACGATCCCCGCGACCCCGCAGGCCGGGGCCAGCACCACGACCGTGACCGTCCCAATCGCGGACGCCACGTCAACCACACCCGCCGTCACGGCCCCGGCCGTGGTGGTCACGCCGGCGCCAAGCGCGCCCGTGGCCGTCGCACCGGCCGCTGACGCGCAGACCCACGCCACCGACGCCATCCAGGTTCCGGGGGCCACCGGGGCCGACACCGCCCCGCCGGTCGCCGAAACGGGGCTGGGCCACGCGCCGGCTGCCGCCGATGCCGGCCACGCCGTCGTTGCGGCCGATGGCACCCACGCCGTGGTCACCCACGCCGTTCCCGGAACCGACGCCGCCCACGCGGTTGGCGCGGGCGGACATGAGGCGGCTGCCTCGGCCGGTATGCCGCAGCTGGATTTCTCGTCCTTCGGCAACCAGATCTTCTGGCTGCTGATCACGCTTGCGGTCATCTACCTGATCCTGTCGCGCGTCGCGCTGCCCCGGATCGGTCGCATCCTGGCCGACCGGCAAGGGCTGATGACCTCGGACCTGGCGACGGCCGAGGATTTCAAGCGCAAGGCGCGCGACGCCGAGGCCGCCTATGACAAGGCCCTGGCGAATGCCCGCGTCGAGGCCGGCAAGATCGTCGCGGCCAACAAGGCCGAGATCGACGCCGAGCTGAAGGCGGCCATCGCGCGTGCGGATGCCGAGATCTCGGCCCGTGCGGTCGAGTCCGAGCGCCGCATCGGCGAGATCCGCGCCTCGGCCGCGCAGGACGTGCGGACGGTGGCGCGCGATGTCGCCGCGGAACTGGTGCGCGCCTTTGGTGGCAACCCCGATCCGGGCGCGCTGGACACCTCGGTCGACGCCCGCATGAAGGGAGCCGTGCAATGATCCGCCTGCTGACCACGCGTGCGGCGGCCTGCGCCGCGCTGGCGCTGGGGGCGACCCCTGCGCTTGCGGCGACGGGTCCGTTCTTTTCGCTGCGCAACACGGACTTCATCGTCCTGCTGGCGTTCCTGCTGTTTGTCGGCATCCTTCTGTATTTCCGCCTGCCGGCGGCGATCGGCAAGATGCTGGACAAGCGCGCGGACGGGATCAAGGCCGACCTGGCCGAGGCCCGCCGCCTGCGCGACGAGGCGCAGGAGATCTATGCAAGCTATGAGCGTCGCCAGCGCGACGTGGCCGGGCAGGCCGACGAGATCGTCGCGAACGCCCGCCGCGAGGCGGTGGCACAGGCCAACAAGGCCAAGCTGGACCTGCAAAGGTCGATCGAGCGTCGCCTGCACGCCGCGCAGGACCAGATCGCCTCGGCCGAAAGCGATGCCATTCGCGCGGTTCGCGACCGTGCCGTGCAGGTGGCCGTCGCTGCGGCGTCCGATCTGCTGGGCCACCAGATGGGCAGCGCCGACCGCGCGGCCGGCATCGACCGCGCCATCGACGACGTCGCGCGCCACCTGAACTGACACCAACAAGAACGACGGACAGTGACAAAACCCCCGGCCGCGAGGTCGGGGGTTTTCCTTTGATCCCTGCGTGTCCCGGCAGGGACGGCCGGGGCAGGACTTGCCCCGGCAGGCTGCGCGGCGGCTGGGGCCGCGCAGCTCGGTGCATCAGCGCGTGGGGCGGATCACGATCTCGACCCGGCGGTTCTGCGCCCGGCCTGCTGCCGTGTCGTTCGAGGCGACCGGCTGGTTCATCCCCACGCCCAGCGTCGCGATCCGGTTCGAGGCGACCCCGCCCGCGGTCAGGATGCCGGCGACCGAGCGGGCCCGGCGCTGCGACAGGTCCATGTTGTAGGCGGCCGTGCCGGTGCTGTCGGTGTGGCCGACCACCTGCACGGTCGAGTTCGGATACTGCTGCAGGTTGCGGGCCAGCGCATAGAGGTCGTTCTGCGCCGGGCCGGACACCGCGGCGCTGCCGACGGCGAACAGCACGCCCTCGGGCAGGTTCACGTTCAGCGTCTGTCCCGTGTTGATAACGCTTACGCCCGGCGTGGTCATCTGCTGCTGCAGGGCGCGGGCCTGGGCATCCAGCACCGATCCGACCAGGCCGCCCGCAGCGCCCCCGACGATGGCGCCCTTGATGGCGTCGCGGCCGCGCCCCCGGCTGTCGCTGTCGCGGGTGCCGCCAGCAATCGCCCCGACCGTGGCGCCGGCAATCACCCCCTGCTGGGCGCGCGACATCTGCGTGGGCTGGCCATACTGGTCCGTGCAGGCGCCCAGCGCCGTCAGCGCGGCGGTCGCAAGAAGAAGGGTGATGCGGGTGGACATGGGTGACATCCTTTCAATGTGGCCCGTCGCGCGGGCGTGCGTGAGAAACCGGGGCCCGGCCGTCCCCTGGGGGGGGCGCGGCCGGGCCAGACCGGGTGCAGACTGCCATGCGCGGGCACCCGGCGCCAGCGTTTCCCCCTGCAGACGGGTCGCGGTGCGTCACAGTCAGGACGCTGCCCCGCCCGGTGTTGATCGGGGCGAAACCGGAATGGCGGCGTGATGCCTTGCGGGCGCGCGCCCGGATTGGCATCACCGGCCCATGACCCATCCCGCCGATTCCGCTGGCCCTGCCGCGGATGTCCCCTCTGTCCCCCGTCCGCGCCGCACCCCGGCAGGGGGCCGACGGGCGCGCGTGCCTGCACCGCTGGCCTATGGCGTGCAGCATGCGATCTTTGCCCGCCTGCGCGACGCCAACCCGCAGCCGGTCACGGAACTGGACTATTGCGACGCCTTCACCCTGCTGGTGGCGGTCGCGCTGTCGGCGCAGGCGACAGACGCCGGGGTGAACAAGGCCACGCGCGGCCTGTTTGCCGCCGCGCCCACGCCGCAGGCCATGGTGGCGCTGGGGGTCGAGGGCGTGACCGACCATATCCGCACCATCGGCCTGTTCCGCCAGAAGGCGCGCAACGCCGTCGCGCTGTCGCAGCGCCTGATCGACGACTATGGCGGGCAGGTGCCATCCTCGCGCGCGGCGCTGATGACGCTGCCGGGCGTGGGGCGCAAGACCGCGAACGTGGTGCTGAACTGCATCTGGGGCCTGCCTGCCCAGGCGGTGGACACGCACATCTTCCGGGTCGGCAACCGCACCCGGATTGCACCCGGCCGGGACGAATCCGAGGTCGAGCGCGCCATCGAGGACAACGTCCCCGCCGAGTTCCAGGGCAACGCCCACCACTGGCTGATCCTGCACGGCCGTCACATCTGCCAGGCCCGCCGGCCGCGCTGCACGATCTGTCCGGTCGCGGACCTGTGCCCCTATGAGCCGAAGACGACCGACCCCTTGCCCTGACCGCCGCCAGCCGCCATTGACGCGGGCGACGGCGGACAGCAGGGGGCAGACATGGCGCGGGTCATCGGAATCGGCAACGCGATCATGGACGTGATCGCCCCGGCCACCGACGCGGAACTGGCCGGCTTGGGCATCCACAAGGGCATCATGCAGCTGATCGACCGCGACCGATCAGAGCATCTGATGGCCGCGCGCCAGACGTCGGGGCAGCGCTCGCGGCTGGTGCCGGGCGGCTCTGTCGCAAACAGCCTGGCGGGGCTGGGCCGGCTGGGATTGTCCACGGCCTTCGTCGGGCGCGTTGCCGCCGATGACCTGGGTCGCGCCTATGCGCACGAGATGGCGGCCGACGGCACGGCGTTCGTCAACCCGCCGGTCGCCGGAGCGGATCAGCCGACCTCGCGGTCGATCATCTATGTGACCCCGGACGGCGAGCGTTCGATGAACACCTATCTGGGCATCTCGGCCGAACTGGGCGAGGCCGACGTGGACCCGTCCCTGTTCACCGACGGCAGCTGGCTGTTCCTTGAAGGATACCTGTTCGACAAGCCCGACGGCAAGGCGGCGTTCCTGAAGGCCGCGAATGCCTGCCACGCGGCGGGCGGGCAGGCGGGCATCGCGCTGAGCGATCCGTTCTGCGTGGACCGCCACCGTGACGACTTCCGCCGCCTTGTCGCCGGTCAGATGGACT
Source organism: Paracoccus endophyticus (assembly GCF_003286075.1). Taxonomy (GTDB): domain Bacteria; phylum Pseudomonadota; class Alphaproteobacteria; order Rhodobacterales; family Rhodobacteraceae; genus Paracoccus; species Paracoccus endophyticus. The sequence continues at coordinate 160,071 of NZ_QLUV01000003.1, read as the reverse complement.
ATGTCATCGGCAACGTTCACGAATGGCAGTCGCTTTATCAGGTCGAGGACCTCGACGCCGCTCTGGCGCAGGCGACCCGGGATTGCGGGACGGTGATCTGCACGCGGTCGGGTCAGGACGCCATCCTGATCCGCGGCGGCGAACGGGTGCTGGCGCCGGTCCGCCGGGTGACGCCCGTGGACGCGACGGGGGCAGGGGACCAGTTCGCGGCGGGGCTGATCTATGGACTGGCGACGGGCCGCCCGCTGGCAGTGGCCGGACGCATGGGCTGCATCGCCGCGGCCGAGGTGATCGGCCATGTCGGCGCCCGCCCGGAAGCGGACGTCATGGCCCTGTTCCACGCCGAGGGGCTGGTCTGACGACAGCACCGCGCCGGGCTTGCCGCCCGGTCGGCGCCCGCGCCCTTGCCGGACCGGAAAGGGCGGGCCGTGCCCCGGCCGCACCGTTTCCTTGCGGGCGGAATACGTCCGCCGTGGAAAGGCCGGGCGTTGGCCCGGCCTTCCTGCGTCAGGCCGCTTCGCGCGCCGTCCGGTCGAAGCGGCCGTAGAACGTCTGGCCCTTGGCCGCCATGTCACGCAGCAGGGCAGGCGGGGCAAAGCGCCTGCCATGGCGGGCGGCCAGCGCATCGGCGATCTCGACGGCGCGGGCCGCGCCCATCATGTCCAGCCATCCGAACGGCCCGCCCGTCCAGGGCGCAAAGCCCCAGCCCAGGATGGCGCCCACGTCGCCCTCGCGGATGTCCTCCAGCACGCCCGCCTCAAGGGCGCGCACGGCCTCAAGCGCCTGGGCGAACATCAGGCGGTGCTGCACCTCGGTCAACTCGGGCTGCTCGTCGGCGCGGGGCCAATGGGTGCCCAGCTCGGCCCACAGCCCCAGCCGCTTGCCGGCGTCGTCATAGACGTAAAAGCCCGCGTTCGCCTTCTTGCCCAGGCGGCCCGCGTCGGCCATGCGGAACAGCACCTCGTCCACGTCGTCGTCGGCATAGTCGGCGCCCATCGCGGCGCGGGTCGCCTTGGCGATCTTGACGCCCAGGTCGATCGACGTCTCGTCCACCAGTTGCAGCGGGCCCAGCGGCATTCCCATCATCTTGGCCGCATTCTCGATCAAGGTCGGGTTCGTCCCCTCGCGCAGCAGCCGAATGCCCTCGTTGATATAGGGGATGATGCAGCGGTTGGCGTAGAAGAACCGCGCGTCGTTCACCACGATCGGCGTCTTGCGGATCTGGCGCACGAAATCCAGCGCCTTGGCCACCGCCCGGTCGCCGGTCTGCGCGCCCTTGATGATTTCCACCAGCATCATCTTGTCCACCGGGGAAAAGAAATGGATGCCGATGAACTGGTCCGGCCGCGCGCTGGCCTTCGCCAGTTCGCCGATCGGCAGGGTCGAGGTGTTGGTAGCGAAGATCGCGTCCTGGGGGATCACCGCCTCGGCGCGCCTGGTGACGTCGGCCTTGACGCCCATATCCTCGAACACCGCCTCGACGATCAGGTCGCAGCCGGCCAGCGCGGCATAGTCGGTGGTGGCGGTGATGCGGCCCAGAACCTCGGCCTTTGTCTCGGCGGTCATCTTCTTGCGGCTGACCGCCTTGTCGAGCAGCGCCTCGGCGTGGGCCTTGCCCTTGTCCGCGGCCGCCCGCGTGGCGTCGATCAGGACGACCTCGATCCCGGCCTTCGCGCTGACATGGGCGATGCCCGCGCCCATCATGCCGGCGCCCAGGACGCCCAGCTTGCGGACGGTCTGGTCGGGGGCCGCGGGGCGGTTCGCGCCCTTCTCGAGCGCCTCCTTGTTGATGAACAGCGACCGGATCATGTTGCCGGACGACGGGTTCATCAGGACATGGGTGAACCAGCGGGCCTCGATCCGCAGCGCGGTGTCAAAGGGGACAAGCGCGCCTTCGTAGACCGCGCTCAGCAGGGCCCTGGCGGCGGGATAGACGCCCATGGTCTTGCCATGGACCATCGCGCTGGCCCCGACCATGGTCATGAACCCGTGGGGGCTGTAGGGCGCGCCGCCCGGCATCTTGAAGCCCTTGGCGTCCCACGGCTTGACCAGGTCGGCGTCGGTCGCCTTCAGCACCCAGTCGCGCGCCGCAGCAACGGGGTCGTCCACGACCTCGTCGATCACGCCGGCCGCCCTGGCCTTCTGCGGGTCGTTCAGCTTGCCTTCCAGCAGCAGGGGGGCCGCCATCATCGCGCCCAGCTTGCGCACCAGGCGCGTGGTGCCGCCCGCGCCGGGGAAGATGCCGACCATGATCTCGGGCAGGCCGATCTTGGCCCGGGGGTTGTCGGCGGCAAAGATGCGGTGCGTGGCCAGCGGCAGTTCCAGCCCGATCCCCAGCGCGCTGCCGGGCAGGGCGCTGGCGATGGGCTTGCCGCCCTTCAGCGTCTTGGGGTCCATGCCCGCGCGCTCGATCTTGCGCAGCAGGTGGTGCAGGGACATCACGCCGTCGAACACGCCCTGCGCGCCGCCCGCGTCCTTCATCCCGGCGATCACGTTCAAGTCCATGCCGGCGGCAAAGTCCTTCTTGCCGCTGGTGATGACGATCCCTTTCACGGCCTCATCGGCCAGCGCCTCGTCGATCAGGCCGCCGAGGGTTGCCGCGCCGTCCATCGACAGCACGTTCATCGACTTGCCGGGCACGTCCCAGGTGATGACGGCGACGCCGTCGGCGTCCTTCTGCATGGTGAAATCGGTCATGTGCGTCGTCTCCCTCACACGCGCTCGATGATGGTGGCGGCGCCCATGCCGGACGCGATGCACAGCGTGGCCAGGCCCGTGGACAGGTCGCGGCGTTCCAGCTCGTCCAGCAGCGTGCCGATGATGATGGCGCCGGTGGCCCCCAGCGGGTGGCCCATCGCCATCGCGCCCCCGTTCACGTTCACCCGGTCGGGGCTGACCTGATAGGCCTGCATGAAGCGCAGCACGACCGCGGCGAAGGCCTCGTTCACCTCGAACAGGTCGATGTCTCCGATGCTCATGCCGCTTTCGCGCAGGATCTTGTCGGTGACGGGAACCGGGCCGGTCAGCATGATGGTGGGGTCGGTGCCGATCTTGGCTGTGGCGCGGATGCGGGCGCGGGGTGTCAGGCCCATCGCGTCGCCCCATTCCTTGCTGCCGATCAGCACGGCCGCCGCCCCGTCCACGATCCCCGACGAATTGCCGGCGTGGTGGATGTGGTCGATGCGGTCCAGATGCGGGTATTTCAGCATCGCCACCTTGTCGAAGCCGGGCATGACCTCGCCCATCTCCTTGAAGGCGGGCTTCAGCTTGGCCAGGTCCTCGATCGTGGTGCCGGGGCGCATGTATTCGTCATGGTCCAGGATCGTCAGGCCATTCTGGTCCAGCACCGGCACGATCGAGCGCGAAAAACGGCCCTCGGCCCATGCCTCGGCGGCGCGGCGCTGGGATTCGACGCCCAGCGCGTCGGCCTCGTCGCGGGTGAACCCGTATTCGGTGGCGATGATGTCGGCGGAAATGCCCTGCGGGACGAAATAGGTCTTCATCGCAAGGCTGGGGTCGATGGCGATGGCGGCGCCGTCGCTGCCCATCGCCACGCGGCCCATCATCTCGACGCCGCCGGCGATATAGGCCTGGCCCGCGCCGCCCCTGATCTGGTTGGCGGCCAGGTTCACCGCCTCCATCCCGGATGCGCAGAAGCGGTTGATCGACAGGCCGGGGATGGACTGGTCCAGGTCCGACGCCAGCACGGCCGAGCGCGCAAGGCAGCCGCCCTGTTCCATGACCTGGGTCACGTTGCCCCAGATCACGTCCTCGACCGCGTGGCCGTCGAGGCCGTTGCGGTCCTTGACGGCGTTCAGCAGCCGCGCCGACAGCGCCAGCGAGGTCACTTCGTGCAGGCTGCCGTCCGGGCGGCCCTTGCCGCGCGGGGTGCGGGCGGCGTCATAGATATAGGCTTCGGTCATGCGGTCCTCCGATGATCTCGTGGTCCCCGCGGCACGCCGGGGGGCTTCGCGCCCCCCGAACCCCCCGCGGGATATTTCGACAAGGAAGAAGCGGGGCGGAAACGGAGTGTTAATCTTTCTCCGCCAGATATGGGTGCGCGGTACAGGCTGGGAAGCCGATGACCGCCAAGGGAGAAAGCCCCGGTCTGCCGTTGATGCCTTCGGCCGCGCGGATCGGGGCCGCCCCCCGTCTTCTTCCTTGTTCAAGTATCCCCGCCGGAGGCACGCGACCGCGCCCCCGGGCAGGGACGGTGATGGTTCAGAACCGGTCCGCCGCAAGCGCCATCACCGCGTCGCCACCCGACCGGATGCGCGCCAGGTGCGTCGCGGTGATGGGCAATTGCCGCTTCATGTAATAGCGCCCGGTGATCAGCTTGTCCTGGTAGAAGGCCGCATCCGCGGCGCCCTTGTCCAGCGCCGCCTGTGCGGCGACGGCCATCCGCCCCCACATCAGCCCCAATGCGACATGACCGAACAGGTGCATGAAGTCGTAGCTGCCTGCCAGTGCGTCGTTCGGGGCCTTGGCCGCGCGCTCCATGAAGAACATCGCGGCCGCTTGCAGGTCCTTGGACGCGGCCTTGAGCGGGTCGAGGAAATCGGCGTTGAGGTCCTGCTGGCCTTCGTTGTCCTTGATGAAGCCCTTGACCATGTCGAAGAACGCCATGGCCGGCTTGCCGCCGTCGGCAGCCAGCTTGCGGCCGACCAGGTCCAGCGCCTGGATGCCGTTCGCGCCCTCGTAGATCATGGCGATGCGGGCGTCGCGGACGAACTGCGACATGCCCCATTCCTCGATATAGCCATGCCCGCCATAGACCTGCTGGGCCTGCACCGCGCCCTCGAAGCCCTTGTCAGTCAGAAAGCCCTTGATGACCGGCGTCAGCAGCGAGATCAGCCCCTCGGCCGCGGCATCGCCATTGTGGCCGCGGTCGATCATGTGCGCGCCCCAGAATGCCAGCGCCCGCGCGCCTTCTAGAAAGGACCGCTGGTCCATCAGCATCCGGCGCACGTCCGGGTGGACGATGATCGGATCGGCGGGACCAGCAGGGTTTTGCGTCCCCGTCACCGCGCGGCCCTGCAGCCGGTCGCGGGCGTAGACCACGGCGTTCTGATACGCCGCCTCGGCCACGGCATAGCCCTGCAGGCCCACGCCCAGCCGCGCCTCGTTCATCATGGTGAACATGGCGCGCATGCCCTTGTGCAGGTCGCCCAAGAGCCAGCCCCGCGCCCCGTCATAGTTCATGACGCAGGTCGCGTTGCCGTGGATGCCCATCTTGTGTTCCAGCTTGCCGACGGACACCGGCTGGCGCGCGCCCAGGCTGCCGTCCGCGTTCACCAGGACCTTGGGCACGATGAACAGGCTGATGCCCTTGGTGCCCTCGCCCCCGCCCGGCGCCTTGGCCAGCACCAGATGGATGACGTTGTCTGCCAGGTCGTGGTCGCCGGCCGAGATGAAGATCTTCTGCCCGGTGATCAGATAGCTGCCGTCGTCCTGCGGTTCCGCCCGCGTCCGCAGCATCCCCAGGTCGGTGCCGCAATGCGGCTCGGTCAGGTTCATGGTGCCGGTCCATTCGCAGGACACCATCCTGGGCAGATAGGTCTGCTTCTGCTCGTCCGTGCCGTGGGCGTGAATGGCGGAATAGGCGCCGTGGGTCAGGCCCTGGTACATGTTGAAGGCCATGTTGGCCGCCACGAAGATCTCGCCCGTGGCCACGCCCATGACATAGGGCATGCCCTGGCCGCCGTACGCGGGGTCGCAGTCGAGGCCCGTCCAGCCGCCGTCCTTCACGGCCTCGAAGGCTGCCTTGAACCCCTCGGGCGTGCGGACGACGCCGTTTTCCAGCACGCAGCCCTGCGCGTCGCCCACCGTGTTCAGAGGCGCCAGCACGTCGCTGGCCAGTTGCCCGGCCGCGTCCAGGATCGCCTGGGTGAAGCTGGGGTCCAGCTCGTCGTGGCCCGGCAGGCCGGATTGCGCGACGTTCAGCACGTCGTGCAGCAGGAACTGCATGTCGCGGACGGGGGCTTTGTAGACGGTCATGGTGGGTCCTGTCTGGTCAGCGGATCGGGGTGTCGTCGGCGGGCAGTGCATCCAGCCGCGCCTGCGCCTCGGCGATGTGGGATTCGAGGTCGGTGATCGCCTGCCCCAGCTCGTCGCGCTGGGCGCGCATCTTGGCCAGATGGTCGCGGGCGGTCGTCAGCGTTCGGGCGATCTGGTCACGGTTGCGCGCCCCCGGCACATACAGGTCCAGAAGGTGGCGGATCTCCTCCAGCGAAAAGCCGAAGCGCTTGCCGCGCAGGATCAGCACCAGCCGCCCGCGGTCGCGGCGGTCGTACAGGCGGTGCTGGCCCCGGCGTTCGGGAAACAGCAGCTCGCGTGATTCGTAAAAGCGCAAGGCGCGCGGTGTCACGCCATAGCGGTCGCACATCTCGCGGATGGTCAGCAGCTCGTCGGTCATGCGCAGCGCCCCCTCTCGCCCGGTGTCCTGTCCAGACTATAGGGCAATGTTGACGTTCGCGTAAACAAAACGTCGCGTCAGTCGCGGAGGCCGCGGTGGCGCCTGAGGGGTGGCCGGCGTCAGTCGGGCATGGCGTCCAGCAGCGCCGCCGTCTCGTTGCGCAGCGCGCGCAGGTCGGTGATCGCCGTCTCGATCTCGTCGCGCTGGCCGGCCAGCACCTGAAGCTGCCGGTCGGCGTGCTCCAGCCAGACGCGGTACTGCTCGGCGGTGCCCTTGTGCTGGTAGATCAGCAGCCACTGGCGGATTTCCTCCAGCGAGAATCCGAAGCGGCGGCCGCGCATGATCAGCTTCATCCGCGCGATCTCGCGCGGGCCATAGAACCGCGCGCGCCCGTCGCGGCGGGGGCTGAGCAGTTCGATGTATTCGTAGTACCGCAGCGTGCGGGGGGTCACGTCGAACCGCGCGCACATGTCCTTGAAGCTGATATCCTGGGTCATTCCGCACGCCCCTGCTGCCACCGTCACGCTAGATCAACGGCCAGGCGATCTCAACCGATGCAGCGGTCCTTGCCGCGGCCGCGGGGGCAGGGCAGACAGGGGCCGGATCATCACGCGTGGCGGGGCATGAGGCGGACAGATGCACGATGACGACGCGACGGGGCCCGCAGGGACCCCCGTGACCGCGGCCGACGATCCCCGGCTGGCGATGGCGCGCGAATTCCTGGACCACATTCCCCATGCGCGGGCGCTGGGCATGACGGTCGCCTCGCTGGGCATGAGCAAGGCCGAGATCACGATGGCATGGCGGCCCGAATTCGTTGGCGACCCGTCCACGGGGGTCCTGCACGGCGGGGTCGTCTCGGCCCTGATGGACACCTGCTGCGGGGCGGCGGTGCTGGCCGATCCCAAGGGACCCCCCAGCACCGCCACCATCGACCTGCGCATCGACTACATGCGGGCGGCCACGCCGGGGCAGACGATTCGCGCGCGGGCAGAGTGCTTTCACATCACGCGCTCGGTCGCCTTCGTGCGGGCGCTGGCGCTGGATGACGACGAACAGAACCCCGTGGCCACCGCCACCGGGGCGTTCAGCGTGGGGGGCTGAGGTGGGCGACCGCAACGAACCTTTGGCGCAGGTGAAATCCCGCCGCGACACCATGCTGGCGGCGCTGGTGGACGGCGTGCCCTATGTCGCATGGCTGGGCGTCCGCTTCGACCGGCGGGGGGACGAGCTGACGGCGGTTCTGCCGTTTGCGGAACGCCTGATCGGAAATCCCATGCTGCCGGCCCTGCACGGGGGCGTCACGGCGGCCTTTCTTGAAACGGCGGCCATCGTGGGGCTGACCTGGACCGCGTTGTGGGACGACATGGAGGCCGGGCGCCTCGCCCCCGACCTCGGTCGCCCCGACAGCCTGCCGCGGCTGCCCAAGACCATCGACTTCACGGTCGACTACCTGCGCTCCGGCCTGCCGCGCGACAGCTATGCGCGCTCGCGCATCGTGCGGATGGGGCGGCGCTTTGCCAGCGTGCAGGTCGAGGCGTGGCAGGACAACCGCGACCGGCCGTTCGCCCACGCCACCGGACATTTCGTGATGCCGCAGGGCTGATCTGACCGTGCCCGCCGCGGCGGCCCTGACCCACCGGCGGGTGCTGGCCATCGCGCTGCCGATCGTGGCGTCCAACGCGACGATCCCGCTGCTGGGGGCCGTGGACACCGGCGTCGTGGGCCAGATGGGCCAGGCCGCGCCGATCGGCGCCGTGGGCTTGGGCGCCGTGATCCTGATGTCGGTCTACTGGATCTTCGGGTTCCTGCGGATGGGCACCTCGGGGCTGGTCGCGCAAAGCCATGGCGCGGGGCGGCCGGGGGACAGCGGGGCGCATCTGGTGCGCGCGCTGGCCGTCGCGTTGGCGGTCGGGCTGGCCTATGTGGCTGTGCAGGCGCCGCTGAGCGCCGCCGCGTTCCGCCTGGCGCCCGCCTCGGCCGAGGTCGAGACGCTGGCGCGGCAGTATCTGGCGATCCGCATCTGGGGCGCGCCCGCCACCATCGGGATGTATGCGCTGACCGGCTGGATGATCGCGACCGAGCGGACCCGCGCGATCCTGGCCGTGCAGATGCTGATCAACGCGATCAACATCGGGCTGGACCTGTGGTTCGTGCTGGGGCTGGGGTGGGGCGTGCGCGGGGTCGCCGCCGCCACCCTGATCGCCGAGATGGCGGGCCTGGCGCTGGCGCTGTGGATCGCGCGCGGCGCGCTGGCGGCCGGGCTGGCGCAGGCGGGGTTGTTCGCGCGCGACCGGCTGGCGCAGCTGGGCCGGGTCAACGGCGACATCATGATCCGCTCGGTCCTGCTGCAGGGGTCGTTCACCAGCTTCGTGTTCTTCGGCGCGGCACAGGGCGACGTCACGCTGGCCGCCAATCAGGTCTTGATGCAGTTTCTGGAAATCACCGCCTTTGCCCTTGACGGATTTGCCTTTTCAGCCGAGGCGCTGGTCGGGCAGGCGGTCGGTGCGCGCCGACCGGGCGCGGTGCGCCGCGCCGCCGTGCTGACGTCGCAATGGGGCGTGGGCGGGGCGCTGCTGCTGGGCCTGTCGTTCGCGGTCGGCGGCGGGGCGATCATCGACCTGCTGACCACCGCGCCGGCGGTGCGCGAGGCCGCGCGCGCCTTTCTGCCCTGGCTGGCGCTGGCGCCGGTGATCGGCATCGCAAGCTGGATGCTCGACGGCATCTTCATCGGGGCGACCCGCACGGCCGAGATGCGGCGCGCGATGATCCAGGCAGTCGCGGTCTATGCGGTGGCGCTGGCCGTGCTGCCCCCGATCTGGGGCAATCACGGGCTATGGGCGGCGCTGATGGTGCTGAACGCCACGCGCGGCCTGACCATGGCACGGCTGTACCCCACGGTCGAGGCCGCGGCCCGCGCCCCGGCCTGAGCGCATCCCGACCCTAGGGCGGGACGCGCCGGCCCTCAGCTTTCCTCGAGGACCTGGCGACGCGCCTCGGTGCGCAGTTCGTCCATCTTGGCGCGGATCGCCGCCTCGTCCGCCTTGCCCGACAGGTCCGCCGCCAGCTTGCGGAACACGTCCCCGTCGCCCGGCTCCTCGAAGTCCGAGGTGACGACGGTCAGCGCATAGGTGCGCGCCTCGTCGCCCGACTTGCCCAGCAGCCCGGCCGCCCATTCGCCCAGCAGACGGTTGCGGCGCGCCTCGGCCTTGAAACGCAGGTCGGCGTCGTGGGCGAACTTCGCCTCGTAGGAACGTTCGCGATCGTCAAAGGTGGTCATGTCGGCCTCCGGTCAGGTCTGCGCCTGATATGCCCACGGGCCCCGCCTGCCGCAACCCCGTATTGCCCCGCGCGCCCGTTCGGGTCTATGGGAGGACCAAATGGACCCTTGGCCCACGAAAGGCGCAGGACATGGCCCCACGGCGCAAGAAGATTTACGAAGGCAAGGCCAAGATCCTGTACGAAGGCACCGAGCCCGGCACCCTCATCCAGTATTTCAAGGACGACGCCACGGCCTTCAACGCACAGAAGAAGGCCGTGGTCGAGGGCAAGGGCGTGCTGAACAACCGCCTCAGCGAGTTCTTCATGACCGGCCTGACCAACATCGGCGTCCCGAACCACTTCATCCGCCGCATCAACATGCGCGAGCAACTGATCCGCCAGGTCGAGATCATCCCGCTTGAAGTGATCGTGCGCAACTTCGCCGCCGGCTCCATCTCCAAGCGGCTGGGGCTGGAGGAGGGGACGGCGCTGCCCCGGCCGATCGTCGAGTACAGCTACAAGAACGACGAGCTGGGCGATCCCATGGTCAGCGAGGAATATGTGATCGCCTTCGGCTGGGCCAGCCAGCAGGACCTGGACGACATCGTCAGCCTGGCGCTGCGCGTCAACGACTTCCTGTCGGGCGTGTTCTATGGGGTCGGCATCAAGCTGGTGGATTTCAAGATCGAGATCGGCCGCATCTGGGACGGCGACTTCATGCGCCTGATCGTCGCGGACGAGATCAGCCCCGACAGCTGTCGCCTGTGGGACGTCAAGACCGGGCAGAAGCTGGACAAGGACGTGTTCCGCCGCGACCTGGGCAATCTGACCGACGCCTATACCGAGGTGGCGCGGCGGCTGGGCGTGATGCCGGCGGCCCCTGTCGCCAAGCCCACGCTGATCAACTGAAGGCCCGCCGATGAAAGCTCGCGTCACCATCATGCTGAAGACCGGCGTCCTGGACCCGCAGGGAGAGGCGATCCGCCACGCGCTGGGCAACCTGGGGTTCAAGGGCGTCGAGGGCGTGCGCCAGGGCAAGGTGATCGAGCTTGACCTGGCCGCCACCGATCCCGCCGCGGCCGAGGCGGAGGTGGGCCGGATGTGCGAGGCGCTGCTGGCCAACACCGTCATCGAAAGCTGGCGAGTCGAGATCCTTTAGGACGCGCGGCCGGTGCGCGGCCCTGCGGTGCGACCTGCGGGGCAGAGGGTGGGGGCAGGGCGACGGTGATCGACCGGCTCAACATGTTCATGGTGCTGGCGCGCGAACAGCATTTCGGCCGCGCCGCCGAGGCGCTGGGAATCACCCAGCCGTCGCTGTCGTCTGCGCTGCGCGCGCTGGAGGATCAGCTGGGCGTGCAGCTGGTGCGGCGCGGCTCGCGCTATGGCGGGCTGACGCCCGAGGGCGAGCGGGTGCTGGACTGGGCGCGCCGGATCGTGGGTGACGCCCGCACCATGCAGGCCGAGATGCGCGCCCGCCACCGGGGCGTCAGCGGCCGCCTGCGGATCGGCGTGATCCCGACCGCCATGCCCCGCATCGCCGACCTGACGGCCCCCTTGCTGGCCCGCCACCCGGCGACCGAGGTGACGATCCTGTCGCGGTCCTCGGACGAGATCCGCGACCAGATCGCCGCGCTGGAACTGGACGCGGGCGTCACCTATCTGGACAGCGAGCCGCTGGGCAAGGTCCAGCGCCTGCCGCTGTTCCGCGAGACCTATTGCCTTGTGGACCGCACCGAGCAGGCCGGGCCGGTCGGCTGGGCCGAGGCCGCCACCCGGCCCCTGTGCCTGCTGACCCCCGACATGCAGAACCGCCGGATCGTCGCCCGGCACCTGGCGGACGTGGGCGCGCGCGACGTGCCGCGGGTCGAGTCGAACTCGATGCTGGCGATCCTGTCGCACGTGGCGACGGGTGACTGGGCGGCGGTGCTGCCGCAGGCTCTGGCCGACGGGCTGCCGCTGCCGGCGGGCGTGCTGTCGCGGCCGCTGACCGGGGCCGAAGGGCACATGGTCGGCCTGATCGTCGCCGCCCGAGAGCCGCATCCGCCGCTGATCCGCGCGTTGCTGGAGGCCGGCACACGAGGGGCAGCAGTGTCATAGGAACCGCCTATCATCCTACGGGTCTTTGGTATTGATTTGCCTATCACGGCGCAGGTAGCGTTCGGGGGATCGTTCTGCCGGAAGCATCCCTGCCATGACCCATGCGGCCAACACGCCGACCGCCCCCAACAGCCTGACCGTTTCAGCCCTTGACGCCGACGCCCTTGATCGCCTGAACGCGATCATCGCGCGCCATGCCGGACGAGAGGGTCCGCTGCTGCCGATCCTGCATGACGTGCAGGCCGACTTCGGCCTGATCCCCGAGGCGGCGCAGCCGATCATCGGCAACGCGCTGGGGATGAGCCGGGCCGAGGTCTATGGCGTGGTCAGCTTTTACCACGACTTCCGCGAACGACCGGCGGGCCGGCATGTGCTGCGCCTGTGCCGGGCCGAGGCGTGTCAGTCGATGGGCGCCGATGCGCTGGCCGATCAGGTCCGCGCCGCGCTGGGGCTGGACTGGCACGAGACCACGCCCGACGGGCGGCTGACGCTGGAGCCGGTGTTCTGCCTGGGCCTGTGCGCCTGCGCGCCCGCCGCGCAAATGGGCGACCGGCTGATGGGTCGCGCCACGGCGCAGCGCGTCGTCGCGATGGTCGGGGGGGCGCGCTGATGCGGATCTGGGTTCCCGTCGATGCCGCCGCCCGCGCGCTGGGCGCCGACGAGGTTGCCGATGCGATCCGGCGCGAGGCCGCGGCCCGCGGCATCGACATCGCGCTGACACGCAACGGCACGCGCGGCATGGTCTGGCTGGAGCCGCTGGTCGAGATCGAGATCGACGGCGTCCGGCACGGCTTTGGCCCCGTGGCGCCCGAGGACGTGCCCGCGCTGCTGGCCGGTCCTGCCGGGCATCCGCTGGCGCTGGGGCCGGTGGACGACCTGCCGTGGATGCGGGCGCAGACGCGGCTGACATTCGCCCGGGTGGGGATCATCGACCCGCTGTCGGTCGAGGAATATCAGGCGCATGGCGGGCTGGCGGGCCTGCGCGCCGCGCTGGCTGCGCCCGACCGCATCGTGGCCGAGATCACCGACTCGGGCCTGCGCGGGCGGGGCGGGGCGGGTTTTCCGACCGGGATCAAGTGGGCCACCGTCGCCAGGGCTGCGGCGGACCGCAAGTACATCGTCTGCAACGCCGACGAGGGCGACAGCGGCACGTTCGCCGACCGGATGCTGATGGAAGGCGATCCCCTGACCCTGATCGAGGGCATGGCCATCGCCGGCGTGGCCGTGGGGGCGACGCAGGGCTATGTCTATATCCGCAGCGAATACCCCGACGCGATCCGCGCCATGGACAGTGCGATCCGCATCGCCCGCGGCGCGGGCGTGCTGGGCGCGTCGGTGCTGGGATCGGGCCGCACCTTCGACATGGAGGTGCGGGTGGGCGCGGGCGCCTATGTCTGCGGCGAGGAAACCAGCCTGCTCAACAGCCTTGAGGGCAAGCGCGGCGTGGTGCGCGCCAAGCCCCCGATCCCCGCGCTGGAAGGGTTCCTGGGCAAGCCCACGGTCGTCAACAACGTGCTGTCGCTGGCCACCGTGCCCTGGATCATGGCGAACGGGGCGGCGGCCTACGCCGCCCACGGCATCGGCCGGTCGCGCGGCACCATGCCGTTGCAGATCGCGGGCAATGTCCGGCACGGCGGGTTGTTCGAGGTCGCGTTCGGCCTGTCGCTGGGCGAGATCGTGACCGCCATCGCGGGTGGAACCGCCAGCGGCCGGCCCGTCAAGGCGGTGCAGGTGGGCGGGCCGCTGGGCGCCTATTTCCCGCCGTCGCTGTTCGACACCCCCTTCGGCTATGAGGAGTTCGCGGGCAAGGACGGGCTTGTCGGCCATGCGGGCGTCGTCGTCTTCGACGACACGGCCGACATGCGCGCGCTGGCGCGCTTTGCGATGGAGTTCTGCGCGATCGAGTCCTGCGGGAAATGCACGCCCTGCCGGATCGGATCGACCCGCGGGGTCGAAACCATCGACCGCATCGCCGCCGGGGACCTTGAAGCGGTCCCGGTGCTGACCGATCTGTGCAACACGATGAAATGGGGCAGCCTGTGCGCGCTGGGGGGGTTCGTGCCCTATCCCGTGCTGTCGGCGCTGGAGCATTTCCCCGATGATTTCACCGGACGGCGCGTCCGGGTGGAGGCCGCAGAATGAAGGACTTCGTCATTCCCCCCAAGGACTGGACGCGCGACATGGGCACGCCCGAGTCGCGGTCCGACATCGCCGTGACGCTGAGCGTCGATGGCATGCTGGTCACGGTTCCAGCCGGCACCAGCGTGATGCGCGCGGCGGCCGAGGCGGGCGTCACCGTGCCCAAGCTGTGCGCGACCGACACCCTGGCGGCCTTCGGCTCGTGCCGGCTGTGCGTCGTTCAGATCGAGGGGATGCGCGGCACGCCCGCATCCTGCACGACCCCCGTGGCCGAGGGGATGGTGGTCCACACCCAGACCGACGAGATCGCCCGCATCCGCCGCGGCGTGATGGAGCTGTACATCTCGGACCATCCGCTGGACTGCCTGACCTGCGCGGCGAACGGCGACTGCGAGTTGCAGGACATGGCCGGTGCCGTGGGCCTGCGCGAGGTCCGCTTTGAGCCGGGCCAGAACCATTTCCTGCGGCGCGAAAACGGCGAGCCGAACCCCGAATGGCGCGCCAAGGACCAGTCGAACCCGTATTTCACCTTTGATCCGGCGAAATGCATCGTCTGCTCGCGCTGCGTACGGGCCTGCGAAGAGGTGCAGGGCACGTTCGCCCTGACGATCGAGGGACGGGGCTTTGACAGCCGCGTCAGCGCCGGGATGGCGTCCGACAGCTTCCTGTCGTCGGACTGCGTCAGCTGCGGGGCCTGCGTGCAGGTCTGCCCGACCGCCACGCTGATCGAGAACAAGGTGATCGAGATCGGCACGCCCGAGCGCATCGTCAAGACCACCTGCGCCTATTGCGGCGTGGGCTGTTCCTTCGACGCCCATATGCGCGGCGAGACGGTCGTGAAGATGGTGCCCAGCAAGGACGGCAAGGCCAACCGGGGGCATAGCTGCGTCAAGGGCCGCTTCGCCTGGGGCTATGCCACGCACGCCGAGCGCGTTTTGAACCCGATGATCCGCGAGCATTACACCGACCCGTGGCGGGTGGTGTCGTGGGAGGAGGCGATCCGTTTCGCCGCCGACCGCCTGCGCGCGACGCAAGCAAAGCACGGGCGCGATTCGGTCGGCGTCATCACATCCTCGCGCTGCACGAACGAGGAAACCTATCTGGTGCAGAAGCTGGCGCGCGCCGTCTTCGGCAACAACAACACCGACACCTGCGCCCGCGTGTGCCATTCGCCGACCGGCTATGGCCTCAAGACGACGTTCGGCACATCGGCAGGGACGCATGACTTCGACTCGGTCGAGGACACTGACCTTGCGCTGATCATCGGGGCGAACCCGACCGAGGGGCACCCGGTCTTCGGCTCTCGCCTGCGGCGGCGGCTGCGGCAGGGGGCGGGGCTGATCGTGATCGACCCGCGCCACATCGACCTGCTGGACACGGCCCACCGCCATGAGGCGATGCACCTGCCGCTGCTGCCCGGCACCAACGTCGCCGTGCTGACCGCGATGGCCCATGTGATCGCGGCCGAGGGCCTGTATGACGAGGCGTTCATCCGCACCCGCTGCGACTGGGACGAGTTCCTGGCCTATCGCGAGTTCCTGCTGGACCCCCGCCATTCCCCCGAGGCGGTCGAGCGCACAAGCCAGGTGCCGGCCGACCTGATCCGCCGCGCCGCCCGCGCCTATGCGGGCGCGCCGCGTGCCAGCATCTATTATGGCCTGGGCGTGACGGAACACTCGCAAGGGTCCACCACCGTCATGGCCATTGCCAACCTGGCGATGATGACGGGCAACATCGGCAAGCCGGGCACCGGCGTGAACCCGCTGCGCGGCCAGAACAACGTGCAGGGATCGTGCGACATGGGGTCGTTTCCGCACGAGTTCCCCGGCTATCGCCATGTGACCGACATCGAGACGCGCCGGATCTATGAACAGGCCTGGGGCGTGCCGCTGTCGGACGAACCCGGCCTGCGGATCCCCAACATGTTCGACGCGGCGACCGCGGGCACGTTCCGGGGCCTGTACTGCCAGGGCGAGGACGTGCTGCAATCCGATCCCGACACCAGCCATGTGCAGAAGGCGCTGGCGAGCCTGGACATCCTGATCGTCCACGACCTGTTCCTGAACGAGACCTCGAACTATGCCCATGTCTTCCTGCCGGGCTCGTCGTTTCTGGAAAAGGACGGCACCTTCACCAACGCCGAACGGCGCATCAACATGGTGCGCCGGGCAATGACGCCCCTGAACGGCCATGCCGACTGGGAAATCACGGTGATGCTGGCGAACGCGCTGGGCGCGGACTGGCGGTATGACCACCCTTCGCAGATCATGGACGAGATCGCGATGACGACGCCCAGCTTTGCCGGCGTCAGCTATGACCTGCTGGACCGCGAAGGCTCGGTCCAGTGGCCGTGCAACGCAGCGGCCCCGCTGGGGACGCCCGTCATGCATGTGGACGGCTTCGTGCGCGGCAAGGGCAAGTTCATCCACACCGAATACGTCGGCACGGACGAGCGCACCGGCCCGCGCTTTCCGCTGCTGCTGACCACGGGGCGGACGCTGACGCAGTACAACGTGGGTGCGCAAACGCGGCGCACCGACAACACCGTCTGGCATGCCGAGGATCTGCTGGAGATCCACCCGTCGGACGCCGAAAACCGGGGCATCGCGTCAGGCGACTATGTCCGCGTGGCCAGCCGGGCAGGGGACACGACGCTGCGCGCGCGGGTGACGGACCGGGTGGCGCCGGGCGTGGTCTACACGACCTTCCACCACCCCAACACGCAGGCCAACGTGGTCACGACCGACAATTCCGACTGGGCGACCAACTGCCCGGAATTCAAGGTGACGGCGGTGCAGGTCAGCCCGTCGAACGGACCGTCCGAATGGCAGGAGCAGTATCGCGCCCATGCCGAGCTGTCGCGCCGCATCCTGCCCGCCGCCGAATGACGGCAGGGACGACCGGCGCGGCCCGCATCGTGCCGCCTCACGCGCCGGCCGATGGCCGGCCGCTGTGGCGCTGGCGGGACGGCGGCTGGCATCAGGGATCCGTGCCCGCCAGCCCCGAGGAGGCGGCGGTGGCGATCGTCATCGACGGGGCCTCGCAGGCCGTGCTGATGGCGACCCCGCACGAGCTGGATGATTTTGCGTTCGGCTTTGCCCTGACCGAGGGGCTGATCGCCAGCCCGGCCGACGTGACCGGGTGCGAGATCGTGGCTGTCCCCGCCGGTCCCCTGAACCTGCCCGCGCACGAGGCGCGGCTGTGGCTGCGCCCGGGCCTGTCGGCCGGGCTGGCGGAACGGCGGCGCAGCATGGTGGGGCCGGTGGGCTGCGGGCTGTGCGGCGTGGACAGCATTGCCGCCGCGCTGCCCGCCGTCTGGCGGAGTGAATCCACGCTGCGCCTGTCGCCGGGCGACATCCTGGCCGCAATGGCGGCGCTGTCGGCGGGCCAGCGCCGCTGGCGCGACACGCCCGCGATCCACGCGGCCGCCCTGTGGGTGCCCAGGGACACGCCGGGCCGGGACGCGCTGGTGCGCGAGGACGTCGGCCGCCACAACGCGCTGGACAAGCTGGCAGGGGCTGCCGCCCGGGCGGGCCTCGACGCACGCCGCGCCTGTGTTGCCATGACCTCGCGCCTGTCGGTCGATCTGGTGCAGAAGACCGCGCGCATGGGCGCCCCGGTGCTGATGGGTGCGGGCGTGCCCACGCGGCTGGCGATCGCCTGGGCCGAGGCCGCAGGGGTGACGCTGATCGGGCGCGCGCGCGGCGACAGCTTTGACGTCTTTACCCATCCACATCGCATCCAGGACTGACGCATGGCCGACAAGCTGATCCGCATGGCGACGCAGATCGCCGATTTCTTCCGCAGCCAGCCGGACCTGGTGCCGGAACAGGCGGTGGCCGGGCACATCAACGATTTCTGGACCTATCGGATGCGGATGGAGTTTCTGGACCAGTTGCGCGCCGGGGCCGAGGCCGATCCGATCGTGCGCGCGACGGCGCCGTTCATCCGCCTGCCGGAGGAGCCGTCCGAAGGCGCTAAGCCCACGGACCCGCTGTCGCATCAGGACTAGGGCCGCCGGGGAACCGGGCGGGGCCGGCGGCCCTTTTGTCCCTGCCGCAACGCCCGCGGCCGTGTTAGCGTGCCGTCATGAACCAGATGCCCACCCGCCAGCAGATCCTCGACTGGATCGCCGACCATCCCGACGCCACCGCAAAGCGTGACATCGCCAAGGCCTTCGACATCAAGGGCAGCGCCCGGATCGAGCTGAAGCGCCTGCTGAAGGAGCTTGAGGCCGAGGGCGTGCTGGAACGCCGCCGCCGCAGCTATCGTGATGCCGAAAAGCTGCCCCCCGTGACGGTGGTCGAGATCACGGCCCCGGACGCGCAGGGCGACCTGTTCGCCCGCCCGCTGGAATGGCAGGGCACGGCGCCGATGCCGCGCATCCTGTTTTCCCCGCTCAAGGCCGATCCGGCCGTCGCGCCGGGCGAACGCCTGCTGGTGCGCCTGATCCCGGTCGAGGGCGAGGACCACCAGTATCAGGCCCGCCTGATGCGGCGCATCGGCACCGTCTCGCATCGCGTCGTCGGCATCTTCCGCAAGGAGACCGAGGGCGGACGCATCGTGCCCATCGACAAGGGCGAGGGGCGCGAATGGCGGGTGCGCGGCGACGCGACGCAAGGGGCGCAGGACGGCGAACTGGTCGAGGCCGAACAGATCGGCTCGCGCGCGCGGATCGGCCTGCCGCAGGCCCGCATCCTGGACCGGCTGGGCGATCCCTCGGCCCCGCGCGCGGTCAGCCTGATCGCGATCCACCAGCACGGCATCCCCGACGATTTCCCCGACGCCGTGATGGCCGAGGCGGATGCCCAGACGCCCGCAACCCTGCAGGGGCGCGAGGATCTGCGCCCGCTGCCGCTGATCACCATCGACCCGGCAGACGCGCGCGACCACGACGACGCGGTGGCCGCCATGCCCGACGACGATCCCCGCAACCCGGATGGCATGGTGATCTGGGTCGCCATCGCCGATGTGGCCGCCTATGTGCGGCCGCAGTCGGCGCTGGACCGCGAGGCGCGCCACCGGGGCAATTCCACCTATTTCCCCGACCGCGTGGTGCCTATGCTGCCGGACGTGCTGTCGGGCGATCTGTGTTCGCTGCACCACGGCGTGGACCGGCCCGTGATCGCCGTGCGGATGCGGCTGGACGCGCAGGGCAACAAGATCGGCCATGACTTTCACCGCGGCATGATGCACAGCCGCGCCTCGCTGAGCTACGAGCAGGCGCAGGCGGCGGCGGACGGCAATCCCGACGAGGATGCCGCGCCCCTGATGGACGAGGTGATCCGGCCGCTGTTTGCCGCCTATGCGCTGCTGAAGACGGCGCGCGCGCGGCGCCAGCCGCTGGAACTGGACCTGCCCGAGCGCAAGATCGAACTGACCCCCGACGGGCGCGTCAAGTCGGTGGCGTTCCGCGACCGCTTTGACGCCCACAGGCTGATCGAGGAGTTCATGGTGCTGGCCAACGTCGCGGCGGCCGAGGAGCTGACCCGCCTGCGCCGCCCGCTGCTGTTTCGTGTCCATGAAGAGCCCAGCCCCGAAAAGCTGAACGCGCTGCGCGACGTGGCCGAGGCATCGGGGTTCAGCCTGGCCAAGGGGCAGGTGCTGCAGACCAGCCAGCTGAACCGGCTGCTGGCGCAGGCGCAGGACACCGACTTTGACGAGCTGATCAACGTCAGCACCCTGCGGTCGATGACGCAGGCGTATTATCACGCGGAAAACCTGGGGCATTTCGGCCTGGCGCTGAAATCCTATGCGCATTTCACCTCGCCGATCCGGCGCTATTCCGACCTGATCGTGCACCGGGCGCTGATCTCGGCCCACGGCTGGGGCGGGGGCAAGAAGGGCGACGGCCTGTCGGCGCAGGACATCGAGACGCTCGACGAGACCGCGATCCACATCAGCGAGACCGAGCGGCGCAGCATGGCGGCCGAACGCGACACCACGGACCGGTATCTGGCGGCGTTCCTGGCGGACCGGGTCGGCAGCGAATTCACGGGCCGCGTCAGCGGGGTCCAGCGATTCGGCGCCTTCGTCAAGCTGGACGAGACCGGCGCCGACGGGCTGATCCCCATCCGCGACATCGGGCAGGAATATTTCCACTATGACCGGGACGCGCAGACGCTGGTCGGCGCGGACAGCGGTCTGGAAATCGGCATCGGGCAGCGCGTCCTGGTGCGCCTGGCCGAAGCGGTGCCCACCACCGGCGGGCTGATGCTGCAACTGCTGGAGGTCGAGGGGAGCGCGATCGCGCGCGGCCCGTCCGGGCGGCGGGGCAAGTCCCCCCGGCGCGCCGACGCCCGGTCCGCCAAGGCCGGCGAGGCGCGCGCCCGCAAGCTGCGCCGCATCCGCAAGTAGCCGGCCTGGCCTGGCCGCGTTCTGAAACGGGAAACGCCCCACGGGCTGCGCGGGGCGTTCGTCAGGCCGGGGTCGCGTGCGTCAGATCGCGGCGGCCCTGACGTCCGCGTCCACCTTGTCCGTGTATTGGGCGAAGTTCTCGCGGAACATGGCGCGCAGCTTTTCGGCCTGCGCGTCATAGGCCGCGCCGTCCGGCCATGTCTGGCGGGGGTCCAGCAGCGCATCGTCCACGCCCGGAACGCTGACCGGCACCTCGAACCCGAAGTTCGGGTCGATGCGGAAGGTGGCATCGTTCAGCGAGCCGTCCAGCGCCGCGCTCAGCAGCGCGCGGGTGGCCTTGATCGGCATGCGCTTGCCGGTGCCGAAGGCGCCGCCGGTCCAGCCGGTGTTGACCAGCCAGCAGACGGCCCCGGTTGCGGCGATGCGCTCTTGCAGCAGCTTGCCGTAAACCTCGGGGCGGCGCGGCATGAAGGGGGCGCCGAAGCAGGTCGAGAAGGTGGGCGACGGCTCGAGCACGCCATCCTCAGTCCCCGGCGTCTTGGAGGTGAAGCCCGACAGGAAATGATACATCGCCTGCGCCGTGGTCAGCCGCGAGATGGGGGGCATCACGCCATAGGCATCCGACGTCAGCATGATGATGTTGCGCGGGTGGCCGCCCATCGAGGTGGGCGAGGCGTTGCTGATCGCCTCGAGCGGATAGGCGCAGCGCGTGTTTTCCGTGATCGAGCCGTCGGCGAAGTCCAGTTCCAGCGTGTCGGGGTCATGGACCATGTTCTCGACCACGGTGCCGAACCGGCTGGTCGTGGCGTAGATCTCGGGCTCGGCCTCAGGCGACAGGTTGATGGTCTTGGCATAGCAGCCGCCTTCGAAGTTGAAGGTGCCGTTGTCGGACCAGCCATGCTCGTCGTCGCCGATCAGCACGCGCGAGGGGTCCTGCGACAGCGTGGTCTTGCCGGTGCCCGACAGGCCGAAGAACACTGCCGTGTCGTCGGGGTTGCCAATGGCGTGGTTGGCCGAGCAGTGCATCGCCATCACGCCCTTGCCGGGCAGGATATAGTTCAGCAGCGTGAACACGGATTTCTTGTTCTCGCCCGCATACTGGGTGTTGCCGATCAGGATCAGCTTGCGGTCGAAGTTCAGGGCGATCACCGTGTCGGACCGGGTGCCGTGACGTGCCGGATCGGCCTTGAAGCCGGGGCAGTTGATGATCGTGAAGTCGGGCGTGAAGCCGGCCAGTTCCTCGGCGGCGGGACGGCGCAGCAGGTGGCGGATGAACAGCCCGTGCCACGCCAGCTCGGTGACGACCCGCACGTCAAGCCGGTGTTCGGGGTCCGCGCCGCCATACAGGTCCTGCACGAAATACTCGCGCCCCTTCATGTGGGCCAGCATGTCCCGATACAGCGTGTCGAAATGCTCGGGCGACATGGGGGCGTTGTTGTCCCACCAGATCGAATCCTCGACCGACGGCGTGCGGACGACGAACTTGTCCTTGGGCGACCGGCCGGTCTTGGCGCCGGTTTCCACCAGGAACGCCCCGCCCAGGCCCAGATGCCCCTCGCCCCGGCGGATCGCCGCCTCGACCAGGGCGGGTTCCAGAAGGTTGTAGTGGACCGATCCGACGCCTTCGATCCCCTGATCTTCCAGCTTGCAGTTGGGGTTGACGCGGGCGTGGGTCATGGCGGGTCTGCTCCTGAAGGGCGGGACGGGGGGGTGTCGCCGTGGTCCTATAACATGGCAAAAAGATGAAGGAAGGCGGGGCGCACCCCGGTTAGCGCAACCATCGTGGTTTAGCGTTACCAACTGGCGGAATAGGCAGGATGCGGGGGGCGTTATGACGACGGATGACCAGGGCGGCCAGGGCACGATCCACGCCAGTGCCGTCGCCCTGGACGGTCGAGGGCTGCTGATCCTCGGCCCGCCGGGTTCGGGCAAGTCTACGCTGGCGCTGGCCCTGCTGGCGATGGGGGGGCAGCTTGTGGCCGACGACAGGGTTCGGCTGATCCGCCGCGGCGACCGGCTTGTCGCATCCTGTCCGCCCCGCCTGTCGGGCCTGATCGAGGCGCGCGGCGTCGGCATCCTGCGCGCAGGCGCCGCCGGCGATACGCCCCTGTCGCTGGCTGTGGACCTGGGCCGGGCCGAGGACGCGCGCCTGCCGCCATCGCGCCACATCACCCTTCACGGTGTCGAGCTTGACCTTGTGTTGGGACCGATGGGACCGCATCTTGGTGCTGCACTGCGGCAGATGCTGATCGGCGGACGGTTCGCCTGAGGCGCGCAGCGCGGGCGTGTGGATGGGAAGGGCGATGGACAAGGCGATCGAGCCTCGGCAGGACACGACTTTCGCCACCGCGCAGCCGGACGGCGGTGAACAGCCCGCCGCTGACGTGCAGCGCATCGTCCTTGTGACCGGCCCCTCGGGCGCGGGGCGGTCCACCGCCATCAACGTGCTGGAGGACCTGGGTTTCGAGGCAATCGACAACCTGCCGCTGTCGCTGATCCCGCGCCTGCTGGCCGGACAGCCCCGCCCGGTGCCGCTGGCCCTGGGGCTGGACGTGCGCAACCGCGATTTCGCCGTCTCGCGCGTGATCGACCAGATCGACGGGCTGACCCGCGACCCCGCCTTTGCCCCCGAGGTGCTGTATCTGGATTGCGCGACCGAGGTTCTGGTGCGCCGCTATGCCGAGACGCGCCGCCGCCACCCGCTGGCAACCGGGGGATCGCCGTCGGATGCCATCGCGGTGGAACGCGACCTGCTGGCCCCGATCCGCGCACGCGCGGACGTGCTGGTGGACACCACCGACCTTAGCCCCCATGACCTGCGCGCAGAGCTTGCCCGCGCGTTCGACGTGGGCCCGGGCGGCGCGCTGTCGGTGTCCGTGCAAAGCTTCAGCTACAAGCGGGGCGTCCCGCGCGGGCTGGACCTGATGTTCGACTGCCGGTTCCTGGCGAACCCGCACTGGGTCGCGCCGCTGCGGTCCCTGGACGGCCGCGACCCGGCGGTTCGCGCCCATGTCCGTGCCGATCCCCGATACGATGAATTCTTTGCCCGGGTCCGCGACCTGCTGGTTTTTCTGCTGCCCGCGCAGGTGGCCGAGGGCAAGGCGCACCTGGCGATCGGGTTCGGGTGTACCGGCGGGCAACACCGTTCAGTCACTTTGGCGGAAGAAATGGCCGATGCCCTTGCCGTTCAGGGCTGGCAGGTGTCTAAACGACACAGGGAACTGGAACGCCGACAGGACGCACCTCGCCCCGGCGATACGCTGCAGGCAGGCGGGTCCATGGGCGTGCGCGGGGGCGCGCCAGCGTTCGCGGGTGGTGGAAAGACTTGATCGGGATTGTCATCGTTGCGCATGGTGGGCTGGCGCGGGAATACCTCGCCGCCGTAGAGCATGTCGTGGGGCCGCAAAGCGGCATTCGTGCCGTCATGATCGAGGAAGACCATGACCGCGGCGCCAAGCAGATCGAGATCTGCGACGCGGCCAACGCGGTGGATACCGGACAGGGCGTGGTGATCGTCACCGACCTGTTCGGCGGCTCGCCGTCGAACCTGTCGCTGCCGGCCTGCATGCCCCGGCAGCGCCGCATCCTTTATGGCGCCAACCTGCCGATGCTGGTCAAGCTGGCCAAGTCGCGCAACATGGGGGTGGCCGAGGCCGCCGAGCTTGCGGCAGAGGCGGGGCGCAAGTACATCGACTGCTATGCCCCTGCGGACAAGGACCTGCGCCGAGCTGTTTCATGAGCCAGACGATCACGCGAGACCTGCCCATCATCAACGAAAAGGGCCTGCACGCCCGCGCCTCAGCCAAGTTCGTCGAGACGGTCGAGCAGTTCGACGCCCGCGCCTGGGTCGAAAAGGACGGCGAACGGGTGTCGGGCGATTCGATCATGGGCCTGCTGATGCTGACCGTGGCGCGCGGCAGCTCGATCACCGTCACGACCGAGGGGCCGGAGGCCGCGGCCCTTGCCGATGCGCTGGCGACCCTGGTCGGGGATTATTTCGGCGAAGGCATGTGACGCGGGTGCCCCGCGACAGCTATCATCATGGCAATCTGAAACAGGCGCTGGTCGATGCGACCGTTCGCCTGGTCGAGGACAAGGGGCCGCTGGCCTTTACCCTGGCCGAGGCGGCGCGTCTGGCCGGCGTCAGCCCTGCCGCCCCCTATCGCCATTTCGCCGGCCGCGACCAGCTGCTGGAGGAGGTCGCGCGCCAGGGCTTTCTGGACTTTGCCGACCGGCTCGAAGCCGCCTTCGACCGCGGGCGGCCCGCGGCGTTGTCGGCGTTTGTCCGCATGGGGCAGGCCTATCTGGCCTTTGCCCGCGACAAGCCCGGCTTCTACATGGCGATGTTCGAGTCCGGCCTGTCGATTTCGGGCAATGCCGAGCTGTCGGCCGCAGCGGACCGCGCGCAATCGGTCCTGGTGGACGCCGCCCGCGCCTTGTCCGCGCGCCTGCCCGCCGACCGCCGCCCGCCCGCCACCATGGTCGCCAATCACCTGTGGGCGCTGTCGCATGGCGTGGTCGAGCTGTTTGCGCGCGGGCGTCCCGGTGGGCGGTCGCCAGAATCCGCCGACGAGATGCTGGAAAGCGGGGCGCTGATCTATCTGCGGGGCCTGGGCGTCATCGGCGCCGAAGGATAATTCCCACGCCGGGGATTGAACCGCAAGCCGCGCAGGGCCATCTGTGTTAATGTGATTAACATTCACATCAACACGGAGCCCGCAGATGCACCCCGCCGTCTATTCCGCCACCCCCCGCGTCAACCCGCTGGTCCGCGCCCGCGACTGGCTGGACGACCGCGGCCGCCTTGCCTGGCTGGCCGCCGTCGCCCTTGGGCTGGTCGTCTTCTGGCCGGTCGGCCTGGCCATCCTTGGATACATGATCTGGAGCAAGCGCATGTTCGCACGCTGTCACGCCACCCGCACCGCGGTGTTCCATCCCGCCGCCTCGTCCGGCAACGTCGCCTTCGACGCCTATCGCGACGAAACGCTGAAGCGGCTGGAGGACGAGCATCGCGCCTTTGTCGAGTTCTTGGCCAGGCTGCGCGAGGCCAAGGACAAGGCCGAGTTCGACCAGTTCATGGCCGAGCGCCGCGACGCCTGACCGGCCGACCAGCGAAAGACGGGGCCGGGCGACCGGCCCCATCCCTCAATAGGCCTGGTCAGCGTAGATATGCGACAGGTCGCCCGCCCATTCGCCCTGATAGCGCGCCAGCAGCCGGTCGGCCGTGACCTCGCCCGTTGCCAATTGCGCGTCCAGGACGTCCAGGTAAGCTGTTTCATCCGCCAGACCGCCGCCCTCGCGCGCACGCGCGGCCAGCCCGCTGCGCGCGATTTGCACCGCCTGCGCGGCCAGGTCGCGCAGGCGAATGCCGTTCGCCTCTCCCGCCAGCCCGTCGCGCGCGGCAGCCCGCCGCAGGCCCTCGCGCGTGTCGTCGTCCCAGCCCCGGACCAGGTCGCTCGCCGCATCCAGGGCCGACTGGTCATAGGTCAGCCCGACCCACAGCGCGGGCAGCGCCACAAGATGCGCGCGGTCGCCCGCGTCGGCGCCCCGCATCTCGATGTACTTCTTGATCCGCGCCTCGGGGAACACCGTGGTCATGTGGTCGGCCCAGTCCGACAGCGTCGGCACCTCGCCCGGCAGGGCCGGCAGGCGCCCCTTCAGGAAGTCGCGGAACGACATCCCCAGCGCGTCGATGTAGCGGCCGTCACGATAGACGAAATACATTGGCACATCAAGGACATAATCCACCCACGCCTCGTACCCGAAGCCGTCCTTGAAGACAAAGGGCAGCATTCCCGTGCGCGCCGCGTCCAGGTTCTGCCAGATATGGCTGCGCCACGACTTCATGCCGTTGGGCCGTCCGTCCAGAAACGGCGACGAGGCGAACAGCGCCGTGGCGACCGGTTGCAGTGCCAGCGCGACGCGCAGCTTCTGCACCATGTCGGCCTCGGACCCGAAGTCCAGGTTCACCTGCACCGTGCAGGTGCGGTACATCATCTGCTTTCCCAGCGTGCCCACGCGGTCCATGTAATCGGTCATCAGCCGATAGCGGCCCTTGGGCATCATCGGCATCTGGTCCTGCGACCACACCGGGGCCGCGCCCAGGCCCATGAAGCCGACGCCCAGGCCGCGCGCGATCTCGGCCACCTCGGACAGGTGATTGTCCAGTTCCGCGCGTGTCTCGTGCAGGGTCTCGACCGGCGCGCCCGACAGCTCCAGCTGTCCGCCCGGTTCCAGGCTGACGTTCGCGCCGTCCCGGCTCAGCCCGATGATGGCGCCGGCTTCCTCGACCGGGGTCCAGCCGAACCGGTCGCGCAGCCCTTCCAGCATGGCGCGGATCGACCGCGCGCCGTCATAGGGCAGGGGCGTCAGATCGTCCCAGGAAAAGCCGAACTTCTCGTGTTCCGTGCCGATGCGCCAGGCCTCACGCGGCTTTTCCCCGCCAGCGATATAGTCGGCCAGTTGCTCGCGCCGCTCGATCGGGCCGCCGCCCTGCTGGGGAATGGACATCGGACGGGGCCTCTCGGGATCGTTGCCGGTGACAGGTGGCGCGGCGGCGCGGCATAGTCAAGCGGGCCGCGCGGGTGGCGCGACCTTGGGCCAAGGCCCGCCCGCGCCCCTCTGCGGGCGCGGCCTTCAGGGGGCCGGCCCGATCCGGCCGCGCACCCCGCCCGTCTGCGCGCGGTCCAGCAGCAGGTGGTCCAGGATCACGCAGGCGGCCATCGCCTCGGCCACCGGGACGGCGCGGATGCCCACGCAGGGGTCATGGCGGCCTTTCGTGACCAGCGCGATCTCGTCGCCCGCGGCGGTGATCGTGCGCCGGGGCGTCAGGATCGAGCTGGTCGGCTTGACCGAGAACCGCACCACGATGTCCTGCCCGGTCGAGATCCCGCCCAGGATGCCGCCTGCGTGGTTGGACCCATAGGCCGGGCCGTCCGCTCCCATGGTGATCTCGTCGGCGTTCTGCGTTCCCCGCAGGCCGGCGGCGGCCATCCCTTCGCCGATCTCGACGCCCTTGACGGCGTTGATCGACATCATCGCGGCCGCCAGGTCGGTGTCCAGCTTGCCGTAAACGGGCGCGCCCAGGCCGGGTGGGCAGCCCTGGATCAGCACCTCGACCGCGGCGCCGACGCTGTCCTGATCCTTGCGGATGCCGGTCAGGTAATCGGTCCAGTCGGCGACCGCGCCCGCGTCGGGCAGGAAAAAGTCGTTCCGGTCGATCTCGGCCCGATCGAACCGGGCGCGATCGATGTGCCGGTCGCCCATCTGCACCATGTAGCCGGTGATCCGCAGCCCCGGCAGCAGATCGCGCAGGACGGCAAGCGCCACCCCCCCGGCCGCGACCCGCGCCGCGGTCTCGCGCGCGCTGGACCGCCCGCCCCCGCGATGGTCGCGGTGCCCGTACTTGAGGTGATAGGTGATGTCGGCGTGCCCCGGCCGGAAGGCCTGCGCGATGTCGCCGTAATCGCGCGAGCGCTGGTCGGTGTTCTCGATCATCAGCTGGATGGGCGTGCCCGTGGTGCGGCCCTGAAACAGGCCCGACAGGATGCGCACGGCGTCGGGTTCCTGGCGCTGGGTCGTCATCTTCGACTGGCCGGGGCGGCGGCGGTCCAGCTGGCGCTGGATGAACGCCTCGTCCAGGGCGATTCCGGGCGGGCATCCGTCCACCGTGGCGCCCAGCGCCGGACCGTGGCTTTCGCCCCAGCTGGTAAAGCGGAATACCCGGCCGAAGCTGTTGACGCTCATCTGCATCCCCCGTTTGCGCCCCCCATACGCGGCGCGCGCAGGGGCGGCAATGCGTCAGGCGGCCGACAGCTCGTCCCAGGCGGCCAGCGCGCGGGCGGCATACATCAGCGCGGGCCCGCCCCCCATGGTCATCG
This sequence comes from Paracoccus endophyticus, assembly GCF_003286075.1. Taxonomy (GTDB): domain Bacteria; phylum Pseudomonadota; class Alphaproteobacteria; order Rhodobacterales; family Rhodobacteraceae; genus Paracoccus; species Paracoccus endophyticus. The sequence continues at coordinate 131,922 of NZ_QLUV01000003.1, read as the reverse complement.
CCATCGCGCAGACGTCGCCCAGCTCTTCGCGGGTGGCGCCGGCCTTGATCAGGGCTTGGACGTGAAAGAGGATGCAGGGCTCGCAGCGTTCCGAGATCGCGATGCCAAGGGCCACGAATTCCTTGGTCTTGGCGTCCAGCACGCCGTGGCGGGTGGCGCCGTGTTCCAGCGCCATGAAGCCCTTGAGGGTTTCGGGCACCAGCTTGTTCAGCGCCTTGTTCATCGCGCGCTGATCGGCCATCTTGTCGGCAGCAGACATTCCCATACTCCTATATGACACGGCAGGCTTATCCCCGCAGACGCGCTGGCGACAAGAGGGCCGACAGCGCCGCGTCCGGTCTGCGGCCAAGGGTCACATCGGCGATCAGCCGGGCCGCGGCGGGCGCGGACTGGAATCCATAGCCGCCCTGGCCCGCGAACCAGATGAAGTCGGGACGGTCGGGCTCGGGGCCATAGACCGGGTTGCCGTCGGGCGCAAAGGTCCGCAGTCCCGCCCAGCTGGACAGCAGCCGGTCGACGGGAAAGCGCATCATCGCCTCGTACCGCGCCAGCCCTTCGGCCAGAACCATGTCGTCGGCCCAAGCGTCGTGGGCGTCCACCGGGTCGGCCTCGGCCGGCGAGACGATCAGCGCGCCGGCGTCGGGCTTGGCGTACCACGTCTCGGCGACGCCGAAGACCATCGGCCAGCGCGCCGGATCGAGGCCGCCGGGCGCGGGAATGCGCGCCATCGACCGTCGGTGCGGCTGCAAGCCCAGCGGCGCCACGCCGGCCATGGACGCGACCCGGTCGGCCCAGGCGCCGGCGGCGTTCACCAGGATCGTGGCGCGGATCTGGTCGGTCGCGGTCGTCACGGTCCAGCCGGCGGCGTCATGCGCGATGGCCGTCACGGGCGCGCGGGTGCGCAGCGTGGCGCCGTGGTGGCGGGCGGCGCGCGCATAGGACTGGATCAGCGCGTCGGTGTCGATGTCGCTGGCATGGTCGGCCCGGGCCGCATGGGCGACACGCGCGGGGTCAAGCGGCGGAAACAGCGCCGCGGCCTCCTCGGGGGACACGGAGGTCAGCTGCATTGCCTCGGCCTCGGCGGCGAAGGACGCGGCCTGGTCGGCAGAGGCGACCAGCAGCACGCCCCGCGGCGTCAGCACGCCCGCCGCCCGCAGCGCCTCGCCCGAGGCGAGCGACAGCGCCACGACGGGCGGCGGGCCGTAATGCGGCTCGTACAGCGCCGCCGAACGCGACGAGGCGTGATGGGCCAGGTTGTCCTCGGATTCGAGCAGCACAACCGAGGCGTGGGGGGCCAGCTCGGCCGCGGCCGAAACGCCCGCAATGCCGCCGCCGATGATCAGGATGTCGGTGTTCATGGGGGGGTTGTGGCACGGGGGCGCAGGGCGGGGAAGGGGAGGCGGGGCGGGGTTGGGGGGCGGACAGGGCGGGCTGCGTTGGGGCTGGCCTCGCGCGGGGCTGCTGGGTGGGGCGAGACGAGGGGCTGCCTGTCCCGATGAGCGAGGAGGGGCTGGACGGCCGCAAGCCGGGCTGGGGCGAGGCGCAGAAGGATTACGAGGACCTCGGCCCCGACGCCGCCCGGCTGATGAGCGACGAGCCGGGTGTGCCGCTGGGCGAGGAGAAGCGCTCGGCGCGGGCGGATACGATGGCGTGGTTAAAGGCGCGGTAGGGTGGGATCTTGCCCCGCCATTGCGGTGCAGTGGGCGTGGAACCCACCCTAGGATTGCTATACGCTATGCCACACAGCTATTTCCAGAGAACGACACCTTGGTGACACGGCCTTGAGCGACAGTGTAATTTGTCCTGCATTGCATGTCGTGAAGTTGCTGCCCGCCCGGTTGATATGTTCCATACCCAGAAGCGCTCGGCACATATACGCTCTTGTTTGTGGTGAATTGCTGCCTAGAAACATAGGTAAGAACGCGTTGTCCCGGTGTCGGAGCATAAACGCTTTCAGGCGCGCCCAGTGCGCTCACGAGTTCGCCTTCGGTTGAGCCTACCCAACTCGACACCTGTTGGTTATAACCTTCCGAGGTCGCGCAACCAGAGATCAGTAGAGTCGTGACGAGCAATCCAGAACAAAATCTATACAAGTCTTCCTCCCATGAGCTTGCAGACTGTCTAGTTGATTATTGTCATTCACTCCTGCCCGGCATGCAAGCGAAAGCTGCAGTGATGGGAACTATTTGTCTCTTGCAAGAGCAGTGCATCGTTGTGTGCAAATTTTTATCGCTTCCAAGAGTTCTGTGCGCTTGTCATCAAGGTGCCTGAACGCCCAACCCGCACCGTCAATAACTTCTATCAAATTTAACAATGATAAGACGCTCTGCGGCAATCCTGAGCATTCAATAATCCACCCCTTAGGCGAAAAGTGAACAAATTGGTTTCTTAAATCGTGTATCTGCTCAAAGGCTCGTTGCTGTTGAGTTGTGGCATCCAGCTTTGTTTGAGGATATTGTTCGATAAATGGCGACTTGCCAAATACCCTTGCAAAAAGGTCCTGAGGGCTTGCAACGGCTTCGCGGGGGCATGCCCCTGGATCGCCAAACCGCGCCTTCTCGTGCCATTCAAGCATAGCGCGAGCCGACTTCTCAGTCAGTGCACCTATACCAGCCGAGCCGGATAGGTGGCAAACCATGGCACCACAAAGCGCACTGTGCACGGAAAGTATCGCCCACTTCCACGCTCTCTGCTCAACGGAAACTTGCTCCAAGCAAGAGGACAGATGCTTTATCGAGTAGACAACATCATCCACCTCTGAAGTAGTCAGCCACCGCTCTACCATAGTTCACCCCTGCAACGTCCTCACCCCCACGTCCCCTTCCTCGCGCGACTTGATCGCCGCCACGGCGGCAATCGCCCCCGCCGCCGTCGTGAAATACGGGATCTTGTCGTACAGCGCGACCGAGCGGATGTCGCGGCTGTCGGAGATGGTCTGCGCGCCCTCGGTCGTGTTCAGCACCATCGCGATCTCGTCGTTCTTCAGCCGGTCCACGATGTTCGGACGGCCCTCGTAGACCTTGTTGACCAGTTCGGCCGGAACGCCCGCGGCGCCCAGAAAGTCCAGCGTGCCGCGGGTCGCCAGCAGCGTGAACCCCATTCCCGACAGCGCGCGCATGGCCTCGGCCATCTGCGGGGTCTTGTCGGCGTCCTTGACCGACACGAACACCCGCCCCGATTCGGGCAGGTGCGTGCCCGCGCCCATCTGCGCCTTGAGGAAGGCGCGGGGGAAGTTGCGGTCCCAGCCCATCACCTCGCCGGTCGAGCGCATCTCCGGCCCCAGCAGCGTGTCCACGCCGGGGAAGCGGGCGAAGGGCAGCACGGCCTCCTTGACGGAAAACCACGGCGTGACCGGATCGGCCAGAGTCAGCGGGTCGGCATAGGGCAGGGGGGTGTCGGGACCCACGCCCGCGGGATAGGCGGCGCGGTGGGGAAACGCCTCCATCGGCTCGCCCGCCATCAGGCGCGCGGCGATCGAGGCGATGGCGCTGTCCGTCGCCTTGGCGACGAAGGGCACGGTGCGGGACGCGCGGGGGTTCACCTCCAGCACGAAGATCTCGCCGTCCTTGATCGCGAACTGCACGTTCATCAGGCCCACGACGTTCAGCGCCAGGGCCATCGCGGAGGTCTGGACCTTGAGCTCCTCGATGGTGGCCGCGTCCAGCGTATGAGGCGGCAGCGAGCAGGCCGAGTCGCCCGAGTGGACGCCGGCTTCCTCGATATGCTCCATGATGCCGGCGACGTGGACGGTCGTGCCGTCCGACAGCGCGTCCACGTCCACCTCGATCGCGCCGGACAGATAGCTGTCCAGCAGCACCGGGTTCTTGCCGGACACCTGCACCGCATGGGTGATGTAGCGGTCGAGATGGTCCATGTCGCGCACGATCTCCATCGCGCGGCCGCCCAGCACATAGGACGGGCGGATCACCAGCGGAAAGCCGACGCGCGCGGCGATCTCGCGCGCCTCGTCGCGGCTGCGAGCGATGCCGTTCACCGGCTGGCGCAGGCCCAGGTCGTTCAGCAGCTTCTGGAACCGCTCGCGGTCTTCGGCCAGGTCAATGGCGTCCGGGCTGGTGCCCAGGATCGGGATGCCCTCGGCCTCAAGCGCGTTCGCCAGCTTGAGGGGCGTCTGGCCGCCGAACTGGACGATGACGCCGTGCAGGGTGCCGTTCTCCTGCTCGACGCGCAGGATCTCCAGCACATGCTCCAGCGTCAGCGGCTCGAAGTAGAGCCGGTCCGAGGTGTCGTAGTCGGTGCTGACCGTTTCCGGGTTGCAGTTGACCATGATGGTTTCATAGCCGGCGTCGGTCAGCGCAAAGCATGCGTGGCAGCAGCAATAGTCGAACTCGATCCCCTGGCCGATCCGGTTGGGGCCGCCGCCCAGGATCACGACCTTGGTGCGGTCGCTGGGCCGCGCCTCGCACTCGACCTCGCCCATCGCGGGCATCTCGTAGGTCGAATACATGTAGGGGGTCTGGGCCTCGAACTCGGCCGCGCAGGTGTCGATGCGCTTGAAGACGGGCAGGACGCCGGCGGCGCGGCGGGTGCGGCGGATGTCGGCCTCGTCGCGCCCGGTCAGATGCGCCAGGCGCGCGTCGGTAAAGCCCATCATCTTCAGCCGGCGCAGCCGTTCGGGATTGGCAGGCAGGCCCGCGTGACGCACGACATGCTCGGCATCCACGATCTCGCGGATGCGGGCCAGGAACCACGGATCGAACCGGGTGATCGCGGCGATCTCGTCGTCGGGCAAGCCCGCGCGCATCGCCTCGGCGATGACCCGGATACGGTCGGGGGTCTGCTTCGACAGCGCGGCGACAAAGGCGGGCTTGCCGTGTTCGGCCGCCCCCTCGATGGCGATCTCGTCCAGGCCCGTCAGGCCGGTTTCCATGGACGCCAGCGCCTTTTGCAGCGATTCGGCAAAGCTGCGGCCGACCGCCATGACTTCGCCCACGGATTTCATCGCGGTGGTCAGGTCGGGTTTGGACCCGGGGAACTTCTCGAAGGCAAAGCGCGGGATCTTGGTGACGACATAGTCGATCGACGGCTCGAACGAGGCGGGCGTGACCTTGGTGATGTCGTTGTCCAGCTCGTCCAGCGTATAGCCCACGGCCAGCTTGGCGGCGATCTTGGCGATGGGAAATCCGGTGGCCTTGGATGCCAGCGCGGACGAGCGGCTGACGCGGGGATTCATCTCGATCACCACCATCCGGCCGTCGGCGGGGTTGATCGCCCATTGCACGTTCGAGCCGCCCGTCTCGACCCCGATTTCGCGCAGGACTGCGATCGAGCCGTTGCGCATCCGCTGGTATTCGCGGTCCGTCAGTGTCAGGGCGGGGGCGACGGTGATCGAATCGCCGGTATGCACGCCCATCGGGTCGATGTTCTCGATGGCGCAGACGATGATGGCGTTGTCCGCCTTGTCGCGGACCACCTCCATCTCGAATTCCTTCCAGCCGAGCAGGCTTTCATCGACCAGGACCTGCGCCACGGGCGATGCGTCAAGGCCCGAGCGCACGATCGCCTCGTAGTCGTCGCGGTTATAGGCGACGCCGCCGCCGGTCCCCCCCAGGGTATAGGCCGGGCGGATGATGGCCGGCAGGCCGATGTCGTCCAGCGCCTCGACCGCTTGGGCCACGCCCGCATTGATGTCGGGCCGGCCGTCGGGCCGCTTGGGCGCGGTTACGATGGTGGCGCGCGGATTTTCAAGGCCGATCCGGTCCATCGCCTCGCGGAACAGCTTGCGGTCCTCGGCCATCTCGATGGCGGCCCGCTGGGCGCCGATCAGCTCGACGCCGTAGCGTTCCAGCACGCCCATGTCGGCCAGCGCGAGCGCGGTGTTCAGGGCCGTCTGCCCCCCCATCGTCGGCAGCAGCGCATCGGGGCGTTCGGCGGCGATGATCTTCTCGACGATCTCGGGCGTGATCGGCTCGATATAGGTCGCGTCGGCCATGCCGGGGTCGGTCATGATCGTGGCCGGGTTCGAGTTCACCAGGATGACCCGATAGCCTTCCTCGCGCAGGGCCTTGCAGGCCTGGGCGCCGGAATAGTCGAACTCGCAGGCCTGGCCGATCACGATGGGCCCCGCGCCGATGATCAGGATCGAGGAGATATCGGTACGTTTCGGCATGGCGGCCCCCTCGGACGATCGTCGTTTGCAAATCGTCCGGGGTTATACGCGGCGCGGGCGGGTGTGCAAGGCCGCCCGTCGATGCCCTGGGCCGGGGCCGCGCCCGCAGCAGGCGGCGCCGGCGGCGCTGTTCATCGGGGCGCAGTCCCGGGTCGCGGCCATTGGCCCCGCCCGGGCAACGGGCGTGCCGTCGCGGGTTGCAAGACGGCCGGTCAGCTGCCGCGTTCGCGCAGCGCCGTCACCTCGGACTCCAGGGTCGAGGCGCCCCCGGCCAGTGTCAGTCGGGTGCCCTGGGCCGTCAGCTCTGCCCCTGTCACGGGCGCAAAGACGCCCACGTTGGAGGTCGCGATCACCTCGCCGCGAAGGGCGCTTTCCAGCCGGAAGCTGTATCGGCCGTGACCCAACGCCGTCCCGTCCGCGCGGCGTCCCGACCAGTCCACCTCGCCGGTGCCGGTGCCGATGTCCTCGCGCAGCACCTCTGTCCCCGAGACGTCCAGTGTGACCAGCGTCACCTGATCGGCGTCCCGTGCGGGATCGATCTGCATCGTCAGCGGGCTGCCCTGAAAGGCCACCGGGGCGGTCGTCCGCACCTCCTTGCCGATCCAGTGCGCCAGGGCCGACAGGCCGCCCGAGCCCTCTCCGACAAGCTGGCCCAGCAGGGCGTTGGTGCGCACCTGCTGTTCGACGCCCGAGAACGTGGCAAGCTGCACTGCGAAATCCGATCCCTCCATCGGATTCAGCGGATCCTGGTTCTTGATCTGCGTCGTCAGCATCTTGAGATAGGTGTCGAAGTCCCCGCCGACCTGCGCCATCGGCCCGGCGGCTGACGGGGCGTCCGTGAACGCGGTCGCCGGCACAGGCGCCGCCGCAGAGAAGGCCTGCGCCGTTCTGGCGCCCCCAGGTGCCGAGGTCATCGACAGGGGGGCGGGGGCGGTCTGCGGCGGAAAAAGTGTTGTCATCTGTCTAGACCCTGATGTCGAGGCGGCCGTGGGAACCGGCAAACGGCCGTGACGGGGCCGATGCCGGGATGATCTGATCCGCGTCGTCTGCCGACCCGCGCCGGGCGCCGCGTGGGCGAGACTCGCCTTCGGACTGACCGTCTGGTGCGCCGCCCCGCGTGTCCAGGCCGTGCGCCTGTTCCCCGGTGCTGCCCTGTGCGTGCCACCCCGCGGTCGAGCCGGCCTGCGACGGGCGTTCGGGTGCGTCGCTGCGCTGAAAGCTCAACTGTGCATCCGGCAGGCCGCTGTCCCGCAGGTCTCGGATCAGCATGTCGCTGTGGCGGCGGATCAGCTCCAGCGTCTCGGGACGTTCCGCGATCACGCCCAGCCGCGGGCCTGCGCCGCTGGTGCCGATGACCACGGTCAGCCGCCCCAGCTCGACCGGGGCCAGGGTGATTTCGACAACCCCCCCGGTGCTGCGCACCACGGCGTCGGCGATCTGGCGATGCGGCGGAAGCTGTGGGGCGCTGCGAAGGCCATCGTCGCCGAGCGGCGCCGGGCCGGTTCGCGCCAGAGCGGGCGCAGGGGACATCTCGACCGGTCCGGCGGTGACGGGGTCCGCCGCCGTTCGCCGTGGGGCCGCGGCGGTGCTGGTGCGCGGACGTTCCTCGTTGTCCGGCGCGCTTGCGTGAGGCGATTCCCTTGGCGACGTCACAAGGTCTGCGCCAGAGGTCTTTGGCATCGCGGGTGCGTCCTGTGGCACCGGGTCCGGCGACCCGAACGGCGAGGGCTCTGCAGCCGCGCCCAGGGGCTTGGGACGCGGCATGGGCGCCCCCGATGCGGCGACCGGCGCGGGGGCCACGGCGATGTCGAACGGCACGGGGTTGCAGGGGGCGATGGCAGGAACTGGCGCGGGGGCAGGTCCCGAGGCGGCGGTCGCGCCGCTGTCAGCCTTGGGCGTGGGGGGTGATTGCGCCGCGTCCGGGCCGGGCTTGCCGGGGTCGGCGGAGTGCCTGTCCCGGCTGTTCAGGGCCGCATCATCGAAGCTGAACGGGAAAGAGGCCGCGGCGGATTGGTTTTGCCCCTCCTTGGCAAAGGACGGCGGCGCGTCGGCTTGCAGGCTGTCGCCGGGCCCAGGGTCCGGGTAAGGCGCGGCGAGGGCCGGGGGCAGCCCGGGCCAGGCGCCCGCCCAGGCCTGCTGTTCGTCCGTGGACTCGGCGCAATCCGCGGCGTCGGCACGCCCCTCGGCTGTGCCAGGGTCCTGCGTCTCGTCACCAGTCTCGGGCTCGATCGGCGGGGCTGTGGCCGGGCCGCCGCCCGCCCCCGCCGCCACAAGCTGCGCGAATGCTGCGCCGTCCCCTGCCGCCTTGGCGGGGGCGGTCAGGCCGGCTGGCGGCGGGCACTGGACTGGGTCTAGGGAAATCATGATGCACCGGGAATCACCGTTCCATTTCCTTTTACGGGGTGAAAGTTACCGATTGTTTACCGCTGGCTGCTATTTCGGGCCGACGCAGGCAAGGAGCCATCATGCAGGTCCAATTCAGATCCAGTCCGCCGCCGGTTCCGGCCATGGCGCCCGCCGAAAAGCTGGAAACGGCGTTTCTGGCGGAAATGCTCAAGCACGTGATGCCGCAGGGTCTTGCGGGCTCGTTTGGGGGCGGGGCGGGCGAGGCGCAGTTTGCCTCGTTCCGAACCGAACAGCTGGCGCAATCCCTGGCGCAGGCGATCGACCTGCGGCTGGACCTGCGGACAGGGGGCCGCGATGCGTGATCGGGCGTCGCTGATCGCCCGTGCGGGCGACGCGCTGCGCGACGGCTCGGCGGACCGGTGCGACAGCCTGTTGCAGGCATTCGCCGCAGACCTGCACCGTCACCCGCTTTCGCAGGAGGAGCGGCTGGCCTGCGAGCGGCAGCTGGCCCGGCTGCGCGCGCTGGCCGTCGCCTCCCGGACGGGCCTGGACCAGGCGCAGGCCGTCCTGCGCGACATTGCGGCGGCGGCCGGCGGGCTGGATATCTATGACCGCAGCGGACGCCAGCGCGTGACCACGGACCTTTCCAGGGTGGTGCAAAGGTTTTGACGAAAATGCGAATGAAACCGCGCGCGACATCGCCAGCGCCGTTCATTATTCCTTAGGGGGGCCTTGGTAATCAGGGCCTCGCATCAACCGATGCACGGGATTTTCCCACCGGTCAGAAGGCCAATCCATCTTGCAACCCTGGCGCACAATGCGCCGTTTACAGGAGGACGTCATGTCCAGCATTCTGACCAACAATGGCGCGATGGTCGCGCTGCAGACCCTGAAAGGGATCAACGCGGGCCTGGCCAAGACCCAGGACGAGATCTCGACCGGCAAGACGGTCGCGACGGCCAAGGACAACGCGGCCGTCTGGGCGATCTCGAAGGTGATGGAGGCCGACGTCAGCGGCTTCAAGGCGATCTCGTCCGGCCTGGCGACGGGCGGGGCGGCGGTCGGCATGGCGCGCGAGGGGGCCGAAAAGATCAGCTCGCTGCTGACCAAGATGCGCGACACGATCATCAGCGCGCAAAGCCCGACGTCCGACCGTGCCAAGCTGCAAAAGGATGTCGTCGATCTGCGATCGCAGGTCGAGGGCACCGTCAAGGCCGCTCAGGTCAACGGGCTGAACCTGCTGAACGGGACGAACACGTCGGTGAACTTCCTGTCGTCGATCGACCGTGCGGCGGACGGCACCACGACCCTGTCCAACATCACCGTTGCCGGACAGAATCTGTCGGTTGGTGTCTACGCCCCCAAGGCGGCGCTGACCGGGTCGGAGGGCGCCTCCACGACCGGCGACGCCGCCGCGTTCAGCCTGAATGCGGGGGCGGCTGCCAGCGACCTGGTGATCGACAACACCGCGCCGCTAGCCGCCGGCGACAGCATTTCGGTGAGAATCGGCGACAAGGTCGCGAGCTATACGCTTTCGGCCAATGATGCGACGGCCACGTCGCCCGCCGACATCGTCGCAGTCGGTCTGAAATCCGCGATCGAAAAGCTGGGCATCGACGGGCTGACCGTCAACTATGACCAGGGCTCGGCCGGTACGCTGTCGCTGACCAACGCGGGGACGTCGGACCTGACGGTCGCCGCACAGTTCAGCAACGTGGGCAGTGGCGGACTGGGCGCTCTGGCCGGACTGGACGTGTCCACCGCGGCCGGGGCATCCGGCGCGCTGGCGTCGATCGAGACGATGATGAAGACCGCCATCGACGCGGCGGCCAAGTTCGGCGCGGCCGGCGCCAACATCGAGGCGCAGGGCGAGTTCCTGTCCAAGCTGACGGACTCGCTCAAGTCCGGGATCGGCTCGCTGGTCGACGCGAACATGGAAGAAACCTCTGCCCGCCTGCAGGCGCTGCAGACCCAGCAGCAGCTGGGCATCCAGTCGCTGTCGATCGCCAACAAGGCGCCGCAGAACATCCTGTCGCTGTTCCGCGGCTGATGACACCGCGGGGCGCGCGCCGCCCGCCGGCCGCGCGCCCGCTTCCCCCCAAAGCCCGCCCCCAGAAGGAGCCGCCCCTTGACCGCCCATCCGAAAGGATTTGCCCCCCGGCGTTTCGGCGCCGAAGAGATCCGGACGCCCCGCGACATCGAGTACGACGCGTTCGCCCGCACCACGCGGCAGCTTCAGCAGGCCGCAGACGGTCACGGGTCGCTGGCAGCCGCGGCGCATGTGAACACGCAGCTGTGGCAGACCCTCGCCTCCGACCTGGCCGAGGCGGGCAATGGCCTGCCCGAGCCGCTGCGCGCGGGCCTGCTGTCGCTCGCGCTGTTCTCGATCCGGCACGGGCAGGGCGTGATGACGCGCGGCGTCAGCCCCGCACCCCTGATCGACATCAACCTGTCCATCATGAAGGGGTTGCGCGGAGAGGTGGCGCAATGAGCGGCCTGATCCTCAAGCTTGCGCCGGGCGAGCGCGTGCTGGTCAACGGCGCGGTGATCGAGAACGGCGACCGCCGGGCGCGACTGGCCATCAAGTCGCCCAATGCCAACATCCTTCGCCTGAAGGAGGCCATTCACCCCGATGCCGTCACGACGCCGGTGGCGCGCGTCTGCTATCTGGCACAGCTGATCCTGTCCGAGGACGTCGCGCCTGCGGACGGACGGCGCGACCTGCTGCGCGGGATCGAGCAGCTGTCGCAGGTCTTCGACGATCGCGACAGCCGCCTGGCGCTGGACGACGCCACGACCGACGCCATTCAGGGCAACTACTATCAGGTCCTGCGGCGCCTGCGCAGCCTGCTGCCGCGAGAGGCGCGGCTGTTCGCGCAGGTGACATGAGCGTCCAGCCCCTCGTCGGCTCGGGCGGCTATGCAGGGTGGCGCCTGCTGGTCCGCACGACCGAGCAGCAAAAGGCGATGGTTGCCCGCGATCCGGTGGTCGCGCAGGATCACCGCCACTTCAGGGGGACGATCGGCTCGGTACAAACGGCAGGGCAGCTGGTGTCGGACTTCCGACTGCTCAGGACCGCCCTGACCGCGTTCGGGCTTGAGAATGACCTGAACAGCCGGTTTTTCATCCGAAAGGTCCTCGAATCCGACCTGAACGACCCCAAGAGCCTGGTGAACCGCCTGAGCGACAAGCGCTACAAGGCGATGGCCCAGGCGTTCGGCTTTGGCACGGCCAAGCCGGGCACGGCCGCACCGGGCTTTGCCGACGCGATCGTGGCCCGTCATGTCGATGCCGAACTGGAACGGCGGGTGGGCACCGTCGACGGCAACCTGCGGCTTGCGATGAACGCGCGGCGCGAGTTGCCGACGCTGGCCGCGTCGCCGTCAACGGACGCCACGAAATGGTACACGATCCTGGGGTCGACTCCGCTGCGCAAGGTGGTCGAGGGCGCCTTCAACCTCGGGACTGCCTTTTCCAAGCTGCCGCTGGACCGGCAGGTGCAGGATCTGAAGGCCAGAAGCGAACGGCTGCTGGGATCGGGCTCACCCAGCGTCCTGGCCGACGCCGGCAAGGTCGAACTGCTCATCCAGAGATTTCTGCTGACCGCGCAAAGCGTGACGCCCACGCAGTCGTCCTACAGCGCGGCGCTGACGCTGCTGTCGAGCTGAAGCCCCCCTTCCGCGCCTGGCGGCCGCGCCGCTTTCCGCCTTGCCCCCGTGCCGCCGCGCCCCCGGACGGGCCGGCCTGCTGCACCGGCCGCGCGCGCCCGCGATCACGCTTCAGCGTGGGCGCGGTTCCAGCGCAGGGACGACAGGAAGGACAACCCGATCACGGCCGCGCCGAACAGGCCCGTGACCGCCTCGGGGATATGCCACATCGTCTGGGCGAACATCACGACCGACAGGATCAGGATGGACCAGAACGCGCCGTGTTCCAGGTACCGGAACTCGGCCAGGGTGCCGCGTTCGACCAGCATCACCGTCATGGACCGCACATACATCGCGCCGATCCCCAGTCCGATGACGATCAGGAACAGGTTCTGGGTCAGTGCGAAGGCACCGATCACCCCGTCAAAGCTGAACGAGGCGTCCAGCACCTCGAGATAGAGGAACGCGCCAAGGCCGCCCTGGGCGGCCGAACCGCCGCTTGTGCCCCAATGGTCCAGAACCTGACCGAGCGCATCGACCGCAAGATAGGTGACGATCCCCCAAATGGCCGCGAACATGAACGCGGCCTTTGCGGCCTCGGGCAAAAGGATGGTGAAGATCAGAACAACCAGCAGGACAAAGCCGATCTCCATCCCGCGGACCGATCCGACGGCGCGCAGGCTTCGCTCGAGGCCGCCGATCCAGTCGATCTCCTTGGACTGGTCGAAGAAATAGCTCAGGCCGACCAGCATCAGGAACGACCCGCCGAAGGCCGCGATGGGCAGGTGGGCGGCGTCGATCAGCTGGGCATAGCGCGCGGGCTCGGTCGCGGCCAGCCGCACGGCGTCCAGCGGGCCGATGCGCGCGGCGATCACCACGACCAGCAGCGGAAAGACCAGCCGCATGCCGAACACGGCGATGACGATCCCCCAGGTCAGAAAGCGGCGCTGCCACACCGGCGCCATCGTCTTGAGCTTGTTGGCGTTGACGATGGCATTGTCGAAGGACAGCGAGATTTCCAGCACCGCCAGCACGGTCGCAATCAGCAGGAACGATGCAGCCCCGGCCATCGTCCCCGAGACCTGCAACCCCAGCGCCAGGGCCAGCACCAGACCTGCGGCGGTCATGATCAGGGGCCATGTCATGTACGAAAGCGTCGTCTTCATGGCCCGTCCCCGGTTCTGCCGCGTCCAGATAGGCCCGTTGCGCCACGCCATCAAGGCGGCGGATGCCCGCGTCCGTGCGGCCCCGCGGGGCCGATCGGGCAGCGGACCGGCCGGGTCCGCCGGATCAAAGCCAGCGCCGCCAGCGCAGCAGCAGCCAGACCCCGACGGCCGTCACCAGCATCGCCACCAGCGACAGCGGATAGCCCCAGCGCCAATCCAGTTCCGGCATGTGCTGGAAGTTCATGCCGTAGATGCTGGCGATCAGCGTCGGCGGCAGGAACAGCGCGGCCACCACCGACAGGATGCGGACGGTGTTGTTCTGTTGCAGGTTGATCATCCCCAGCGTCGTGTCCACCGTCAGCGACACGCGCGAGGTCAGGAAGTCCGCATGCACCTCCAGCGCCTGGATGTCGCGGTTGATGGCCTTGACGGCCGCCTTCAGCCGCGCCGCATCGGCATGGCCGTCCAGCCCCACGGAATAGAACGCAAGGATGCGCTCGATCGTCAGCAGCGCCAGACGGACGCGCGACATCAGGTCGGCCTGCTGGCCCGTCCGTTCCAGCGCGGTTTGCAGATGCGCGGGTCGCCCCCGGGCCGCACCGCCGAACACCCCCGAGGCCACTTCGTCCACGACCTTGCTGGCGCCCTCGGACAGGTCCGCCAGCCGCGCGACGATCTCGTCGATCAGGGACAGAAACAGCCTGTCGGGCGTCTGGGTGCCGAATGCCGCCCGTTCGGCACGGGTCGGAAGCGTCTCGAACGGACGGGGGGCGTGGTGGCGCACCGTGACCAGCCGCGCCTGCGTCAGGATGAAGGTGACGGGCATGGCCACCGACTGGCCGTCCGGCAGCCGCCCGGGCAGCACCGCCGTCATGTAGGCTGCGTCACCCTGGCGATAGAGGCGGTTCGAGATCTCGATCTCCTCCATGTCGGCAAGGGTGGGGATCTCGATCCCCAGCGCCTCGGCCTGCGCCACCTGGCGGTCAAGCGGGCGATAGAGATCGATCCAGACCGCGCTGTCCAGCGGCTGGTCGGGGGTCAGGGGCCCAAGCGCGTGGCCGCAGATCTGATAGGCGTAGAGCATGGCGCAGAGGCAAGCGGCACGGCGCCACCGGCGTCAAGGGCCTGCGCCATCCTGGGCCCCGGAGTTTGGCATCCGCATCACGCCTCGGACCCGGCAGGCGCCCGTCCCAGCAGCCGCGCGCCGGCCGTCCACAACGGGATGAACAGCACCTTGCTGAGCGGGATGAGCGCGAACCCCAGGACCAGCCCGACGATGCCGTCGAAATAGGCGGTGACCAGCCAGCGCACAAAGCCCGGCGCGGCCCCGACCGCCCCTGCCGCCCATTCGGCCTGGTGGTGGATCCATTCATAGGGCTGGTGCAGGCCAAGCTCGTGCAGCCCGTGGATGACGATGTTGCCCCCCACCCAGATCATCGCGGCCGTCCCGACGACCGTCAGCAGCGTCATGAATCCCGGCATGATCCGGACGATCCCCCGGCCCAGGCTGGCGGCCGCCCCGTCGCCGCGCCGTGCCAGCGACAGGCCGACATCGTCGGCCTTCACGATCAGCCCGACAAAGCCATAGACGGCGGCGGTGATCGCCAGCGCGACGAAGAACAGGATCACGGCGCGCATCACGATCCCCTCGGTCGCGGGGATGGTGGACAGGGCGATGGTCATGATCTCGGCCGACAGGATGAAGTCGGTCTTGATCGCGCCCTTGACCTTGGCCTCCTCGAGGTGGCACGGGTCGCCCGTTTCCTGTCCCTCGTAGCTGTCATGGTGGGCGTGGGGGTTCAGGGCGTGCCAGACCTTCTCGGCCCCCTCGAAGCACAGATAGGCGCCCCCAATCATCAGCAGGGGCGAGATCAGCCACGGTGCAAAGGCCGACAACAGCAGCGCGATGGGCAGCAGGATCACGACCTTGTTGAAGATCGATCCCCTGGCGATGCGCCACACGATCGGCAGTTCGCGGCTGGCGTCGAAGCCGTGGACGTACTTGGGCGTGACCGCCGCATCGTCGATGACCGCGCCCGCGGCCTTCATTCCGGCCTTGGCCGACATCCCCGCCACGTCGTCCACCGAGGCCGCCGCCACCTTGGCGATGCCCGCCACGTCATCGAGAAGTGCAATCAGCCCGCTCATCCGCTGTTCCCTTGCCTTGCCTGCCGCCCCATTGGCCAGAACGCGCCAGCGCCCGTCCGGTTCATCCCCTGCCTGCCATCCCGCGGCGGCCAGCGGCGGCGGCTTGCACCCCGTCGCGCGATGCGCCATCAACGGCCGGATCAGGAAAGGGGCAGGGCCATGGCCGATCTGGACGCCACCGCGAAACCGACCGAGGATATCGACGTCCGCGACGTCTTCGGCATCGACAGCGACATGAAGGTCAAGGGCTTCGCCGAACGCACCGCCCGCGTGCCCGATCTGGACTCGACCTACAAGTTCGATCCCGACACGACCCTCGCGATCCTGGCGGGCTTTGCCTACAACCGGCGCGTGATGATCCAAGGCTATCACGGCACGGGGAAATCGACGCATATCGAGCAGGTGGCCGCGCGGCTGAACTGGCCCACGGTGCGGGTGAACCTGGACAGCCACGTCAGCCGCATCGACCTGATCGGCAAGGACGCGATCAAGCTGGTCGAGGGCAAGCAGGTCACCGTGTTCCACGAGGGCATCCTGCCCTGGGCGCTGCGCAACCCCGCCGCCATCGTGTTCGACGAATACGACGCCGGCCGCGCCGACGTGATGTTCGTGATCCAGCGCGTGCTGGAGGCCGAGGGCAAGCTGACCCTGCTGGACCAGAACGAGGTCATCACGCCCAACCCGTATTTCCGGCTGTTCGCCACCGCCAATACCGTCGGGCTTGGCGACACCACCGGGCTTTACCATGGCACCCAGCAGATCAACCAGGGCCAGATGGACCGCTGGAACCTGGTCGCCACGCTGAACTATCTGTCGCATGACGCCGAAACGGCGATCGTTCTGGCCAAGGTGCCGCAGATGAACACCGAAAAGGGCCGCAAGTGCGTGGCGCAGATGGTGACTCTGGCGGACCTGACCCGGACGGCGTTCATGCAGGGCGACCTGTCCACGGTGATGAGCCCGCGCACGGTCATCAGCTGGGCGCAGAACAGCCGCATCTTCGACAACGTGGGCTATGCCTTCCGTCTGACCTTCCTGAACAAGTGCGACGAGCTGGAACGCCAGACCGTGGCCGAGTTCTATCAGCGCCTGTTCGACGAGGAACTGCCCGAAAGCGCCGCCGCCCGCGCGGGCTGAGGCGCCGCCCCACACCCTGACCGAAGCGGGGCAGCCCAGCGGCGGCCGCCCTGCCGCTGACCGCTTGGGCGGCCGGGGCTGCATCGCTTTGCCGGCCGGTCCGGTCCCCCGCTTTATCGGCGGACATGCTCCATCAGCATGCGAAACAGCTCGGGCGGCAGGGCCTGCGGGTCGGTGATGGTGATGGTCGTGCCCGGCTGCAAGGCGGCCGGATCGCTGGGCAGGGGGGCGGCCTGCCCGGCAGCGGCACGCGAAGGCTGCGGGATCGGTGGCAATGTCGGCATCCGGCTGACCGGCAGGCCGGGCGCGGCGGTGCCGGTGGCGGTCGTTGCGGGTCCTGAGGTCCCCGTCAGCGCCTCGGCCTGCGCGGCGGCAAGGCGGGCGTCCAGCTCGCGCCCGCGCTGCGCCTCGATCTGCGCGAGCTGGGCGTTCACCTGGTCCTGCACCTGCTGCTGGATGCGTGCCGTCACCTGGCCCATCTGGGCGTTCACCGCCGCGACGCCGTCCTGGAATCCCCGGCGATAGGCCTGCTGCGGGGTTTCGGCCGCAACCGGCAGGGCCAGCAGGGCTGCTGTCGCGACAAGGGGCAGGATGGTGGGGCGCATGGTGATCCTCGGGCTGTGGGGCCGCAACGCGCGGGGCCTGCCGCGGGTTCGGCGGTCGCGGCCGCGGGGCCGTTGTCCGGCATGGACAGTCGCCCCCGCTTGGCGGAAAAGATAAGCCATGAAACCGATCGACAACCCCGCCGACCCGTTCAAGAAGGCGCTGGCCGAGGCGACCCGCGCCCTGGCCGACGAACGCGAACTGAACGTGACCTTCACCGCCGATCCGTCGGGCGTCGCGGGCGACACGATGCGGTTGCCCCAGATCAGCCGGCGGATGACGCGCGACGAGATCGTGCAGGCGCGCGGCACCGCCGATGCGCTGGCCATGCGCCTGCGCCACCACGATGCCGCCACCCACGCCCGCTATGCCCCGAGCGGGCCGATGGCGCGCGACCTTTACGAGGCGATGGAAACCGCGCGGTGCGAGGCGCTGGGCGCGCGCGACATGCCGGGCGCGCTGTCCAACATCGATGCACGGCTGGGCGCCGACGCGGATCGCAAGGGCTATGGCCAGATCAAGGCGCCCGCCGACGCGCCGCTGGCGGTGGCCGCGGGCTATCTGATGCGTCAGGCGGCGACGGGGCGCGTGCTGCCGGCGGGCGCGCAGCACGTGGCGGACCTGTGGCGGCCCTTCGTGGAACAGCAGGCGGGTGCGGCGCTCGACGAGGCGGCGCTGGCGCTGGGCGACCAGGCGGCCTTTGCCCGCGTCGCGCGCCGGGTGATCGCGGACCTCGGCTATGGCGACCAGCTGGGCGACGATCCCGACCAGCCCGACCAGGACGACGCCGAGGACACCGCCGAGCCCGACCCCGAATCGGGCGAGAACCAGTCGCAGGAGGAGGAGCAGGGCGACGACGCCGAGGCCAGTCCCGAACGCAGCCAGGAGCGCACGCAGGACGAACGCCAGGCGCAGGTCAGCCTGGACGACCAGTCCGACGACGAGATGGCCGAAGACGCCGAGATGGCCGACAGCGAGATGCCGCCCGAGCTGCCGCCCCCGGTCAGCGAGGCGTCCGCCGACTACAAGGTCTTCAGCCTGGCCTTCGACGAGGAGATCCGCGCCGAGGATCTGGCCGAGCCGGCCGAGCTGGAACGGCTGCGGTCCTATCTGGACAAGCAGCTGGAACCGCTGCGGGGCGCGGTCGGCCGTCTGGCCAACAAGCTGCAGCGCCGCCTGCAGGCCCAGCAGAACCGCAGCTGGGAGTTCGACAAGGAGGAGGGCGTGCTGGACGCAGGTCGTCTGGCGCGCGTCGTGGCGAACCCGACGATGCCCCTGTCCTTCAAGGTCGAGAAGGACACCGAGTTCCGCGACACCGTGGTCACGCTGCTGATCGACAACTCGGGGTCGATGCGCGGGCGGCCCATCAGCATCGCCGCCATCTGCGCCGACGTGCTGGCGCGCACGCTGGAACGCTGCTCGGTCAAGGTCGAGATCCTGGGCTTCACCACCCGCGCCTGGAAGGGCGGCCAGTCGCGCGAGGCGTGGCTTGCCGCGGGCAGGCCCGCGTCACCGGGACGCCTGAACGACCTGCGCCACATCGTCTACAAATCCGCCGATGCGCCGTGGCGGCGGGTGCGCCCGAACCTGGGGCTGATGATGAAGGAAGGGTTGCTGAAGGAAAACATCGACGGCGAGGCGCTGGAATGGGCCCATCGCCGCCTGACCCGCCGCCCCGAGGCGCGGCGCGTGCTGATGGTGATCTCGGACGGGGCGCCCGTCGATGACAGCACGCTGTCGGTGAACCCTGCGAACTATCTGGAAAAGCACCTGCGCGACGTGATCGCCATGGTCGAGCGCCGCAAGCAGGTCGAGTTGATCGCGATCGGTATCGGCCATGACGTCACGCGCTATTACCAGCGCGCCGTGACGATCACGGACGTGGACCAGCTGGCCGGCGCGATGACCGAGCAGTTGGCCGCGCTGTTCGAATCCGACCCGCGCAAGCGCGCGCGCGCCATGGCTGCGGGACGCCGCTGACGTGCGCGGCGCGACGGCTGCGCGCAAGGGTTCGCTCGACCGCGCGCCGGGGGCTGTGCTGGCCACCGCGCTGGCTGCGCCGGTCGCCGGGTGCGGTCTGGGCGCCCCCATCGCGGACATGCGACGCCAGGCCCGGCGCGACGGCTTCGCCTTCGACGTGGCGGCGGTTCCGGCCGACCTGCCGACCGCGCCGTTCGATCCGGCCTGCATGGGGATCCTGTACCGGGCGGGTCTGGCGACCGGCGGCTCGGCAAGCGGCTGGGCGGGGGACATGGCCCCGCTGCTGGCGGCATCCGCGGCCGCCACGGGGGACGCGCAATGACGCATACGGCACCACAAGGCGACACCGGCTGGCAGGGCTTTGACGCCGGGGCCGATCCCGCGCAGGCCGCCCCGCGCGTGGCGGCCCTGCGCGCGCACATGGCCGCCGCCGGTCTGGACGCGGTCATCGTGCCGCGCGCGGACGCCTATCAGGGGGAATATGTCGCCGACTGCGACGCGCGGCTGCGCTGGCTGACGGGGTTTTCGGGCAGCGCCGGGTTCGTCATCGTCACGGCCGACCGCGCCGGGGTGTTCATCGACGGCCGCTATCGCGTGCAGGTCCGGGCCGAGACCGATCCGGCGATCTTCACCCCGGTCCCTTGGCCCGAAACCTCGGCCGCCGCCTGGCTGCGCGAGGCGCTGCCGCAGGGCGGCGTGCTGGGCCTCGACCCCTGGCTGCACACCCGGGCCGAGGTCGAGGCGATGGCCCGCGGGCTGGACGGCAGCGGCATCGCGGTGCGGTCCGTGGCGAACCCGGTCGATGCGATCTGGCCCGACCGCCCGGCCGCGCCGCAGGGGGCCGCGCGCATCCACGACGCGGCCCTTGCGGGCGCAACCCCGGCCGAGCGGCGCGAGGCGATCGGGCAAAGCCTTGCGCAGGCAGGGCAGGGGGCGGCGGTGCTGACCGCCCCCGACAGCATCGCGTGGCTGCTCGACATCCGGGGCGCCGACGTGCCCCGCAATCCCGTCGTGCAGGGCTTTGCCATCATCGATGCGCAGGGCGGGGTGGACCTGTTCGCAAGCCCCGCCAAGTTCGACGCCGACCTGCGCGAGCATCTGGGCAAGGCCGTCCGTATCCACCCGCCCGAGGCCCTAGCCGCGGCGCTGGCCCGCCTGCCGGGGCCGGTGCGCGTGGACCCCGACACCGCGCCTGAGGCGGTGTTCGCCGCGCTCGAGTCCGCCGACGTCGCCATCGTCCGCGGCTGCGATCCCGTGGCGCTGCCCAAGGCGCGCAAGACCGGGGCCGAACTGGACGGCATGCGCGCCGCGCATCGCGCCGACGCGGTGGCGATGATCCGCACGCTGGCCTGGATCGACGCGCAACCCCCCGGCACATTCACCGAGATCGACGTCGTGCGCGCCCTTGAATCCGCGCGCCGTGCGGCCGGGGCCCGCGACCTCAGCTTTGACACGATCTGCGGGTCGGGTCCCAACGGCGCGATCGTGCATTACCGCGTGACGCGCGCCACCGACCGCACCGTGCGGCCGGGGGACGTGCTGCTGCTGGATTCGGGCGGCCAGTATCCCTGCGGCACGACCGATGTCACCCGCACGATGCCGGTGGGCCGGCCCGATCCGTCGGTCCGCGATGCCTATACCCGCGTGCTGCAGGGCATGATCGCCCTGTCGCGGCTGCGGTTCCCGCGCGGCCTTGCCGGGCGCGACATCGACGCGGTGGCCCGCGCGCCGCTGTGGCAGGCGGGCATGGATTATGACCACGGCACGGGCCACGGCGTCGGCGCCGCGCTGTGCGTCCACGAGGGCCCGCTGCGCATCTCGCGCCGGTCCGATCTGGCGATCGAGCCGGGAATGATCTTCTCGAACGAGCCGGGGTATTACCGCGAGGGCGCCTGGGGCATCCGCATCGAGAACCTGATCGCCGTTGAACCCGCGCACAGCCCCGATGGCCGGGACCTGCTGGGATTCGAGACGCTGACCCTGGTTCCCATCGACACCCGCCTGATCGAGCCGGGGATGCTGAGCCGGGCCGAGATCGCGTGGCTTGACGAATACCACGCCCGCGTCGCGGCCGAGATTGGCCCCCTGATCGACGAGGCGGGCGTGCGAGACTGGCTGGCGCGGGCGACCGCGCCATTGTGATGCGGACGGGGCCGCGGACCGAAGCCCGGCCCCCGGACGCCCGCAGTATTTTCGCCAGAACGACGCCCGTTGCGGGCCTCGCGCGGTCGCGCCGTCCAGGCCGCCCCGAAGGCCGCGCCAAAGGGTCGCGCTTGAACGGCGGCGCGCGCGGCGGCATGGTCGCGCGACGATCTTCATCCCCCGCGCCCGAGGCCCGCCATGCCGATCCCCACCGCCGTTCTCGACCAACTTCGCGCCGTGCTGGGCGATCGGCTGTCCACCGGCGCGTCGGACCTGGACCTGCACGCCGCGTCCGAGACGTTCCACCGCGCGCCCCCGCCCGACGCCGTGGCCTTTCCGCTGAGCACCGACGAGGTGTCGCAGGTCCTGCGGATCTGCAACGAGGCCCGGGTGCCGGTGATCGGCTGGGGCACCGGCACCTCGCTGGAAGGGCACGCGCTGGCGATCCACGGCGGGCTGGTCATGGACCTGATGCGGATGGACAAGGTGCTGGCCGTCCGGCCCGAGGACATGCAGGCCACCGTCCAGCCCGGCGTCACGCGCGAGGCGCTGAACCGCGAACTGCGCGCGACCGGGCTGATGTTCCCGGTCGATCCCGGCGCCAACGCCTCGCTGGGGGGCATGGCGTCCACCCGCGCCAGCGGCACGACCGCCGTGCGCTATGGCACGATGCGCCAGAACGTCCTGGCGCTGGAGGTGGTGCTGGCCGACGGCACGGTGATCCGCACCGGCACCCGGGCGGCGAAGTCCAGTGCCGGCTATGACCTGACGGCGCTGATGGTCGGGTCCGAAGGCACGCTGGGCATCATCACCGAGCTGACCCTGCGCCTGCACGGCCAGCCCGAGGACGTGGCGGCCGCCGTCTGCGCCTTTGCCACGCTGGAGGACGCGGTGAACTGCGTCGCGCAGACGATGCAGATGGGCATCCCCATGGCGCGGATCGAATTCATGGACGCCATGGCGATGCGCGCGGTCAACCTGCACCTCGGCTCTGCCTATCCCGAGCAGCCGCACCTGATGGTCGAGTTCAACGGCTCGCCCGCCGCGGTCAAGGCCGATGCCGAGGCGTTCGGCGCCCTGGCCGAGGAGCACAACGGCCAGGGCTTTGCCTGGGCCACCAGCCTGGAGGACCGCAACCGCCTGTGGGCCGCGCGCCACGCGTCCTATTACGCCGCGCTGAAGCTGCGGCCGGGGGCGACGGGGATGTCCACCGACATCTGCGTGCCGATGTCGGAACTGCCGGCGGCGGTGGCGCAGGCCTCGGCCGACATGCATGCAAGCGGGCTTCTGGGCGATGTGGTGGGCCATGTGGGGGACGGCAATTTCCATGTGCTGATGCTGCTGGAACCCGGCAACGCCGAGGAACTGGCGGCCGCCAAGGGCGTGGCCACCCGCATGGCCGAACGGGCCATCGCCGTCGGCGGCACGATCAGCGGCGAACACGGCATCGGGGTGGGCAAGCGCCCGCTGATGGCCGCGCAGCACGGCGCCGCCTGGGGGGTGATGGGCACGATCAAGCGTGCCCTTGACCCCAACAACATCATGAATCCGGGCAAGATGGTCCCTGACATGAACTGACGCCTGCCGCGATGGCGACACTCCTGACGACTTCGTGATCTGTGCCCTGCGCTGCGTGTGCAGGGGCAGGGTGACATTCCCGGCCCGGCATGAATGATGCCGATCAACGATAATCACGACTTCGGGGCAGCGGCAGCATGCGGTTCTTGTTCAGGGCGATGGCCATCTTGACGATTGCGGCGGTCGCCGCCTGCGGGGGACCGCCCCGCCGCGTCGTCACCGACATCGGCATCGGCTCTGGCCAGTCGATCCAGGGCGGGTTCGTGGGCGGGGCGGTGCCCGCGCTGGGCGACAGCGCCCCCCATGTCTGGACCAGCGGCCATCCCTACAACCACCAAGTCCACGGCGTGGACGTGTCGCGCTATCAGGGCGGGGTGGATTGGGACGCCGCGCGCCGGGCCGGGGTCAGCTTTGCCTTCCTCAAGGCGACCGAGGGGGCCGACCACTCCGATCCGGCGTTCCGCACCTATTGGGCGCAGACGCGGGCGGCGGGCATCCTGCGCGGGGCCTATCATTTCTACTACTTCTGCCGGTCGGGGGCCGAGCAGGCGGCCTGGTTCATCGCCAACGTCCCGCGCGAGCGCGGCGCCCTGCCGCCGGTGCTGGACCTGGAATGGAACCACGCCTCGCGCAGCTGCAAGCACCGCCCCTCGCCGGCCGAGGTGCAGCGCGAGGTCAACACCTTCATCTCGATGGTCTCGCGGCACTATGGGCAGCGGCCGATCATCTACACGACCGTCGATTTCTATCACGAAACGGGCGTGCGCCGCATCAACGCCGAGTTCTGGCTGCGCTCGGTCGCCGACCACCCGCGCCAGACCTATCCCGGCCAGAACTGGACGTTCTGGCAGTATACCGGCACCGGCACCGCGCCGGGGTTCCAGGGCAATGTCGATCTGAATGCCTTTGCCGGGTCACGGGCGCAATGGAACCGCTGGCTGGCCGCGCGCGTGCAGCGCTGACCGCGGACCCGGCCGCCGCGTCCCGGCGCGGCTGGCTGTGGGCGGAATTCGTGGCGCTGTATGTCGGCGCGCCGCTGGCGATCGCCCTGTTTCTCAACCCGCGCTGGATGTTCGCGGCGCTGTTCGGCTTTACCCTGGTGGGCATCGGCCTGATCTGGCGCACCGGAGAGTTCGACTGGCGCGAGCTGGTGCGCGGCTGGGGCCGGGTCCGCTGGGACCGCACGGCGGCGTTTGCGCTGCTGGTCGGCGCCGCGGGGGTCGGGGTCATGGCGGCCACGCGGCCGGGGTTCATGCCCGACGTGTCCCCCGAGCGGCTGCGCTTTCTGGCCATGCTGTGGCTGGCCTATCCGCTGCTGTCGGCACTGCCGCAGGAGCTGATCTTCCGCGCCCTGTTCTTTCACCGCTATGCCCCGCTGCTGCCCGACCCGCGAACGGCGCTGCTGGTCAATGCGGCCGTCTTTGCGCTGGCGCATCTGATGTACTGGTCGGTCGTCGTGACGGCGATGACCTTTGTCGGCGGCTGGATCTTTGGCCGGACCTATCGACGGCGCGGGTTTCCGGCGGTCTGGATGCTGCACGCGGTGGCCGGCAACGTGCTGTTCACGGTCGGGATGGGGACATATTTCTGGTCGGGCAACGTGGTGCGGCCGTTCTGACCCCGCCTTGACTTCGCGGCCCTGAATCCGTGTAAGCACGCCCGACACGCGCCGCCAGACCCGCGGCCCCGACGCCCCGGAAGGATACCCGATGAACGCCTATCGCAGCCACACCTGCGGCCAGTTGACGGCCGCCGACGCCGGGACCACCGTCCGCCTGTCGGGCTGGGTGCATCGGGTGCGCGACCACGGGGGCGTGCTGTTCATCGACCTGCGCGACCATTACGGCATCACCCAGGTGATCGCCGACAGCGACTCGCCCGCCTTCGCGGCGCTGGAACGCCTGCGCGCCGAAACCGTCATCCGCATCGACGGCCGGGTCAAGCTGCGCGACGCTTCGCTGGTCAACCCCAAGCTGTCCACCGGCGAGATCGAGGTCTATGCGACCGATGTCGCGGTGCTGGGCGCGGCCGACGACCTGCCGCTGCCGGTCTTCGGCGACCAGGACTATCCCGAGGAAACGCGGCTGGCCTATCGCTTCCTCGACCTGCGGCGCGAAAGCCTGCACGCCAACATCATGCTGCGGTCGCGCGTGGTGAAATGGCTGCGCGACGCCATGTGGGACGCGGGCTTCACCGAGTTCCAGACGCCGATCATCACCGCGTCCTCGCCCGAAGGGGCGCGCGACTTCCTGGTGCCTTCGCGGCTGCATCCGGGCAAGTTCTACGCGCTGCCGCAGGCGCCCCAGCAGTTCAAGCAGCTGATCATGGTCGCGGGCTTCGACCGCTATTTCCAGATCGCGCCCTGCTTTCGCGACGAGGACCCGCGCGCCGACCGCAGCCCCACCGATTTCTATCAGCTTGACGTGGAAATGTCCTTTGTCGAGCAGCAGGACGTCTTTGCCGCCGTCCAGCCGGTGATCCAGGGGCTGTTCGAGCAGTTCGGCGGCGGCCGCCGCGTGGACCCCGACTGGCCGCTGATCCCCTATGTCGAAAGCCTGCGGAAATACGGCACCGACAAGCCCGACCTGCGCAACCCCATCGAGATGGTGGACGTCAGCGAGCATTTCCGCGGCTCGGGCTTCACGCTTTTTGCGAACTTGTTGGAGCAGGAAGGCACCGAGGTCCGCGCGATCCCCGCGCCCGGCGGCGGAAAGAGCGGGAAGTTCGCCAAGAATATGGACGCTTGGGCGCGACAGCAAGGGCTGCCGGGGATGGGGTATATCTTCTGGCGGAAGATAACGATGCCCGCCGAAGATCGCTTTGACCCCAACAGCGATATTAACAAGCTCGCGCGCGCTCAGGACATGCATGCCAGGAACCGAGCGGAGTTCCCCCAAGCGGTTCCGAGCGAACCTCGCTTTGCTCTTGGCTCCGATGTTCTGCGTACTATCTTTGCACATACTTGGCCCGAGATGGATGAAGCGTCGCGTGACCAGCATGCGCTACAGACGCCTGAAACCTACTTGGAGGGTGCTGGCCCTGTCGCCAAAGCCCTTGGTGCTGAAAAAACGGAGGCCATTCGACAGGAGCTTGGCCTTGCCGAAGGCGACGCCGTCTTCTTCCTTGGCGGCAAGCCCTCGGACTTTGAGGCGGTGGCGGGCCGGGCGCGCACGGAAATCGGGCGTGAACTCGGCCTTATCGACGAGAACCAGTTCAAGTTCGCCTGGATCGTCGATTTCCCGATGTATGAAAAGACCGATGACGGTCGCATCGACTTCAGCCACAACCCCTTCTCGATGCCGCAGGGCGGGCTTGAGGCGCTGAATGGCGACCCGCTGAAGGTCCATGCCTATCAGTACGACCTTGCCTGCAACGGCTATGAGCTGGTCTCGGGCGGCATCCGCAACCACACGCCCGAGATCATGTTCAAGGCCTTCGAGATCGCGGGTTACGGCCGCGACGAGGTGGAAAAGCGCTTTGGCGGCATGGTCAAGGCCTTCCGCTATGGCGCGCCGCCGCACGGCGGATGTGCGGCGGGCATCGACCGGATCGTGATGCTGCTGGCGGACGAGAGCAACATCCGCGAGGTCATCATGTTCCCGATGAACCAGCGCGCCGAGGACCTGATGATGGGCGCGCCCAGCGAGCCCACGAACGAGCAGCTGCGCGAACTGCGCCTGCGCGTGCTGCCCAGGGACGCCTGAGCGCCCCGGGGCCGCAGGGCGGCACCGCTGCCCCTCGCGCGTTTGTCAGGACGGACGGACGTGCCTTGACGCGCGCGGCGTGGCATAGACGATCTGGCGCGGGGCGCATCCCGCGCGCCGACAGGGGCATGAGCCATGCCAGAGACGATCGACCCGGCCGAGATGCTGGCCATCCGCCTGGGCTTTGGCCTGGGGCCGGGGGCCGCGCCCCCTGACGGCGCGGCCATGCTGGCGTCGGTCGGGGCGGCGCAGGCGGGGGACGGCTGGACGGTCCAGCGCGCGGGCGAGGCGCAGCGGCTGTTCGCGCAAACGCGCCAGGGCCGCACCGAGGGCACGGTTTCGCCGCAGGATTACGACCGCATCCTGGCTGACCTGAACGCGCAGCGTATCGGCGTGCTGCGCCGCCGGGCCGCCCGCGCCGTGGGCGCGCAGGCCGGCTTCGGCGAGCGGCTGGTCCAGTTCTGGGCCGACCATTTCACCACCGCGGCGCCGAACCTGCCCCGGCAGCTGATGGCCGCGGCCTTTGTGGACGAGGCGATCCGGCCGCACCTGAACGGGCGCTTTGCGAACCTGCTGTTCGCCGCCGACACCCACCTGATGATGCTGACCTATCTGGACCAGGTCAGCAGCCGTGGCCCGAATTCGCCCTTTGTGCGCAGGCGTCCCGAACGGCGGCTGGGCCTGAACGAGAACCTGGCGCGCGAGGCGATCGAGCTGCACAGCCTGGGGGCGGGGGCCGCCTATACCCAGGCCGACGTGCGCGAACTGGCCGAGTTGCTGACCGGGCTGACGGCGGACAACCGGCAGGGCACCCGGTTCGTCCCGCAGGCGGCCGAGCCGGGCGCCGAGACCGTGCTGGGCCGGGCCTATGGGGGCGGCGGCACCTCGGGCCTCGACGAGATCCGGCGTGCGTTCGGCGACCTGGCCGACCATCCGGCGACGGCCGCGCATCTGTCGCGCAAGCTGGCGGTGCATTTCGTGGCCGACGACCCGCCGCCGTCGCTGGTCGCGGACCTGACCGACGCTTGGCAGGGCAGCGGCGGCGATCTTGCGACGGTCTATGGCGTGCTGGTCGCCCACCCTGCCCTGGCGCAAGAGTTCCGCCACAAGGCGCGCCCGCCGTTCGAGTTCCTCGTCGCCGCCCTGCGGGCCCTGGGCGTGGACGAGGCGGGGGTGATGGCGTTCGACACAAAGCGCGTCAACCAGGTGCTGGCCGGCCCGCTGGCGCTGATGGGCCAGCCCTGGAACCAGCCGCGCGGCCCGGACGGCTGGCCCGAGCGGGCCGAGGACTGGATCACCCCGCAGATGCTGTCGGCGCGCATCGGCTGGTCGCTGCGCCAGCCTGCGCGCCTGGTCGATCCGCTGCCCGATCCGCGCGCCTTTGTGGCGGCCGCCCTGGGCAGCACCGTGTCCGCCCCGCTGGCCTGGGCGGTGCCCAAGGCCGAATCCGCGCGCGAAGGGGTGGCGATCGTGCTCGCCTCGGCCGATTTCAACCGACGCTGACGGAGGCATCATGCACACGCGCCGTTTCCTGCTGAAATCCGCGGTGCTGGCGGCCTGTTCGGCGGCCGCCCATCCGCTGCTGTCCACCATGACCTTTGCCGCGGCACCGGGCGACAACCGCCTGGTGGTGATCGTGCTGCGGGGGGCGATGGACGGGCTGGACGCGGTGCAGCCCTGGGGCGACCCGGCGCTGCGCGGCCTGCGGCGCGACCTGTCGATGGGGCCGCAGGGCGGGGCGCTGGACCTGGACGGGTTCTATGCGATGCACCCGGCGTTGGCGCCCCTGATGCCGCTGTGGCAGGGGGGCGAGCTGGCCTTTGCCCACGCCGTGGCCACCCCCTATCGCGACAAGCGCAGTCATTTCGACGGGCAGGACCTGCTGGAGGCGGGGACCGGCAACGACCTGCCCATCGACGCGCAGAAGGGCGGCTGGCTGAACCGGCTGTTGCAGCAGATGCCGGGCGCCACGGCCGAGACGGCGTATTCCGTCGGGACCGAGGAGATGCTGATCCTGTCAGGCCCGGCCCACGCGCTCAGCTGGGCGCCCGATGCGCGGCTGGCGCTGTCGGCGCAGGCGCAGCTGCTGCTGGCCGAGGTCTATCACGACGACTCGCTGTTCCGGCAGGCCGCGGCCGACGCGGCCGAGATCGGATCGGCCGGCATGACCCCGGCCGCGCAGGGCGGCCCCGCCCGCGAGGCCGTCAAGCTGGCGCGCTTTGCCGCCGACCGGCTGAACGGCGAGACGCGGATCGCCTCGTTCTCGCTGTCGGGCTGGGACAGCCACGCCCGACAGCCGCAGGTCATCGCGCGGTCGCTGGGGGCGCTGTCGGACGCCCTCCTGGCGCTGCGCGAGGGCCTTGGCGCGAACTGGGCGCGCACCACGGTGCTGGCGATGACCGAGTTCGGCCGCACCGTGCGCGAGAACGGATCGGGCGGCACCGACCACGGCACCGGCGGGGCGCTGGTCATGGCGGGCGGGGCGGTGCGCGGGGGCGCGGTCTTGGGCGACTGGCCGGGCCTGGGCGAGGGGATGCTCTACCAGGACCGCGACCTGCTGCCCACGCGCGACGTGCGCGCCTATGCCGGATGGGCCATGCGGGGCCTGTTCGGGCTGGACGCGGGGCTGATCGAGCGGACGGTGTTTCCGGGACTGGACCTCGGCCCCGACCCGCGCTTTCTGCGCTGATCCCCCGTCCTGCGCTGATCCCCGCCGTTCTGGACAGGCCGGCGGCGCATCGCTATCTCTGCCCGGCAGCATTCCCCGCAGGACATCCCATGGCCAGCCTGAACGACATCCGCTCGACCTTCCTCGACTTCTTCGAACGGAACGGGCACGCCCGCGTGGACAGCTCGCCCCTCGTGCCGCGCAACGACCCGACGCTGATGTTCGCGAACTCGGGCATGGTGCAGTTCAAGAACCTGTTCACCGGCCTGGAAAAGCGCGACTACGTCCGGGCGACCACGGCGCAGAAATGCGTGCGCGCGGGCGGCAAGCACAACGACCTGGACAACGTGGGCTATACCGCGCGGCATCACACCTTTTTCGAGATGCTGGGCAACTTCAGCTTCGGCGACTATTTCAAGGAACAGGCGATCCCCTATGCGTGGGAACTGCTGACCAGGGACTTCGGCATCGCCAGGGACAAGCTGCTGGTCACGGTCTATCACACCGACGACGAGGCGGCGGACATCTGGAAAAAGGTTGCGGGCCTGACCGACGACCGCATCATCCGCATCCCCACCAGCGACAATTTCTGGCAGATGGGGCCGACCGGCCCCTGCGGTCCCTGCACCGAAATCTTCTATGACCACGGCGACCACATCTGGGGCGGCCCGCCCGGCAGCCCGGACGAGGACGGCGATCGCTTCATCGAGATCTGGAACCTCGTCTTCATGCAGTTCGAGCAGTTCGAGGACGGCAGCTTGAAGCCGCTGCCGAACCCTTCGATCGACACCGGCATGGGGCTGGAACGGATCGGCGCGCTGCTGCAGGGCAAGCACGACAACTATGACACCGACCTGATGCGGGCGCTGATCGAGGCGTCGGCGCACGCCACCAACTCGGACCCCGACGGGCCGGGCAAGGTGCATCACCGGGTCATCGCCGACCACCTGCGGTCCACCAGCTTCCTGATCGCGGACGGGGTGATGCCGTCGAACGAGGGGCGCGGCTATGTGCTGCGGCGCATCATGCGCCGGGCCATGCGCCACGCGCACATGCTGGGCGCGCAGGACCCGGTCATGCACCGGCTGGTGGCCGCGCTGGTGCGCCAGATGGGCACGGCCTATCCCGAACTGACCCGCGGGCAGGCGATGATCGAGGAAACGCTGCGGGGCGAGGAGACGCGCTTCAAGCAGACGCTGGACCGTGGGTTGCGGCTGCTGGCCGACGAGGTCGCGCGGCTGCCCGAGGGCGCCGACCTGCCGGGCGAGACGGCGTTCAAGCTGTACGACACCTACGGCTTTCCGCTGGACCTGACGCAGGATGCGCTGCGCGAGCAGGGGCGCGGGGTCGAGGTCGCGGGCTTTGACGCGGCCATGGCCGAGCAGAAGGCCAAGGCCCGCGCCGCCTGGTCCGGGTCCGGCGAAAGCAAGGACGCCGCGATCTGGTTCGAGTTGGCCGACCGGCATGGCGCGACCGAGTTCCTGGGCTATGACACCGAAACGGCCGAGGGCGCGATCCTGGCCCTGGTCGAGGGCGCGGCCGAGATCGAGACCGCCCGCGAGGGCCAGCAGGTGCAGATCATCGTGAACCAGTCGCCGTTCTATGCGGAAAGTGGCGGGCAGGTGGGCGACACCGGGCTGATCAGGACCGAGACGGGCGCGGCCCGCGTCACCGACACGCGCAAGTCGGGCAACCTGTTCGTCCACGTGGCCGAGGTCACGATGGGCCACATCGACCGCGGGCAGGGGGCGACGCTGTCGGTGGACAGCGACCGCCGCGGCAGGATCCGCGCCAACCACTCGGCCACTCACCTGCTGAACGAGGCGCTGCGGGCCGCGCTGGGCGAGCATGTCGCGCAGAAGGGCAGCCTGAACGCCGAGGACCGGCTGCGCTTCGACTTCAGCCATGGGCGCGCGCTGTCGGCGGACGAACTGGCGCGGATCGAGGCCGAGGTGAACGCCATCATCCGCCAGAACACCCCCGTGGAAACCCGCGTGATGGCGCCCGACGACGCGCGCGCACTGGGCGCGCAGGCGCTGTTCGGCGAGAAATACGGCGACGAGGTGCGGGTCGTCTCGATGGGCCGCAAGCCCGGCGCGGGCAAGGGGTCGAACAACGACACCTATTCCATCGAACTGTGCGGCGGCACGCATGTGCAGCGGACCGGCGACATCGGCGCCTTCGTGCTGCTGGGCGACAGCGCCTCGGCCGCGGGCATCCGCCGGATCGAGGCGCTGACGGGGCCTGCCGCGCTGGCGCATCTGCGCGCCGCCGAAGGACAGCTGAGCGAGATCGCGGGCCTTCTCAAGGCGCAGGCGGGCGACGTGGTGGACCGGGTGCGCGCCCTTGCGGATGAACGCAAGGCGCTGGCCAACGAGGTCGCCCAGTTGCGTCGCCAGTTGGCCATGGGCGGCGGCGGCGCCGAGGCGGCGCCCAAGGACATCGGCGGGCTGCAACTGATCGCCCGCACCGTCAGCGGCGTGTCGGGCAAGGAGCTGGGCGCGCTGGCCGACCAGATGCGCGGATCGCTGGACAGCGGCGCGGTCGTGGTCATGGCCGAGGACAACGGCAAGGCCACGGTCGCGGCGACCGTGACGCCCGACCTGACCCCGCGGCTCAGCGCCGTGGCGCTGGTTCAGGCGGCCGTGGCTGCGCTGGGCGGCAAGGGCGGCGGCGGACGGCCCGACCGCGCGCAGGGCGGCGCGCCCTCGCTGGAGCGGGCTGACGCCGCCATTGCCGCCGTCGAACAGCTTGTGAGGGACGCCGCATGACCGCGCTGTGGATCGCCCATGTGACCGTCACCGATCCCGACCGCTATGCCCGCTATGCCGCGCTGGCGGGTCCGGCGATCGCCGCCCATGGGGGCGTGTTCCTGTCCCGGTCGGGCCGCCACGTCCAGCTTGAGGGCACCGACCGGGCCCGCAACGTCGTCGCCCGCTTTCCCAGCCTCGAGGCCGCCGAGGCGTGCTATCGCTCGGCCGAGTATCAGGCGGCGCTGGACCACGCCCGCGGGGCCGCCGAACGCGACCTTGTGATCGTGGACGAGAACGGCGACGGCACGAAATAAGGTGAAGTCTTGACCCGTGCCTGCTAGCCTGCGGGCAAAGCAGAACAAAAAGGGACAGGCATGTGCCGCTGGGCGGCCTATATCGGCAGGCCGATCTATCTTGAAGACATCGTCAGCCGGCCCGGCCATTCGCTGGTCCGGCAAAGCCATGGCGCCACGCGCTGTCACACGGCGGTCAACGCAGACGGCTTCGGCATCGCCTGGTACGGCGACCGGGACGAGCCGGGGCTGTACCGCGACGTGATGCCCGCCTGGTCCGACCCGAACCTGCGCAGCCTGACCGCCACGGTCCGCTCGCCCCTGTTCATGGCCCATGTCCGCGCCTCGACCGGGACGGCGACCAGCCGCAACAACTGCCATCCGTTCGCGGTCGGGCGCTGGTCGTTCATGCACAACGGCCAGTTCGGCGGCTATGACGGCTGGCGGCGGTCGGCCGAGGTGCTGATCTCGGACGACCTGTATCCGCACCGCAAGGGCGCCACCGACAGCGAGGCGCTGTTCCTGGTCGCGCTGGGCGAGGGGCTGGACGCCGATCCCGCCGGCGCGCTGGCGCGGGCGACGGCCCGGTTCCAGGCGCTGGCGGTCGCGCGCGGAACGGCCCCCCATGTCCGCCTGACCTGCGCCTTTTCGGATGGGCGGCGGCTTTATGCGGTGCGCTATGCCTCGGACGACCAGGCGCCGTCGCTGTATCACCGCTGGTCCGACAGCCGGCAGGGCTGCGCCGTCGTGTCCGAGCCGCTGGAGGGGGACCAGGCCGACTGGCTCGAGGTGCCGCAGGGCTCGTTCTGCGTCTTCGACGGCGCCGGGGTGACGATCGCACCCTTTGTCCCCGCGGACCTGCGCGCCGCGGCCTGACGCCCCGGTCGCGTGGCTTTCCCGATGCCGCGGCCTGCCAAGCGGGCCCCCCGTCCGCGCCGCGGCGCTTGTTCCGCCCGCGCCGCCGTGCGACAGCCCCGCAACAAGGAGCTTGCGATGACCCACGCCCCCGCCGACCCGGCCACCGATGGCCACGCCCCTGCGGCCGCAGGCCTGCCCGTCGTCCGCCTGCGCCCCAAGGCGAACGCCCGCGCGATCCGGCACGGCTTTCCCTGGGTCTATGCCGACGAGCTGGTGCTGGACCGGCGCACCGGCACCCTCGCACCCGGCAGCTTTGCCCGGCTCGAGGATGCCGAGCGCGCGCATCTGGGCGTCGTCACCGTCAACCCGGCGTCCCGCATCGTCGCGCGCATGATGGACGCCGACCCCGGCGCGCAGATCGACCGGACGTGGCTGGCGGGGCGCTTGCGCCGGGCCCTTGCCCTGCGCGAGCGGCTGTTCGACGCCCCCTTCTATCGGCTGGTCCATGCCGAGGCGGACGGCCTGCCGGGCACCATCATCGACCGCTTCGGCGACGCCGCGGTCATCCAGCCCAACGCTGCCTGGGCCGACCGGATGGCGGGCGACCTGGCCGCCGCGCTGGCCGAGGTGACAGGGGTCGCCACCATCATCCTGAACGGCAGCGGCCGCGCCCGCGCGCTGGAGGGGCTGGACGACCGGACCGCGGTCCTGGCGGGCGGGGTCGCGGCCCCCGTGCCGGTGCCGATGAACGGCGCGGTCTATCTGGCCGACCTGATGGGCGGGCAAAAGACCGGCCTGTTCTTTGACCAGCGCCCGAACCAGGCCTTTACCCAGCGTCTTGCGCCGGGCGCGCGGGTGCTGGACGTGTTCAGCCACGTCGGCGGCTTCGGCCTTGCGGCGCTGGCGGCGGGCGCGGCGCAGGCGACCTGCGTCGATGCCTCGGCCCCGGCGCTGGCGCTGGCGCGGGCGGGCGCCGATGCGATGGGGGCAGCCGCCCGTCTGACGACGCGGCAGGGCGACGCCTTCGCGCAGATGGAGGCGCTGGCCGCCGAGGGCGCGCGCTTCGACGTGGTGATCTGCGATCCCCCCGCGTTCGCCCCGGCAAGGCCCGCGCTCGAGGCCGGGTTGCGCGCCTATGAACGGGTGGCGCGCCTGGCCGCGGCGCTGGTGGCGCCCGGCGGGTATCTGGGCCTGTGTTCCTGCAGCCACGCGGCCGATCTGGCCGCGTTCCGCAACGCCAGCGCGCGGGGCATCGGCCGCGGCGGGCGGCGGATGCAGCTGATCCACACCGGGTTCGCCGGCCCCGACCATCCGATGCTGCCGCAACTGGCCGAAAGCGGCTATCTCAAGGCGCTGTTCTTCCGGCTGGACGGATGAAGGCGGTCCTGGACGCCTGCGTCCTTTACCCCACCGTCCTGCGCGAAATCCTGACGGGTGCGGCGGCGGCCGGGCTGTTCCAGCCGGTCTGGTCGGCCCGCATCCTGGCCGAATGGCGGCACGCAGCGGCACGGCTTGGCCCGGACGACGCCGCGGTGGCCGGGGCGGACATTGCCCTGCTGACCGACCGCTTTCCCGAGGCCAGCGTGCCGGACGATGGCAGCGCGGCGCTGGGGGTGGACTGGCCCGACCCTGCCGACCGTCACGTCGCCGAGGCGGCGCTGGCCGCGGGCGCCCCGCTGATCGTGACCGCGAACCTGCGCGACTTTCCCCGCCGCGCCACCGCCGCGCTGGGGCTGTCCGCCGTCCATCCCGACGCGTTCCTGATCGACCTGCACCACCGCGCCCCCGACCCCGTCGCGCAGATCGTGGCGGCAACCCATGCGCGGGCGCGGGCCGTGGGGGGACCGGTGGCGCTGCGCGACCTGATGGCGCGTGCGCGGCTGCCGCGGCTGGCCAAGGCGCTGGCGCGCGCGGCGTCGCCATGACCCCGACCGCCGCCCCGCCCCAGCCGGCCGCGCCAGGCGGCTTGCCGCGGTGGCCGGCATCGCCTAGCACCGC
The DNA here is from genome assembly GCF_003286075.1 of Paracoccus endophyticus. GTDB lineage: Bacteria > Pseudomonadota > Alphaproteobacteria > Rhodobacterales > Rhodobacteraceae > Paracoccus > Paracoccus endophyticus. Next base: position 96,774 of record NZ_QLUV01000003.1, on the reverse strand, counting down.
CCCGCAACGGACGGAGGCACCGATGGTCTCGCGGCTCATCCAGGTCGAGGACTTCGACCTTGTCATCTTCGGCGCGACGGGTGACCTTGCGCGCCGCAAGATTCTGCCGGGGCTGTTTCGCCGCCATGCCGCCGGCCAGTTCCCCGACACCGTCCGCATCATCGGCGCCGCCCGCACCGCGACGGACGAGGCCGCGTTCCGCGCCGACACCGCCGCCGCCATCGCCGAGTTCGACCCGGCCCGCGCGCAGTCCCCGGACCTGCCCGCGTTCCTGGACCGGCTGCACTATGTCGCGCTGGACGCAACCGGCGACGAAGGCTGGGCGCAACTGTCCGCGCTGATGCGCCCGGGCGTGATCCGCGCCTTTTACTTCTCGGTGGCGCCCGTCCTGTTCGGCGCCCTCGCGGAACGGCTGGCCGGGCACGGCATCGCCGACGGCGACAGCCGGATCGTCGTGGAAAAGCCGTTCGGCCGCGACCTCGGGTCCGCCCGCGCGCTGAACGAAACGCTGGCGCGGCATTTCGACGAGGGGCAGATCTATCGGATCGACCATTACCTGGGCAAGGAAACCGTCCAGAACCTGATGGCGGTGCGCTTTGCCAACATGCTGTTCGAGCCGCTGTGGAACGCCCACTATATCGACCATGTGCAGATCACCGTGGCCGAAACCATGGGGGTGGCGGGGCGGGGGGCCTATTACGACCAGTCCGGCGCCATGCGCGACATGATCCAGAACCACCTGATGCAGCTTGTCTGCCTGATCGCGATGGAGCCGCCCTATCACTTCGACCCCGCCGCAGTGCGGGACGAAAAGCTCAAGGTCATCCGCGCGCTGGAGCCGCTGGCCCCCGGCGACATCGTGCGCGGCCAGTATGTCGCGGACGGCGACACCCCCGGCTATCTGGACGACGTGGAAAACCCCGACAGCCGGACCGAAAGCTTTGTCGCGCTGAAGCTGCGGATCGCCAACTGGCGCTGGCAGGGGGTGCCGTTCTATCTGCGCACGGGCAAGCGGCTGCGCGCGCGCACCAGCGAGATCGCGATCGTGTTCCGCCTGCCGCCGCATTCCATCTTTGACGACTCGGGCCCGCAGAAGGCCAACCAGCTTGTCATCCGGCTGCAACCGAACGAGGGCATGAACCTCAAGGTGATGATCAAGGAGCCGGGGCCGGGGGGGATGCGGCTGGTGCAGGTGCCGCTGGACATGTCGTTCGCCGAGGCACTGGGGCGGGACGGCACCGACATGCCCGACGCCTACGAGCGGCTGATCACCGATGTGATCCGCGGCAACCAGACGCTGTTCATGCGCGGCGACGAGGTCGAGGCGGCCTGGGCCTGGACCGACCCGGTGATCGCCGCGTGGGAGGCGTCGAAGACGCAGCCGGAACCCTATGATCCCGGAACCAGCGGCCCCGAGGAATCCTTGGGGCTGATGCACCGCGACGGCCGCCGCTGGCGCGAGATCAAGACATGAGGGCAGGATGAGGATCATCGAACACCCGGACCGCGAGGCGCTGACCCTGGCGGTCGCCCATGACATCGTGACGTGCCTGGGCATGGCGCTGCGGGTGCAGGATCGCGCGACGCTGTCGCTGCCCGGCGGCTCGACCCCGGTGCCGGTGTTCAAGGCGCTGTCGGCCGCGCCGCTCGACTGGGACCGCGTGACGATCATCCCCGGCGACGAACGCTGGGTGCCGTCCGACCATCCGCGGTCCAATGCCCGGCTGATCCGCCGCCATCTGCTGGACGAGGGGGTTCCCGCCACGCTGGTCGATCTGTACGATCCCGCCCTTGACCCGGAGGCGGGCGCCGCCGCGGCCTCGGCGCTGGTCGCGGGCGTTCTGCCCCTGTCGGTCGTGTTGCTGGGCATGGGCGAGGACATGCACACCGCCAGCCTGTTTCCGGGCGCGCAGGGCCTGGCGGCCGCGCTTGCGCCCGACGCGCCCCCCGTGCTGCCGATCCGCAGCGAGACGGCCGACGAGCCCCGCGTGACGCTGACCCTGCCGGTGCTGAAGGGCGCGACCGAGGCGTTCCTGATGATCGCGGGACCCGAAAAGCGCGCCGCACTGGACCGCGCCGTGGGCCTGCCCCCTGAACAGGCGCCCATCGCCGCGCTGCTCAAGGACATGACGGTGCATTATGCCGAGTGACGACGCGCTCCCCCTCGCCACCCCCACTGCCGCCGATGAGGCCGCATGGGACGCCCTGTCGGCCCATCGCGCCCGCACGCGGGGCCGTCGGATCGAGGCGCTGTTCGCCGCCGATCCCGACCGCGCGGCGCGGCTGACCACGCAGGCCGACGGGCTGGCGCTGGACTGGTCCAAGACCGCCATCGACCAGGCCGCGCGCAATCTGCTGCTGGCGCTGGCCGCCAGGGTTCCGGGCGCGCGCGCGGCCCTGTTCCGCGGCGACCGCATCAACCAGACCGAGGATCGCGCCGTCCTGCACAGCGCGCTGCGCCGGGCGGGCGGGCCGGTGCTGGTGGACGGGCGCGACGTCATGCCCGACGTGCTGGCGACCCGCGCCCGGATGGGCGAGTTCGCGCGCGCGGTGCGGACAGGTGCGTTCCGCGGGCAGGGCGGCGCCATCACGGATGTCGTCAACATCGGCATCGGCGGGTCCGACCTGGGCCCCGCGATGGCGACGCTGGCACTGGCCCCCTATCATGACGGGCCGCGCGTGCATTTCGTGTCCAACGTCGACGGCGCCGATATCGCGGACACGCTGCACGGGTTGGACCCCGCCACGACGCTGGTGATCGTCGCGTCCAAGACCTTCACCACCATCGAGACGATGACCAATGCCGCCACCGCCCGGGACTGGATGGCGCGGGTCGTGTCCGATCCGGGGCGACAGTTCGTGGCCCTGTCGTCCGACAGTGCCCGCACCGCCGAATGGGGCATCGACCCGTCCCGCGTGTTCGGCTTTGCCGACTGGGTGGGCGGGCGCTATTCGGTCTGGGGCCCCATCGGCCTGTCGCTGATGCTGGCGATCGGGCCGGAGGCCTTCGACGAGTTCCTGGCGGGCGGCGCGGCGATGGACGCCCATTTCCAGGATGCGCCCCTTGCGGACAACATGCCGGTGATCCTGGCCTTGGTGGGGCTGTGGCACCACCAGGTCTGCGGGTTTCCGACCCGCGCCGTCCTGCCCTATGACAACCGGCTGCTGCGGCTGCCCGCCTATCTTCAGCAGCTCGAGATGGAATCGAACGGCAAGCGCGTGGCGATGGACGGGTCGGACCTGACCCGCCCGTCCGGCCCGGTCGTCTGGGGCGAGCCCGGGACCAACGGGCAGCACGCGTTCTATCAGCTGATCCACCAGGGCACCGGCATCGTCCCGTGCGAGTTCATCGTGGCCGCGCGTGGGCACGAGCCCGACCTGGACCATCACCACCGGCTGCTGGTCGCCAACTGCCTGGCCCAAAGCCAGGCGCTGATGCGCGGCCGGTCGCTAGACGAGGCGCGCGCCCTGATGGCCGCGCGCGGGCTGACCGGGGCGGAGGCAGAGCGTCAGGCCCGCCACCGCGTCTTTCCGGGCGACCGGCCCTCGACCACGCTGGTCATGGCCCAGCTGACGCCGTTCACGCTGGGACAGGTCGTGGCGCTCTACGAACACCGGGTGTTCGTCGAGGGCGTCATTCTGGGCATCAACAGCTTCGACCAGTGGGGGGTCGAACTGGGCAAGGAACTGGCGCTGGCCGTCGCGCCGCTGCTGGAGGGGGCCGCCGGCTCGGAGCAGGACGGATCGACCCTGGCGCTGGTTGACCGGATCCGGCACCTGCGCGGCGAGGCCTGAGCCCGAGGGGTGGTTCAGCCTCCGCAAGGAGGCTGATGCATGAGCAACCTTTTCTGGCTGACCGAGGCGCAGATGGAGCGTCTCCGTCCATTCTTCCCGAAGCGCCATGGAAAGCCCCACGTCGTGATCGGCGTGTGTTGAGCGAGATCGTCTTCGTCAATCGCAATGGGCTGCAATGGCGAGGCGCGCCTCGGGAGTATGGTTCTCGAACGGTGCGGAAACCGGGTCGCTCTGCACCGGCCTCGAGGCGCCGGAGGAGATCTTTGCGATCCTCCCGAAACTGCGCGACCGGGACCATGCCCCTGTCGCTGCGCGTCCCTTGGCGACCGGCGGGATGGGCCGCAATCTGGTGGTTCGTCACGCGCAGAACGGCCGCGCCAGGCCGCGGCCTCAGGTCCGTTGTGCGGTCGTGGCCGTGAACAAGGCGAGAGCGGCGGCGGTGAATCGCTGCGCCAGCGCCTCGCTCTCGAACATCAGTTCGTGGCGCGCGTCCGCAATCTGCAACAGCCGCGCCTGCGGCCAGCCTGCGGCGCGGCTGCGGATCGCCGCCTGCGAGACGACCGCCTCGGCCCCGCCGACGCCGATCAGCGTGGCGACGTCGGGCGAGGGCAGGCGGGCCAGGCGCTGCATCTCGGCCCGCGCGGCGGCGATCCAGGCGTAGGTTGCGCCCCCCAGCGTCAGGTCGGGCCAGCTTCCGGCCTGCGCCACCAGACGCGCCCACTGGCGGGCGTCGCCGGTCAGCGCGTTGCCCCGGAACGGCGCGTCCAGCAGATAGGTCCCCGCGCCCCCGGTGCCGATCGCCACGCGCTGCGCGCGCCTCAGCCGATGGGCGGCGCGGGTCACGCCGGTCACGACCGCCCCCGGCACGCGCGGATGATGCAGCCCCCACATCGGCGCGGAAAACGCGGCACTGTCGACGGGCAGGCCGTTCATCAGCGCGGCAAGCCCGATGCACCCGCCCATGGAATGGGCCAGCAGATGCCAGGGGCGCGGCAGGTCCATGGCCTGTGCGGCGACCGCCAGCTCGACCACGTCGCGCTGATACTCGGCAAAGTCCGCGACATGGCCCAGCCGGGGATCGGCCAGCAGCCGGTCCGACAGCCCCTGTCCGCGCCAGTCCACCCCGATCACCGCCAGCCCCGCGCCCGTCAGGCAGCGGGCGACCGGCCCGTATTTCTCAAGATACTCGGTGCGGCCCTGAAACAGCAGCACCGTGCCGCGCGCAGGGCCCACAGGCTGCCACAGCCCCGCGCGCAGGCGGATGCCGTCCTCGGTCCGCAGCCACCATGCGGCGGGGGGCGCGGGATCGCCGGGCAGCAGGTGGAACGGCGCGACCTCGGCCGCGCCGTCACGCGGATCGTCCGTTGCCACTTACGACAGCGCGGCGCCCAGTTTCATCGCGTCGGTCAGCGAGCCGTCGATCTTCAGCTTGCCCGTCATGTAAGCCATCGTCGGGTTCACATCGCCGTTCAGGATGCCCTCGAACGTGTCGCGGCTGGCGGTCAGCGTCACCTCGGCCGGCTCGTCCCCGGCGCGCACGCCGCCGGCGTCGATCATGATCGCGCCCTCGCCCTCGATCACGAACTTGGCCGTCGAATCGAACGACGAGATCTTGTTGCCCAGCGCCTTGACGGCCCCCTCGATCACAGCACTCATCTTTGTCTCCCTTTGGGTGGCGCCGCGGCGCGTCAGCCATTACATCGACACTATGCGTCGCGTGTCCGCCCGTTTCCATCCTGTCGTCGCGGCATTATGCACCGGACTTGTTGCGATTTCGTTGACGGCCACCCCCGCGGCCGCCCAGACCCCGGCCGAGATGGACCGGCTGTTCGCCGAACTGGCCCAGACAACCGGCGACGGCTGGATGCGTGCGCAGTCCGACATCGAGCGCGCGTGGTCGCGCTCGGGCTCGGCCGCGCTGGATCTGCTGCTGCAGCGGGGCGAGGCGGCGCTGGACGCCGGCGATCCGCTGGCCGCCATCGGCCACCTGACGGCGCTGACCGATCACGCGCCCGATTTCGCCGCCGGATTCGCCGCCCGCGCGCAGGCCTATGCCATGGTCGGGCAGTTCGGTCCGGCCAGCGCCGACCTGGCCCGCACCCTGGCGCTGGAACCGCGGCACTGGGGCGCGCTGACGCAACTGGGCGCCATGCTGGAGGAGACGGGCGCAGACGACCGCGCCCTGGCTGCCTGGCGCCAGAGCCTTGAGATCAATCCCCACCAACCCGAGGCGCAGGACGGTGTCGCGCGGCTGACGGCGCGGCAAACCGGGCAGGACGTCTGACATGGCGGGTCGCATCACGGCCGTGCTGGGGCCGACCAACACCGGCAAGACCCATTACGCCATCGAGCGGATGCTGGCGCACCGCACCGGGGTCATCGGCCTGCCGCTGCGGCTGCTGGCGCGCGAGGTCTATGACCGCATCGTCAAGGCGCGCGGGCCGTCTGTCGTGGCCCTCATCACCGGCGAGGAGCGCATCGTCCCCGAGCGCGCCGCCTATTGGGTCGCCACGACCGAGGCGATGCCCGAGGTGCTGGCCGATTTCGTCGCCATCGACGAGATCCAGCTGTGCGCCGACCCCGAACGCGGCCATGTCTTCACCGACCGCCTGCTGCATATGCGCGGCCTGCACGAGACGCTGTTTCTGGGCAGCGCCACCATGCGTCCGGCCATCGCGGCGCTGGTTCCCGAGGCCAATTTCATGCGGCGCGAGCGGTTTTCCACGCTGTCCTGGGCGGGGTCGCGCAAGCTCAGCCGGATGCCCGAGCGTTCGGCCATCGTCGGGTTTTCCGTGGACGACGTCTATGCCACGGCAGAACTGCTGCGCCGGCAAAAGGGGGGCTGCGCGGTCGTGATGGGGGCGCTGTCGCCCCGCACCCGAAACGCGCAGGTGGCCATGTACCAGGCGGGCGAGGTCGATTACCTGGTCGCCACCGACGCCATCGGCATGGGGCTGAACCTCGACATCCGCCATGTGGCGTTCGAGGCCACCCACAAGTTCGACGGCCGCCGCCTGCGGCCGCTGTTCCCGCACGAACTGGGCCAGATCGCCGGCCGCGCGGGCCGCCACACCGAGCCCGGCACCTTCGGCGTCACCGGCGAGGCGTCCGAGCTGGACGAGGGGCTGATCGACGCGATCGAAAACCACCGCTTTGCTCCGATCAGCCGCCTTGTCTGGCGCAACTCGGCGCTGGAGTTCGGGACCGTGGACCGGCTGGTGCAGTCGCTGGAGCGGCCCTCGGGCGACGAATGGCTGGGCCGCGGGCGCGAGGCGGACGACCTGTCCGCGCTGAAGGTCCTGCGCGACCTGCCCGAGATCCGCGACCGGGTGACGCATCCAAAAGACGTGCGGCTCTTGTGGGACGTCTGCCGCATCCCCGATTTTCGCGGCATCTCGCCGGCCGAGCACACCAGCCTGCTGACCCGCATCTTCGGGTTTCTGCAGGAGGGCGGCATCCCCGGCGACTGGCTGGCGCGCGCCGTCGCCCGCATCGACAGGCCGGGCGGCGACATCGACGCGATCAGCAAGCGCCTGGCCTATATCCGCACCTGGACCTATGTCGCCCAGCGCAGCGGGTGGGTCCGGGACGAAGCCCATTGGCGGGGCGAGACCCGCGCGGTAGAAGACCGCCTGTCGGATGCGCTGCATGCGGCGCTGACGCAGCGATTCGTGGACCGGCGCACATCCGTGCTGATGCGCCGGCTCAAGCAGAAGGAGAGCCTGGTGGCCGAGGTGAACGACAAGGGCGAAGTGACGGTCGAGGGCGAGTTCGCCGGCCGTCTGGACGGATTCCGCTTTCGGACCGATCCGTCCGCCGCGGGGGACGAAGCGAGAATGCTGACCCGCGCCGCCTATGAGGCGCTGCGCCCCGAGTTCCACCTGCGCGCCGACCGCTTTCTGAACGCCCCCGACCCCGAGCTGGACTTTACCGTTCAGGGTGGGCTGATGTGGGGGTCGTCCGCGGTCGGCAAGCTGGTCAAGGGCGCCGAGCCGCTGAAGCCCGGCATCGAGGTCTTCGTTGACGAGGAGGCCGGGCCCGAGGTCGCCGAAAAGGTGCGCCGCCGCCTGCAGCATTTCATCGACCGCAAGATTGCCGCCGGATTCGAGCCGCTGCTTGGTCTGCTGGCCGACGAGAGCGTCAGCGGCCTGGCCCGCGGCGTGGCGTTCCGTCTGGGCGAGGCGATGGGCGTGCTGCCGCGCGAGGGCATCGCGGCCGAGATCAAGGAACTGGATCAGGACGCGCGCGGCAGTCTGCGAAAGCACGGCGTCCGGTTCGGCCAGTACACGATCTTCCTGCCGGCGGTGCTGAAGCCTGCGCCGACGCGGCTGCGGCTGCTGCTGTCGGCCCTGTGGGAGGGCGCGGACGAGTTTCCCGAAAGCCCGCCCCCCGGGCTGGTGACGATCCCGAACCTGCCCGACGTGCCGCGCGGCTATTATACGCTGTCGGGGTATCACCCGGCGGGCGTCCGGGCGATCCGCATCGACATGCTGGAACGCCTGGCCGACATGCTGCGCGGGCAGGACAGCCGCGGCGGCTTCGAGGCGACGCCCGAGATGCTGTCGATCACCGGCATGACGCTGGACCAGTTTGCCGATCTGATGGGCGGGCTTGGCTATCGCGCGACCAAGGGAGAGCGTGCCAAGACCCGCGCTGCGGCCGTCCCGGTTGCCGTGCCCGAGGCTGCGGCCGTTCCCGAGGGCGAGACGGCGGCACCCCTGACCGAAGAGGAAAGCGTTCTGGCCGCAGAGACGCGCGCCCGCTGGGAGGCCGAGCAGGCCGAGCGCCGCGCCGCCGAGGGGGCCGCCGCCGCCGAGGCAGGGGCAGCCACGGGCAACGCGGACGCGCCCGCCACCGCAGAGGGTGCGGATGGCGCGACGGATGCGATGCCGACGCCGGATGCGGATGCGGGCGCGCCGGCCGAGGCGCCGGAGATGGAGAGCTTCTATACCTTCGTCTGGGCGCCGCGCACGCGCGGCCCGCGTCGCGGACACGAGGGCGAGGGGCGCGGCGAGACCCGGTCCGAGGGACGCGGTCCCCGACGCTTTGACGGGCCGCGCGGCGGCGGGCAGGGGGGCGGGCAGGGCGTCGCATCGCCCGAGGCTCGGAGCGAGCAGCCCCAGGGCGACCGGCCGCGGGGCGAGCGTCCGCGTGGCGATCGGCGCCCCGGCGCAAAGCCCGGCGGCGATCGCCCGCGCGAAGGCGCAGCCGAGGGCCAGCAGGACCGCGGCTTCCGGGGGGACGGCAAGCCGGCCCGCTTCGGCGGCAAGGGCGGCAAGCCGCAGGGGCGGTCGGGCGACAAGCCGGGCGGTCCTCAGGGCGACAAGGGCAAGGCGCAGGGCGCGCGCTTCGAGGCGCGGCCCCCTCGTGCCGAAAAGCCGCTGGACCCGGACAGCCCGTTCGCCGTCCTCGCCGCGCTGAAGAACAAGCCATGAGCGCTCGCAGGACCCTGCGGCGCTGATGGCGCGGCGCGCCGACCGCAGCCGCGGCAACCCGCCCGAGCCGCTGCCCGCCGCGATCCGGCTGGACCGCTGGCTGTGCCACGCCCGCGTGTTCAAGACCCGCAGCCTTGCCGCCGACCGCATTGCGGCGGGCGGGGTGCGGATCAACGGCTCGCCCTGTCGAAAGCCTGGGCACGAGGTCCGGCCGGGCGATGTGGTGACTGCCGCGGTGCCAGGCGGCGTGCGCAGCCTGCGCGTGCTGGCCTCGGGCGAGCGGCGCGGCCCCGCGACCGAGGCGCTGGCGCTCTACGAGGATCTGGACCGCCCCCCGCAGGGCGACGACGTGGTCGGGACGTCCCCCGCGACGGCCGCGCCGCTTGAACCGGGGGCGGCAAAGGACTAGGTGAAACCCCGCACCGCCCGCGCGAGGAACTGCCGATGACCTATGTCGTGACCGAAAACTGCATCATGTGCAAATACACGGACTGCGTCGAGGTCTGCCCCGTGGACTGTTTCTACGAGGGCGAGAACACGCTGGTCATCCACCCCGACGAATGCATCGACTGCGGCGTCTGCGAACCCGAATGCCCCGCGGACGCCATCCGACCGGACACCGAGCCGGACATGGAGAAATGGGTCGAGTTCAACCGGACTTATGCGGACCAGTGGCCGGTCATCACCCGCAAGAAGGACCCGATGCCCGGCTATCAGGCCATGGACGGCCAGCCCGGCAAGCTGGAAAAATATTTTTCGCCCGCGCCCGGCGAGGGGGACTGACCTCGACGCGCCCCGACGGGCACGTCCCCACGGGCCCGTCGGCCGCTTTGTCCACTCCCTGGCCGCAGCGCCGGCCCCGGGGCGCCCGCGCTGCGTGCCGTTCTGCGCCCAGGGCACCGCCGACGACGCTGACCGCCCGCTGGCCTCGGGGGCTGGCGTTGTCGCCTTCTCTGTCCGCCTCGACCTTGGTGCCGATGCGACGGCCAGCCTCAGGATCAGGCGGCCGCGCGTTGCCCTGCCGCAGGTTGCTGGGATCGGGCGGGCCTACTCGGCCGTGGCCTCGTCCACGATGCCCGACAGCAGGGCATTGACCGGCGCCATCGTGTCGCCCGGATACAGGCGGTGGCCCACCGTCACGCGACCCGGCTGGTCTGCGGTCTCGTAGACAAAGATCGAGTACGGGCAGAACTGGATGTTGGTGATGTCCGCCTCCATCACCTTGCGAGAGACGTCGGCCGAGCAGAACGTGTAGGCGTCCGCCTCGGTGTACAGGTCCTTGGCCCCGCCCACGTCAGCCTTGGTCCGGGACAGCATCTCGCCGACGTGGCTGGTGTTGTCGATGACCAGCCCGGCGTTCGTGATCGCCTGTTCGACCGCAAAGGTCACGTCGTCGAATGCGGCGTCGAGGGTCTTGGTATAGGCCGCGCCGTCCGGCGACGCTTGTGCCAGCGCGGCGGCGGGGATCGCAAGGGCGGCGCTCAGCGCAACAAGGCGGGCGAAGGTGGGAATCGGGGTCATCTGCGTCTCCGTGGAAGGGAAGGGTCAGTGTGTGGCGGGCGGCCCGGATGCCGGGGCCGCCGCGACGGGATCGGCGGGCAGGGCGGCCGGGGGCGGGGTCCATCCCGTCTGCGCCAGCATGCCATCCAGCAGCACCCAGAAGAATTCGTCCCCCGCATAGCCGGTCAGCCGCGCCACCTCGGTCCCGCCGTCGGTCAGCACGAACGTGGGCGTAATGACCGGCGGCCCGGCGGTCAGGGCCGTGCCGGCGGGCAGCGGATCGTGGATGTCCAACTGCAACAACGGCGCGGCGGCGCCCTCGGGGGTCTTGGGATAGGCCGGCCCGACCTGTTCGTGCCACTGGCGGCAGTAGATGCAGCCCTCGCGCTCGAACATCACCAGCCGCAGGTCAGCGGCCATTGCGGCGGGCGCGACGGCCGTCATCACGGCCAGCACGGCAACGCGCAGGGGGATCAGCGGGGCAGGGCGGGCCACGGCAACCTCATTGACGACAGCGACGGCTTGACGCAAGCCTGACACGGGACGGCCGTGCACCGCAACAGTGACGCGTGGCGACCGGCGGTTGCCGTTTCGACACGAGGCAGGGACGATGCCCGAGATATCCTACGGCGGCGCCGTCCTGGCCGGTCTGCTGTCGTTCCTGTCGCCCTGCATCCTGCCGATGGTGCCGTTCTATCTGGCCTATCTGGCAGGGGTGTCGATGGGCGAGCTGCGCGGCGACGGGCTGGCGCCGGGTGCGCAGCGGCGGCTGGTCGGCGGGGCTGTGGCCTTTGCGCTGGGGGTCACGACGATCTTCGTCCTGCTGGGACTGGGCGCGACCGCCATGGGGTCGGCCTTTGCGCGCTATCGGACCGAACTGTCCTGGGTCGCCGCTGCGATCCTGCTGGTGTTCGGCCTGCATTTCCTGGGCGTGATCCGCGTGCCCTTGCTGTACCGGCAGGCGCGGCTGGACAGCACCGCCAGCGCGGCCACGCTGCCTGGCGCCTATCTGATGGGGCTGGCCTTCGGCTTTGGCTGGACGCCTTGCGCGGGACCGGCGCTGGCGGCGATCCTGTTCGTCGCGGGCGGGCAGGGGGATCTGTGGCGCGGGGGCACGCTGCTGCTGGTCTATGGCCTTGCGATGACGCTGCCCTTTGTTCTGGCCGCGTTCTTCGCGCGGCCTTTCCTTGCCTGGGTGGGACGCCACCGTGCCCTGCTGGGGCGCGTCGAAAAGGCGATGGGCGCGATGCTGATCCTGTTTGCGCTGCTGATCGCCACCGACAGCATCAACCGCATCGCGGCCGTCATGGTGAACAGCATGGACTGGAGCGCGACGATCCGATGAGGACAAGGCGCCCTTTGACCCGGCACGAAACCCTGTGTCCCGGAAGGGCGGCGACAGGAGGATATTCCGAGATGTTTGCCGAGCGGAGAAAAAACGTATCGCTTCCGGTCGGAATGGCGGAAGATAAAAGGACGAATCAAGGAATTGCAGACTGACTGCAACTATCGTTTGCCACACGTCTCAATTCTTGCATATGTTGAGTCGAGGAACCTGGGGAGGAGCCGAATGACCTGTCTTGCCCATCCGCGCGCCATGCGCGCGACCGCCCTGGGGGCGCTGCTGGCGGCTTTCGCCCTGCCGTCCTGGGCAGCCGAGCCTGTCGCGCCCTCTGCCGTCGTGTTCACCGATGGTGCGGTCGCCCAATCGCTCAGCGGTGCGCCCGGCAACCCGGACGAGGGCAAGAAGATCATCTCGACGAACTCTCTGGGCAACTGCGTCGCCTGCCACCAGATCAGCGCGATGCCCGAGGTGGATTTCCAGGGCAACATCGGGCCGTCGCTGGACGGCGTCGCCAGCCGCTATGACGAGGCGCATCTGCGCGGGCTGGTGGCCAATGCCAAGCACACCTTCCCCGTCACCATCATGCCCGCATTCTACAAGACCGAGGGCTTCATCCGTCCGGGCGTCGCCTATACCGGCAAGGCGCCCGAGGGCGACCTGCCGCCCATCCTCGGCGCCCAGCAGATCGAGGATGTGCTCGCCTATCTCTTGACGCTCAAGTGATGGGCGGGCGCGTTCCGCACAGACAAGGAGGACTTTCATGAATCTGAACCGTCGCAAGACGATCGCCCTGGGGGCGGGCGGCGTGGCTGCCCTGCTCGGGACCGCGGCGCTGGCCCAGACGGCCGCAGCCCCCGCGGCCGCGCCCGCAGCGCCTGCCGCGCCTGCAACCCCTGCCGCGTCCGCGGCCGCGGCGAAAACGACCGATCAATGGATCGCCGAGTTCACCGGCGGGGCCGAGGTGACCGATGGGGGGGTCGCGCTGACCGCACCCGAGATCGCCGAGAACGGCAACACGGTGCCGGTGTCGGTCGCCGCCGAGGGCGCGTCCGAGGTGCTGATGCTGGCCCCCGGGAACCCGACCGCCGGGGTGATGATCGCCAAGTTCGGCCCCGCCGCCGGCAAGCGCGAGATCGCGACCCGCATCCGGCTGGCCACCACCCAGGATGTCGTCGCCATCGCCAAGATGGAGGACGGAAGCTTCAAGCGCGCGACGGCCAACGTCAAGGTGACCATCGGGGGCTGCGGCGGCTGACGCCCCTGCCACGATCGCAGTTTCAGGAGAAGAGCATGGCCGAGAATGTCAAACCCCGCGTCAAGGTGCCCAAGTCCGCCAGCGCCGGCGACGTCATCACGCTGAAGACGCTGATCAGCCACCCGATGGAATCGGGCCAGCGCAAGGACGCCGACGGCAAGATCATCCCGCGGTCGATCATCAACCGCTTCGTGGTGGACTTTGCCGGCACCAACGCGCTGGACGTGCAGCTGGAGCCCGCGATCTCGACCAATCCGTATTTCGAGTTCGACGTGCTGGTCGACAAGTCGGGTGAGTTCACCTTCACCTGGTACGACGACGACGGGTCCGTCTACGAGGAAAAGCAGTCGATCGAGGTTGCCTGACCGGGCGGACGCACGCGCCGGGCTGCCGCCGGCCAGGACAGAACCAGACGACATCCGGCGCGCCGGACCGACCAAGGGGGGAATCGCAATGACCAGGAAACATGTCGCCGCTGCACTGGCGCTGGCCGCGATGACGGCGGCGACCGCGGTCCGGGCCGATCCGATCGACGAGGCCGAGATCTCGATCAACGGGGGCGAGGTGACGCTGCCCACCCGCGCGCCTGCGCCCGCGTTCCTCAAGGACGTGCTGCCCGAGGTCCGGTCGGGCTGGCTGTACCGCGACCCCGACACCCGAGCCATGCAGATGGACGATTTCGAGAACCCTGCGATGGTGTTCGTCGATCAGGGGCTGGAAAGCTGGGACACCGCCGACGGCACGGTGGGCAAGTCCTGCGCGGACTGCCACAACGACATCGAAAGCATGAAGGGCGTGCGCGCCGCGATGCCCAAGATGAACAAGGCCGGCGACAGCCTGTGGTCGCTTGAGAACTTCATCAACGACTGCCGGGTCAACCGGATGGGCGCCGAGGAATGGGGCTGGAACAGCCCCGAGATGAAGAACATGACCGCCGCCGTCTCGCTGCAATCGCGAGGCATGCCCGTGCAGGTCGCCATCGACGGCCCCGCCGCCGAATGGTGGGAAAAGGGCCGCGAGATGTACTATACGCGCTATGGCCAGCTCGAGATGGCCTGCGCGAACTGCCACGAGGACAACGCCGGCAGGATGATCCGCGCCGACCACCTGTCGCAAGGCCAGATCAACGGCTTTCCCACCTATCGTCTGAAGGATGCCGGCATGGTGTCCAGCCACCAGCGGTTCGTCGGCTGCGTGCGCGACACCCGCGGCGAAACCTTCAAGGCGGGATCGGACGAGTTCCGCGCGCTGGAGCTGTATGTCGCCTCGCGCGGGACCGGCCTGCCGGTCGAGGGGGTGGCGGTCCGCCACTGACGCGACCCCCGGCGCGCGGGGCGCGGCGCATCGCGGCCTGCGGCAGGGCCGCCTCTGCATCCAGCGGGGTGCGGCCGTCGCGGCCGCCCCGTCAACAAGGACCATCCTCTGCGCCCGCTGCGGCCGCGGAACGGGAAGGATTTGCCCATGATCACCAAACGCGAGTTCCTGCAGGCCGCCCTGGCCACGTCCGCCCTGTGGGGCCTGTCGGGCCACGGCAACTGGGGCCGGCTGGCCGCGCAGCAGGCCCTGTCGCAGGACAAGCTGCTGGAGTTCGAGGACTTCGGCAACGTCACGCTGATCCACGTCACCGACATCCATGCCCAGCTGAAGCCGGTCTGGTTCCGCGAGCCCGAGGTCAACATCGGCGTGGGCGACGCGCGCGGCCGCCCGCCGCATGTCACCGGACAGGATTTCCTGACCATGTTCGGCATCCCGCCCGGCACCCCGGACGCCTATGCCCTGACCCACGAGGATTTCGTGGCGCTGGCCCGCGCCTATGGCCGGATGGGCGGGATGGACCGCGTGGCCACGGTGGTCAAGGCGATCCGCGCCGCGCGGCCAGATTCGATCCTGCTGGACGGCGGGGACACGTGGCATGGCTCGATGACGTCGCTGCGGACGCGCGGGCAGGACATGGTCAACGTCATGAACGCGCTGGGCGTCGAGGCGATGACCAGCCACTGGGAATGGACGTTCGGCCAGGACCGCGTGAAGGAGATCGTGGACACGCTGCCGTTTCCCTTTCTGGGCGCCAACATCTTCGACGCGGAATGGGACGAGCCTGCCTTCGAGCCCTACAAGGTCTTTGAAAAGGGCGGGGTTCGGATCGGGGTCGTGGGGCAGGCCTTCCCCTACATGCCGATCGCCAACCCCCGATGGATGTTCCCCGACTACAGCTTCGGCATCCGCGAGGAGCGCATGCAGGCCGTCGTGGACGAGCTGCGCGAGACGGAAAAGGTCGATCTGGTCGTCTGCCTGTCACACAACGGCTTTGACGTGGACTACAGGATGGCCGGGCAGGTCAGGGGCATCGACGTCATCCTGACCGGCCACACCCATGACGCCGTGCCCGAACCCGTGCTGGTGGGCGAGACGATCCTGATCGCGTCGGGGTCCAACGGCAAGTTCGTCAGCCGCGTCGATCTGGACGTCCGCGACGGCAAGATGCTGGGGTTCCGCCACAAGCTGATCCCGGTGTTCTCGGACGTGATCGCCCCCGATCCCGAGATGGCGGCACTGGTGGACGCCGAGCGTGCCCCCTTCAAGGCCGAGCTGGAAGAGGTGGTCGGCACCACCGAAAGCCTGCTGTATCGCCGCGGCAACTTCAACGGGACGTGGGACGACCTGATCTGCGACGCGATCCGGTCCGAACGCGACGTGCAGATCGCGCTGTCCCCCGGCGTGCGCTGGGGGCCGTCGCTGCTGCCGGGCGATCCGATCCGGCGCGAGGACATCCACAACGCCTGCTCGATGACCTATGGACAGGTCTATCGCACCGAGATGACCGGCGAGACGATCAAGACGGTGATGGAGGATGTGGCCGATAACCTGTTCAACGCCGACCCCTATTACCAGCAGGGCGGCGACATGGTGCGGGTCGGCGGGCTGTCCTATGCCATCGACGTGGCCGCGCCGATGGGCCAGCGCATCTCGGCCCTGACGCTGGACGGTGGCGAGGCGGTCGATCCCGCCAGGTCCTATACGGTCGGCGGCTGGGCCAGCGTCAACGAGGGGACCGAAGGCCCCCAGATCTGGGACGTGATCGAGGCCCATGTCCGCAAGCTGGGCAGCGTCCGCCTTGAACCCCGCACCACCGTGACCGTGACCGGCGCCTGACCGCCGCCGGATCGATTCCACCACCACGAAGACCCGAGGTCCCACATGACCCATCGTCCCCCTCTCCACACCGGCCGCCGCCGCTTTCTGACCGCAAGCCTTGCCACGGGCGGCGCGATGGCCACCGCCGGGTTGCTGCCCGCCGCGGCCCGGGCGGCCACGCCCGATCCCCTGATCACCGAGGTCCAGCCCTGGGCCTCGGGGTTCGGCGACGGGGTGGACGCCCATCCCTATGGCCTGCCCACCGAGCATGAGGGCGACGTGATCCGCCGCACGGTCAGCTGGCTGACCGCGGACACGATCAGCTCGATCAACTTTACCCCCATCCACGCGCTGGACGGCACGATCACGCCGCAGGGTTGCGCCTTCGAGCGCCACCACTCGGGCGCCATCGACCTGGCAAAGCCCGACTATCGACTGATGATCAACGGCATGGTGGAACGCCCGCTGGTGTTCACCTATGACGACCTGGAACGCTTTCCGCGCCGCACCATGACCTGTTTTCTGGAATGCGCCGCCAACACCGGCATGGAGTGGGCGGGCGCGCAGCTGAACGGCGCGCAGTTCACCCACGGCATGATCCACAACATGGAATACACCGGCGTGCCGCTGCGCCTGCTGCTGGAGGAGGCGGGCGTCAAGCCCGAGGCGACATGGGTGATGGCCGAGGGGGCCGACGCCTCGTCCAACGCGCGCAGCTTTCCCATCGAGAAGATGCTGGACGACGTGCTGGTCGCTTTCAAGGCCAACGGCGAGGCGCTGCGCAAGGAACATGGCTATCCCGTCCGGCTGGTTGTGCCCGGATGGGAAGGCAACATGTGGATCAAGTGGCTGCGCCGGATCGAGGTCGCCGACGCGCCCTGGGAAAGCCGCGAGGAGACGTCGAAATACACCGACACGCTGGCCAACGGCACGTCCCGCAAATGGACTTGGGTCATGGACGCCAAGTCGGTCGTGACCTCGCCCAGCCCGCAATCGCCGATCCGGCATGGGGCCGGGCCCCTGGTCATCACCGGGCTGGCCTGGTCGGGGCGCGGCGCGATCAAGCAGGTGGACGTGACCGTCGATGGCGGCAGGACCTGGCAGACCGCCCGGCTTGAGCCGCAGTCCAACCCGCTGGCGCTGCATCGTTTCTATCTGGACCACCAGTGGGACGGGTCGGACATGTTGATCCAGTCGCGGGCCATGGATGCGACCGGCTATGTCCAGCCTACCAAGGATGCGCTGCGCGCCATCCGGGGGCTGAACTCGGTCTATCACAACAATGGAATCCAGACCTGGCTCGTGAAAGCGAACGGAGAGGCCGAGAATGTCGAGATTTCCTGAAACGCTTCTGTCCCTCGCCCTGACGGTCGCCCTGCTGACGCCGGCGGCGGCGCAGACCCCGGCCCCCGCTGAGGCGGCGCCGGCCGGAACGGTGCCCGCCGACGCGCAGCCGCCCGAGGCGGCGACCCCCGGCGCATCCGCCGGATCGGACGGCGCCGCACAGCACGAGGCGGCGGTCGCGGACCCCGCCACGCCCGCTGCCGCGGAGGGCGAAGGCTCTGCCCTGTCCGAGAAGCCTGCCGCGGCCGCGGCCGCGGATGCCTCGGGGGCGCCCGAAGACCCCGCAGGGGCGGGCGCGGCAGCCACCGCCTGGCCGGGCGCCGGCAAGACGATGAAGCTGGGCCGCGAAGCCCTGCCCGAAGAGATCGCGGCTTGGGACAAGGACGTGCGTCCCGACGGGCTGGGCCTGCCGCCCGGATCGGCAGACGTGGCGACCGGCGAGGAGCTGTTTTCCGAACACTGCGCCTCGTGCCACGGCGACTTTGCCGAGGGCGTGGACAACTGGCCCAAGCTGGCCGGCGGCATGAACACCCTGGACCACGAGGACCCGTTGAAGACCGTCGGGTCCTATTGGCCCTATCTGTCCACGGCCTGGGATTACGTCCACCGCTCGATGCCGTTCGGCGCGGCGCAGACGCTGGATGTCGATCAGACCTATGCGGTGGTTGCCTATATCCTGTATTCCAACGATCTGGTGGACGAGGACTTCGTGCTGGATCAGGACAGTTTCCGCACGGTCCAGATGCCGAATGCCGACGGCTTCATCGTCGATGACCGCGAAACCGCCGAGCTTCCGCAGTTTACCGTCCAGCCCTGCATGGAAAACTGCAAGGAAGCGGTCGAGATCACCCGCCACGCCACGAACCTGGACGTGACGCCCGGCGATCCCGATGACGGCGCGGACAGCGAGGGTGCGCCCGCCCTCGACTGAACCCGACGGCGCGCGCGGCGTTGGGCCGCGCCCCCCCTTTCCCTGACGGAGCTTGCGTCATGCCGATTACCCGCCGACTTGTCCTCTCCGCCTCGGCCGTGCTGGCGGCGGGCGCGCTTTTGCCCCGCCGCCTGTGGGCCGTGACGACGCTGACGCTGGGCGACCTGCGGATCGACACGGTCTCGGACGGCACGCTTGAACTGCCGGCCAGCTTTCTGACCGACAGGCTGCCCGAGGCCGAGCGGGCCGAGCTGATCGCGCGCTATGGCATTCCCGCGGACCGGCTGGTGAACCCGGTGAACGTCACGCTGATGCGCCAGGGCGACCGCGTGGCCCTGTTCGACGTGGGCTCGGGTCCCGACTTCATGCCCACCGCGGGCAAGCTGACCGAGGCGCTGGCCGCGATCGGGATCGCGCCCGACGATGTGACGGACGTCGTGTTCACCCACGCCCACCCCGACCATCTGTGGGGTCTGCTGGACGAGTTCGACGAGCCGGTGTTCGCCAACGCCCGCCTGCAGATGGGCGCGGCCGAGCATGCCTTCTGGACCGACCCGGCGACCCCCGCGGCGATCGGCGAGGCCGGGCAGGCCTTTGCCGCCGGCGCGGCGCGGCGGCTGGCGGCGGTCGGCGACCGGATGCAGCGGTTCGAGCCGGAGGCCGAGGTCCTGCCGGGCGTCCGCGCGGTCGCGACCCCGGGCCATACGCCGGGCCACACGTCCTTTGCCATCGGCGCGCCGGACGGGGGCGTGATGGTGATCGGCGACGCGATCAGCAACGCGATGTATGCCTTTGCGCGTCCAGACCTGCCGGGCGGCGGCGATCAGGACGCCGCGATGGCCGCGCAGACGCGCCAAGCCCTGATGGCCCGGCTTGCGGACGAGGGTTGGCGTCTGATCGGCTATCACCTGCCGGAGGGCGGCATCGGCCGCTGCGTGCGCCAGGGCGACGCCTACGCCTTCGTCCCCGAGGCGGGCTGAACAGCAGGCGCCGGGTCGGTCATTGCCGCCCGGCGTTCCGTGCGCTGATCCACAAGCCAGTCGGTCAGCATCCCGCCGATCCACATCGACAGCAGCGCCAGCCACGCCGTCGCCGCGAACAGCGAACTGCCGCTGACGCCGTTGCCGATCGAGCAGCCGCCCGCCAGCATCCCGCCGAACCCCATCATCACCGCGCCCAGCATCGAACGGCGGGTCTGGCTGATGCTTTCGAAGGTCTGGAACCGCAGCTCTCCCCCGATCGAGGCGGCCAGGAACGACCCGAGCAGGGCGCCGGGCACCAGGCCCACGTCGAAGCTCCAATCGGGAAAGGGCACCAGCAGCGCCATCAGCGTGTTGGCCGATGGTCCCGTGAAGGTGACCGAGGTGACGGACACGGGATCGAATGCGGTCTGCGCCAGCCGATAGGTCAGGAAAAAGCCGATCGCGACCGAAACGCCCACGCCCGCCCCAAAGACCAGAATGCGCGGCGAGATGCGGTTGCGGCGCGCCAGCCACAGGGCCAGCGCCGCCGTGGCCATGCCCAGCGCCAGCCCGGACCAGGGCGGCAGGCCCCAGGCGGTCGTCAGGTCGACGTTTGCGCCCGCGGGCGTTGTCCACAGCGCGGCAAGCGCGGTGCGCGGCTCGGCCAGGATGCCGCGCAGCGTCATCTGCGCGGTGACCGCGAAGATCAGCCCCGCGATGATCGAGCGCAGGTTCCCGGTCGCCGCCAGCACCACCAGCCGCCCCGGGCAGCCGCGCGACAGGATCATGCCGGCGCCGAAGATCAGCCCCCCGATCACAGCGCCGCTGAGGCTTCCGGTGGACGCCATCATCCGCGCCGCGCCGGTGTCGAACAGCCCGGCCATGCGCGCGCCCTGCACCCAGACCGCGGCCGCCGAAAAGGTCAGCAGCCAGACCGCCATGCGCGGCCCCAGCCGTCCGCGCGCGAACTCGACCGTGGCCGCCCGCAGGCAAAAGGCCGACCGCTGCGCGGCGACCCCGAACAGGATGCCGACGACCGCGCCGATCAGGGCGGACGTGGCGGAATCGCCGATCCGGTCGCTGAGGAATGTCAGGTCCATGCTGTCCTCCCGCATAGCGCACGCTCTGGCCAGACTAGCCGCATGGCGTGCGTTCTGGCCAGACCATGCAGGCGTGCCGGGGCGCGGCATGGCGCCCCAGCCGTCAAATACCTTTATTTCAGGGGTGATTCGTGATACAAGCTTGTTACATCCCCCGTTTCACGCAGGGTCTGCCAACCTGCGCGCCGCGGGGATTTTGTCTGCCCATCCGGCCAGTGTCGGACCGGGCCTTGTCAAGTATCACACCAGGAACCAGGGCGGGGCAACCCGTCTGTGGTTCTTTTTGCGCCGCGTTTCGGCGACACTGGAAGGAGACCGGATGTCCAGAGGCAAGAAGAACGAATTCCACCCTGACGAGTTCGTGGTCTATCCGGCGCATGGCGTCGGCCGGATCATCTCGATCGACGAGCAGGAGGTCGCTGGCCTGCGGCTGGAGATGTTCGTGATCTCGTTCGAAAAGGACAAGATGACCCTGCGCGTGCCCACCGCGCGCGCCAGCGAGATCGGGATGCGCAGCCTGGCCAGCCCTGACCTGGTCAACCGCGCGCTGGAAACGCTGAAGGGCAAGGCCCGCGTCAAGCGCGCCATGTGGTCGCGCCGCGCGCAGGAATACGAGCAGAAGATCAACTCGGGCGACCTGTTGTCGATCGCCGAGGTGGTGCGCGACCTGCACCGCAGCGACGACCAGCGCGAGCAATCCTATTCCGAGCGCCAGCTCTACGAAGCCGCCCTGGACCGCCTGACCCGTGAGGTCGCGGCGGTGGACGGTCTGGACGTGGCGGGCGCACAGCGCCGTGTGGGCGAGGTGCTGACCTCGCGCGCGGCCTGAGCTTTCGGGTTCAACCCGTTGACAAGGCAGGGCCGCGCAGGCCCTGCCTTTTTCATTGGCGGCGCGGCGCGGCCCGCCCGATGACCCGCACCATCACCGCGACCCGGGGCAGGGCAAGCGCCGGCAGGCAGGGCACCGGACCCGTCCGCCGTGAACCACGACGCTGACGTCCTGCCCCGGAACGCGGCGCCCTGTGGCGCTGCCGCGGGCGGGGCTGCACCCCGTCAGGACCGGCGGCGGCGCCGTCGCCCCCGGCCCCAAAGACTGGCAGAACCGCTACCCCCGTAACACGCGCCTCAGCGCAGCGCCGCCAGAATCCGCGCCCAGCTGCGCGCGCCCTTGGCAAAGCTTTCCACGTCGTATTTCTCGTTCGGGGAATGGATGCGGTCGTCGTCGCGGGCAAATCCGATCAGCATCGTGTCCATGCCCAGGATCGTCTTGAAGTCCCCCGCGATGGGGATCGAGCCGCCTGCGCCGATGAACGCCGCCTCGCGCCCCCATTCGGCGCTGAGCGCCGCCCTGGCTGCGTCAAAGCCGGGATCGCTGGTGTCCATGACGCTGGCGGGCGAACTGCCGTGGGCGTGGAACTCGACCCGGCAGTCCGGCGGCAGATGGGCGCGGACATGGGCGCGCAGGGCGGCGCGAACCGCCTCGGGGTCCTGGGTGCCGACGAGTCGGCAGCTGACCTTGGCGCGGGCCTCGGCGGGCAGCACCGTCTTGAACCCCTCGCCAGTGTAGCCGCCGCTGATCCCGTTGATCTCGAACGTCGGGCGGTTCCAGACCATCTCCAGCCCGCTGCGGCCGCGTTCGCCGATGGGCGTGCCCAGTCCCACGCGCGACAGATAGTCCGCGGGGTCGAACCCCAGCCCTTGCCAGTCCTCGCGCAGCGTGTCCGACAGTTCGGCCACGCCGTCGTAGAACCCCGGCAGCGTCACGCGGCCGTCGGCGTCCTTGACGGCGGCCAGGGCCGTGACCAGCACCTGGATCGGATTGGCCGCCAGCCCCCCGAAGCTGCCGGAATGCAGGTCGCGGTCGGCGGCGCGCACGACGATCTCCTCTCCCATCAGGCCGCGCAGCTGGGTGGTGATCGCGGGGCGGCCGTCGGCATAGAGGGCGGTGTCGCAGATCAGCGCCAGGCTGGCGCGCAGCGCATCGGCGTTCGCCCGCAGAAAGGGTTGCAGGCTGGGCGACCCCGACTCCTCCTCGCCCTCGAACAGCAGGATCAGCCCGTCGGGCAGGGTGCCGTGGACGACCTTCCAGGCGCGGCAGGCCTCGACGAAGGTCATCAGCTGCCCCTTGTCGTCCGAGGCGCCGCGCCCGCGGATCACCGGGCCTGCGGGGGTGTCCTCGATCGCGGGGTCGAACGGGGCGCGGTCCCACAGGGACAGCGGATCGACGGGCTGCACGTCGTAGTGGCCATAGAACAGCAGCGTCCGCGACGGGCCGGGCGGGGTGCGCGCCACCACCATCGGGTGGCCCGCCGTGTCGTGGACGGCCGCGTCGAACCCCAGCGCCGCCAGCTCGTCGCACAACCACCCGGCCGCCCGGCGGACATCCGCGGCATGGGCCGGATCGGTCGAGATCGAGGGGATGCGCAGGAACTGCATCAGCCTGTTCAGCGCCGCCGGCAGGCCATCGTCCAGCGCATCAAGCACCGCGCCGACATCGGGGTTTTCACGCATTCCGCATTCCTAATCTGACCCAAATGGTCAAGTGTTTCAGGTGTCTTTTCGTCGCAGGCGGGAAAATTTGGGGTGTAATCCCCTCCGATTGACCCTTATCAAGTCATGACCCGCACGATCCGACGATGATCGCACCCAGCCCGCGACGCAAGGGAGCCAGCGATGAACTACGACGCCGCACTCGATCAGGCCATTGACCGTCTGCATCAGGAAGGACGCTATCGGACCTTCATCGACATCGAGCGGCGCAAGGGCGCCTTTCCGCAGGCCATCTGGACGCGGCCCGACGGGTCGGAAACCGAGATCACCGTGTGGTGCGGCAACGACTATCTGGGCATGGGCCAGCATCCTGCCGTGCTGGCCGCCATGCACGAGGCGCTGGACGCCACGGGGGCAGGGTCGGGCGGCACGCGCAACATCTCGGGCACGACGGTCTATCACAAGCGGCTGGAGAGCGAGATCGCCGACCTGCACGGGAAAGAGGCCGCGCTGGTCTTTTCATCGGCCTACATCGCCAACGACGCCACGCTTTCGACCCTGCGCAAGCTGTTTCCGGGCCTCATCATCTATTCGGATGCGCTCAATCACGCCTCGATGATCGAGGGGATCAAGCGGTTCGACGGCGAAAAGCGCATCTTCCGCCACAACGACGTGGCCCACCTGCGCGAGCTGCTGGAGGCCGACGATCCGGCCCTGCCCAAGCTGATCGCCTTTGAATCCATCTATTCGATGGACGGCGACTTCGGCCCGATCAAGGCGATCTGCGATCTTGCCCAGGAATTCCACGCCCTGACCTATCTGGACGAGGTTCACGCAGTGGGGATGTACGGCCCCCGCGGCGGCGGCGTTGCGGAACGCGACGGGCTGATGGGCCGCATCGACATCTTCAACGGCACGCTGGGCAAGGCGTTCGGCGTGTTCGGCGGCTATATCGCGGCGTCCGCCCGGATGGTGGACGCGATCCGATCCTATGCGCCGGGCTTCATCTTCACCACCTCGATTCCGCCCGCGGTGGCGGCGGGCGCGGCGGAATCCATTCGCCTGCTGAAGACGGCCGAGGGCCAGGCGCTGCGCGACGCGCAGCAGCTGCACGCCCGCATCCTGAAGATGCGCCTGCGCGGCCTGGGCCTGCCCATCGACGACCGCGGCAGCCATATCGTGCCCGTCCATGTCGGCAACCCGGTCCACTGCAAGATGCTGTCGGACATGCTGCTGGCCGATTTCGGCATCTATGTGCAGCCGATCAACTTTCCGACCGTGCCGCGCGGAACGGAACGGCTGCGTTTCACGCCGTCGCCGGTGCATGATTCCAAGCAGATCGACCATCTGGTGCGCGCAATGGATGCGCTGTGGTCACGCTGCGCGCTGAATCGTGCCCACGCGGTCGCCTGACCCCACGAAGCGGGTGTGACGCCTCGCGCGCGCGTGATACCGTCGGCTTGATAAAAGTGGTAGATTCGCGCAGTTGCGGTCTGGCCAGATAAGAAAATGGGGCAGGCGTTGATGATCGGCATGCGGGCGCCGTCGGCGACGGACCAATCCGGCACGACTGTAATGGCCGCGCCGGGTTTCGACGATTTCGAAATGCGGTTGGGCGACATGATGCGGGGCGAGCGCGCCACGCTGGGCAAGTCTCTGCTGGACGTCCAGCGCGAGCTGCGCATCCGCGCGTCCTATGTCGCCGCGATCGAGAACTGCGATGTCTCGGCCTTTGACGCGCCAAGCTTCGTCGCCGGCTATGTGCGGTCCTATGCCCGTTACCTCGGCATGGACCCCGAATGGGTGTTCCACCGGTTTTGCGAGGAATCCGGCTTTCAGCCGACGCATGGCATGGCGCCCTCGGCGTCCGGCCCCAAGCCGCAGCGCCGCCCGTCGGACCCCGCCGAGGCGCTGGCCAATCCGCGCGCGCTGTTCATTCCCCAGCCCGAAAGCTTCTGGTCGTCGGTCGAGCCGCGGGCCATCGGCTCGATCCTGGTGATGATGGCGCTGGTCGTGGGCCTGGGCTATGGCGGCTGGTCCGTCCTCCAAGAGGTGCAGAAGGTCAACCTGACGCCCTCGGACCAGGCGCCGGCGGTGGTGGCGACGCTCGACCCTGTGCAGGACGCGGGCGCGGTGCCCGAAATGGACATGGCGTCAGCCGATCTGCCCCAGCCCGAGGCGCTGGACCGCGTCTATCGGCCGCAGGCCCTCGAGGTGCCGGTGCTGACCGCCCGCGACGAGCCGATCGCCGCCATCGACCCCGGCCTGTCCGACGCCGCATCCGCGCAGGCGACGGCCGCCACGACGGACGGGACGCTGGTTGCGGCCGCGGCCCCCGCCGGGCAGGCGATGCTGATCGGACCCGAACTGCCGGCCAGCCAGAACGCCGTCCGCACCGTCGCCCCGGACGCCCCGGACGTCGAGATCCTGGCCGTGCGCGCGGCCTGGGTGCGGGTCAGCGCGGCCGACGGCACCGTCATCCTGGAAAAGACCATGGACGCGGGCGAGCGGTTCGTCCTGCCCAAGACCGAGCAGCCGCCGCTGCTGCGCACCGGCAATTCCGGCGCGATCTATTTCGCGGTCAACGGCCAGACCTTTGGTCCTGCCGCGCCGGGGGCACAGGTGGTCAAGAACGTCGAGCTGTCGCCCGTGGCCGTGACCGCCGCCTATGCGCAGGCCGATCCGACCGCCGACCCCGAACTGGCGCAGATGATCGCCGTCGCCTCGGCCGCGCCCTTCGTGGATGCTGCCGGAACGGCCGATCCCCCGTCCGACCGCTGACCGGGCGGCGGCAGGGGCCGCCGATCACGTCCGCGCGGGGCGGTTGCCCCGGCGGGCGCGGCGTCTTATCTGGGGGCTGTCAGCGAAAGGCCGCGTCATGACCCACAATCCGATCCGCCCCTGGCGCAACATCCAGCGCCGCCCCTCGCGCCGGATCATGGTCGGCAACGTCCCGGTCGGGGGCGACGCCCCGATCAGCGTGCAGACGATGACCAACACCGACAGCGCCGACGTACGCGCCACGCTGGCGCAGGTGATCGCGGCGGCCGACGCGGGCGCGGACATCGTGCGCGTCTCGACCCCGGACGAGGCCGCGACCCGCGCCCTGCGCGAAATCACCCGCGAAAGCCCGGTCCCGATCGTGGCCGACATCCATTTCCATTACCGCCGCGCGATCGAGGCGGCGCAGGCGGGCGCCGCCTGCCTGCGGATCAACCCGGGCAACATCGGCGACGCCGCGCGGGTGCGCGAGGTGGTGCAGGCCGCCAAGGATCACGGCTGTTCGATCCGCATCGGCGTCAACGCCGGCTCGCTGGAACGCCATCTGCTGGAAAAATACGGCGAGCCCTGTCCCGAGGCGATGGTGGAATCCGGCCTGGACCACATCAAGCTGTTGCAGGACAACGACTTCCACGAGTTCAAGATCAGCGTGAAGGCGTCGGACGTGTTCCTGGCCGCCGCCGCCTATCAGCAGCTTGCCGACGCGACCGACGCGCCCATCCACCTGGGCATCACCGAGGCGGGCGGCCTGCGCGGCGGAACCGTGAAGTCGGCCGTCGGCATGGGCAGCCTGCTGTGGGCGGGGATCGGCGACACGATCCGCGTCTCGCTGTCCGCCGATCCGGTCGAGGAGGTCAAGGTCGGCTACGAGATCCTGAAATCCCTGGGCCTGCGCACCCGCGGCGTGCAGATCATCAGCTGCCCCAGCTGCGCCCGCCAGGGCTTTGACGTGATCCGCACGGTCGAGGAACTGGAACGCCGGCTGGAGCACATCCGCACCCCCATGAGCCTGTCGATCATCGGCTGCGTCGTGAACGGACCCGGCGAGGCGCTGATGACCGACCTGGGATTCACCGGCGGGGGCGCGGGCAGCGGCATGGTCTATATCGCCGGCAAGCAGGCCCACAAGATGTCGAACCCGCAGATGATCGACCACATCGTGCAACTGGTCGAGGCGCGCGCCGCGGCCCTTGCCGCCGCAGAGCAGGCGCCCGAGCAGGCCGCGGAATAGCAGGCAGGGCCGGTCCGCGGCGCACCCCGCCCTTGTCCCCGCACGCCTGAGACGGCCGCACGGTCTGCGGGGCAGACCGGCGGCCCGGCCCTTCAGCCTTTCATCGACGCCCGCACCTGCTCGACCGCGCCGGCAAGCCCGGTCGAGGGCACGCCGCGCAGCATCTCGGGGCCCACGATGAAGGTCGGGGTGCCCATCACGCGCATCCGCTCCGCCAACTGGTGGTTCTTGCGGATCTCGGCGCTGACCTCCTCGGTGTTCATGCGCTGGATCAGCGCCGCGGCGTCCCAGCCCTCGGCCTTGGCCAGTTCGCCGAACGCCTCCAGCGTGGCAGGGCCGCGCAGGGCCATCAGGCGGTCGTGCGCGATCTTGTAGGCGTCTGCGCCCAGCGTCTGCTTGACCGCGATGGCAAAGCGCGACGACAGGTCGCTTTCCTGGCCCAGGATCGGGAACTCCTTGAGGATCCAGCGGATGTTGCCGTCGGACTTGACCAGTTCCTCGACCTCTGCATTGACCTTGCGGCAGACGCCGCAGCGATAG
Source organism: Paracoccus endophyticus (assembly GCF_003286075.1). Lineage (GTDB taxonomy): Bacteria > Pseudomonadota > Alphaproteobacteria > Rhodobacterales > Rhodobacteraceae > Paracoccus > Paracoccus endophyticus. The sequence goes on along the minus strand of NZ_QLUV01000003.1, from coordinate 68,930 downwards.
TCGATGAACTCGACCATCGTCAGGTCGCCGTCGGGGTTGCCACCGACCCAGGAATGGCCGTCGTCGAAGATCTCGGCCTTGTTCGTCTCGACCATGACGCGGTCGTTCTTGGCCTCGTCGGCCAGGCGCTGTTCCTCCAGGCTGTTTACGGCCTCGATCAGCACCTGCGGGTTGGTCATGATATAGTCGCGGACCGCCTCGCCGAAGGCGGCCTTTTCGCTTTCGGTCATCGCGGCCGGATCGAACGCGGCGGCGGCGCCGGCGGTCAGGGTCAGGGCGGCCAGCGGCAGGGCGGCGGTGGCCATCAGCGCGGCAACGGTCCTCAGGGATGTCATCATGCGTCCTTTCGCGTGTCGCGCGAGAGAGTGGCCCTGCATCGCCGCCCTGTCCACCCCCGGCCGCGGCCCCGCCGGCCACGCCTGCGTGAGCGGCTTGACCCCTGCCGCCGCTGCGGGCCACAAGCGGCCAACGACACGAAGGAACAGGCGGATGCGGCAGTCACGGCGCGGACAGGTCGATGCGTTCATCGTCATGGACGTGATGGAGGCGGCGCGCGCCGCCGAGGCGGCCGGCCGCTCGATCATCCACATGGAGGTGGGCCAGCCCTCGACCCCGGCGCCGAAAGCGGCGCGCGCGGCGCTGGCAGGGGCGCTGGACCAGCCGCTGGGCTATACGGTCGCGCTGGGACTGCCCGCGCTGCGGCAGGGGATCGCCGATCTTTACCGGCGCTGGTACGGCGTCGATCTGGACCCCGCGCGGGTCGTGGTCACGCCGGGGTCGTCGGGGGCGTTCATCCTGGCGTTCTCGGCGCTGTTCGACGCGGGCGACCGGGTCGCGGTGGGCGAGCCGGGCTATCCCAGCTATCGCCAGATCTTGCGCGCCCTGTCATTGGACCCCGTGGGGATGCCGACACGGGCCGAGAACCGCTATCAGCCGGTGCCCGACGACATCCCGCCCGGCGTGGCGGGGGTGATGCTGGCGTCGCCCGGCAATCCCTCGGGCACGATGCTGACCCGCGACCAGCTTGCCGCGCTGGCGCAGCGCGCCGCGGGGCAGGGGGCCACGCTGATCTCGGACGAGATCTATCACGGGCTGAGCTATGGGGCGCCCTGCGTGAGCGCGCTGCAGGTGACGGACGACGTGGTGGTCATCAACAGCTTTTCCAAGTACTTCAGCATGACCGGGTGGCGATTGGGGTGGATGGTTGTGCCCCCCGACATGGTGCGCACGGTCGAGCGCATCGCGCAGAACATGTTCATCTGCCCGCCCCATGCCAGCCAGATCGCCGCGCTGGCCGCGTTGTCGCCCGAGGCCGGGACCGAGGCGCAGGCCCATCTGGCGGTCTATGCCGAGAATCGCCGCATGATGTTGGACCGCCTGCCGGGGATGGGGTTCACCCGCATCGCGCCCCCCGACGGGGCGTTCTATGTCTATGCCGACGTGTCCGACCTGACCGCCGACAGCGTGGCCTTTTCGGCCGAGATCCTGCAGCGGGCGGGCGTCGCGGTCACGCCCGGGCTGGATTTCGACCCGGTGCGCGGCGCCCGCACGCTGCGGTTTTCCTATGCGCGCTCGACCGCTGACATCGCCGAGGGGCTGGACCGGCTGGCGCGGTTCATGGCGGCCGGATGAGCCGTGGTCGCGCCGCGCTGGTGCTGGCCCTGCTGGCGCCCGCGATGCTGGCGCTGCTGACCGCGCCGGGAACGGGACCGCAGGCCGCCGCGCAGGCAAGCCTGCACGGGGCACCGCAGGGCGGCCCGACGGGGACGACCGGGACGGCAGCGGGCGTTGCGGCGGCGCTGGTGCCCGGCCGTTCCTCGCTGCGGGCCGAGGGGCGCGACCCGGCCAGGCCGCGCCCGCTGGTGCTGACGCTGGGGCTGACGCAGGCGGTGGCGCACCGCGTGGCGCTGATCGACGGACCGCCACGGCTGGTGGTCGACCTTGACGGTGCGGCCCTGCCGCCTCCGGCCGTGCTGGCCGGGGCGGATCTGGTGCCGGCGCTGCGCTGGGGACCCGGCCGGCGCGGCTGGTCGCGGGTGGTGGTGGAACTGCCCGGCCCGATGCGGATCGACCGCGCGGGCCTGGACGCGGGCCCCGCGCTGGTGATCCGCCTGGCCCCGGTCGCGCCCGCCGATTTCATCCCCCGCCCGGACACGCTGGCGGTGCTGCGTGACCTGCCCCGGCCGGCGCAGGTGCAGCCCCCCGCATCGCTTGACGGCAGGCTGCGCGTGGTGATTGATCCCGGCCACGGCGGCATCGATCCCGGCGCGCAGGTCGGCGCCATCTCCGAGGCGGCGGTGATGCTAGGCTTTGCCCGAGAACTTGCGGCTGCGTTGAAGCAGGCCGGGATCGAAGCGGTGCTGACCCGCGATGGCGACCGCTTTGTCGCGCTGGAACGCCGCACGACCATCGCGCGGGCGCAGGGGGCGGACCTGCTGATCTCGCTGCACGCCGATGCCCTGCCGGCAGGCGCGGCGGCGGGGGCCAGCATCTATTTCTGGGACGAGCAGTCCAACGACCGCGCCGCGCGGCAACTGGCGCTGCGCCATGGCAGCGACGACATGCTGGCCGGCATCGACCTGGCCGACACCGACGAGGCCGTGACCCGCGCCCTGATCGACCTGGCGCGCAGCGGCACCCAGCCGCGCAGCCAGCAGTTCGCCCGGACCCTGACCGCGCACCTCGACCGCGCGGGGATCGGGATGCACCGCACGCCGATGCGGGGCGCGGCCTTCTCGGTGCTGAAATCGCCCGACATCCCCTCGGTGCTGCTGGAACTGGGCTTCTTGACCGACCCGGCCGACCGGGCCAACCTGTTCGATCCCGAATGGCGCGAGGGCGTCGCCCGCGCCATCGCCGCCAGCGTCCGCGCCTGGGCCTCTGCGGGCGGTGAGCCTGCCGCGCCCGGTCTCGCCGCACCCGGTCTCGCCGCGCCAGGGCAGGGCGCCACAGACGGGCAGGGCGCAGGCCCGCCCGGCGCGGCGCAAGCGGCCCGACCTTGACGCCCCGTCCGCACGCGCCTGACACAAGGTTGTTTTGACGCACCCCACCCCCGACTGTATAGAGACCGCCGATCCCCTTGAAGGCGATCCCCTTGAAGGCTGGCGCGCGTGATCCGTTTCGTTCTGAATTTCCTGGGCGCGATCTTTTCGTGGTTCGTGACCGCCGCGGTGTTCATCGCGTTGACCGTCGGCGGCATCTTCTGGATCTATTCGCGCGACCTGCCCAGCCACGAGGAGCTGGCGAACTATGCGCCCAAGACGATCAGCCGCATCTATTCGGGCGAAGGCAAGCTGATCGACGAGTTCGCCGAGGAACGCCGCATCTTCGTTCCCATCGAGGAAATCCCCGACGTCGTGAAGCAGGCCTTCATCTCGGCCGAGGACAAGAACTTCTACACCCATCGCGGCTATGATCCGCGGGGGATGATGGGCGCGCTGGTGCAGGCGGTCCGCTCGCGCGGGGAATCGGTGCGCGGCGCGTCCACGATCAGCCAGCAGGTGATGAAGAACTTCAAGCTGTCGTCGGACCGCACCGCCGAGCGCAAGGTCAAGGAGCTGATCCTGGCGACCCGGCTGGAAAAGTCGCTCAGCAAGGACCAGATCCTGGAACTGTACCTGAACGAGATCTTCCTGGGCCAGAACAGCGCGGGCGTCGCCGCGGCGGCGCAGACCTATTTCAACAAGGCCCTGTCGGAACTGGCCCCGCATGAGGCGGCGATGCTGGCGGCCATGCCGCAGGCCCCGTCCCGGTCCGTCGTGCGCGACAAGGACCGCATCACCGAACGGCGCAACTATGTGCTGCGCGAGATGTGGCAGAACGGCTATCTGGACGAGGCGACCTTCCGGGCCGAGGAGGCGATGCCCCTGCGGTCGGTCCAGAACGGCGACTTTCCGTCGTTCCGCGACAGCCTGCCGCCGCGCGACTATTTCACCGACGAGATCCGCCGCCAGCTGTCGGCGCAGTTCGGCGAGGACCAGTTCTATGGCGGCGGCCTGTCGATCCGCGCCACGGTCGAGCCGCAGCTGCAAAGCGTCGCCGCCAAGGCGCTGCAGGACGCGCTGGAGAGTTACGACCGCGGCCTGGGCCTGTGGCGCGGCACCGGCCAGACCATTCCCGCCGACGCGCTGGGCGACGAGGCCCGTTGGCGCGCAGCCCTGGCCAAGGCCAAGATCCCCCGCGACATCGAGGGCTGGCACGCCGCCGTCGTGCTGGAGATCGGAGAGACCGACGCCCGCATCGGGATCGAGGGCGTGCCCGACGACGAGGACGGCCATGTCATCCCCGCCAAGGACGTGCAGTGGGCGCGCAAGCTGATGCCGGGGCGCGAACGGGCGCGGCAGGCCCGCGTCGCGGGCGACCTGCTGGCGGTGGGCGACGTGGTGCTGGTGCGCCAGATGACCGACGACGACACCGGCGCCTTCATCCGCTGGACGCTGCGGCAGGTGCCGGCGATCCAGGGCGGGTTCATGGCGATGGATGTCAACACCGGCCGCGTCTATGCGATGCAGGGCGGGTTTTCCTATCAGTCCTCGGTGTTCAACCGCGCGACGCAGGCGATGCGCCAGCCGGGGTCGTCGTTCAAGCCCTTCGTCTATGCCGCGGCGCTGGACAGCGGCTATACCCCCGCCACCATCGTCGCGGACGAGCCGATCACCGTGAACACGCCGCAGGGCCTGTGGACGCCCAAGAACGCCGGCGGCGGGTTCTACGGGCCGACGCCCCTGCGGACCGGCATCGAGCAGTCGCGCAACCTGATGACCATCCGCATCGCCCAGGACATCGGGATGGAGACGGTGGCCCGCTATGCCGAACGCTTCGGCGTCTACGACAAGCTGGACCCGTTCCTGGCCAACAGCCTGGGGGCGCAGGAAACCACGCTGTTCAAGATGGTCGCGGCCTATGCCATGTTCGCCAACGGCGGCGAGCGGGTGGAGCCGACCCTGGTGGACCGCGTGCAGGACCGCCGCGGGCGCACCGTCTATCGCCAAGACCAGCGCGTCTGCGAAACCTGCGACCAGCCGGCGCTGCCCGCCGGGCAGGCGCCGCTGATCGCGTCGGACCGCGAGCGCGTGATGGACGCGATCACCGCCTATCAGCTGACCTCGATGATGGAGGGGGTGGTCAAGCGCGGCTCGGGGCGCGGCGTCAAGCTGCCGGTGCCGGTGGCGGGCAAGACCGGCACGACGAACGACGCCAAGGACGTGTGGTTCATCGGCTTCACCTCGAACATCGTCGCGGGCTGCTATCTGGGCCACGACCAGCCGCGCTCGCTGGGCGAGAACGCCTATGGCGGCACGCTGTGCGTGCCGGTGTTCAATGCGTTCATGCGGCAGGCGGTCAAGCAGTATGGCGGCAGCGCCTTTCGGGTGCCACCGGGCGGGCATTTCGTGAACGTCTCGTACGGCAAGGGCACGATCGCCGAATATTTCCGCGACGGCACGGGCGCGGAATCGGTCCCGCGCGTCGTCGATGGCGGGTTCGAGCGGGTCGAGTTGCCGGGCCTGCGGGGCAACGACGTGACCAACACCCGCGCCAAGGCGGTCACGACGTCGACCGGCAAGAAGAAGGTCATCCCGAAAAAGGCCGATTTCGGCACCATCAGTTCGGGCGGCCTGTACTGACCGCCCCGTCCGCGCAGGCCGCCCGGCCTGCCTGCGCGCTTGTGCCGGGGACGCGCGCGCGCTATCACCCGCAGCCGGTGCGCCTGCCCGCCCTGCCCGTCAACGACCCCGCCGCCGAACCGACCCGCCGAAAGGACGCCCGATGCGCGCCGAAACCCAGGCCACCGCCGACTCGATCCGCAAATCGCTGCGCCTGCTGGGGCAGCGCCTGGACTGGGACACCGCCCCCCACCGGCTGGAGGAGATGAACGCGATCATCGAGGACGGCGACCTGTGGTCGGACCCGGCGCGTGCGCAGAAGCTGATGCGCGACCGCCAGCGGCTGTCGGATGCGATCGACACCTATCGCCACATCGAGCGTGAGCTGGCCGACAATCTCGAGCTGATTGAACTGGGTGAGGCCGAGAGCGACGCCGAGGTCGTGGCCGACGCCGAGGCCGCGCTGAAGGCGCTGGCCGCGACGGCCGCGCAGAAGGAGTTGGAGGCGCTGCTGAACGGCGAGGCGGACGGCAATGACACCTTTGTCGAGATCAACGCCGGCGCGGGCGGCACCGAAAGCTGCGACTGGGCGTCGATGCTGGCCCGCATGTACGTCCGCTGGGCCGAGAAGAAGGGGTATCAGGTCGAGCTGATGTCCGAGAACCCGGGCGAAGAGGCGGGGATCCGCAGCGCCGCCTACAAGGTCAGCGGGCCGAACGCCTATGGCTGGCTGAAATCGGAATCGGGGGTGCACCGGCTTGTCCGCATCAGCCCCTATGACAGCGCGGCGCGGCGGCACACCTCGTTCTCGTCGGTGTGGGTCTATCCCGTCGTGGACGACAACATCGAGATCGACATCCCCGACCGCGACATCCGCATCGACACCTATCGGTCGTCGGGCGCGGGCGGCCAGCACGTGAACACCACCGACTCGGCGGTGCGGATCACCCACCTGCCCACGAACATCGTCGTCACCAGCTCGATGAAGTCGCAGCACCAGAACCGCGAGATCGCGATGAACGCCCTGCGTTCGCGGCTGTATCAGCTGGAACTGGACAAGCGCAACGCGGCCATCAACGCCGCGCACGACGCCAAGGGGGACGCCGGCTGGGGCAATCAGATCCGCAGCTATGTCCTGCAGCCCTATCAGATGGTCAAGGACCTGCGTACGGGGGTCGAGACCAGCGACACGCAAGGCGTGCTGGACGGCGACCTGGACGCCTTCATGGCGGCGACGCTGGCCATGGATGTCGCCGGAAAGAGCCGGGCCGAGGCCAACGCCGAGGACTGACCGCCGCCCGTTCCGTTCGCCCGCGCGGCGCGTTATGCTGCAATGCAGCATCAACAAGGGCCCGTCCCTATGACCAAGACACTGAACCTAGCCCTGCAGGGCGGGGGCGCGCATGGCGCCTTCGCCTGGGGCGTCCTGGACCGCCTGCTGGAGGGCGATGAGGTCACGATCGCGGCCATCAGCGGCACCTCGGCCGGTGCGCTGAACGGGGCTGCGGTCAAGGCGGGTCTGGCCTGCGCCGAGGGCGCCGAGGGTCGCCGCGCCGCGCGCGACAACCTGGACCACGTCTGGGCGCAGGTCGGCCGATTCAGCGACGGCCGCCTGGCGCGCTGGATGACCCCGTCGCTGCCTGTGCCACACGGATTCCACCGATTGGCCGAGATGCTGTCCCCGGCCGCGCTGGTGGAAAACCTGACCCGTGTCTTCAGCCCGTATGATTCGGGCGTGTTCTATTCCAACCCGCTGGCGCGGATCATCCGCACCATGCCCCATGCCGGGCTTGCCTCGCCGGGCGGCCCGCAGTTGTTTGTCACGGCCACCAATGTCCGCACCGGACGGGTGCATATCTTTTCGGGCGCGGGGGTCACGCCGGACGCCGTCATGGCCTCGGCCTGCCTGCCGACCCTGTTCCGGGCGGTCGAGATCGAGGACCCGCAGACCGGCCGCCTCGAGACGTACTGGGACGGCGGCTATTCCGGCAACCCGGCGCTGTTTCCGCTGTTTCCGAACGACCTGCCGCGCGACATCGTGATCGTCACCATCAACCCCCAGGAACGAGAGGGGGTGCCCAGCACGCCCACGCAGATTCAGGACCGGATCAACGAGATCAGCTTCAACTCGTCCCTGCTGCGCGAACTGCGCGCCATCGCCTTCGTCAAGCGGCTGGCCGACGAAGGGCGGCTGCAGGACCGCGGCATGAAGATCCCGCTGATCCACATGGTGTCGGACGAGGCGCTGATGACCTCGCTCAACAGCCGCAGCAAGAGCTTTCCCGGACCCGGGCTGCTGGCCCGGATGAAGGCCGCCGGCCGCGCTGCTGCCGAGGCCTTCGTCGCCGGCGACCTCGCCAATGTCGGAGAGCGCGATTCAGTCGAACTGCGCCGCATCTACGGCTGACCGCCGGCAGTGCCGGTGCGCGGCGTTACGGCGTCTGGTCTGCCGCGCCGACGGGATAGACCAGCCCGCCCGAGATGATCAGCTTGGCCGCGTCCTCGACGCTCATCGTCAGGTAATGCACGTCGGCCTCGGGCACGTACAGCAGGAACCCCGAGGTCGGGTTCGGCGTCGTCGGCAGGAACACCGCCATGATCCGGTCGCCCTGCGGGCCGATCCCGCCCAGCTCGCCCTTGGCGGGGCCTGCGACAAAGCCCACGCCCCACAGCCCCTTGCGCGGGTATTCGATCAGGCAGGCGCGGTCGAACTTGTCGTCGCCCTGGCTCAGCAGGGTTTCGCTGATCTGCTTCAGCCCGCCATAGACCGACCGCACGATCGGCACCCGGTCCAGCAGGTTTTCCCCGGTCCGCAGCAGCCGCCGGCCGATATAGCCCTTGGCGAACCAGCCCACGATGACGGTGAACACCAGGAAGATGATGACGCCCACGCCGCGGGGGTTGATGCCCAGCCAGCGATCGGGGTGCCAGCGCGTGGGGATCATCGGCATGACCCAGCCATCGACCCAGCCGGTCAGGGTCCAGAACAGCCAGAGCGTCAGCGCGATCGGCAGCATGACGGCCAGTCCGGTCAGGAACGAGGCGCGCAGCGTGCCGAACCGGCGCGGACGGCGGGGGGGTGGCGAGGGGGCGTGCAGCGGTGGCAGGTCGTCAGGTTGTCGCATGCTGCACCGTCAACCGCCGCGCGCTGAAGGGTCAAGCGCCTTCGGCGGCGATCCGGGCGGCCAGCCGGGCATTGTTGATGACAAGGGCGATATTGGCGCTGAGCGACTGGCCGGCGGTCAGCTCGAACAGCCGCGCCAGTAGGAAGGGCGTGACGGCCTTGGCCGCGACGCCTTGGGTCCGCGCCTCGGCCAGCGCCTGATCCACCAGGGGGATCATCCGGGCGCGCGGGATCTCGTCGGCCGCGGGGATCGGGTTCACGACCAGTTGTCCCCCCGGCAGGCCCAGGGCACGCCGCATCCGGGCGGCGGCCGCGATGTCGGCAGGATCGTCCAGCCGCAAGGGCGCGGCCAGCCCCGAATCGCGCGACCAGAACGCCGGCAGCGCGTCCTGCCCCACCGCGATCACGGGGACGCCCAGCGTTTCCAGCAGCTCCAGCGTGCGGGGCAGGTCCAGGATCGCCTTGGCGCCCGCCGAGACGACCGTGACCGGCGTGCGCGCCAGTTCCTGCAGGTCGGCGCTGACGTCCATCGTCTCTTCCACCCCGCGGTGTACGCCGCCGATGCCGCCGGTCGCAAAGACGCGGATGCCGGCCAGGTCGGCGCAGATCATGGTCGCCGCGACCGTGGTGGCGCCCGTGCGCCCGGTCGCCATGCAGACGGCCAGGTCGGCGCGGCTCAGCTTCATCACCTGATCCTGCGGGGTGCGCGACAGCGCCTGCAGCGTTTCGTCGTCCAGCCCGACCCGGATGCGGCCCGCCATCACGGCAATGGTGGCGGGGGTGGCCCCGGATTCGCGCACGCTCGTCTCGACCCGGCGGGCAACCTCGAGGTTCTGGGGGAACGGCATGCCGTGGGTGATGATGGTGGATTCAAGCGCCACCACGGGGCGACCGCCATCCAGCGCGTCGCGCACCTCGGGGGAAAGGTCGATCAGGTCGTGGGTCATGTGTCGGCTCCGGCGACATGGGCTGCGGCTGCGGCGACGGCGGCGTCCAGCGCCGCCTGTCGGTCCGCGCCGCCGTGTTCGGCTACCAGATGGGCGGCCATGAAACAGTCGCCCGCGCCGGTGACGCGGGCCAGCGTGACGGTGGGCGGCGCGGCGGTCAGCACCGGCCTGCCCGCCACGGCGCAGGCCGCCGGGCGCGCGCCGTCCGTGACCAGCACGCGCCCGGCCCCGCGCGCCGCGACGGCGGCGGCGGCACCGGCCGCGTCGGCGCAGGGGTGGCCCGCCAGCGTCTCGGCCTCGGCCCGGTTCAGATACAGCGTGACGCGCGGCCGGTTCAGCAGCGGGGTCAGCCGGTCGGCCTTGCCGGGGCTTGCGGGCACCACGCGCAGATCGGCCGCGGCCAGCGCCGGGTCGGCCGCGGCGGCGGCCAGCTGGCCGGCGGTCAGGTTGCCGTCCAGCACGACCGGGCCGGTCCATGGCCGGTCGAGGGCGCCCAGACGGCCGTCCGCCAGCGCCGACCAGACGGCGGCCCCGGCGCGTTCCAGCGAATGGGCGTCGGCGATCGCGGCGACAAGGCCGTGGGAATCCTCGATCGCCATGTAGACGTCCGTGGGCCCCGCGCCCTGCGTCAGCCAGCGCGTGTCCACCCCTTGCGCGGCGACGGCGGCGGCCAGCGCCTCGCCCTCGGCATCGCGGCCGATGGCGCCCAGCACGGCCGCGCGCCAGCCGCGCCGGGCCAGCGCCAGGGCCACGTTCAGCGCAACGCCCCCCGGCAGGTGCCGGATGCGCCCCGGCACGTCGTCGCCGTGCGTCATCGGCGCGGTGCTGCGGCCGATCACGTCCCACAGCACCGCGCCGATGCACAGGACCTGGGGGGCGGCGGTCATGCCAGCCGCAGCATGCGATGTTTCTTGCGCCCGACGCTGACCTTGAGGCCGTCCCCGATGTCGTCGGCCGACAACATGCGCTGGGGGTCGGCGACGGCTTCGTTGTTCAGCCGCAGACCGCCTTCGGCGATCAGGCGCTTGGCCTCCTTGCCCGATGGCGCGATGCCCGTCCGCACCAGCGCCTGCACGACCGACAGCCCGTCGGCCAGATCGGCGGCGGGAAGCGTCACGACCTCCAGGTCGCCGCCGGCGCCCCCCTGCTCGAACACCGCGCGGGCGGTCGCCTCGGCCGATGCCGCAGCGTCAGGCCCGTGCAGCAGGGCCGTGACCTCGTTCGCCAGGATCACCTTGGCGTCGTTGATCCCCGACCCCGACAGCGCGCCCAGCCTGTCGCAGTCCGCCACCGGCAATTCGGTGTACAGCTTGAGAAAGCGCCCCACGTCCGCGTCGGTGGTGTTGCGCCAGAACTGCCAGAACTCATAGGGCGACAGCATCGCGGCGTTCAGCCAGACCGCGCCCCCCGCCGACTTGCCCATCTTGCGCCCGTCGCTGGTGGTCAGCAGCGGGCTGGTCAGGCCCCAGACGGTGCCGTCCAGCACCCGCCGCGTCAGGTCGATGCCGTTGACTATGTTGCCCCACTGGTCGGACCCGCCCATCTGCAACCGGCAGCCGTGGCGGCGATACAGTTCCAGAAAATCATAGGCTTGCAGGATCATGTAGTTGAACTCGAGGAAGCTCAGCGACTGTTCCCGGTCCAGCCGCGACCTGACCGATTCGAACGACAGCATCCGGTTGACGCTGAAATGCCGCCCGATGTCGCGCAGGAAGTCCAGATAGTTGAGGTCGTCCAGCCATGCGGCGTTGTCCAGCATCACCGCGCCGTCCGCGCCGTAATCCAGATAGCAGGCAAAGACCTGCTGCATCCCGTCGATGTTCGACTGGATCGCCGCGGCGTCCAGAAGGGGGCGTTCCTCGGACCGGAAGCTGGGGTCGCCCACCTTGGTCGTGCCGCCGCCCATCAGGGTGATCGGGCGGTTCCCGGTCTTCTGGAACCAGCGCAGCATCATGATGTTGAGCAGATGGCCCACGTGCAGGCTGGCTGCCGTGGCGTCATAGCCGATATAGGCCGTCACCGGACCCTCGGCCAGCGCCCCGTCCAGCGCCGCGATGTCGGTGCAGTCGGCCAGATAGCCGCGCTCGACCATGACGCTCAGGAACTCGGACGTGGGGCGGTGGGTCATCGGCTTTTTCCTTCTTCTCTGCCCGCCTATACAGCCAGCGGGATGCAAGGAAAAGCAAAGGCGGGGCAGGGCGGATGCTGGTCCTTGGGATGATGTCGGGCACCTCGCTGGACGGGGTGGACGCGGCGGTGCTGGACACCGACGGCGAGACGATCGCAGGCTTTGGCCGCACGGGCTTTCGCCCCTATGCGCCGGCCGAGGCCGACGTGCTGCACGCCGCGCTGGGCCGCTGGCCGGGCCAGCCGGGCGTGGCGCAGGCGGCGGCATTGTCCGTGGACGCCCACGCGGCGCTTGCCGCCGATTTCCCCGAGGCCGCGCTGATCGGCTATCACGGGCAGACGCTGGCCCACGACCCCGCCGCAGGGCGGACGCATCAGGCGGGGCCGGGGTGGCGGCTGGCGCGCGCCACCGGCCGTCGCGTCGTGTGGGATTTCCGCACCGAGGACGTGCGGCAGGGCGGCGAAGGCGCGCCGCTGGTGCCGTTCTTCCATCATGCGCTGGCCCGCTGGGCGGTGACGCAGGGGCGGCTGGACGCGGCGCCCGTCGCGTTCCTGAACCTGGGCGGGGTGGGCAACCTGACATGGTGCGACCCGCGCATTCCCCGCCCGCATGATGCCTGCGTGGCCTTCGACACCGGCCCGGCCAATGCGCCCCTGAACGATCTGCTGCGCGCCCGGCGCGGCCTTGCGCGCGACGAGGGCGGCGCGCTGGCCGCGTCCGGCACGCCGCGCGACAGCGTGATCGCCGATGTCCTGCGCCATGCGTATTTTGCCCGGCCCGCGCCCAAGTCGCTGGACCGCGACAGCTTTGCCGGCCTGGCGGCGGCCGTTGCACAGATGGACGACGCCGACGCCGCCGCAACGCTGACCCATGTCGCGGCGGCCGCGGTCGCGGCGGGACTGCCGCTGCTGCCCGGCAGGCCCACGCGCATTCTTGTGTGCGGGGGCGGGCGTCACAACCGGACGCTGATGGACGCGCTGGCCGCGCGCTGCGACGCCGAGGTGGTGGCGGTCGAGGTGCTGGGCGTGGACGGCGACATGATCGAGGCGCAGGCCTTTGCGTGGCTGGCCGCGCGGGTGGTCCGGGGCCTGCCGACCTCGGGTCCTGCCACGACGGGCGTCGCGCAGCCGGTCTGCGGCGGCCGCATCAGCGCGCCCTGATCCGCACCCCGCGGGCCGCCGCCGTGCAGGCCGCGGGCAGGCCCTGGGGGGATACGGGGGAACGAATGACGCGCAGGGCACGTTGAGGCCCCGATGCGCGGCGCAACACCCGCGCGGACGAAACTTGGAGAACGATCATGAAAGCATTGCTTCTTGCTGCAACCTCGTCGCTGGCGCTGACCGGCGTGGCCTTTGCCCAGACCGCCACCACCACCACCGACACCGCGACGCCGCCGGCCACCACCATTGAGCAGGCCGCTGACAATGCCGCAACGGCAACCGGAAACGCCGCCGCCGCGGCGGGCGATGCGATCGAAGGCGCCGCGGACCGCGCCGAGAATGCCATGGACGCGGCCGGCAACGCCGTGGACGAAGCGGTGACGACCTCGACGGCCGACACCGCCGAGGACGGCGCCGACCGGGCCGAGGATGCGGCCGATTCGGCCGAGGATGCCGCGGACGCGGCCACCACCGCCGGCGGTGCGACCACGACGACGACCGACACCACGACCACCACCACCGCGCCGATGACCACCACCACGACCGATGGCTCCACCGCGACCACCTCGTCGGACGCCACGGCTACGACCGGCGCCGCCGTGGTTGCGCCCGACGTCGATGCCCCGGTGATGACGGCCGACAACCCCGGCATGCTGGGGTCGTGGATCATGAACCGGCGCATCTGGACGACCAACCAGCCGTCCAGCACCGCATGGGCCGATTCGACCCTGACCGAGCGTCCGGCCGACTGGACCGACATCGCCAAGGTCGATGACCTGGTCGTCGATGCCGACGGGAACCTGCAGGGCTATATCGCCGACATCGGCGGCTTCCTGGGGATCGGCGCCAAGCAGGTGCTGCTGGGCAAGGACGCGCTGCACTTCGTCAAGATCGGCGACGACGCGTTCTTTGCCACCAACTTCACCAAGGAAGAACTTGAGGCGCTGCCCGACTTCGACGCCGCCACGGTGATGAAGTAACGCTAGGCCGCAGTCATCCCGTTGGTTTGAAAAGGAAAGGGCGCCGTTTTCGGCGCCCTTTTCGCTGATCGGCGGAACCTTGCCACCCGCAGCGTGTTTGTGTGCGAGGCCTGAAACACCGGCGGGCGCTCTCAAGAGAAATGACTGAAAGGGTAACCCGATGATCAAGCAACTGCTCGGGACAGCTGCCGTGCTGTCGTTCGTGGCTGGCGGCGCGCTGGCGCAGACCGCAGCCCCCGCAGACAACGATGCCGCAGCCGCAGCCGCAGCCGCCGACTCGGCGGCATCCGCCGCGCAGTCGGCCGCCACCACCGCCGAGGCGGCCGCCGATAGCGGGGCAGCGACCGAAGGCGCCGCGCCGACCGATGCGCCCGTGGCCACGGACGCCGCCCCCGGCGCCTCGACCGCGGTTCCGGTCGCGGGCGGCGGCCAGGTTGTCGTCCAGCAGGCCGAGCCTGTCGTGAACGTGGATGTCCCGACCCCGCAGGTGACGGTCAACCAGCCCGCCCCGCAAGTGACCGTCGAGCAGCCCGAGCCGACCGTGACCGTGACCCAGGCCCCGCCCGAGGTGACTGTCCAGCAGTGCGCGCCGACGATCACCGTCACCCAGGCCGAGCCGACCGTCACGGTCAACATCCCGCAGCCGATCGTGTCGGTCGCCATGGCCGACCCCGAGGTCAAGGTAGGCGAGACCACGCCGGTCGTGACCGTCGAGACGCCCGAGCCCATCGTCAGCTTCGTCGCGCCCGAACCGCGCGTCGTGGTCGAGGGGGCCGAGGCGCAGGTCAACGTCACCGAGGCAGAGCCGACCGTGAACGTGACCAAGGCCGACACGGCCGAGGTCCAGATCACCCAGAACCAGGCCGCCGTGACCGTCGATCAGGGGGGCGAGGCGCAGGTGACCGTCGCCGAGGCGCCGGAGCCGAACGTCCAGGTCGAGCAGGCCGGGCAGGCGCAGGTCGAGGTGCAGCAAGGCGAAGCTGCCGTGAACGTGACCGGCGCGGACACCCCGGCCAGTGCCGTGGCCGCAACCGACACGGCCGTCGCAGTCGCCCCCGTGATGGCGACCGACATTCCCGTGCGCGAGGGCTATACGCTGGTCGATCCGGTCGAGGTCACGAACCAGGGCCTTGACGGGCTGCAGGTCTTTGCCCCCAACGGCAGCAACTTCGACGACATCGGCGAGATCGACGCGTTCGATGCGGCGACCAACACCGCGATCGTGTCGGTGGGTGGCTTCCTGGGCATCGGCGAGCGTCAGGTCGCCTATCCGCTGGACCAGATCTCGTTCCAGCGCACCGCCGCGGGCGATCTTGAGGCTTATGTCGGCACGCCCGCCGACCAGATCCAGAACCTGCCGCCCCATACCGCCAACTGAGGCGGCACCGGCGATCACCGGCCGCCCCGCGCGGCCCTCAGGAACCCCGCGCCCTTCGCGCGGGGTTCCGCTTTTTCGGGCTCATGGGCAGGTGCGGCCAGATTGTCGCTTGACCTCATCTGCGGCGCTGCGTAAATCCCCGGCACCCCAGAGGCGATCTGGGTGTGGTCGCTGCGCGGTTGTAGCTCAGTTGGTTAGAGTACCGGCCTGTCACGCCGGGGGTCGCGGGTTCGAGCCCCGTCAACCGCGCCACCACCACCGATCGCCCCGGGCCGATGCGCGGTTGTAGCTCAGTTGGTTAGAGTACCGGCCTGTCACGCCGGGGGTCGCGGGTTCGAGCCCCGTCAACCGCGCCATCATTCCCCTGCCTTGCCCCTGACCGTTCCTGACCGCCGCCCGGTCTGCTTTCGGGCCGGCAGCCCTTTTCAATGCCCCCCGTTTCCTTATGCTGGCCGCGTTGAAGGCGGGGGATGACGGATGGCGCGCGAGATCGACTATGGCGGGATGATGCACCGCGCGATGCAGGGGCTGATCGCCGATGTCCTGCGGGGCGTGGCCG
Source organism: Paracoccus endophyticus (assembly GCF_003286075.1). Classification (GTDB taxonomy): domain Bacteria; phylum Pseudomonadota; class Alphaproteobacteria; order Rhodobacterales; family Rhodobacteraceae; genus Paracoccus; species Paracoccus endophyticus. The sequence goes on along the minus strand of NZ_QLUV01000003.1, from coordinate 53,051 downwards.
AGGAAGGCCTGCCGGGCGAGCACCATTTCTTCATCACCTTCGACACGCGCGACGAGGGCGTGCAGATGGCGGACTGGCTGCGCGAGCGGTATCCCGAGGAGATGACGATCGTCATCCAGCACTGGTTCGAGAACCTGACCGTGACGCACGAGGCGTTCACGGTGACGCTGAACTTCGGCAATGCCCCGGAACCCCTGTACATCCCCTTCGATTCGGTCCGCACCTTCGTCGATCCCTCGGTCGAGTTCGGCCTGCGCTTCGAGACGCAGGAGAGCGCGGACGACGAGGACGAGAGCGGACCTGACGCAGCCCCGGCCGACACGCCCCCCGGCGGGGCCGAGGTCGTGAGCCTGGACAAGTGGCGGAAATAGGCGCGTCTGCGCGGCATCGCGCCGGGCCGCATGCCGGAACACCCAACCGCGTCACACCGCAGCCGGCATCGGCAGGCGCAGCCCTGTCCTGATCCGCCCGGCGGGAGGCCAGCGCGTTATTGGGATGTGCCGCATACCACGGCATACCGATTGCGAATCCGGCGGCCCGGCCCTAGAACCCCCGCCAACACGCATAGCCGCCTGCCTGCGAGGGACCATGACCAAGACCACCCGTACCGAGACCGACAGCTTCGGCCCGCTGGAAGTTCCCGCCGACCGCTATTGGGGCGCGCAAACGCAGCGATCCCTGGGCAACTTCAAGATCGGCTGGGAAAAGCAGCCGGCGCCGATCATCCGCGCCCTGGGGGCGATCAAGCTGGCGGCGGCGCGGGTGAACATGGCCGAGGGCCGCCTTGATCCCGCCATCGGCCGGGCCATCGAACAGGCCGCGCAAGAAGTCTTTGACGGCCGGCACAATGACGAGTTCCCGCTTGTCATCTGGCAGACCGGCTCGGGCACGCAGACGAACATGAACGCCAACGAGGTCATCTCGAACCGGGCGATCGAGATCCTGGGCGGCGAGATGGGGTCCAAGAAGCCCGTCCACCCGAACGACCACGTCAACATGGGCCAGTCGTCGAACGACACCTTCCCGACCGCGATGCATGTGGCCACCGCGATGCTGGCCCGCGACGTGCTGCTGCCGGGATTGCGCCACCTGCACGCGGCACTGGCGGCGAAGTCCGAAGAGTTCAAGGACATCATCAAGATCGGCCGCACCCATACGCAGGACGCCACCCCGATGACGCTGGGGCAGGAGTTCGGCGGCTACGCCCATCAGGTCTCGCAAGGCATCATGCGGGTCGAAAAGGTGCTGCCCGAAATCTACGAGCTGGCGCAGGGCGGCACGGCGGTGGGCACCGGGTTGAACACCAAAAAGGGCTGGGACACGGCCATTGCGGCGGAAATCGCCAGGATCACCGGCCTGCCCTTTGTCACCGCGCCCAACAAGTTCGAGGCGCTGGCCGCGCATGACGCGATGGTGTTCTTCTCGGGCGCGCTGAGGACTGTTGCGGTCAGCCTTTACAAGATCGCCAGCGACCTGCGGCTGCTCGGCTCGGGCCCCCGCAGCGGCATCGGCGAACTGATCCTGCCCGAAAACGAGCCGGGCAGTTCCATCATGCCGGGCAAGGTCAACCCGACCCAGGCCGAGGCGCTGACCATGGTCTGCGCGCAGGTGATGGGCAACGACGCGGCCGTCGGCTTTGCCGGCTCTCAGGGCCACTTCGAACTGAACGTCTACAATCCGATGATGGCCTTCAATGTCATCAAGTCCCAGCGACTTCTGGGCGACGCGGCGGTCAGCTTCACCGACAACATGGTCGTGGGCACGCAAGCCAACATCCCGCGCATCGACCAACTGATGAAGGAATCGCTGATGCTGGTGACGGCCTTGGCGCCGACCATCGGCTATGACGCCGCGACACACGTCGCCAAGACCGCGCACAAGAACGGCACCACCCTGCGGGAGGAGGCGATCGCGCTGGGTTATGTGGACGAGGAAACCTTTGACAGGGTCGTGCGCCCGGAACTGATGGTGGGGCCCGAGGACTGAGATGCGCATCGTTCCCCAACTGATGTTCGAGGGCCGCGTGGACGAGGCGCTGGCGCTGTGGCGCCGGGCCTTTCCGGGAATGACCGTGACCCAGGGCACGCCCGTCGAGGTGCAGATCGCGGGCCAGTCGCTGCGGCTGCTGGACAGCGCCATTCCCGACGGGTTCGGGCTCACACCGTCGTTCTCGCTGACCGTGACCGTTGCCGAGGAGGGCGAGCTGCGCGCCATCGCGGACGTGCTGGGCGAGGGGGGCGAGGTGCTGATGCCGCTGGGGGCCTATGATTTTGCGCCCTGCTTTGTCTGGCTGGTCGATGCGGTCGGCGTCAGCTGGCAGCTGATCGTCAAGCCCTAGGCCGCCGGGCCATGAGCCGCGTCATCAACCTGCGGCAGGCGCGCAAGGCGGCCGCGCGCGCCGCAGACCGCAGGGCGGGCGACGAGAACGCCGCCCGCTTTGGCCGCACCCCGGCCGAACGCGCGGCCGAGGCCGAGGCGGCCGCCCGCGCCGCCCGCCACCTTGATGGCCATCGCCGCGACAGGGCCAGCGAGGGTGCGGACGACATCGCCGATGACTGAGCCGCTGGACCTGCCGCCCCTGACGCCGCCGGTCAAGCGATCCATCACCATCGACGGCCATGCCACCAGCGTCAGCCTCGAGGATGCGTTCTGGCGGGGCTTGGGGGCGCTGGCGCGGGCGCGCGGCACGACGCCCGCGCGGCTGATCGCGGACATCGACCACGGCCGTCCTGCCGACGTGGGGCTGGCGACCGCGATCCGGCTGGTGGTGCTGGCGCAGGCGCAACTTGCGCGTGGACCGGACGGCGACTAGAACCCGCCGCGACCGGCGGCGCGGCCGCCCATTGATGCAGGACGGGGTTCACCATGGCAGGCCATTCCAAATGGGCCAACATTCAGCACCGCAAGGGCAAGCAGGACAAGCTGCGCGCCAAGCTGTTTTCCAAGCTGTCCAAGGAGATCACCGTCGCCGCCAAGATGGGCGACCCCGATCCCGACAAGAACCCGCGCCTGCGCCTGGCCGTCAAGGAGGCGCGCGCCAGTTCCATGCCCAAGGACGTGATCGACCGCGCGATCAAGAAATCGCAGGGCGGCGACGCCGACACCTACGAGGAAATCCGCTATGAGGGCTATGGCCCCGGCGGGGTGGCCATCATGGTCGAGGCGATGACCGACAACCGCAACCGGACCGCGTCGAACGTGCGGTCCTATTTCACCAAGAACGGCGGGGATCTGGGGCAAAGCGGCTCGGTCGCGTTCATGTTCGACCGGGTGGGCGAAATCGTGTTTCCCGCATCAGTGGGCGATGCCGACACGGTGATGATGGCCGCGCTTGAGGCCGGGGCCGACGACGTCGAATCCGACGACGAGGGGCACTGGATCTATTGCGCCGACAGCGCGCTGGGCGACGTGGCGGCGGCGCTGGAATCGGCGCTGGGCGAATACCAGTCGGCCAAGCTGATCTGGAAGCCGCAGGCCCCCGCCGAGGTCGCCGACATGGAGGCCGCGCAAAAGCTGATGAAGCTGATCGACGCGCTGGAGGAGGACGACGACGTCCAGACCGTGACCGGCAACTTCGACCTGTCCGAGGACGTGGCCGCGCAGCTGTGACGCCGTCGGTCCTGGCCGGGCTTGCCACCGGCCTGTCGCTGATCGTGGCGATCGGCGCGCAGAACGCGTTCGTGCTGAAGCAGGGATTGCTGCGGCAGCACGTCTTCGCGGTATGCGCGTTCTGTGCGGTGTCCGACGCGGCGCTGATCGGCGCGGGCGTGGCCGGCGCGGGGGCGATCGCCCAGGGCGCGCCCTGGTTCCTGGGCGCGATGCGCTGGGGAGGGGCTGCGTTCCTGACATGGTACGGACTGCGCGCGCTGGCGTCCGCGTGGCGGGGCGGACAAGGCCTGCGCGCGGCGGGTGGCGTCGCGCCGTCGCTGGCGGCGACCTTGGCGACGATGGCGGCGCTGACCTGGCTGAACCCGCATGTCTATCTGGACACCGTCGTGCTGCTGGGCGCGGTGTCGGCCACCCAGCCCGACCGGCTGGGCTTTGCCCTGGGGGCGATGGCGGGTTCGTTCCTGTTCTTCTTTTCGCTGGGCTACGGGGCGCGGCTGCTGGTGCCGGTGTTTGCCAGACCCTCGGCGTGGCGGGTGCTGGACCTGCTGATCGCGGCGGTGATGCTGACGCTGGCCGCGGGGCTGGCGCTGGGCGGCTAGGCCGCCGCCAGTTCGTCGATGATGCGCCGCCAGATCTCGGCCGGCTGCGCGCCCGGCACGACATGGCGGTTGGCGATGATGAAGGTCGGCACCGCGCGCACGCCGCGTTCGCGGGAATGCGCCTCGGCGGCCGCCACGGTGTCGCGGTCGGCATCGCTGGCCAGCAGGCGGGCCACCACCGCGCGATCCATCCCCGCCGTCGCCGCGATGTCGGCCAGCACCGCGGCGTCGCCGATGTCGCGCCCCTCGCGCCAGTGCGCGGCCAGCAGCAGGGCCATCACGCGGGTCTGCGCGCCCTCGATCCCTGCCCAGTGCAGCAGCCGGTGCGCGTCGGCGGTCGACGGCTCGCGCGCGATGGCCGGCAGGTTCAGCGTGATCCCCAGCCGTTCCGCCGCCTGCAACAGCGGGCGGTGCGCGGCGACGATCCCGGCCTCGTCCCGGAACGTGGCGCGCAGATATGCGCCGCGATCCATGCCCTGCGCCGGCATGTCGGGGTTCAGCCGGAAGGGACGCCAGACGATGGCAAAGGGGTGGTCGGGGCGGCTGTCCAGCGCCAGGTCCAGTTCGGCCTTGCCGATCAGGCACCAGGGGCAGACCGGGTCCGCGAAGATGTCCAGCGATACCGTCATGGGCGGTCCCTTCTGTGCGCTTCCCGCAGGGCGCGGCGGTTGATCTTGCCTGTGGGCGTGCGGGGCAGGGCCTCGACCCGGACATAGTCGCGCGGCTGCTTGTAGCGGGCGAGCGCCGCCTCGGCCGCCTGGCGCAGCGCGCCGGCATCCGCCGGTCCGGTCCAGAAGGCGGCGATGATGGTGGCCCCACCGGGCACCGCCAGTTCCGTGGCCGCGACGTCGCCCGCGCCGGGGACGGGGGCCAGCACATCCTCGACCTCGGCGGGGGCCACGCGAAAGCCGCCGGCGTTCATCATGTCGTCGGCCCGGCCCAGGGTCGAGATCGCGCCGTCCTGTGCCATCACGGCCAGATCGCCGGTCAGGAACCAGTCGCCGGCAAAGCGGTCCGCCGTGTCTTGCGGCTGGCCCAGATAGCCCAGAAACAGCCCCGGATCGCTGCGATGAACGGCCAGCACGCCGGGTTGTCCGGGCGGCAGCGGCCGGCCTGCGTCGTCCAGCACCGCAACGCGCCGCCCCGGTTGGGGATACCCCGCGCTGCCGGGCGGCGCCGGGCGCGCAGGGCTGCCCGACAGGAAGGTCGAGCATTCCGACATTCCCATCGCCTCGTGCAGGTCCGTGCCGGTGCGCTGCATCCACGCGCGGCGCAGGTCGGGGTCAAGCCGTTCGCCCGCCGCCAGGCCGTGGCGCAGCGTGGCCACGGGCGCCCAGTCGGCGCGCAGCATCCGCCGGAACACGCCCGGCGCCCCGGCCAGGATCGTCGCACCGTGGCGCCGCGCCAGCAGCGGGATCTGCTCGATGGCCGTGCCTTCGGCCGGGATCAGGGCGGTGGCGCCGCGCGTCCACGGGTCCATCAACCCGGTGCCCAGCGTGAAGGTCCAGTTGAACGCCCCGGCGTGCAGCAGCCGGTCCGAGGGCGTCAGCCCGTACCAGCCGTCCATCATCATCTGCCGCGCCAGGATCGCGCGGTGGGCGTGCATCACGGCGCGCGGTTGCCCCGAGGTCCCCGAGGTGTAGACGATATAGGCCAGCCGCTCGGGATCGCCCCGGTCCCAGTCGGCCGGGGGCAGGCCGGCCATGGGCGCAAGGTCCGCGGCGCGCAGGATGCGGTCCTCCCCGTCAGGCAGGGGGACGCCATCGCCGCCGATGATCAGCGCAGGCTTGATGTCGCGGGCGATCTTCGTGACCTCGGGCGCGGTCAGCAGGGCCGAGGTCGGCACCGGCACCAGACCGGCCGCGATGCAGGCAAGATAGGTGACCGGGAACGCCGGCTGATTGCCGATCCGCAGCAGAACCCGGTCGCCCGGCCGCAGTCCGCGCGCCAGAAGCCCCGTGGCCGCGCCCCGCACGGCCGAGATCAGCCGTGCATACGACCAGCGTTCGGCCCCTGTCGGCGACAGGATCGCCATGGCCAGCTTGTCGGGTGTCGCATGTCCCGCGCGCAGGACGTGTTCGGCCAGGTTGAAACCGTCTGTCATGGCGCCGTGACTGCCGCTCTTTGCCGCCGCGGGCAAGGCGGTAACGAAAAGCGGCCCGCGTCGCCGCGGGCCGTGGTCAATCCGAGGTCAGCCGATCAGAGCAGTTTCAGGTCCGAGGCCGAGGCCCGGCCGTCGCGGCCCGACTGCAGTTCGTACTGGATCTTCTGGTTGTCGTTCAGGCCGGTCAGTCCCGCGCGCTCTACGGCCGAGATGTGGACGAACACGTCCTTGCCGCCATCATCGGGCGCGATGAAGCCGTAGCCTTTGGTGGAATTGAACCATTTGACGGTGCCAGTCGCCATGACCTTACTCTCCTTCAAGTCCTCGGGCAGCGAGATTGCCGACCGAGCCGTGCAGCCCTTTCGCAGTCCGGCTGCCCCGTGAAGGGAGGCGGTAGAAAGATATGCTCACGCGAGGGTGAGGATGCCCGAATCGCATCCGAACGCAAGACTCGTTTGGGGCGAAAGGTTGACGTTGCGTCACCCTTGGGCGGAATCCGACCGACGGGGCCTTGGGACGGCTGCTGGCCGCCTCGTCGTCAGCGCAGGTCCGGCGGCGTCCCCTCGGCCACAAGGGCTGCCACGGCATCGTCGAGCGTTGCCGACTCCGTGCCCTGCCGGTCCAGGCGGCGGATCGAGACGCTGCGCTCCTGCACTTCCTTCATGCCGACGGCCATGATGACCGGCACCTTGCCGACGGAATGCTCGCGCACCTTGTAGTTGATCTTTTCGTTGCGCAGGTCGGCCTCGGCCCGGATGCCGGCGGCGGTCAGGGTGGCGACCACCTCGGCCACATAATCGTCGGCGTCCGAAACGATCGAGGCCACCACGACCTGCCGGGGCGCCAGCCACAGCGGCAGCTTGCCCGCGTGGCTTTCGATCAGGATGCCGATGAACCGCTCGAAGCTGCCCAGCACCGCGCGGTGCAGCATGACGGGGCGGTGCTTGGCGCCGTCTTCGCCGACATAGGCGGCGTCCAGCCGCTCGGGCAGGTTCGGGTCCACCTGAAGCGTGCCGCATTGCCAGTCCCGGCCGATGGCGTCGGTCAGCACGAATTCCAGCTTGGGCCCGTAGAAGGCGCCTTCGCCCGGGAAAATCTCATAGCTGTGGCCGGCCGCCGTGACCGCATTGGCCAGGGCAGCTTCGGCATGGTCCCAGCTTTCATCCGAGCCGATACGCTTTTCGGGCCGGGTGGACAGCTTGATGCGCCATGTGTCGAAGCCGAGATCGCTGTAGATCCGCGACAGGAACTCGATGAAGCGGCGGGATTCGGACTCGATCTGGCTTTCGGTGCAGAAGATATGCGCGTCGTCCTGGGTGAATCCGCGCACCCGCATGATCCCGTGCAACGCGCCCGAGGGTTCATAGCGATTGCACGATCCGAACTCGGCCATGCGCAGGGGCAGATCGCGATAGGATTTCAGGCCGACGTTGAACACCTGAACATGGCAGGGGCAGTTCATGGGCTTCAGCGCGTTGACGGTCTTTTCGCGGGCATGCTCCTCGTCAACCTCGACGATGAACATGTTTTCCTGATAGTTTTCCCAGTGACCGGACTCTTCCCACAATGTGCGAGAGACGACCTGCGGCGTGTTCACCTCGACATAGCCGCCCGCGCGCTGGCGCCGGCGCATATAGTCCTGCAGCGCGACATAGATCGTCCAGCCGTTCGGGTGCCAGAACACCTGGCCCGGCGCCTCCTCCTGCATGTGGAACAGGTCCATCTCGCGGCCCAGCTTGCGGTGGTCGCGTTTCGCGGCCTCCTCCAGCATGGTCATGTGGGCCTTGAGTTCGTCGCGATTGCGGAAGGCCACGCCATAGATGCGCTGAAGCATCGGGCGGGTGTTGTCGCCCAGCCAGTAGGCGCCGGCGACATGGGTCAGGCGGAAGGCATCGGCAGGCAGTTGCCCCGTCGATTGCAGATGCGGGCCGCGGCACAGGTCCTGCCAGTCGCCATGCCAGTACATCCGCAGGTCCTCGCCCTCGGGGATGCGGTTGACCAGTTCGACCTTGAAGGGCTCGCCGGCGGCCTCGTAGTGGGCAAGCGCGCGGTCGCGGTCCCAGACCTCGGTGCGGACGGGGTCGCGGGCGGCGATGATCTGCTTCATCTTCGCCTCGATCGCGCCAAGGTCTTCGGGCGTGAAGGGCTCGGCCCGGTCAAAGTCGTAGAACCAGCCGTAATCGCGCACCGGGCCGATGGTGACCTTCACGTCCGGCCACAGCTCCTGCACGGCGCGGGCCATGACATGGGCAAGGTCGTGGCGGATCAGTTCCAGCGCCGGGACGGCATCCTTCATCGTGTTGATGGCGATGCGGCCCGACGACCGGATCGGCCAGGCCAGATCGACATGGTTGCCGTCCAGCGTGGCGCTGATCGCGTTCTTTGCCAGGCTGGGCGCGATCGAGGCGGCGACCTCGGCCGCGGTGACGCCTGCGGGATAGTCGCGGGCGTTGCCATCGGGAAAGGTCAGGGAAATCTGGTCGGCCATGTCTGGCTCCTCGTCGGTCTGGCGCCCACGGAACGCCCGGTTGCGGGTATGTGCCGGGGGTTTGGCGCGGCGCACGGGGCGTGTCAATGCGGGGGTTTCACACCCCCATCGTCATATACGACGATCCCGTGTGATAGTTCGGCAAGGAAGACATCAGGAGAGACGCGATGATCCATGTCACAGCGGGCGGGCGCAGGCTGGGGTACGATCGGCTGGACGGGCACGCGCCGGGCGTGGTGTTCCTGCACGGGTTCCGGTCCGACCGGCAGGGGACCAAGGCGCTGGACTTGCAGGACTGGTGCCGCGCCACGGGGCGCGCGATGCTGCGGTTCGACCTGTCGGGACATGGCGAGTCTGCGGGCGCGGTCGAGGACTTCGGCATCGCGGACTGGCTGGAGGACGCCCGCGACGCGATCGACGCGCTGGCACCGGGGCCGCAGGTCCTGGTCGGATCGTCGCTGGGGGGGTGGCTGGCGCTGCTGCTGGGGCGCGCGTCGCCGGACCGTTGGGCGGGGCTGGTGACGATCGCCGCCGCGCCGGATTTCACGACCCGGATGGAACAGGGCTTCACGCCAGAGGATCGGGCCGCGATGGCAGGGCAGGGGGCCGTGACCCGGCCCAGCGCGTACGGGTCGGATTACGTCTTTTCGCGCCGGCTGTTCGACCAGGGCGCGCAGAACCGGGTGTTCGCCGACCCGCTGCCCCTGCCCATGCCGGTCCGGTTCCTGCAGGGAACGGCGGACGCCGAGGTGCCGATGTCCGACGCGCTGGCGCTGCTGGACCACGCGACCGGGACCGACATCCGGCTGACGCTGGTCAAGAACGCTGACCACCGCTTTTCGGGCCCTGCTGAACTGGCGCTGATCCGCGCCACGGTGGCCGAGGTCTGCGAGACCACTGCACCCGGCTGACGACCGGCAGGCCCCGCAGCGGCCGGGCTGACCGGCCGCGCGCGAACAGGGGCGCGCCGTGGCAGACCCGCGGCGCAAAGGCGACGAACCCGACCGCAGGGGCAGGGCGCGCCGCCGGCTGGGTCAGACCGCGATCTTGGCGTCGTCGTCGGGGCCCAGCGGGGTCGTGTCGCCGACCACCTGCCCGCCGCGCTTGCGCTTGGGCCGCAGCGCGAGGTCGGTGCCCGAATGCTCGTCCATGAAGTCCAGCACCAGCGGGCGGATGTTCAGCCGCCAGCTTTTCCCGGCGAAGATGCCGTAGTGGCCCGCGCCCGGTTCAAGATGCTGCGCCTTCTTGCTGTCGGGCACGCCGGTGCACAGCGCCAGGGCCGCGACGCATTGACCGGGGGCCGAGATGTCGTCGTTCGCGCCCTCGACCGTCATCACGGCCACGTCGCGGATCTTGCCCATGTCCACCGGTACGCCGTTCACCGTGAACCTGTTCTGCGCGACCTGCAGATCCTTGAAGATCCGCTCGACCGTGGAGAGATAGAACTCGGCCGTCATGTCCATGACAGCCAGATATTCGTCATAGAACTGGTTGTGCTTGTCGCCCTCGGACGCCTGGCCGCGTGCCTCGGCCACGATCTTGTCCAGAAACGCCTTGGTGTGGGTGTCGGCGTTCATGGCGATGAACGAAGACAGCTGCGCCAGACCGGGATAGACCATCCGGCCAGCGCCGCGATACTTGAACCCGACCTGCTGGATCACCAGGTGCTCCAGCTCGCCCATGGTGACGCGGTTGCCGAAATCGGTCACTTCGGTCGCGGCGGCGTCCGGGTCGATGGGTCCGCCGATCAGGGTCAGCGTGCGCGGCTGTGCCGAGGGGTCCTGTTCGGCCAGCATGGCGGTCGCCGCCAATGCCAAGGGCGCAGGCTGGCACACCGCGATCACGTGCAGGTCCGGCCCGAGATAGCGCATGAAGTCGGCCAGATAGGCGACGTAATCCTCGATGTCGAACTTGCCCTGGCTGACCGGAATATCACGGGCGTTGTGCCAGTCCGTCACCCACACGTCGCAGTCCTGCAGCAAGGATGTGACCGTGGACCTCAGCAGGGTGGCATAATGGCCCGACATCGGCGCGACCAGCAGGACACGGCGCGCCATCGGCTCTCGGCGTGCGACGCGGAAATGGACCAGGTCGCCGAACGGCCGTCTGACCGCCGGTTCGACATAGACCAGATGGTCCTGTCCCTCGACCCCCGGCACGGGCGGAATCTCCCAGTCGGGCTTGATGACCATGCGCGCAAAGCTGCGCTCGGTGACGCGGCCCCACGCGCTCATTATCTTGAACATCGGGTGGGGGATCAGCGCGAAGACCGGATAGGACGCCATGGCCCGGGCCGTGGCGCCCATCCATTCATTCGTGTTCCGCAGCGTTTCCATCGCGTCGTAGGACACGATTCCACGCAAACCTTTGTATGCCATCAATGGGTATCCTGTGAGTGCTGCGACCGCACATCGGCTTTACGATGGTAGCAAGGCACGCCTATTATGGGCGCCAGAGTAAGGAGGATTTTCGGCAATGGCAAGAAAACCTGACGACAACGGTTCGTCGATGGACGACGTAACGGCAGGGGCAGTCGGGGCCGCTTCACTCGCAGACCTGCGTACAAGCACAGCAATTCCGGCCGAGAGCGTTACTTTGGCCACAGGCGAGCGTGGCCAGGATGTCACATCTGTTGTTTCTGAGCACGGGGCGGACCGTGCAGGCGGAACCTCTGTCAAGGCCGCGCCAGGCCCTGACCAGACGCCTTCGGTTGCGTCCGTGACAGCCAAGGACGACGGCGGAGACGATTCGCGCCCGGCAGCGCAGGCCGATTCTTCAGCCGTGGCGCCGGCAGGACCCCCGGGGGAGGAGGAGCCGGCACCGCATCAGTCTGCCCAGGGAGAGGCTGCTCCGGCAGCGTCCCCGCCCGAGCCTGAACACGCTGAACAACAGGGGTCGGACGCGCAGACTGTCCATGCAACCGACGAATCCCCCGACGAGCTGTCGCAGCCGGCTCTTGCGACCGTAGACGAGGGCGGCGAATCCGCCGGTCTTGCAGGTGAAACGGGCACCGAGGCCGAGGGCAACGAAACGGAACCGGACCACGGCGAACGTCAGGCCGGGGCGCGGGACGAGACGCACGGCGCCCGCCCCCACGGCGCCGCGGCGCGGGCCTCGGCGGCGCGCGGCACCGTGGCGCGGGCGCGCACCAAGGACAGGGCCGACGATCCCCGCACGGGTGTCCGCAAGCCGCCGAAGCCCCCGGCCCCCAAGGTCGCGGCTGACGCGGCCGCCAGCGCGGCCGAGCCCGCTGCCGCCCACGCCAGCGGGGCCGAGGAATCTCTCGCACAGGGGGCAGGGCACCAGTCCCATGCACCCGCCGAGGGCGTCGAACTGGCCGCCGGGGGCGAGTCCGCGTCCCTGCGGCTGGACGAGGCCAATCCGCTGACAGGCCCGCTGCTGCCCGCCCGGCTGGCCGAGAACATCGAGCGAATCGAGGTGCTGGGCCAGCGGCTGGTCCGTGCGCTGGCGCAGCGCACGCCGACCTCGCCCCAGGTCGAGGCGCCGGGTCCCGATCTTTACGCATCGGCGATGCAGGCCTGGTTCAAGCTCGCGTCCGAGCAGCCGGCCCGGATCATCGGACACCAGGTACGCTTCTGGGGTGATACGCTGCGCCACGTGGCCCAGGCACAGCATGCGTTCGCGAAGGGCTTTTCCGCGCCCCCCGACGACGGCCCCGAGGACCGACGCTTTGCCAACCCGCTGTGGCGGACCAACCCATTCTACAGCTTCGTGCGGCGCCAGTACCTGATCAACGCCGAGGCGCTGCGCAAGGCGATCGCGGACCTCGAGATCGAGGCCGCCGTCGATCGCCGCCGGATCGACTGGTTCACCCGCCAGATCATCGACATGCTGTCGCCCACGAACTTTCTGGCGACCAACCCGGACGCGCTGGAAAAGGCCATCCAGACCGAGGGCGAAAGCCTGGTCAAGGGACTGGAGAACCTTGTCGCCGACGTCGAGGCAGGCGGCGGGCAGCTTGTCGTGTCGCTGGCCGACCGCAACGCCTTTCGCGTCGGCGAGAACATCGGCACCACCCCCGGCGATGTCGTCTATCGCACGCCGCTGTTCGAGCTGATCCAGTATCGGCCCACGACCGAGCAGGTCCACAAGGTCCCGCTTGTGATGTTCCCGCCGTGGATCAACAAGTTCTACATCCTCGACCTGAAGCCCGAGAACAGCCTGCTGCGCTGGCTGGTGGGGCAGGGGCATACCCTGTTCGTGGTGTCCTGGAAGAACCCCGACGAACATTATGCCGATGTCGGGCTGGAAGACTATGTCGCGGCCTATCTCGAGGTCATCGACAAGGTCCTGGAACTCACCGGCGAGCCGCGGCTGAACGCCATCGGCTATTGCATCGCGGGCACGACACTGGCGATGACGCTGTCGGTGATGAAGCAGCGCGGCGATGACCGGGTGGCCTCAGCCTCATTCTTCACCGCGCTCACCGATTTCTCGGACCAGGGCGAGTTCACCACCTTCCTGCAGGATGATTTCGTCAGCGGAATCGAGGAGGAAGTGGCGCGGCGGGGCTATCTCTCGGCCAAGCTGATGCAGCGCACCTTCAGCTTTCTCCGGGCCAACGACCTTGTCTGGGGTCCGGCCATCCGCAGCTACATGCTGGGCGAGTCGCCGCCCGCCTTTGACCTGCTGTTCTGGAACGGCGACGGCACGAACCTGCCGGCGCGCATGGTCACCGAGTACCTGCGGGGCCTGTGCCAGCGCAATGCGCTGGCCACGACCGGCTATCCGGTGCTGGACGTCGTGGCGCAGCTGCGCGACGTGACCGTCCCGTTGTGCGCCATCGCGTGCGAGGGCGACCACATCGCCCCCTGGAAACACAGCTGGACCGGGATTGCGCAGATGGAATCGCCCGAGCGTACCTTCATCCTGAGCGAGTCGGGCCATATCGCCGGTATCATCAACCCGCCGGGAAAGGTGAAATACGGGCACTATATCTCGGACGCAGGGTTCGGCGGCACGCCGGACGACTGGCGGAAAAAGGCCGAGCATCACCAGGGCAGCTGGTGGCCCCGCTGGGGCGCATGGCTGGCCGAGAGGGCCGGGGATAAGGTGGCGGCGCGCCAGCCCCGGGACTCGCTGGGCGCCGCGCCGGGCAGCTATGTCCATGAAACCGTCTAGCGCGCTCCGGCGCGCCAGACTGCGAAAATGCTGCACTGCAGCATAAGCCTCTTGCAATGCTGCGTTGCAGCACATATAACTATCACACTGGACAATGGACGAGGCAGCCCGTCGCTGCTTTCGCTGAGGAGACGACCGATGGCCAAGACCCCCGACTTCACCAAGACCTTCCAAGACATGATGCAGAAGATGCCCGTCGACACCTCGTCGATGTCCGAAGCGTTCAAGTCGCAGACCGCTCTGGGCGAGCGCATGACCCGCGTCGCGCTGGACGCCGCCGAGCGTTCGACCGAGATCTCGGCAGCCTGGGCCAAGGACACGCTGGCCCGCATGGGCGAGCTGGCCACCAAGAAAGAGCAGCCCGCCGACTACGCCAAGGCGATGAGCGATTTCGCCTCGGCCGCCGCCGAACTGGCCGCCGAGCACATGGCGGCCTATGCCGAAGTCGCCAAGAAGGTGCAGATGGACACCGTCGATCTGCTGATGAGCGCGGGCAAGGAAGCCGGCGCCGACATGCAGCGCATGGCTGAAAAGACCACGCGCGACGTGCAGGACGCCGCCCGCCAGGCGACCGACGCGACCAAGAACATCGTCAACAAGGTCTGATTGCCCCACGGCAATCGCCGGTCGCGCTGACCGGCATCACGACAGACCCCGCGGCCACACGGCCGCGGGGTTTTCGTTTGCTTTTCGCGTGCAGGGGTTCCAGTATGCTGCACATGCAACACGCCCGACCCGCCATGTCTGCAGATCGCCCCGCCCCGCCCCTGCTGATCAAGCGATACGCCAGTCGGCGGCTGTATAACACCGAAAGCAGCGACTACGTGACGCTGGAGGAGATCGCCCGCGTCATCCGCGAAGGGCGCGAGGTTCGGATCGTCGATCTGAAATCCGGTGACGATCTGACGCGGCAATACCTGCTGCAGATCATCGCCGAGCACGAGAGCCGCGGCGAAAACGTCCTGCCGATCGATGTGCTGACCGACCTCGTGCGCAGCTATACGGCGCAGGCCCAGTCGGTTGTTCCCCAGTTTCTTGCCGCCAGCTTCGAGATGCTGCGCGATGGCCAGTCCAAGATGCTGGAGCAGTTTTCAACCCTGCAACACCCCATCGCCTCGATGCCCGGCTTTGCCGAGATGCAGCGTCAACAGCAGAAGTTCCTGCGCGCGATGATGGCAGGCTGGCCTGTGGCCTCCAGCGGCCCCCAGCGCGAGGACGACGGAGCCGGCGAGGGGGCTCAACCTGCCCCCCCTGTGCCTGCAGCGCGCCCGGCGGCGCCCGGGGACACTGCCGCCAGCCCCGCCGCGGATCAGCGGACAGCGCCGGACGAGACGTCGATGGACGACATCCGCCGCCAACTGTCCGAGTTGCAGGCCCGCATCGCCCGCCTGTAACCAGGCAGTCACCCTTGCGCCCCCCGCGCCTGCGCGCTAAACGCCCCCCACACGGACGGTTGGCCGAGTGGTCGAAGGCGCACGCCTGGAAAGTGTGTAGGCGGGGAACCGTCTCGAGGGTTCGAATCCCTCACCGTCCGCCACTACCTTTGTTCATCTCCCTGATCTTGTTGAACTTGTCTTGTCGCCAGCGCGGGGGGGCAGCATCCGGCCACGCAAGGTGCGGGCAGCGGCGTGGAGCAACTGCCTTGTGGAAGGTGGAGATCCGTAGGCCCCGCACTTTGCCGAGCGCATCTTCCGCCGGCTCGACGGCTTCGGCTTCTACGGCTTTCCCGAAAGCCATGCGGCGAGCTTCGCGCTGATCGCCTAATGCCGGCAGGCGCGGCTATTCTCCCGTGGCCCTTGTTTCGGGCTTCATGCACATAAATCGACCATCCTGTCTGTTCGGCCTGATTTCTGCCGCTGCATCGGCGGGCATGGGCTGCAGTTTCCGCGTTCCCCTGCCAGCAAGAAGGCATGTTCGACGCCATCCCCCTTCAGCGCAGCCACGGCGCGGCGCATGTCTCGCTGGATGGCGGGCGGCTGACCGAGTTGCGGCAGTCAGGCTCGGGCAAGGCGATTCTGCCGCGCACCCACGCGGCTGTGCCAGAGATCGTGTTCCTGAACACCTCGGGCGGGCTGACGGCCGGGGACCGGCTGGACTATTCGCTGTGGCTGGGCGCGGGAATGCGCGCGCGGGCGACGACGCAGACCGCCGAGCGGGCCTATCGCGCCGAAGGGGGCTGCGCGCGCGCCACCGTGACGCTGCAACTGGGGCGCGGGGCCGATCTTGCCTGGCTGCCGCAGGAGACGATCCTGTTCGACGGCTCTGCGCTGCGGCGGCAGACGCGGGTGGAGATGGCGGATGACGGGCGATTCCTTGGCATCGAAACCGTCGTTCTGGGCCGGGCGGCCATGGGCGAAACCGTGGTGCGGCTTGCGCTGGAGGACACGCGAACGGTGCGGCGCGGCGGCAAGCTGCTGCTGGTCGATCCGTTCCGGCTGGACGATGCGGCGTTGGCCCGCACCGGCGGCGCGGCCCTGCTGGGGGGCGCGAGGGCCTTCTCGACGCTGATCCTTGCCGGGCCAGGCACCGCCGCCGCACTGGAGGCCCTGCGCGCGGAACTGGACGAACCTGGCGTGCAGGGCGCGGCATCAGCCCTCGACGACCTGTTGGTGCTGCGCTGCCTTGCCGCTGACGCCTGGCCGCTGCGGCGGCAGATGGTGAGGCTGATGTCGCGCCTGGACCCCGGCGGCGTTCCGCGCTGCTGGCAGATGTGAGGGCATCCGATGAACCTGACCCCCCGTGAACGCGACAAGCTGCTGGTGTCACTCGCCGCAATGGTGGCGCGCGGACGGCTGGCCCGTGGCGTCAGGCTGAACCACCCCGAGGCGGTGGCGCTGATCACCGACTTCGTCGTCGAGGGCGCCCGCGACGGCCGCAGCGTCGCCGACCTGATGGAGGCCGGCGCCCATGTCATCCGCGTCCAGGACTGCATGGAGGGCATCCCCGCGATGATCGACACCGTGCAGGTCGAGGCGACCTTTCCCGACGGGACCAAGCTCGTCACCGTCCACCATCCCATCCGATAGGAGACCTCGATGAAGCGGCTTCTTTCCTTGGCCCTGTTCCTTGCGCTGCCGGGTGCCGCTCTGGCCCATCCGGGCCAGGACCACGGCAGTTTTGGGGGCGGCTTCGCCCATCCGCTGGGCGGGGCCGACCACGTGTTGGCGATGGTGGCGCTGGGGCTGCTGGCCGCGCAGGCGGGGGGTCGGGCGTTGTGGCTGCTGCCGGCCGCCTTCGTTGGTGCCATGCTTGCGGGCTTCGCGGCAGGCCGGGCCGGGGTTCCCTTCAGCGGGGTCGAGCCGGTGATCCTCGCCTCGGTGATCGTGCTGGGGGCGCTGGTCGCGGTGGCGGTGCGGATGCCGCTGGGCGCAATGGCGGCGATGGCGGCCGTCTTCGGCCAGGCCCACGGCTGGGCGCACGGGGCAGAGGGGCCGGCGCAGGGGCTGCTGTCCTATGCCTTCGGCTTGGCGATGGCGACGGCGCTGCTGCATGGCGCGGGCATCCTCGCCGGACGTGCCGCCGCGCGGCCCGTGCTGAGGGCAGCGGGCGGCATGACGGCGTTGTCGGGCCTCGCGCTGGTCGTGGTGGGCTGACATGATCCCCGGAGAGATCATTCCCGCCCCCGGCTCGGTCACCCTGAACGAGGACCGCCCCGCGATCACCCTGATGGTCGCCAATACCGGCGACCGCCCGGTGCAGGTCGGCAGTCACTACCACTTTGCCGAGGTGAACGCCGGCCTCGCCCTCGACCGCGAAGCGGCGCGGGGCATGCGCCTGGACATCCCTGCCGGCACCGCCGCCCGCTTCGAGCCGGGCCAGCGGCGCGAGGTGCGGCTGGTGCCCTTCGGCGGCGCGCGCGAGGTCTGGGGCTTCAACGGCCATGTCATGGGGGTTCTGGATGCCGGTTGAGATGTCCCGCGCGGCTTACGCCGACATGTTCGGTCCGACGACCGGCGACCGCGTGCGTCTTGGCGACACCGCGCTGGTGATCGAGGTCGAGCGCGACCTGACCCTCTATGGCGAGGAGGTGAAGTTCGGCGGCGGCAAGGTCATCCGCGACGGCATGGGCCAGTCGCAGCGGACCCGCGCGGCGGGCGCGATGGACACCGTCATCACCAATGCGCTGATCCTGGACTGGACGGGCATCACCAAGGCGGACGTGGGGCTGCGCGACGGCCGGATTGCCGCCATCGGCAAGGCGGGCAACCCCGATGTGCAGCCGGGCGTGACCATCGTGATCGGACCGGGGACCGAGATCATCGCGGGCGAGGGCCGCATCCTTACGGCGGGCGGCATCGACTGCCACATCCACTTCATCTGCCCGCAGCAGGTCGACGACGCGCTGCATTCCGGCGTCACCACCATGATCGGCGGCGGCACCGGCCCCGCGCACGGAACGCTGGCCACCACCTGCACGCCGGGGCCGTGGCATATCCGGCGGATGCTGGAGGCCGCCGACAGCCTGCCCGTGAACATCGGGCTGGCGGGCAAGGGCAACGCCAGCCGCCCCGAGGCGCTGGTCGAACAGATCCGCGCCGGGGCCTGCTGCCTGAAGCTGCACGAGGACTGGGGCACGACCCCCGCCGCCATCGACTGCTGCCTGACCGTGGCCGAGGCCGAGGACGTGCAGGTGATGATCCACACCGACACGCTGAACGAATCCGGCTTTGTCGAAAACACGCTGGCCGCCATCGCCGGCCGCACGATCCACGCCTATCACACCGAGGGCGCAGGCGGTGGCCACGCCCCGGACATCATGAGCGTGGTCGGGTCGGCGAACGTGATCCCGTCGTCCACCAACCCGACGCGGCCCTATACCCGCAACACGATCGAGGAGCACCTCGACATGCTGATGGTGTGCCACCACCTCGACCGGTCGATCCCCGAGGACGTGGCCTTCGCCGAAAGCCGCATCCGGCGCGAGACGATCGCGGCCGAGGACATCCTGCACGACCTGGGCGCCTTCAGCATCATTTCCTCGGACAGCCAGGCGATGGGCCGGGTGGGCGAGGTCATCACGCGGACATGGCAGACCGCCCACAAGATGCGCGTCCAGCGCGGGCGCATGGAGGGCGAGGCGGGCGAGAACGACAACCTGCGCGCCCGCCGCTATGTTGCGAAATACACGATCAACCCCGCCGTGGCGCATGGCATCTCGGCCCATGTGGGCAGCGTCGAGGTCGGCAAGCGCGCCGACCTGGTGCTGTGGCACCCGGCCTTTTTCGGGGCCAAGCCCGAGATGGTGCTGGTCGGCGGCCAGATCGCCATGGCGCAGATGGGCGACCCGAATGCCTCGATCCCCACGCCGCAGCCGATGTATTCGCGGCCCATGTTCGGTGCGCTGGGGCGGGCGCGGCACGCCGCCTCGGTCAGCTTCGTAAGCCACGCGGGGCTGGAGGCGGGCTGCTGCGACGGCCTTGGCAAGCAGGCGGTGGCCGTCGCCGGGACGCGCGGCATCGGCAAGGCCGACATGCGGCTGAACGACGCGAGGCCGGTGATCGAGGTCGATCCCGAGACCTACGAGGTCCGCGCCGACGGCCAGCTTGTGACCTGCGAACCGGCGACCGAGCTGCCGCTGGCCCAGCGCTATTTCCTGTTCTGAGGGCTCCATGAACATTTCCGCGACACCCGACCTCGGCATCGCCGATGCGGTCCTGGAACCCGGCCACGGGCGGCCCTGCGCGGGCCGCGTCGTGCTGGACTACGAGGCGCGCTGCCTGCGCCGCAAGCGGCTGGTCACGGCCGAGGGCGCCAGTTTCATGGTGGACCTGCCGCAGACGATCAGCCTTGCGCCGGGCGCCGCCTTTGCGCTGCGGAACGGCCGCGCCGTGGCAGTGGTCGAGGCGCTCGAGCCCGTCCTACGGATCGAGGGCGACCTGCCCATGCTTGCCTGGCACATCGGCAACCGCCACTGCCCCTGCGAGATCGCCGCCGCCCACCTTGTGATCCGCACCGACCCGGTGCTGGAGGCGATGCTGCTGCAACTCGGCGCCAAGGTGACGCGCAGCCTTGCGTCCTTTCGGCCGCTGGGTGGGGCCTATGGGCACGGGCGGACCTTTGGACACAGCCACTGAAACGGGCGCCCTGCTGCTGGTGCAGCTTCTGTCCCCGGCCTTTCCGACCGGGGCCTTCGCCTATGCGCAGGGGCTGGAATGGGCGATGGACAGCGGCGCGGTGCAGGACGCGGCCTCGCTGGCCCAGTGGCTGCGCGACGTGCTGGACCATGGCAGCGGCTGGTCGGACGCGGTGCTGCTGGCGATGTCCCTGCGGCAGGGGGCGGATCACGCGGCGCTGAACGACCTTGCCCGCGCGCTGTGCCTGACGGCCGAGCGGCTGACCGAGACGCTGGAGCAGGGCGCTGCCTTCGCGCGGACCGCCGCCTTGCTGACCGGGACCGATGCGCGCCCCGTTGCCCTGCCGGTGGCGGTGGGGCGGGCCTGCGCGGCTCTGGGTCAACCGCCCGCGCAAGTCATCGGGCTTTACCTGCACGGGCAGGCGCTGAACCTGGTGCAGGCCGCCGTGCGATTCCTGCCCTTAGGCCAGTCCGAAGGCCAGCGCCTGCTGGCCACTCTCTCGCCGGCGATCCTCCGGCTGGCGGCGCGCGCGGCAACCGCGACCGAGGACGACCTTGGCACCTGCGCCATCGGCGCCGAGATCGCCCAGGCACGACATGAAACCATGCAGACGAGGATCTTCAGGACATGATGAACGGCCCCCTTCGCGTCGGCATCGGCGGCCCCGTGGGCGCCGGCAAGACCACACTGACGGAAAAGCTGGCGGCGGCGCTGGCCCCGCGCCTGTCGATGGCGGTCGTCACCAACGACATCTACACCCGCGAGGATGCCGAGGCGCTGATGCGCGCGCAGGTCCTGCCGTCGGACCGCATCCGCGGCGTGGAAACCGGCGGCTGCCCCCATACGGCCATCCGCGAGGACGCCAGCATCAACCTGGCCGCCATCGCGGATCTGAACGCGGCCTTTCCCGACCTCGACCTGATCCTGATCGAGTCGGGGGGCGACAACCTCGCCGCGACCTTTTCGCCGGAACTGGCGGACCTGACGATCTATGTCATCGACACTGCGGCCGGGCAGGACATCCCGCGCAAGAAGGGGCCCGGGCTGGCGCGGTCGGACCTGCTGGTGGTGAACAAGACCGACCTCGCGCCGCACGTGGGCGTGGACCCGGTGCTGCTGGAATCCGACGCCCGCGCGGCGCGGGGAACGCGGCCGGTCGTGATGGCGTCCCTGCGCGCCGGGCACGGCGTGGATGAGGTCGCCGATTTCATCGTCCGCGAGGGCGGCCTGAGCCTGCGGGCCTGAGCCCCCGCCCAAATCGCGGGCAGGAAACCATGCAACTGCCACAGGTTTCGCCAGATGCGCGTCGCCCGGGCGGGAACCGGCAGCCGCGCGTTGCCGCAAGTCCGACCCCCTGATTTGCTGCAACTGCGAACGGCCAACAGGCCGGAAGTGTGCGGGCAGCGTCTGGACCACAAGGACGACCGCACGGGTGCAACCATGATGCCGCCAAGGCTTGCGACTGCCCGCGTCCTTCAGGGAGGCGGCGGGATGCCTGCGGCCCTGAAGGGGAAACAGAAGATGAGGGCAAGGACGATCCTTTGCGGCGCGGGGCTGACGCTCGCGCTGTCGGGCGCGGCATGTGCGCAGGAGGACACGATCAGGATCGGCGTGCTGCATTCGCTGTCCGGCACCATGGCGATCTCGGAAACCACGCTCAAGGACACGGTGCTGATGCTGGTGGACCAGCAGAACGCCAAGGGCGGCGTTCTGGGCAGGAAGATCGAGGCGGTGGTGGTGGACCCCGCATCGGACTGGCCGCTGTTTGCCGAAAAGGCGCGCGAGCTGATCTCGGTCCAGGGGGTGGACGCGATCTTCGGCTGCTGGACCTCGGTCAGCCGCAAGTCGGTCCTGCCGGTGGTCGAGGAGCTGAACGGCTTGCTGTTCTACCCCGTGCAATACGAGGGCGAGGAATCCTCGAGGAACGTCATCTACACGGGCGCCGCGCCGAACCAGCAGGCCATCCCGGCGGTGGACTACATGATGAACGAACTGGGCGTGGAGTCATGGGCGCTGCTGGGCACCGACTATGTCTATCCGCGCACGACGAACACGATCCTCGAGGCCTATCTGAAGGGCAAGGGCGTCGGACAGGCGGACATCTTCGTCAACTACACACCCTTCGGCCATTCGGACTGGTCGAAGATCGTGGCCGACGTGGCGGCGCTGGGCAAGGAGGGCAAGAAGGTCGGCGTGGTCTCGACCATCAACGGCGACGCCAACGTGGGCTTCTACAAGGAACTCGGCGCGGCAGGGATCTCGGCCGACGACATCCCGGTGATGGCCTTCTCGGTCGGCGAGGAGGAGCTGTCGGGCCTCGATACGGCGAACCTCGTCGGGCATCTGGCCGCCTGGAACTATTTCCAGACCGCCGAGTCCCCCGCGAACGAAACCTTTGTCGCGGAATGGACGGCGCGCATGGGCGAGGACCGCGTGACCAACGACCCGATGGAGGCCACGATGCTGGGCTTCAACCTGTGGGTCCAGGCGGTCGAGAAGGCGGGGTCCACCGAAACCGACGCGGTGCTGGCAGCCATCGGTGGGCTTGAGGTGCCGAACCTGACCGGCGGCACGGCCAGGGTCCTGCCGAACCACCACCTGACCAAGCCCGTGCTGATCGGCGAGATCCGCGAGGACGGCCAGTTCGACATCGTCAGCCAGACCGAGCCGGTCGCGGGCGACGCCTGGACCGATCACCTGCCCGAATCCGCCGTCCTGGACGCCGACTGGCCGGGCAAGGACTGCGGGATGTGGAACACGCAGACCAACAGCTGCGTGCAGAGGCAGTCGAACTACTGACCACCGGGGCGGCGCGATGCCGCCCCCTTTTCCCGGCCCTCGGGGGGGACCATGCGCCATCTTCTTCTTTCCCTACTGATGCTGCTGGCCGCGCCCGCCTGTGCGCAGGACCTTGCCCAGGTGCTGGACGCCAACCGCGCGCAGATCGAGCAGCCCTCGCGCCAGACCATCGCCCCGGTGATCGAGGCGCTGGCCGCCGCAGGCCCGCAGGCCGGGGCCGTGCTGGAGGCCTGGGCCGACCGCCGCCTGGGCCTTGCGGACGGGCGCTTCGTGATCGTTCAGGGCGACGAAGCGGTCGATGCCGTCACGGGCGCCGCCGTTCGGGGCGAGGTGCGGGTGCTGAGACCCAACTCGGGCGTGCGCGGGATTATTGGCGCGGCGCTGGTGCAGTTCCAGCTGAGCGACCCCGATCCGTCCCGCCGCGCCGCGGCGCTGGATGCCATCGCGCGCCGGTCGGATGAAACGCACCTCGCCGCCCTGCGGGCCGCAGGCAACGACCCCGATCCGGCGCTCGCCGTCCGCAAGGCGCGGCTCGAGCGGCTGCTGACCATCCGCTTCGATCCCGACCCGCAGGCCCGCGTCGACGCCATCGAGGCGTTTTCCGGCGACACCGGCGCCGACCTGCAGGCGGTGCTGAACCCGCTGCTGGCGACGACCCGCATCGCCGCGCCGACGATCCCCGGCCAGGCCAATGTCGCGGCGGAACTGATCCCGGGCGACGACATCCCACAGGATGAGGCCTATCGGCTGTTGGTCGAAGCCGGCCTTGCCCCGGCCCGGCTTGCCCCCGACGCGCAGAAGCAGGCCCTGAGCGCGCATATCGTGGAGGGCACGGTGGGCGGCGTGCCGGTCGCGGAACTGTCGGACCCGGCCCGGCGCGATACCGCTTACGATGCGCTGGCAGAGGTCGGGCTGGTTCCGCCCGCCGCCACCGCCGCCGAGGCCGAGGCGGCGCTGTCCGGCCACCGCTTTGCCGACATCTATGCCGAACCGAACGCCCAGATCACCGACGCCGCGCGCCGCGCGCTGAACGCGATGGCGCTGCGGCAGGGCGCGCAGCAAACCGCCGACCTGGCGCTGGACGCGCTGTCGCTGGCGTCGATCTATTTCCTCGCCGCCATCGGTCTTGCCATCACCTTCGGCGTCATGGGCGTCATCAACATGGCGCATGGCGAGTTCATCATGATGGGCGCCTATACCGGTTATGTCGTCCAGACGCTGATCGCGGGGCGCACCCTGTCGCTGATCGTGGCGCTGCCGGCCGCCTTCATCGTGACCTTTCTGGCAGGCGTGGTGCTGTATCGGCTGGTCATCCGCCATCTTGTGAAACGCCCGCTGGAAACGCTGCTGGCGACCTTCGGCCTGTCCATCGCCCTGCAGCAGATCGCCAAGAACATCTTCGGGACGCAGGCCCGCCCCCTGACCGCGCCCGCCTGGCTGGAAGGCTCGGTCGGCTTCGGAGAGATCGTGTCGATCTCGACCATCCGGGTGGCGATCTTCGTCCTGGCGCTGATGTTTCTGGGCCTGTTCCTGTGGATCATGAATCGCACCCGGCTGGGGCTGGAGGTCCGCGCCGTCACCCAGAACCCCGGCATGGCGGCCAGCATGGGCATCAACCCCGACCGGATCGCCATGCTGACCTTTGGCCTGGGTTCCGGCATCGCCGGGATCGCGGGGGTGGCGATCGGGCTTTTCGCCAAGGTCACGTCCGAACTGGGCAGCGACTACATCGTGCAAAGCTTCATGACGGTCGTCGTGGGCGGCGTCGGCAACATCTGGGGCACGCTCGCGGGTGCGGCGCTGATCGGCGGGTTGCAGAAGGGCATCGAGGTCATCAACCCGGCCAACACCCTGGCCGCGCAGACCTGGATGATCCTGCTCATCATCATCTTCATCCAGTTCCGGCCCCGCGGCATCATGCCGACACGCGGCCGCGCGGCGGAGGCCTGATTCCCATGCTGATCCGCAAGCATCCCTCGGTGCTGGTCTTCCTCGCCCTGCTGGCGGTCTTCACCCTGGCCGTGACGCTGATGTCCGAGGCCTATGGCTCGGGCGTCGTCCCCACCTCGACCGTCAAGACGCTGGGCAAGACGCTGTGCCTCGCCCTTGCGGCGGTGGCGATGGATCTCGTCTGGGGCTATGCGGGCATCCTGTCGCTGGGCCACATGGCCTTTTTCGCCCTTGGCGGCTACATGATCGGGATGTGGCTGATGTATGCCCGCACGGGCGAGATCGTCGCGGCCACGCTCGCCAGTTCTCCTGTCCCGCCCACGGCCGAGGAACTGCGCCAGGGGATCACCGGCCAGATCTTCGGCGTCGTGGGGTCCACCGACCTGCCGCTGACCTGGAGCATTGCGGGCAGCCTGCCGATGCAGTTGCTGCTGGTGCTGGCGGTGCCGGGGCTTTTGGCCTTCCTGTTCGGCTGGCTGGCCTTTCGCAGCCGGGTGAATGGCGTTTACCTGTCCATCCTGACGCAGGCGATGACGCTGGCGCTGTCGCTGTGGCTGTTTCAGAACGACAACGGTTTTCGCGGCAACAACGGGCTGTCGGGGCTGCAGAACATCCCAGGGCTGAGCCACGTGCCGCAGTCGGTGATCTCGATCTGGTTCCTCTGGGCCTCGGCCCTGCTGCTGGCCGGGGGCTATCTGCTGGCCACATGGCTGACCGCCGGCAAGTTCGGCAGCGTCATCCGCGCGATCCGCGACGACGAGACGCGGGTGCGCTTCCTGGGCTATCCCGTCGAAGGCTACAAGCTGACCGTCTTCACCATCAGCGCCATGATCTGCGCGGCGGCGGGGGCGCTGTATTACCCGCAGGCCGGGATCATCAACCCGGCAGAACTCGCGCCCATCGCCTCGGTCTACCTGGCCGTCTGGGTCGCGATCGGAGGGCGCGGTCGCCTGTATGGCGCGGTGATCGGCGCGGTGGTCGTGTCGCTGCTGTCGAGCTGGTTCACCGGCGGCCGCGCGCCTGCGCTGGATCTCGGGTTCTATCGCATCGACTGGGTGAACTGGTGGCAGGTGCTGCTGGGCCTCGGCTTCGTCGCGGTGACATTGTTTGCGCCGCGCGGTCTGTCATCGCTGGTGGATGCGCTGGCCGGGCTGCGCCCGCCACGCCGCAGGGGCGCCGACCTTGGCCCCGATGCCGGCGCCCTGCGCGAAAAGGAGGCCGAGGCATGACCGCCCTTCTGGAAGTATCCGGCGTGTCCAAGTCCTTCGACGGGTTCAAGGCGATCAACGGCCTGTCCTTCAGCATCGGCCCGGCGGAACTGCGCGCCGTGATCGGTCCGAACGGGGCGGGCAAGACGACCTTCATGGACATCGTCACCGGCAAGACCCGTCCCGACCGGGGACAGGTGCTGTGGGGCGAAAGGTCCCGATCGCTGCTGAAGCTGTCCGAGGCGCAGATCGCCCGCGCGGGCATCGGCCGCAAGTTCCAGCGCCCCACCGTCTTCGAGGACCAGTCCGTCGCCGACAATCTGACCATGGCGCTGAAGGCCTTGCGCGGCCCCTTCGCCGTGCTGTGCTGGAAGCCCTCGGCCGCCAGCGCGGCACGGGTGGCGGAACTGGCCGGGGATGTGGGCCTTGCCGAGCGTCTGGCGCACAAGGCGGGGGAACTCAGCCACGGGCAGAAGCAGTGGCTGGAGATCGGGATGCTGCTCGCGCAGGAGCCGCGCCTGCTGCTGGTGGACGAGCCCGCCGCCGGCATGACCCTGGCCGAGCGGGAACAGACCACGACCCTGCTGCGCCGGCTGGCCGAGACGCGGGCCGTGGTGGTGGTCGAACACGACATGGACTTCGTGCGGCGGCTGAACTGCAAGGTGACGGTGCTGCACCAGGGGTCGGTTCTGGCCGAGGGCTCGCTGGACCATGTGTCGGCCAATCCCGAGGTGATCGACGTGTATCTGGGGCGCTGAGATGATCGAGGCCGAGAACATCACCCTGCATTACGGCGGCTCGCAGATCCTGCACGGCGTGTCGATCAGCGCCGCGCCGGGCAAGATCGCCTGCGTCATGGGCAACAACGGCGCGGGCAAGACCTCGCTGATGAACGTGCTGGCCGGGCGCCATCCCCGTTCGGGCGGCGAGCTGCGCCTGATGGGCGAGCGGTTGGGGCGCGTGTCCGCGCAAGAGATGGCGCGGCGCGGCGTCGCTTACGTCCCGCAGGGCCGCGCGATCTTCCCGATGCTGACGGTGCGCGAGAACCTGGAAACCGGCCTTTGCTGCCTGCCGCGCGGGTCACGCCGCATCCCCGACGAGATCCATGACAGCTTCCCCGTTCTGGCCCAGATGGCGCAGCGGCGCGGCGGCGACCTGTCGGGCGGCCAGCAGCAGCAGTTGGCCATCGCCCGCGCGCTGGTGATCCGGCCCAGGGTGCTGCTGATGGACGAGCCGACCGAGGGGATTCAGCCCAACATCATCGCCCAGATCGGCCGCGTGATCGCCGCGCTGCGGGACACGGGCGGGATAGCGATCGTGCTGGTGGAGCAATACTTCGACTTTGCCTGGGACCTCGGCGATCGCTTCGCTCTGATGGAGCGGGGACAAGTCGTCCTTGGCGGCCCGCGCGCCCGGGTGCAGCGTGGCGACCTGCACCGGAGGCTGGCGGGGCTGGCGACCGTCTGAAGCGGCCGCCCAGCCGCCGTTTCCCTCATGCAGATGGCCTGTGTTCCGCCGCCCACAGTGATGCGGTCACGGATGCGGGGGTTCATGTCCTCGAAAGAGGACCGCGGCAGAATGCCGGCTTCAACCCCGGACCGCGCCCGACACCGTCTCCCTCCAGGTCACGGCTGTTCCGTCGATGGCGTCCCGGATGGCGCCGGTGCGGATCACCTGCACCGGGCCGACCACGCGCTGGACGGCCGAGATCACGTTCAGGGACCGGCCCTCAGGGAGGGTGTGCCGGGCCGTGCGCGCGCCCGGCTCGACGGTGACAGGGGGGCCGGCGGTCCGGCTGGGGGCCTTGGCGGCGAACAGCGGACTGGTGCGGACGGTGCCTGTGAACCGGTCGGCGGGGCCGGCAGCCGAGGGGCTTTCACCCGGCGCGGATGATCTTCGTGGGTGCGTTCTTCTGTGGCGAAGGGGCGGCGAGGCCGCCGCCCGTCCCGTCTCAGTTGGCCATCGTCGCGATATCCATGACGAAGCGATACTTCACGTCGCCCGCCAGCATCCGCTCATAGGCGGCGTCGATCTGGTCGGCGCGGATCATCTCGATGTCGGCGGTGATGCCGTGGCGGGCGCAGAAATCCAGCATCTCCTGCGTCTCGGGGATGCCCCCGATCATCGATCCCGCCAAGCTGCGGCGGCGCATGATCAGGTTGAACACGTTGGGCGAGGGATGCGGCGTCGCCGGCGCGCCGACCAGCGCCATGGTGCCGTCGCGCTTGAGCAGCGCCAGGAACGCGTCCAGGTCATGCGGGGCTGCGACCGTGTTCAGGATGAAGTCGAAGCTTTGCGCGTGCGCCGCCATCTCCTCGGCATTGCGCGACACGACCACCTCGTCCGCGCCCAGCCCCTTGGCATCCCGGGTCTTGTCGGGCGAGGTGGTGAAGGCCACCACATGCGCGCCCATGGCATGCGCCAGCTTCAGCCCCATGTGGCCAAGGCCCCCGATGCCGACGACGCCGACCTTCTTGCCCGGCCCCGCGCCCCAGTGCCGCAGCGGCGAATAGGTCGTGATCCCGGCGCAGAGCAGCGGAGCCACGGCGGCCAGCTCCTCCTCAGGGTGGGTGATCTTCAGCACATAGCGCTCATGCACCACGATCTGCTGCGAGTAGCCGCCGAGCGTGTGGCCTGGCGCGTCGTTAGTCGGGCCATTGTAGGTGCCGACCATCCCGTCGCAGTAGTTCTCCAGTCCTTCCTCGCAGTCGGCGCAGTGCTGGCAGCTGTCCACGATGCAGCCCACGCCGACCAGGTCGCCGACCTTGTGGGCAGTGACATGGCCGCCCACGGCGGCGACGCGGCCCACGATCTCGTGGCCCGGCACGCAGGGATAGATCGTGCCCGCCCATTCGCTGCGGACCTGGTGCAGGTCCGAATGGCAGATGCCGCAATAGATGATCTGGATCTGCACGTCATGGGGACCCGGCTGGCGGCGGGTGATCGCCATCTTTTCCAGCGGACGGTCGGCGGCAGGGGCGCCATAGGCGAGAACGGGCATGGGATGATCCTTCGTGGTTGGTTCGCAAATGATGGTGGGTGTCGGCCGAAATCCATCCCTTTTCTTGGGCTCCGGCAAGCACGACCCACAGCGGGAACTCGCCCCGCGCCGAAAGAGGTCCCGTGCCGCCGGCTGCTGGACCTGGGGCTGGCGCTTGCCACCAAGCCGCGCATCCTGCTGGCGGACGAGCCGCTGGCCGGGTTGTCGGTCGCGGAACGCGAGCGGGTAGGCAACCTCATCAAGCAGGTGTCCCGCGATCTGCCCGTGCTGCTGGTCGAACATGACATCGATCGGGTCTTCACCCTGGCCGACCACGTGACCGTGATGAACGAAGGCAAGGTGCTGCTCGATGGCGATGTCGAGGCGGCGCGCACCTCGGACCGGGTGCAGGAAATCTATATCGGCTCGGGCACATCGGCCGTCGCCGCGACGGCGCATCGCGGACAGATGTCGGAGGAAACGCTCTGCGCGCTGGACGCGGTCAACGTCCATTACGGCAAAAGCCACATCCTTCATGATGTCGGCTTCGACATCCGCAAGGGCGAGATCCTCGCGCTGCTGGGCCGCAACGGGGCGGGGAAATCGACGCTGCTCAAGGCGATGATCGGGATCGCGCCGGTCAGTTCCGGCACGATCACGCTGGGCGGGCAGACTATCTCTGGCCTGCCCCCGGCGGCGATCGCGCCGGCAGGCGTGGGTTACGTCCCGCAGGGCAGGGGGCTGTTCGCCGGCATGACCGTGCGCGACAACCTCGAACTCGGCCGCATCCGCCGCCGCACCGGCAACGGCACGCATTGGAGCGACGAGGAGATCCTGGAATATTTCCCGCGCCTCGCCGAGCGGATGGACACCGAGGCCGACCGCCTGTCGGGGGGCGAGCAGCAGATGGCTGCCGTGGCGCGTGCCTTGTCGGGCGACACCCGCATCCTGCTGCTGGACGAGCGGTTCGAGGGTCTGGCCCCCGCCATCGTGGAACAGCTTTTCCGCACCTTCGACCGGCTGCGGGACCGGCTGTCCATCGTGATCGTGGATCACAATCTGGACCTTGCGCTGGCCCTGTCCGACCGCACAGTGGCGCTGGAACGCGGCCGGGTGTTTCATGAAGGGCCGTCGCGGGCGCTGGCCGAGGATCTTGAACTGCGCCGCAAGGTGCTGTGGCTGTGAGGAGCGCAATGGAGAAGAAGGACGTCATCGGCATCGTCGGCGCCGGGCTGATCGGGCGGGCATGGGCCTGTGTCTTTGCGCGGGCGGGCCATCCCGTGCAGCTCTGGGACCCCCAGCCGACCCTGCGCGCGGCGATGCCCGAACTGCTGCGGGAGATGCTGAAGGAGGCGGGGAACGACCCCGCGAGCGCCGACCGGGTGATGCCATGCGAGACGCTGGAGGACGCGCTGCGCGGAGCAGTGCTGGTGCAGGAAAGCTGCCCCGAAATCCTCGACATCAAGCGCGAGCTGTTCACACGCATGGACAAGGCCGCCGCGCCGCAGACGATCCTCGCCTCGTCCTCCTCGGCGTTGATGGCGTCCGAGTTCTCGGCAGGTCTGGCCGGCGCGCGGCGCTGCCTCGTCGCCCATCCCGTGAACCCGCCGCATGTGATTCCGGTCGTGGAACTCTGCCCCTCGGCCGAGACCGACCGCGAGGTCCTGTCCCGCGCCGAGGCGATCTATGCCGGCGCGGGGCAGGTGCCCGTGCTGCTCGACCGCGAGATCCCCGGTTTCGTGCTGAACCGCCTTCAGGCGGTGCTGCTGGCGGAAGCGCTGCGGCTGGTCGGCGAGGGCGTCTGTTCCGTGCAGGGCCTTGACGACACCATCCGTCACGGCCTGGGGCGGCGCTGGGCGCTGATGGGGCCGCTGGAGACGATCTCGCTCAACGCGCCGGCTGGCCTTCACGACTATATCCGCCGCTATGGTCCGACGATGGGCCGGCTTGCCGACGATGGCGCGGGGGCCGAGGCGTTCTCGGACCGGGCGGCCGATATCGTGGACGCGGCCTTCCCCCATTCCGGCCCGGACTCGGTTCGCGCCCGCGCCGCCTGGCGGGACCGCGAACTTGCCGCGCTGGACCACCATCTGCGCTCCCGCAACGTCAAGGACTGACATCATGGCCAAACCGCCCCGCAAGACGATCATCACCTGCGCCGTGACCGGCGCCATCCATACGCCCTCGATGTCGCCGCATCTGCCCGTCACGGCCTCGGAAATCGCCGAGGCCGCCATCGGGGCCGCCGAGGCGGGGGCCGCCATCGTCCACCTGCACGCCCGCAACCCCGAAGACGGCAGCCCCGACCAGTCGCCCGAGGCCTTCCTGCCCTTTCTTCAGGTCATCAAGCAACGCTCGAACGTGGTGGTGAACCTGACCACCGGCGGCGCCCCCACCATGACCATCGAAGAGCGGATGAAGCCCGCCGCCACCTACCGGCCCGAGGTCGCGTCGATGAACATGGGCACGATGAACTTCGGCCTGTTCCCGATGCTCGACCGCTTTCAGGGCAAGCTGAAGCACGACTGGGAAAGGACCTATCTCGGCAACCGCGACATCGTCTTCCGCAACACCTTCGGCGACCTGGAAAAGGTGATGACGGACCTTGGCGCGAACGGCACCCGGTTCGAATTCGAGTGCTACGACACCTCGCATCTGTATAACCTCAAGTACTTCTACGATCGGGGCATCGTCAGGGGGCCGCTGTTCATCCAGACCGTGTTCGGCCTGATGGGCGGGATCGGGGCGCATCCCGAGGATGTCATGCACATGAAGCGCACGGCCGACCGGCTGTTCGGCGACGACTATCGCTGGTCAGTCTTGGGGGCGGGCAGGAACCAGCTGCCCATCGCGGCAATGTCGGCGGCGATGGGCGGCCATGTCCGCGTGGGGCTGGAGGATTCGCTCTGGGCCGGCCCGGGCAAGCTGGCGGAAACCAACGCCCAGCAGGTCCGTCTGGCGCGCCAGATCATCGAGGGGCTGGGGCTGGAGATCGCGACCCCTGACGAGGCCCGCGAGATCCTGACGCTGAAGGGGACCGACGATCTGGGGTTCTGATCGGCCTTGACCCACCCGCCAAAAGGGACCGTGGCGATGGCGCAGCCGGGCCCTGCCTTGAAGGCAGGGCCTTCGCCTACCTTCCCGACACCATCTCGGCCAGGGCACGGCAAGTTCCGCGAGGCGGACGGGGCGACTGCCTGCCGCAAGGGCATTCGAGACGTGAGTCAGGACAGGGGACGCAGCGGTGTGGCTCGAGGAGGCTGACCTGCTGCCCGTAGACAGTCGGCCATGCCACATGAGAACACTTGGCTGTGGGCTGCGAATGGCATGAACATCTTGTGTCGCGAACGGTGCAGCTTGAGATTCACCCGTACGCCTTTGGCCAGGCGCCAGGCATCGGCCCGCAGGAAAATCAAGAGGGCGGAGCGTTTCCGAACCTCGCAACAGGGGAGAAGGAAAGATGAAAAACCTCACTGCGCTCGCATGTGCCGCGATACTCACGGGCATGGCGGCGGTGGCCACGCCGGCGGCGGCGGGAACGCTGGACGACATCCTGGCGCGCGGCGAATTGCGGGTGGCGGTGCAGACGCAGGGTCCTCCGTTCTCGTTCATGGACAAGAACGGCCAGCGCACCGGCAGCGCCATCGAACTGACCACGCTGATGGCGGAGGAGATGGGCGTGAAGGTGGTCTATCTCGATTTCGACTGGGACGGGCTTCTGCCGGCGCTCATGTCGGGCAAGGCCGACATGCTGGCGGCCGACATGACGCCGACGCTGGCGCGGGCCACCAAGGTCGCCTTCACCAAGCCGTTCATGTATGTCGGCGCCGTGGCCTTCGCCAAGCAGGGGGGCGACATCGCCTCGGTCGAGGACTGCAGGAAGCCCGGCACGACCCTCGCCGTTCTGCTGGGATCGACCGGCGAGAAGCTGGCGCCCAAGGTCTTTCCCGAGGCCGAGATCAAGTCCTTCAAGGGCGGCGGCACCCTGATCCTGGACGCGGTCGCCTCGGGTCAGGCCAAGTGCGGGCTGAACGACAACTCGGCGGTCAAGGCGCAGGCGGCGGCCTATCCCGAGGGCACCTTCACCATCTTCGAGGAGATGCTGTCGAAGGAGCCCCTGGCCTATGCCGTGCGCTACGACTCGATGGACCTGCTGACCTGGGGCAACCTGTTCATCGACACCGTGACGCTGGACGGGCGGCTGGATGCCAACCTCGACTACTGGGTGAACTCGGACGCCTGGAAGGCCGATCACTGATCCCTGCGCGGCACCGCGGGACCTGGTCCCCGGTGCCGCCCTTTCGACAACCGATGGTGGGACATGCTGGGCGGACTGAACACGCGCGTGATGCTGGAATACCTGCCCGAGATCTGGCAGGGCTTTCTGGCGACGCTGTTTCTGTCCGCCGCCAGCTTCGTCGGTGCGATGGTGCTGGGGGTGCTGGCCTGCGCGCTGGCCATTCAGCCGCTGCGCTGGCTGCGTGCGCCGGCGGTGGTCTATGTCGATGCGATCCGCGCCACGCCGCTGCTGGCGCAGCTGTATTTCCTTTACTTCGGCCTGCCCCGGCTGGGCGTCGTCCTGCCCGAGATGCTGATCGGCATCATCGCGCTGTCGCTGAACTCGGGTGCCTACATGGCCGAGATCATCCGGTCCGGCATCCTGTCGATCCCGCGCGGCCAGGTCGAGGCGGGGATGAGCACGGGGCTGAGCTACCTGCAGCGGATGCGGCTGATCGTGCTGCCGCAGGCGCTGCGGGTTACGGTCTCGCCGCTGATCGGCCAAGCCATCGTGCTGATCAAGGACAGCTCGCTGCTGTCTCTGATCTCGGTGGTGGAATTGACCCGCGCGGGCCAGCGGATTGCCATCGATCGCTTCATGCCGGTCGAGGGGCTGGTGGCCACGGCCCTGGGCTATCTGGTGCTTTATTACGTCCTGAAGTCGGCGGCGGGCGCATGGCAGGCGCGCAACAGCCTTCCGGGCAGAGGATAGGCGCATGGTCTGGTTCTATCTCGAACGCATCTTCGGCTACTGGCCTGTCCTTCTGAAGGGCATGGGGATGACCATCGGGCTGTCGCTTCTGTCGCTGGTGATCGGCGTGGCGATCGGCTTCGGCTTCGGCATCATCCGGGCGGGCCGCAACCGCTGGGCCGCGCGGGCGCTGGGACTTTACATCGACTTCTTCCGCGCCACGCCGTTCCTGGTGCAGGTCTTCATCGTCTTCTTCATCCTGCCGCAGGTGGGCATCGAGCTTTCGGCCTTTGCCGCCGGCGTTGTCGCGCTGTCGAACATGGCCGCCTGCTTCATCGGCGAAATCGTCGCGGCGGGCCTGAAGGCGGTGCCCCCCGGGCAGTCCGAGGCGGCACTCGCCTCGGGGATGACCCGCGCCCAGCAGATGCGGCTGGTGGTGATGCCGCAGGCGGTCCGCATCATCACGCCCTCACTGGTCGGGCAGTTCGTGCTGCTCATCAAGGATTCCTCGGTCGTCTCGGCCATCGGGCTTCTCGACCTCACCCGCTCGGGCTGGCTGATCGTGCAGTCGGTGCCGAACGGCCTTCTGGTCTTCGGCATTGTCGGCGTCGGCTATTTCATCATCTGCTATCCGCTGATCCACCTGTCGCGCCGGCTGGAGCGCCGCGGACAGGCCGCCTTCCTGTGACCTTGGGACACACACCCGCATGATCGAATTTTCCGGCGTCAACAAATGGTTCGGCTCGCTGCATGTCCTTCGGGACATAAGCCTGACCGTCGCAAGGGGCGAGGTCGTCGTGGTCTGCGGACCCTCGGGGTCCGGCAAGAGCACGCTGATCCGCTGCATCAACGGACTGGAACCGTTTCAATCCGGCAGGCTGCTGGTCGATGGCACCGATCTGGCCGACCGCAAGGCGCTGCTCAGGCTGCGGACAGAGGTCGGCTTCGTCTTCCAGAGCTTCAATCTCTACCCCCACAAGACGGCACTGGAGAACGTGACGCTGGCACCGATCCATGTGCGACGGCTGAGCAGGGCGCAGGCCGAGGAAAGGGGCAGGGCGCTGCTGGAGAAGGTCGGGCTGGCCGACAAGATGGACAGCTATCCGCACCAGCTTTCGGGCGGCCAGCAGCAACGGGTGGCGATCGCGCGGTCGCTTTGCATGCAGCCCAAGATCATGCTGTTCGACGAACCCACCTCGGCCCTGGACCCCGAGATGATCAACGAGGTGCTGGACGTGATGGTGGGGCTGGCGCGCGAGGGCATGACGATGATGGTGGTCACGCACGAGATGGGCTTTGCCCGCAAGGTCGCCGACCGCGTGATCTTCATGGACCGGGGCGCCATCGTGGAAACCGCGCCGCCAGAAACCTTCTTCACCGCGCCCGCCCATGCCCGCACGCGCGATTTCCTGAGCAAGATTCTGCATCAATGACCCCTCGCCCATGATGGACCAAGCACCCCTTGCGCCGCAGGACATCGCCGTGATCGGCGCGGGCCTCGTCGGGTCGGCCTGCGCGCTCGCGCTCGCCGCGGACGGGCACCGGGTGACGATTTACGATCCCGATCCGCCCGGCGCCGGCACCTCGTCGGGCAATGCGGGCGGGATCGTGACGGGGGCGGTGGTGCCGACCGCGACGCCGCAGGTCTTGCGGGCGCTGCCCTCCTATCTTCTCGACCGCAATTCGCCCGCCGTGCTGCGACTTCGCCATGCCGTCCAGGCGGCGCCCTGGCTGTGGCGGTTCATCCGCGCAGGCCGCCCGGCCGAGGTCGCCCGGATCGCGGCGGCGCTGTGGCCGCTTGTCGACGGCAGCCTTGCGGCGCATCGGCATCTTGCGGGGCTGTCGGGCGCGGCTGGCATGATCACCGACGAAGGCTGGCTGAAGGTCTATGCCTCCGAGGCCGAGTTCGCTGCCACCGCAGCCGACCGGCTGCTGATGGACCGCTGCGGGGTCCGCTATCAGGTGCTTGACCGGGATGAGGTGATGGCACTGGAGCCGGGCCTCAATCCCGATCTGGTGCAGATCGGACTGCACCAGCCCGAAAGCGGGTTTGTGCCAGATCCACGCGGTCTGGCCCAATCCTACGCCGATGCGGCCATGGCGCGGGGGGCGCAGCACCTGCGCCAGCGGGTGCGCGGTGTTGCCCGCTCTCCGGCTGGCGTGACGGTCCATGCCGAGCCCGGGCCGCAGCACTTCGATCGGCTGGTGATCGCGGCGGGGGCATGGTCGGCCACGCTGGCGCGGCAACTTGGCGACCGCGCGAGCCTTGATACCGAGCGCGGCTATCACCTCGGCTTCGGGTCGGGGACCGCCGACCTGCTGCGGCGTCCGGTTGGACTGCCGGGCCTCGGGATGGTGCTGTCGCCGATGCAGGACGGTTTGAGGCTGGTCAGTGGCGACGAACTGGCCGGGCTGGTGGCCCCCCCGGACTTCCGCCGCATCCGGGCGCTGGTGCCAGGGGCGCAGCGGGCGGTTCCAGGGCTGAGGGGTCTGCCCGTCGTCAGCGAGTGGATGGGGTTCCGGCCCTCGACTCCCGACTCGCTGCCGGTGATCGGGCCGTCGCCGCGTGGGCCCGAGGTGGTTCATGCCTTTGGCCATGGCCACCTGGGACTGACGCTGTCGGCGATCACCGCGCTGATAGTGGCCGATGCCATCGCCGGGCGGCCCCCGCGCCTCGATCCTGGCCCCTACGGCATCGAGAGGTTCTCATGAACGGCCTTGCGATCATGCTTGCCCCCGAGCCGGCATCGCGGCCCCTTGACCGTGACAGTGGACGCTCCCCGCTCTGAGGCGGCATGACACCCTGCCGCCGGCCCCGGCCCAGCGCACGAGGGGCAGGGGTGCATCCGTGCAACACGGGTGCTTCTGCCGCGCCGGCAGCCTGCGGCAATGCTGCCGAAGGCCGCAGGGCAGGATCGGCAGGGCGCACGCTCCCTCCGAGAGGCAGGTCGGGCGGGGCGCGGTGTTCCGCGATGCCGCCGCGATCACCGAGCTGGTTGCAGCCGCGCGCCGCCGGCCTATCGCCCGAGGCGATCCTGAAATCGCGACCACGCCACGGTTGCGATCACGGCAGGCTTTCGCATGAAGTGGAACGGGATCGGGCGCGGGCGGGTCACCGGATAATCCAACGCGCCTTCGGGCGTATCGGTTGCCCAGTCCGCAAGAACCTTGCCCATGGCCGAGGCCAGTGCGACGCCACGCCCGTTATACCCCATCGCCGCCATCACGCCGGGCGCGACGAGGCTCAGGTGAGGGTAATGATCTGCGGTCATGGCGACGTAGCCGCCCCAGGCAAAGCGCCAGGGAATGTCGCGAAGTTCGGGATAGAGCCTGACCGAGGCTTCGCGCAGCACCTGCATCTGGCGACGCGTGGCTCCGGCCGAGTAGTTGCCGCGCCCGCCCATGATGAACCGCCCAGCCGCATCCTTGCGGAAATAGACGAGCAGCCGGCGGCTGTCCGAGGCCGAGTGGCCTTGCGGCAGGATGCGCCCGGCAATCTCGGGGGGCAGGACATCGGTTGCGACCTGGACCGAGCGGATCGGCACCACGGTGCGGTCCATGGGGGGCACGACGGAAGACGTGTAGCCATTCGTGCAGACCAGCACCCTGCGGGCCAGGACCTCGCCGCCTTCGGTGCGCAGCAGGTGATCGGGGCCGCGTGTTTCATGCGCCGTCACGCGGCTGCTGCCGTGGATGACCGCACCGGCCCGCATCGCCGCATCGGCAAGGCCCAGGGCATAGTTCAGCGGATGCAGGTTGCCGCCGCGCTCGTCGATCATCGCGCCGCGATACAGCTCGGTGCCCAGCAGCGCCACCGTCGTATCCCGGTCCAGCATCCGCAGCGGAGCACCGCGCCGGGTCCATTGCTCGACGCGACGCCGGACCACCGTATCCGCCGCGTCGTTGTGGACGGGCTGGATCCAGCCCGTCTGGCGGGCGTCGCAGTCGATCCCCAGGCGCGCGATCAGATCGAAGACGAATTGCCCTGCGCCCCCCGACAGGGCGACCATGCGCCCGCCCACCTTGGGCCCGAACTGCGCCTCGATCGTGTCAGGGTCTTCCTTCAGGCCCGGATTGACCTGACCGCCGTTGCGCCCGGACGCCCCCCAGCCGGGAGAGTGCGTGTCGAGCACGATGACGCGCTGTCCCCGCTCAGCCAGGTGAACCGCAGCGGAAAGGCCTGTGAAGCCCGCCCCGATGACTGCCACGTCGCATTCCGCCGTTCCCCGCAATGCTGGGCAGTTCGGCGCAGGGTTTGCGGTCGCCGTCCACAGCGAGTTGGCAATCACGTCCTCTTCGTTCTCGATCATCCCCATGGGTCCTTTCAGTAGACGGCCGGTGTCACGATCCACAAGACCTCGGCTGTTTCGCTGCTCTCGCACCAGAAGCGGATCATGCGCGTCGCCTCGAAGGCAAAGCTGTCCCCGGTGTTCAGGCGGCGGGTGTCGCCATCGACCTCGAGCATCAACTGGCCCGAGAGCACGGTGCCGCATTTCGCACCGCTCGGGTGATTGTAGGGGGTATCGCCGGTCGATCCGCCCGGGCGGATCATCAGGCGCATCATCTGGATGCCCGTGCAGCTGTCGGGCGTCATCAGTTCCTTGACCATCCCCTTGGCGCCCAGGTCCAGCATCCGCCGCTGGTGCCGTCGCACCACGAGGTCGTCGGGATCACCCGCGTCAGCCGTGTCGAAAAGCCAGCCGACAGGCATTTCCAGTGCACCGCAGATCGCGCCCAGCGACCGGACCGAGGGCATCGTCAGCCCGCGTTCGACCTGGCTGACCAGTCCGATCGAGACTTCCGCCCGGCGAGCGACCTCTTTCAGCGAGAGGCCGCGAACCTTGCGACGCTGCCGCAGTCGTGCGCCGATGCCGTCTGGCTCTGCTGCATCCGCATTCAACTCGATCGTTGGGGAGTTAGGAGGCGAGGACATGCGTTGACAACCCGATGTTTGTTTCGTCAGACTGAAACAACCCGCAAGAAGTTTCAATGATGATGAATCCATATCGGGCTTGGGAGGATAACCATGAACAAAGTGACTTGGATGATGCGCGCTGCCGTGCTGACGCTGACCGCCAGTGTGGCCCTGTCGGGGCAAGTTCTGGCACAGGATACGCTGAAGGTCGGCTCGACGCCCTCGGGGATCCCGTTCACCTTCCTCGACGTCCAGACCAACGA
Organism: Paracoccus endophyticus; assembly: GCF_003286075.1. Taxonomy (GTDB): domain Bacteria; phylum Pseudomonadota; class Alphaproteobacteria; order Rhodobacterales; family Rhodobacteraceae; genus Paracoccus; species Paracoccus endophyticus. Next base: position 13,951 of record NZ_QLUV01000003.1, on the reverse strand, counting down.
GATCGACGGGGTGATGGTCGATATCATCAACGCGATCGGGGCAGAGGAAGGCTTCACGGCCGATATCGAGGCGACCCAGTGGAGCGCGCTGATCCCCTCGCTGACCTCGGGCAAGATCGACGTGATCGCCGCTGCGATGTATGCGACCGAGGAGCGCGCCAAGGTCGTCGCCTTCAGCGACCCGGTGTATTCCTACGGCGAGGGGTTGTTCGTTCCCAAGGACGACACCACGGCCTATGCCTCGCTGGACGATCTTGAGGGCAAGGTTGTCGGCGCGCAGGTCGGCACCGCCTATGTCGGGCCGCTTCAGGCCAGCGGCAAGCTGAAGGAGGTCAGGGTCTACGACACCATTGCCGACATCATGCGCGACGTGTCGCTGGGCCGGATCGACGCGGGCTTCGGCGACCGCCCGATCGTCGCCTATCAGCTGTCAAAGGGTGCGTCCGACGTGCGGCTGGTGTCCGAATACGAAAGCACCATCGTCGGCGACGTTGCCATCGCCGTGCGCCAGGACGAGCCCGAACTGCTGGCGCGGATGAACTCCGGCCTGGCGAAGATCAAGAAGGCCGGCAAGCTGGACGAGATCATCGCCGAGTGGGGCATCGAATAAGACCTGCGGGGACGGCAATGGATCGTCGCCGTCCCGCCTGACCGCGCACTGAATGGGACATTCGCCGATGGGTTTCTGGGAACGGGCTGCCGATTATGTGCCGCTGCTCTTGCAGGGGGTGTGGCTGACGCTGATCGTCACCTTCCTCTCGGTCGCCCTCAGCACGCTTCTGGGATTCCTCTGGGCGGTCATGGCCTGGACCCGCCACCCTGTCCTGGTTGCGATCAGCCGCGGCTTCGTCACCATCATTCGCGGCATCCCGATCATCGTGCAGCTGTTCTACATCTACTTCGTCATGCCCGAGATCGGGATCAACCTGACTGCCATGCAGGCCGGGATCATCGGTCTGGGCATCGCCTATTCGGCCTATCAGGCGGAAAACTTCCGCGCCGGCATCGAGGCCATCGACAAGGGCCAGATCGAGGCGGCCCATTCGATCGGCATGACCGACCAGCTTGTCATGCGCCGGGTCATCCTGCCGCAGGCCATTCGCATCGTCCTGCCGCCCTTCGGCAACACGATCATCATGATCCTCAAGGATTCGTCGCTGGTCTCGACCATCACCGTGGCGGAACTGACGCGGCAGGGGCAGCTGATCGCGGCTTCGACCTTCGACAACATGACGGTCTTCACGCTGGTGGCGCTGATCTATCTGGCGCTCAGCCTGCCGCTGACCTTCCTCACCAGGCATCTGGAAAAGAGATATTCGCAGGCATGATCCAGGTTCAGGACATCCACAAATCCTTTGGCACGCTGAACGTCATCAAGGGCGTGTCGTTCGAGGTCAACAAGGGTGAGGTGGTCTGCATCATCGGCCCGTCCGGCTCGGGCAAGTCCACGATCCTGCGCTGCATCAATGGTCTGGAGACCTATCAGCGCGGCGCGATCCTGATCGAAGGGGCAAAGGTCGATCCCGCCGACCGCTCGATCACGAACCTCCGCACGCAGGTGTCGATGGTGTTTCAGCGTTTCAACCTGTTTCCGCACCGGACCGCGCTGGAAAATGTCATGGAGGGTCCGGTTTTCGTCAAGAAGACGGCGCCCACGCAGGCCCGTGACCAAGCGGCGGCACTGCTGGACAAGGTGGGGCTGGGCGATAAGCTGGACACGTATCCGGGCAAGCTGTCAGGCGGGCAGCAGCAGCGCGTGGCGATCGCGCGGGCCCTGGCGATGCAGCCCAAGGCGATCCTGTTCGACGAACCGACCTCGGCGCTCGATCCCGAACTGGTGGGCGAGGTGCTGACGGTGATGCGCGATGTCGCGGCCGAAGGCATGACGATGGTTGTCGTCACGCATGAGATGGAGTTTGCGCGCGCCGTGGCCGATCGTGTCCTCTTCCTGGAGGGGGGCGTGATCGTCGAGCAGGGGCCGCCGCAGGACGTGCTGCGCAATCCTCGACATCCCCGCACCCAGGACTTCCTGCACCGCGTCATCCACCCGATGGAGTGAGCATGGGCAAGCTCGTGTATGTGGACGCGACACCGCACAGCGTGTCGCTGCTTGCGGATCTCGACTGCCCGGATGGCATGGTCATCCATTCAGGCGATCCCGACCGCGAGACGCTGCGCGACCTGTTCGTGGATGCCGAGATCGTCTGGAACGGGCATACCTACATGACCGCCGACGACCTTGACGCCGCGCCGTCGCTGAGGCGGATCATCTTTCTGGGCACCGGGGCATCATCCTATATCGACATGGCTGCGGCCGAAGCCCGCAGCATCACGGTCGAGACGATCCGGGGCTATGGCGACCAGGCGGTCGCCCAGCACGCCATCGCATTGGCGCTGAGTGCGCTGCGCCAGATCGCCCTGATGGATCGCAGCCTGCGTGCTGGTCACTGGGAGCCGCTTGCCGGCCGCGAGTTCCAGGACCTGACCTTTGGCATCATCGGCATGGGCGGGATCGGGCGGGCGACAGCTGGCCTCGCCGCTGCCTTGGGGTTTCGGGTGATCGGATGGAACCGCTCGCCCCTTGAGGACACACCGTGCCCGCTCATGTCGCTCGACGCTCTTCTGGGGACCGCCGACGTGATCAGTCTGCATCTGGCGCTGACTTCGGAAACCGCCGGGATGATCGATGCCGACGCGCTGGGCAGGATGCGGCGGCAGGCCGTGATCATCAACACTGCTCGTGCCGGGGTCATCGACACGCCGGCGCTGGTCGCAGCCCTCTCGGCGGACCGTCTGGGTCACGCCGCTCTGGACGTCTTCGACGAAGAGCCCCTGCCGCCCGACCATCCCTTGCTGTCCCTGCCCAATGTGACCCTGACGGCACATGCGGGCTTCAAGACGGACGCTGCTCTGCGTCGATTGCTGGTCGAGGCCTTGGCCCGCGTGCAGTGAAAGCGCGGCACGCGCGAGTTTGCATGGCCTGAGCCGCGCGGGATGGGCTTTGAACTCCCTGGTTTGAAACATCTGAAAGCCAGAGCGAGAGAACGCCGGTGGAACTCTGCCCAATTCCTGGCCGAGGACGTCACCGCCATGGAACGCCATGGCGCGCAGGTCACGGCCCCATCACCGCGACCGGCTCGCGCATCGAGGCCGACCACCTCGTCGACGCCGCCGGCGCCTGGGCCAAGGACATCCGCGCCATGCTGGGTCTTTACGTTCCCATCGAGCCTTTGCGCCGATCTGAGCATTACGTCGAATGCGAGGAATCGATCAAGCCGCTGCCCCATCTGAAGGACCCCGAGCGACAACGGACCCGCAGTTCTGGATGAACCTTCAAGGGCAGGGGGACCTCGCGCTCCGAGCGTGAGATCGGCGAGGCAATCCGACACCTGCCAGCACGGGCGGCGCAGCCCCCGGAGGCGCCGAACCAAGCCGTTCGGCCTGTCTCTTGCAGGGCGGCACGGGGCGAGAGCGACAAGACCCCTGAGCGCGTCGCGGCTCAGGCCACAAGCAGGGTCGGGTGCCTCGGACCCTGGGCCAGGATGCTGGTGGTCAGGCTGCCGAACAGCATCTCGTGCAAGGTTCCGTGACGAACGGCGCCAGCAACCAGCAGATCCGCCCCGGACTCGACGCAATGCCGCTCAAGCACGTCACGCGCAGGGTCGCCCTTTCCCTCCAGGACCACAAAGGTCGACTCTGCGCCGTGCATCGCGGCCAGATGCGCCGCTTCGACGCCCGATTGCCCGGGGCGGTGCGCGTCAGTCTCCTCGATGCTGGCGATGATGATCCGGCCCCCCGGCCCGGCAAGGGCAATGGCGGCGCGCAGAGCCCGCGCGGCGGCGACGGAGCCGTCCCAGCCGACAAGCATCGAGGAGGGCAGGGCGGCAGTCCCCGTCGAACCTGGAAGCAGCAAAAGAGGGGCGCCGCCATTGAACAGGGCGGCCGAGGCCACCATCCGGGCCGCGATCGACGGCTGGAAAGGGTAGTGGATCACGCCGAGGTCGCTGACCCGCAGGTGATCCGCGAAGACGTCGCCGGCCCCATGGGCATAGCTCGACCGATCGAACACCCGCAGCTTCAGTCCGTCGCGGGCCGCGAGCCGCTCGAAGTCCAGCCTTGTGTCGTCGAAGGTGGCCTCGCCCCTTTCCTGTGGTGCAAGGCTCGGCAGGACTTCGGTCACATAGGCGAGAACGTCGATCTCGGCGTCGCTGGTCGCCGCAAGACGGCCGGCCAGTTCGACCGCCGCGCGGTCGCCCGGGCCAGAGGGTATTTCAACCCGCACCGAGATCCGTTTCAGTGTCATTCTTCCCCCCCCCTCGTGGCGCAGTTCTTTCCCTTGCAGGCCGACAGGCCTCCTGTCGTGGTGTCACTGACGCACCCCAGACAGATCGTGGTCCTCGCCGGCGGGTTCAAGGGACCGGGGAAGACCGCCGTTGACCCGGCGGGATCGAAGCCGGCCGGTTGCCGGGCCGTCCCCATCGCTGCAAGGGCGGGCTGCGGCGCATATCGTCGTTGACCCTTCCTGCGCCGGATGAGAACCCTTGCCGGGAACGGCGCCGGATTCATCACATGGACATCATCTTTTTTCTGGGCGGGCTGGTCTTGCTGGTCGTCGGGGCCGAACTGCTGGTCAAGGGCGCCTCTCGTCTGGCGCTGGCGCTGGGGCTGTCGCCGCTGGTGGTTGGCCTTACGGTCGTGGCCTTCGGCACCTCGGCGCCCGAGGTCGCCGTCTCGGTGGGCGCGGTCTGGGGCGGGCAGAACGACATCGCCATCGGCAACGTCGTGGGCAGCAACATCTTCAACGTGCTGTTCATCCTGGGGGTAAGCGCGCTGGTCACGCCCCTGGCCGTGAACCGGCAGGTGATCCGCCAGGAGGTCCCGATCATGATCGCGGTCAGCGCCCTTCTTCTTGTGATGCTGCACGGCGACCGCGTGATCGGCACGGCCGAGGCGGCGCTGCTGCTGGTCCTGCTTGTCGGCTACACCGCCTTTCTCGTGATCCAGTCGCGGCGCGCGAACGGGCGCGCGCAGGACGAGGTCATGCCCGACGGGGTGGCTGCGGATGCATCCCCCGGGGCCGGGTCGCGGCTGGCGCAGGTGGTCCTGATCGTCGGCGGGCTCGCCTGTCTCGTGGTCGGATCGCGGCTGCTCGTCACGGCGGCCGTGTCCTTCGCCAAGGCGCTGGGGGTCAGCGACCTGGTCGTGGGCCTGACCATCGTGGCGGCGGGCACGTCGCTGCCCGAGGTCGCCACATCGATCACCGCCGCCGTCCGCGGCAACCGCGACATCGCGGTCGGCAATGTCGTGGGCAGCAATGTCTTCAACATCCTGGGCTGCCTTGGCCTGTCGGGCCTGGCCGCGGGGGGCGCGGGGATCGCCGTGGCGCCGTCCATCCTCGCCTTCGACGCCTGGGTCATGCTGGTCACCGCCATCGCCTGCCTGCCGATCTTCCTGACCGGCCGCGAGATCGCCCGCTGGGAGGGCGCGGTCTTCGTGGCCTATTACGTCTTCTACATCGGCTATCTTATCCTTGCGGCCGAACAGCACGACGCCCTGGATACCTATACACGCGCGATGACGGTGTTCGTGGTCCCGCTGACCCTGCTGACCGCCGCCGTGATCTATGCGGGGTCCCGGAAATTGCGGCGGGGGTGAGGGGTTCCGGGCGCCCGCCCTTGGGCGATCAGCGCAGCAAGGCTGCCAGAAGCGCGCCCATGAGGACGAGCAGGACGACGGCGATGGAAGCCCTGTCCCGCACCAGCGCCTCTATCCTGGCGAGATTGTCGCCCCAGACAGCTGCGGGCCGCCCCTGTGAATCGTGCATCGATACCGCGCCGGTCCGGACCGCGGCCTCGAAGCCGGCGCGGGCGGCGGCAACCGATCGCCGCATCAGGTCCAGAAGATCCCCTTCCGGCAGCAACGGCGGCTTCAGCCCGAGCGCAAGCGCGCCGATCACGAGCAGCCCGGCGAGCGCCAGCGGCCATGTGCCCTCCAGCAGGCTGGCCAGCGTCGTCGCGGCGAACGGCGCCTTGCCGGCCACGGCGGGATACAGGACCACCGGCAGGACAAGCGCCGCCCCCGCCAGCGCCAGCACCGGCAGCGCCAGCAGCAGGGGCGGGCGACCGGCGCCGGCCCGGGCCGGGGGAAGAACCGCCAGAAATCGCGCCAGCACCAAAGCCGAGGTCAGGGCGGACAGGCCGATCAGCGTGGCGCCGAACGGCCCGGCGGGCCCCTTGATCGCCGACTTGGCCAGCGCGCCCGCCGTGAAGGGCAGGCCCGCGATCGACAGCGCCAGCAGCAGTGCGACGGCCACAAGCGCCCGGCGCCAGCCCCTGCCGCACCACGGCGCAAGGCCATAGGACAGAAACAGCGCCCCCTTGGACAGCCCGTGGCCCAGCGCGTATAGCGCCGCGGCCGGCAGGACCGCCGCCGCGGGCGTGCCCGCCGCCAGCGCCGCGCCCAGGACGCCCATCACCAGCCCCATCTGGCTGACCGTGGAATAGGCCAGCACCGCCTTGCCGCCCGGCTGGGCCAACCCCAGCAGCGCGCCCGCGAACAGCCCGGCAAAGCCCAGCAGCGCCAGCACCGTGCCGGCCAGGGGGACGGGCACGCCAAAGGGCAGGAACACCAGCAGGCCGAAGATGCCCGCCTTGACGATGGCGCCCGACAGCACGGCCGAGGCCGGGACCGGCGCGGCGGGATGGGCCACGGGCAGCCAGACGTGCAGCGGCATCAGCCCCGCCTTGATCCCGAAGCCCAGGATCATCAGCCACAGGATCGCAGAAGGCGAGCCGGGCAGGCCAAGGCCCGCGCGGACGTCCGCGATCCACAGCGACCCGCCTGCGTGGTAAGAGGCCAGCATGAACGCGGCCAGAAGGGCGGTCTCTCCGATCACCGCAAGGACGATATAGGCGGTCCCCGCCCGCAGCGAGGCGGGCTTTCTGTCGTGGATGACCAGGGGATAGGCCATCAGCGAGACAAGGGCGAAGAAGACGTAGAAGCTGACGATGTCGGCGGCGACGAACACCCCCAGGTTCCCCGCCAGCACGACGTTCCAGAACAGCGCGAAACCGGCCGGGCGCGGGTCGGTCCGCAGGAAGCGCGCCGCATAGATCCCCGCGCAGACCCACAGAAGGGCCGCGCCGCCCAGGAACACCGCGCCCGTGTCACCCAGCACCAGCCCCCCGTCCAGCAGGATGCCGGGGAGCCGGGCGATCTGGTCGCGCGGCGCCAGAAGCGCCGCGCACAGCGCCGGCACGGGGGCGAGCGGCAGCAGCGCGATCATGCGGGGTCCCCAGGCCGGCACCAGGCAGAACAGCGCCAGCACGAGCGGCCAGACCACTGCGAGGGGCAGAAGGGGCGCCAGGTCCGCCGTCATTGCAGATACCCCCTCTCGGCGATCAGCTTGGCCCAGGTCAGGGGGCTGAACGAGGAAGAGGCGAAGACGCCCGCCGCCAGCGCGGCCGCCGCGGTCACGACCGCGGGCAGGACCAGCATCCGGTCGCGGGTCGTGCCCAGTTCCCGGAACCCCGCCCGTTCCGGCGGGGGCAGAAGCCAGGCCCGATACAGCATCGGCAGGAAATAGGCGGCGTTGAGCAGGGACGAGCCCGCAAGGACCGCCACCACCCACGCGGCGTCCGATTGCAGCCCCCCGATCCCCAGATACCACTTGGAGATGAAGCCCGCCACCGGCGGCACCCCGATCATCCCCAGCGCCCCGATCGAAAAGGCCGCCATGGTCACCGGCATCAGCCGCCCCGCGCCGTCCAGGTCGGTGACGGCCTTGATCCCCAGGCGGTTCGCCAGCGCGCCCGCGCACATGAACAGCGTGATCTTCATGATGCCCTGGTGCACCAGGTGGACCAGGCCCCCGATGACCGCGAACGGCCCGATAAGGCTGGCGCCCAGCAGGATGTAGCTGACCTGGCTGACCGTCGAATAGGCCAGCCGCGTCTTGATCTCGTCCTGCATGACCGCGCGCAGCGAGCCGTAAAGGATCGTGAACGCGGCCAGCGCCGCCAGCGGCGGGCCGAGCCCGAGTTCCGCCACGGTGCCGATGCCGTAGACGTCATAGATCATCCGCACGATGCCGAAGGCGCCCGCCTTCACCACCGCGACCGCGTGCAAAAGCGCGCTGACCGGCGCGGGCGCGGCCATGGCCGTCGGAAGCCAGCCGTGAAGGGGAAAAAGCGCGGCCTTGACCCCCAGGCCGCCCACGCACAGCACGAAGATCAGCGTCAGGGTCAAGGGCGGGACCGCGGACAGGTCGGGGGGCGCGGTGAACTCGATCGATCCGACCAACGCCTTCAGCCACAGGATGCCGACCAGAAAGGCGGCGCTGCCGGCCAGCGTGTAGGCCAGGTAGATGCGGCCCGCGCGCAGGGATTTCTCGTCCCCGTTGTGGACCACCAGCGGCCAGGTGGCCAGCGTGAGAAGCTCGTAGAACAGGAAGAAGGTGACAACCGTGCCCGACAGCGCCACGCCGGTGGCCGACAGGACGCACAGGTTGAAAAAGCCGAAGAACCGGGCCAGGTTCGGCCCGCGCCCGAAATAGCCGATGGCATAGACGGTGGTGACCAGCCACAGGAAGACCGACAGGCTGACGAACAGCAGCGCCAGCGTGTCCACCCGCAGCAGGAAGTCATGGCCCGGCAGAAAGGTGTAGCGCCATTCGAGATCGACGCCGCCGCGGACCTGCCGCAGAAGATCGGCCACGATCCCGACCTTGACCGTCGCGGCGACCAGGTTCGCGGCATTGCGCCAGGCGGCGAGGCGTTCGGGCAGCGCGAAGCTGATGATCGCCGGGATCAGCGGCAGCAGCACGAGGACGAGAGGCGCGGACAGCATCATCGGCCGGGCTCCGCCTGAACGGGCCCGGCGACGGCGGGCGGGGCCGCCACCGACGACAGCTCGATCAGCGTCATGCCGGCAAAGCCCAGGGCGATGGCCAGCGACGCCAGCGCCAGGGGCGCCGCGACCCGCAGGGGCGCCTCGGCCCGGACGGCCGGCGCGGCGCTTCCGCTGAAGGCCACCGAAAGCGGACGGAACAGATAAACGGCCCCCAGCAGGCCGCCGATCACCAGCACGGCCGCAGGAACCACGCGGCCCTGTTCGATCGCGGCGTGCAGCAAAAGGAACTTGGCGGTGAACCCGCCCGACGGGGGCAGCCCGGCAAGCGAGATCGCCGCCAGCGCAAAGGCGGTGACGGACAGGGGCATGGCGCGGGCCAGCCCCGCCAGGTCGCTGATGCGGTCGCCGGCGACGGCCTTGAGCATCAGCCCCGCGGCCAGGAACATCGCGGCCTTGGCCAGCATGTGGGACACGGCATGCACCAGCACCGCGGCCCAGGGCTCGGCGGGGTTCTGGGCATTTGCGATCAGGGGAAAGGCCAGGAACAGATACCCCAGCTGCGCCACCGTCGAATAGGCCACCAGCAGCTTCAGCCGTTCTTGCCGGATCGCCTGGACCGAGCCGTAGAGGATCGCAAGCGCACCCATGCCCCCCAGAAGATCCATCGCGGCCGGACGGATGATCTCGGCGAAGGCCTCGAACCAGAGCCGCAGGAGGATCACGAACCCCAGCTTGATGACGACGGCGGACAGCAGGGCGCTGGCGGGGGCCGGGGCGGCGGCATGGGCGGGGGGCAGCCAGCCGTGCAGCGGGAACAGCGCCGTCTTGACCAGAAGCCCCGCCGTCATGACGGTGATCGCCATCAGGGTCGGCAGGTCGGGCCGCGCGCGGACTGCCAGCAGGGTGGCATCCACCGTGTCGTAATGGCTTGCCAACAGCGCGACGCCCAGCAGATAGGCCAGCGAGCCGACAAGCGCGATCAGGAAATACTGCAATCCCGCCGCAAGCGACCCCATCGCCGCCATGGCGACCGCGGCCAGGCTGACCATCTCGATCGTCACATAGAGGTTGAACAGGTCCGTCGTCAGATAGCCGGCGTTCGATCCGCCCCACATCAGATACAGCATGGGCCAGAACGTGTGGGCGCGCGCGGTCTCGGCCCCCGCCTTCGGCGAAAACTCGTGCCATGCGTAAAGCGCGACCGCCACGAAGCAGGCCGAGGTGGCGGGCACCAGAAGCCGCGCGACGCCGTCGGCGCGCAGCAGGATGCCGAGCGGAAGGTCCCAGTCGCCGACCAGATGGGCCACGCCCGGGGGAAGAACCACGAGCCAGGCCGACAGGGCCAGCATCACCGGGCCCGCGGCCAGGATCAGCCAGCGTCCGCCCTGTCCGGCGACAAGCGCGGCCACCATGAAGGCCAGGGGCGCGGCCACCAGCAGGTCGAGGGGGCTCACGGGTCCTGGTCCTTCGGCTGGTCCGGCCCGGATCCGGCGGCGCGGCGGTCTTCGGACAGGCGGGCGATCATCGCCGTCCCCAGCGCGGTCAGGGCGACCGACACGACGATCCCCGTGATGACCAGCGCCTGCGGGTAAGGATCGGTGACCCCCTCGCCACGCCCCAGCCCGCCCAGGATCAGGAAGATGCCGGCGCCGATGACGTTGACGGCCAGAAGCTGGCGCAGCGGATGGCGCAGGGTGATGAAGCCGCACAGCCCCAATCCGACCAGCACGGCCCCGGTCAGCGGAAACAGATGCCCAAGAACGGCGGGAACCGTCATGGACCCGTCCCTGCCCTGGCAGGGGGTCCGGCCACCAGCAGCGCCAGCGTCACCCCGATCGAGAACGCCAAGACATATTCGATGGTCACGATCAGCGCCTTGGCCGTTCCGTCGGGATAGGCCAGGAACCGCCCCGTCGCCGCCCCGGCAAGGCCGATGGCCAGGAACACCAGCGGCCCCGCCACCAGCGCCCAGCGAAGCCTCGGATCGTCGCTGCGCGGCAATCCGATGGCGCCGCCCATGGCGGCCAGCAGGAACCCGCCGGCCAGCACCGTGCCCCCCTGGAACGCCCCGCCAGGCCGGTCGGAGCCGACCCAGACGAGATAGGCCGCCATCACGAGCGCGACCGGAAGCAGGAGCCGGCCGAAGCTTCCCGCCACGTTCAGGGCGGCGGGATCGGCCATCCGCAGCGCGACCGGGGGCTGCGGCCAGGCGGCGGGGGGCGCCAGCGACCAGACGGCGACCAGGGCACCCAGCAGGACAAAGGATTCAAGCAGCGTGTCATAGGCGCGGAAGGCCATCAGAACCCCCGTCACCGGGTTGTCAAGCCCGATCCGCGGCATGAGCCCGTCGACGACCGGCGCCAGATCGTCGCCAGGCGCAATCGAAAGGACCGCGGCGGCCAACAGGGTCGTAAAGGCCGAACAGGCAGCCGCCGCCCCCAGCCGCAGCCAGGGCCTGGCCGGGCCGCAGGCTATCTCCTCGCCAAGCGCCAGCAGCCGGCTGCGGGTCAGGACAAGCAGCACGCCCGTGACCCCTGCACCGATCGCGATCTCGGCCAGGGCGACATTCACCGCGCCCATCGCCAGCCAGGCCAGTCCCAACAGGTTGCCGAAGACCACGAAGAAGGCGATCGCTGTCAGAAAGTCGCGCACGAACAGCGCGACGCACGCCGTCCCCAGGATCATGACGCACAGGATCAGTTCGAAGGTGGCGGTCATGGTCCGTCGCCATCGTCCTGCCGGGCCACGCGCGCCATCAATTGCGCGCTCGTCCCGGCGGCCAGGATTGCGAACAGCCAGACCGCGGCGATCTTGGCGGCGACGACCAGCGAACCCCATTGCAGCGCAGCCGCCAGGGCGACGAAGCCCAGCCCGACATTGTCGGCCTTGGTCAATGCGTGCAGGCGCGAGGCCGCATCGGGAAAGCGCAGCAGGCCGACCGTCCCGGCCGCATAGAAGAAAAGCCCCGCGGACAGCAGCAGAGTGACGGCGAGGTCGGTCCAGGTCACGAGGGTTCCTTTCCTTCCGGCGCTTGCCCCGGCGGGTCGGGCCGCGCGGCGCCGGGCGGGCTGCCGCGGGCAAAGGCGGACACCAGAACGGCCGCCAGAAGCGTGCCCGTCAGCGCGGCGTCCAGCATCGCCGGGTCCTGCCGGGCCGTCCCCAGGGTGACGGCCACGCCGATCGCGCCGGTGCCCACCAGCTGGACCGCCATGATCCGGTCCACGCGTCCGGGGCCCTTCCAGCAGCGCACCAGCGCCCCCGCGACCGTCACCAGCAGGAACGCCGCGGCAAAGGTGAACATGTCATGCATCGGAGCCGCCTGCTTTCTCGATCCCCCTGCCGAAGAGCCCGAGCGCATGGCGCTGATCCCTCTCGAACTCGCCGGGGTCGAAGCTGGGGGCGTGAAGCAGGTGAAGATCCATCGTGCCGCCCGCTGAAGCCGCCGCCAGGGAACCGGGAACCAGGCTGACTATTCCGCCCAGCAGCGCATTCGCCGCCGCATGGTCGCTGGCCAGCCGGACCCTCGTCCAGGCCGGATCGATCGCAAGGCGCGGCTGGAGCGCGCGCCACGAGACGTCGAAGCCGCCCCGAAAGCCCTGAACGAAGAGCGAGCCGAACAGCGGAACGAGGCGCCCGGCACGAACGCCGCTGTGATCGAGGGGATGAAGCCTTGCGCTGAGGAATGCCGCAGCCGCCGCAGCGACCGCGCCGAAGAGGATCGAGGCGGGGTCGGAGGCGACAAGCACCCACCACAGGACAAAAAGCAGGCCCGTCCGAGAGAAGAACTTGTAAACAGGCATCAACTCTCCCGTCGCTTGGGGGTGGCCAACTATTGGTGCTCTTTCAGGATATGGGCGCTGTTCAGGAATCCAAAATGCTCAGTTCATCTTCTGCAGGGCTTCGGGATGCTTTGCTGGCTTGGGGTGCGGCACACGGCGGGGCCGAGACACGGGAAACGGTTCGGCCAGGTCGCTGATCGAAGACGCGCCGGTGGGGTGGCTTGGTTTGGCTGAACGGCTTTCGGGCTGCCGCCAAGCAAAAGCCGGCAGCGTGATCGGCAGCTTCCAGGCCATGACCTCTCGCCATCGAGGGCCGCAAGCGCCTAGAGTGAGGCTTCGATGCCGGAACGTTGAACCAGATACGGCGGCTTGTTAACGAATATCGCGAGCGTTCGGAAAGGGCCTGGCATGAGCATTTTGCCCAAGTCGCTGCGCTTCGACCAGGACAGCAGGGAGGCAGAGCTGGACAATGGCCTTGTATCGGGCGTGCCGCCAATCTGGTTCCCCCGCCTGCTGCACGCCACCCCGGCGCAGTTTCAGGCCTGCGAGTCGAGCCGGCGCGGCCTGCAGGGGGACACCGTGGACGATGACCTTTCCCTGGCCGGCCTGCTGGCCGGATGGGGCGATCAGACCCACTGGTCATCCCATGGCAGGGAAATGATAACCACCGGAGGAGAAGCATTGTGAATGGACGACTGAGGAAGAAATATCTTCTCGTCGCACCAGTGTGTTTTTACAGGAACCGGGAGGGGCGCATATGGCTTGATGAACTGTGGTGGCACGATCTAAGAGAACACCTGACTTATCTGGAAGACATTACTGTCCTGGCGCCTTGCATGGAAATTTCCGCGCCCGAGAAAGGAATGCTGGAGGTCATCGGACGGGAAAACGGGCGCCTTGAATTCGTCGCCTTTTTTCCCGATGGCGGCTTGCGGACAATTCTGCTGCACCTGCCGGCGGCGGCCCGAGTCGCCTGGAAAGCTGTCGGTCGATCGGAACTGGTGCATTCGGGCGTGGCCGGTTGGCCCATTCCGGTTGGAGCGATTGTCAACCCGATCGCAGTCATCCGCGGCAAGCCGCTGATAATATTCATAGAAAGTGCATTCTGGCGGCTACAGAAAGGAAAGCCTGCCGGATGGAAAACCCGCCTGCGGGCATCCCTGAACGAACGATTCGCCAGATGGACGCTTCGTCAAGCCAGAGCGGCAATTTATACGCATGCCGGATGGCTCTGTTGCACAAATCCCTTCCGTGATTCATGTCGTGAGTCCGGTATGGTAGCTGGTCGGCATGAGCAGACTCACACGCCTGACCTACAAGAC
>NZ_QLUV01000029.1 GCF_003286075.1 Paracoccus endophyticus | reverse complement strand
CTGGCAAAAGCATACGAAACCCTGCAATTCAAAGCCAACAAAACCGCAGCTTCAGCACACAAAATCAATGCAGTAGAAGTTGTTCAGGCCGGACTCTGTAGCTTCGAGGCGCGTCAGGGGATGCTCCTTGAGCGCAATGGACGCCTTGAGGTTCGTTGCAATCCTCGACCATTCCTCCCGGAGAAGGAAGCCTTCCTGCTCTCCAGCATAAATGGCGGTCAGTAACTCGAATGCGTCCAGCTTCTTGCCGCCTGTGTTTACCTTCTCGAACACCAGGCAAACAGCTTCTCGGCTGGTGCTCCTGCCCAACTCGATTACCGGCATCTGATATTGGTGAAAGGCTGCGAGGACCTCGTTTAGAAAGCGGAACCAGAAATGGGTTTTCTCAGCTGAGTAGCTCCAGTGCGCAACAAATTTTATCTGCCAATCATTCCAATCAAATATACGGTTTGTTGGAAACATGCACTGAGCAAATTCGTCGTCTTCAGTTCTCAAGTTAAGGACGATATCTCGGCCGAAGTTACGTGTTTCGATCTTGCTTTCTGGAAGTCCGAGGAAGGCTTCCGTGCGGTCGGCTCCCTCCTCCAAGGCCTTTGCCATGTCGATATAGTAGAAACGTTTGATCTTCTGTTTTTTGGTGTTGATTGTCTCAACGACTTCTTTGCGCATCGTTGTCTGATAAAGGGATGTAAGACGCTGCTGACCATCCAGGAGAAGCGACTCGGGGGAGATGCCAGAGCTTCCCTCTGGTGCGCCCTCGATCCGACGCGGCTTGAACTTGACCTCGCCTCCCGCTTGGAGCGTCATGATGGCCCCTACCGGAAATGATCTGGAGATGGACGCCAGAAGACCCCGCAACCCTTCGTCGTCCCAGACCCAGCCCCTCTGAAAATCGGGGAGTTGGATCAAACCGTCACGGGCACGCTTGAGAAGATCATCCAAAGGTTTCTTCGTGCTGTCGAACTCTACGCGTGCCACTGTCTGGACCTTTCGATAAACTTGATGTGGCAGCTCAGTTCCTATTGGCAGGCTGCCAATGCTCTACGATGAGAGATCGGGTGAGCTGCTCCCCCCGTTGCGACAATTTCTCGATCCAATCCGATGGCATAGCAGAAAAGTCAGTTGGGTAGTTGGCGACATCCTCGGCGCGTACGAGGTCCGAAGGCGGGTTCGCCAGTTGGTCGTCAGCTTGACCCAGGTAGGGCAAAATAAAGCTTTTCAGGCTACCGCCTTTCTGCAAATCAAACAACCGTTTCATTGTGGCATTTTGCGAGCGCGAGAACATGGTATTCATGACGGCGTACATCCGGGATCCCCAGAGTGCCGGAGCGGCAGACATGCTTGTACTATATCCCGCCCGGGAAACGATCAGACGGTCGTAGCTGCCAACATGGAGGCTGACGGAGGGATCGCGGTCTGGCCACAAAGGCGCAAGACCCAAGTTGTCGTAAACACCCCCATCAGTCAGCACGACCCTTTCCTGTTTTTTCTGCCCCCCCTTCTTGGTGAAGGTCATTGAGAGTTCAAGCGTGGGCAGAAATACTGGATAAGCTGCCGAGGCTGCTACCGCTTCCGCCACCCGGACGGCTCCCGCAGCGGCCACCCCTCGGCGCCATGAGCCGACACCATCTTTAGCGAAGTAGAAAGCTGAGCTAGCCATCAGGTCGCACGCCACAATGATCAGCTTGGGCCGGTCGTCACGAAGCTGAACAAGTGTTCGTCCGTCAAGTATATTGTCGAAGACGCGTTGCAGCACGGTCGTCCGACTCGCAGAGCGACGCAGCTGGCTCTCCTTCAACCACCGTGGCGTGGGGCGGAATCTGCGAGGCACCGCCTTCAAAATCAGTCCTGCGCTTAAGGCCGCGACACGATCGAGCCATGTCAGCATGCCACTCCCAAGGGCCTTCAGACCCTCTGAGGTGGTAAATACCGCCCTCACGGCGGGGCGGACAAACCCCCGGCCGATAATCCTCCGAGCGACGCGCTCGAACTCGTCGAAATCGCCCGGGTGGCTGCAGTAGAGCGCCGCGAGGACGCTGCCGCCCGATACGGCTGAAATAGTCGAGACTTGGTTGAGCAGGCCTTCAGACCGCAAGGCACGAAGGCAGCCGAGATGGAACGCCATGGCTCGGGAACCACCACCCGACAGTGCCAAGGCAATGCCTCCGGGCATTGCGTCGTCAGGATCGCCGCTCGGTCGCATGGGCCATCGTGCCTTCCAGAGTTGCGCGACCCTGCCAGCCCACCCGGAGCCAGGTGTCGCGCTCGCCATGGATCATCATGGCATACGGTGCGCCGCCAGGGTGGAGGTGCTTGGCAAGGTACGCGAAGACCTTCTCGTCATCCCCGCTTGGCCGGGCAGCCACGCGATCAGGGTGGCTATGCCACTCGCCGAGGTAGTGGAGCCTGCCGGCGGTCCGAGCGGCCATGCCCTCGACGATTGGCCTTAAGTCTCTAGCACCCCGGACAAAGTGGGTAGGGGCCTGACGACTGTCGGGTGGCGCGGACAACGCCGCGACAATGTGGGCGACGCCCCGGACAACGTCGAAAGTGCCCACCAGCACACCACCCGTCTCGTTCGGCACCGCTGCAGCTCGCAATCCTTGGATCATCTTCATTGCCGCTTCGGTGACAACCACCCGAAGATCGGCCGAGGCGTGGCGGTGTACCTGTGAAAGGGGAAGCATCACAGGTGCGACTGCGGCGTTCGCTGGATCGAGTCTCCATATAGAGGCTGCTGCCTTCGGGCTCCCGACTAGGGCAATAAGCTGGCCAGCAGCAATGCCGCACAGTGACTGCACCTGCCACGGCGGAAGCGGCCGGGTAAGGTCTTGGCAGGCGTTGGCGTAACGGATGCGGTCGACCCTGGCCGTATCGAGATGTCCTGCGAGCGAAGGCTCGGTGGCTACTGCCAGGAAGTATTGCGCCTCGATCTCGTCAAGACGCAGCTCCCGCGCTGCGTCCTCGGCCAGGATCACCAGGTCGGATCCGTCCGGGCTGAAGAAGAAGCTGGCCGCGCGCCTGACCTCTCGTTGGTCCGAGAGGTGCCCCACCACTGCGGGCGAGGCGCTGAAGTCCAACACTAGATCTGCTTGGGCGAGATCTTCTGCCTGCGCGTCCGAACGGAGGACGTCCGCGCAGTGGCTCTTCGCATCGGCCTCGGCGAGGAGTTGGTTGACCTCGTGCGCAAGGGCTTCGGCCTTGGAGAACCCGACCAAGGCGTCGCCGTAGGCTTGGCGAACCGTGTTGTGCGGCAGCACGACGTCGTCGTCAATTATCGTCCAAGCGCCGATGCCCGACTTGGCCGTGTTCAGGACAACGTTCGAGCCGATGGCCCCTGCGCCGATCGCGACGAGTTTCGCATCGGAGCGGTTTGGCACGGCCGCATGATCTCGAGCCGAAGTCCGGTCGAGTCGCTGCACCACGCGCCAGCCCTGGAGTTCGATAGCACCAAGGTCAGCAACGGACCCGGGCGGCATGGCCCGAACCGTGTCGGCAGCGGCACCCTCCCTATATGTGAAGGTGTGGCCGAGCTGTTCGCCGAGGTCAGCCAGGGTGCCCGACGGCTGGTAGGCCCAGACTTCCACCGTCTCATCAGGCCCTTCGAGGGTCCTGCGCTTTGGCACCGATACAAGCAGAAGGACGTGGCGATCAACGGCGTGCTCCAACTGCGCTGGTTCGACGAGCCATTCGCCGAGGCTGGCGACGAGGTTGCCTCCCAGTTCCCGAGCGAGTCCGATCAAGCTGCCGAGGTCGTAAGGGCGTGCGCGCAAGGCAGCATGGACCTGCGAGGGCAGCTCCAACCCGAAGACGGCGAAGGGGAGCACCCCACTCACGTCCGTCCGGGGCGTCGGGTCCAAGCGGACCGTCCAGCGCCCATCGTGCTTACTTGCGCCGACAATGTGCCAGGGACCCCGGGGCGGTCCTGGCGGGATGATCAAGGTGTGGGCCGTGGTGGGGATCAGAGGCTCGAGGCCTTGCTCCTCCTGGTGGAGGCTCCCGGCGGCGGTCCTAGACAGCCAGTCGCGGAGGCGCTCCACCAGCACCTGTCCGGTCAGCATCCGCGATATGTCCTGCCAAGCCTCCTCCCAAACGCACAAGGCCAAGCCACTCTCGCCCCATCCCTGTAGGGTGTGAACAAGGCCAAAGGGGAAGTCGGCCCGACGGGAAAGGACTATGGGACTGCTCGTATCCCCCGGCGAGAAAATCAGGCGCAGGGGCTCGACAGGCAGGATTGGGACGACACGATCCTGAGCCAGCTCAGGCTCAACCTCGACGTCGAGCACGAGCCCCTCGGCCTTGACTAGGGTGGCAAAGGGGTGGTCGACCGACCTCGTCAGGTACTCGATCACCGCCTGAGCTAGCCGAGATGGCGCCTCGGCCTCGCTGGTGGTCAACGGGACCCCGCACGCGGCGCAGCCGCGCCGATCACCGCCGCCGTGCCGCCCGCCGTCTTTCGGACCTTCGCACCGGCGCTGCCTATCTCGATGACGAGTGGCTTGGGAGCGGCCTTGGAGGGATGCTCCATGGTAACCAGGAACTGACCGCCCAGGTCGCGGGCGACCCTCTTGTAGTAATTGGCCGCCTGACGATGGGGCGGCTGTGTCGTGTCCTCGGACGGGATCGGGTCGCTTGTCGAAACCAAGAGGCCGCCCCGTCGTCCTGCCGTCTCGTAGAGCCACTGCAGCCGCTTGCTTGGTACAGTCTCCTCGGCTCCCTTCTCCGCAGCAAGCGAGGTGTAGCTCGAATGGTGCGGGACGTTGTTAATATCCCACTCCAAACGGTAGTCATTCTTGTAGTAGCGGGTCACCCGGACGATGTCGTCGATGGTCTGGTAGTCGACGTCCGCCGACAAGATCAGCTTGGTCGCGCGGCCCTGGACCTGGAAGGTCGCCTGCATGAACAGGGCCGACGCATTGCGGACGATGACGCCGTTGTCAGTGTGCTCTGCGAAAGGCGAGTGCGGAAAGAACTCGACGCCATCTGCGGCCAGATTGAACTCCGGGCAGAGGGTACCCGCGTCGGTGATGAGGTTGCGGCGCTTGGCCGGGTCGATGTTGTTGTCCTTCAGGAACTGGTCGAGGGCGTCAGGTCGGGAGAAGACACGGATGCCCTTACCCTCAATAAACCTATGCCGCGCCTCTGTTCGCAATGTCCGCGCCTGCCCCGTCACCCCTGTTTCCAAGATGGCCGTCGCAGGCACCCACATGGTCTTGATCCTGATGCGGTTGCCGCCTTGGTACTTGGCCGCGTGCTCGAGGTGGAACACCTCCTTCGCGCGGTGGCAGTGGTCAGTGTCGAGATGGGTGAAGGCGACGACGTCGATCTCCTCGTCTTCACCCAGGCACGCCCGCAGTTCCTTCTCGAGGTCACACCGCTTGTCCGAGGTGTCGTTGGCACTCCGCATGTCGGCGAAGTCAAAGAGAGCCCGGCGGCCGTTCTCGAGTGTGATGAGGCAGCTGTCGGCGTTGCCGATGTTGAAGAAACGAACGGCGTGCACGGGTCCCTCTCGCACTTTGCCAAGTTGCTGTTAGCACTCATTTAACCATGAACATAAAGTGAACTCCGGCCTACATCAAGGGCGACCGCATAGGGGCCACCAGCTGCTGATAATGGTCGGTCAACAAGCTCGCCGACCGGGAGGGCACGCTCTCCAGCAGCTGCTATCCTAGGTACCTGTTCTCCCTGTGCCAGCTGAGCGCCTCGGGCGCGGGCGGCGCAAAGCCCCGCTTGGGCGCGCGCAACTCCTGGCCCTGCATGGCATAGTAGTGCGTGCCATTGTCGAAGTCGGCCTTGAGGCGCGCGCTCACAGCGAAGCGGCCCTTCTCCGTGACCGTGACGTAGCCTAGGTCGAAGAGGCGGTGGATGTCTGTTCGGAGCAGGAGACCGTTGGAAATCTCGTGCTCGCCACCTTCCGAATAGGGGCGCACATGCGCGGCGTCGAGGCTGGGCAGCGTGCGCTCACCCGAGACGGCGCACCGTCGGCCGTAGCCGTCCGTCACAGCCAACCGGAAGGCACCTTGCCCT
The DNA here is from genome assembly GCF_003286075.1 of Paracoccus endophyticus. Classification (GTDB taxonomy): domain Bacteria; phylum Pseudomonadota; class Alphaproteobacteria; order Rhodobacterales; family Rhodobacteraceae; genus Paracoccus; species Paracoccus endophyticus. The sequence continues at coordinate 1,972 of NZ_QLUV01000029.1, read as the reverse complement.
AGCCGCCGCTGGAGCAAGCTCGGCGTGCCATAGCGCGGTCCAGCCGGATCGGGAACGAAGGGTCCGGCCGGGTCGCGTAGACTGGGATCAAGCGGGACAGCAGACCGCTCGGGCGCCGGACTGCTGGCGGAGGCAAGTCGCTCTCGCACCGCCTCCCAAAGCGCCAAGCCGTCCGCCTCCTCGGCGCTGTAGCCCTTCCCTGTCACAGTATTGGCCGCAAAGCTTGCCGGCGTTGGCAACCAGAGCTCCTCAGGCCAGAAGAAGGGCTGTGTCAGAATACGGCAGCCGATGACCGGATCCTCGCGCTCGCCTAAGGGCGCGGCCCGGCGGAGCTGCGCAATCGTGCGGCGCATGGAGTCCAACTCAGGGTTACCGTTCTTCTGGCCAAACGCGTCCCAAGCCAGCGACAGGGGCACAAGGCTTGCATGCGCGAACACGCCGCCCCCGGCGATGGCATTCCAGGGCGCCTTTAGCTTGAAGAGGAAGAGATCGCCCGGTTGGAGCGCCCGGAACTCACCCGAGCCCGAGGGCTGCCAGAAGTTCACCTCGTCGGGCGCAAGGTCGGCGAGATAGTCGAACCAGGGCTTGTGAGTGACGCCGACAAAGATGCGAAGCATGTCCAACCTTCCTATCGGCCCAACCCACGAGGAAGGCACCGAGTCAACTTTGCATCATCGGAGCCTATCGCTCTCCTGCCCTCGGATCACCTCGACTTCCACCCCGACGTCGGCACTGCACCAGGCCTGATCTGCAGTCACGGCAGGAACGCTGAGTTCAGCCGCGAGTGCCAGGCAGGCGCGATCCCCAAGCGAAAGACCGAGGGCTCGCGTGGCGGGCCTGAGGTGCCCGGTTGCGTAGGCTTGCGCTGGCGTGAATGGGCGTACATCGAGGTGAAGACCGCCGAGCACCTCCTCTACCTCTTCGGCGCTTAGGCCGCGCTCCCGCAGCTTGGTGACGACCTCCGCGAGGTTCGCGGCGCCGATCACAGCCGAGGACAGGACTTGTGCCACACGATCCGCGCCGGCCTCTCCGTTGAGGACGCAAAGCAGGGCGGAGGAATCCAGTACTACCACTCTACTCACGGTCAGCCTCGCGCCGGCGGTCTGCAATCAACTCGTCAGCCAAGGACACGCCTTCCGGCACATGGCGCCGCAGAATGGCCTGAGCTCGAGCAATGGCCTGTGTGAGCGAACGGACACGCAGTTCGCCGTCCTCAATATCCACCAGTACGGTATCGCCTGTGGCTATCCCGAGCTCCCGCCGCATCGGCGCCGGGATGATGAGCTTGCCACCTTCGATGATCCTGACCCGCTGCGCAGTCATGTCACCTGCCCTTCTCCAGCTCTTACTTCCCACATTCATACCAATCAGCTTACATTGGTACTGCTACGCCCAGCAAGTCGCATCGATGAACTTGCTTTGATCATGTGCTCGAAGGACCAGTCGAATAGTACACGATCGGAAAAAGCGTCAATTCGGGTCTACCTTATCAAGACAGCTGCACCGGACACCTGCTTGCGTCCAATTAGAGTTGCTTTGAGACTTGTCGGACAGTAGCGTGAGGGGGTCTAAACCCAAACCGGACAGAACTGCTCTTCCATGACCCTTTACGGCTACGCGCGCGTTTCCACGACGGACCAGGACCTTTCCTTGCAAGAGGAGGCGCTACGTGCGGCGGGTTGTCAGGTGATCCGGGCCGAGAAGAAGACCGGCACCTCCCGCGAGGGGCGCTCCGAACTCGACATCCTGCTTCAGTTCCTGCGCCCGGGTGACACGCTGATCATCACCCGCATCGACCGGCTGGCCCGTAGCCTCAAGGATCTGCAAGACATCGTTCATGAGCTGAAGGAGAAAGGCGTCACGCTGAAGGCGACCGGGTCGTGTCTCGGAAGTGGTGGAAATTGGAAGGCGGCGTAATCTCCGGGTGAAGTCTCACCCACCCAACCGGCGGCGGCAACCGCCAGGGAGATCA
>NZ_QLUV01000028.1 GCF_003286075.1 Paracoccus endophyticus | reverse complement strand
ACACCGCCCTCGGCATGCCTGTCACTGAAGCTGTGGGATAGCTCTGACCGGGAGAAGGGCAACCTCGGCCATCACCCGATTTGTGCAACAGAGCCGGTCCGACGCCCCAGATTTCCCCGATGGGAATGCGTCGCATCACAAAGTCCCGCACCTCCGGGTGCATCAGGTTGCAGACGCCCCCAAAGATCGGGTTCTTCTTGGCGGCGACGTTCGCCAGCTTGGCGAGGGTCTTGGTCGGGCCGATGCCGACGCAGGTCGGGATGCCCGTCTCGGTCCTGACGGCCTCGCGCATCCGGGCGGCGTGAGCTTCCATCCGGTCGCCAAAGCCCGACAGGTCCACAAAGGTTTCGTCGATCGAATACGCATCGAGGCGTGGCGAATATCCGTGCAGCACATCGACCACGCGACGGCTCATGTCACCGTAAAGCGTGTAGTTCGAGGACAGCGCCCTGACGCCGTGACGCTGCATGAGGTCACGGATCTTGAACACGGGCGCGCCCATCCTGATCCCGAGGGACTTGGCTTCCTCGGAGCGGGCGATGGCGCAGCCGTCATTGTTCGACAGGACAATGACGGGAATGCCGCGCAGCGAGGGATCGAACAGCCGCTCGCAGGACACATAGAAATTGTTGCAGTCGATCAGGGCAATCGGCTTGTCGGAGGCCGGAAGCATGGTCCTATTCGACGGGCAGGCGGCGCACCACGCCTGCCACCACGCCCCAGATCTCGGTCGTCTCGGACACTGGGATCGTCTCGTAGACGTCGCTGCGGGCGCGCGGATCCAGAAACCAAGACCCATTCCTCTTGGTGAGCTTCTTGACGGTGATCTGCCCCTCGACCAGGGCGAGGACGATGCGCCCGCTGCGCCGCCGTCCGGCCCGGTCCACCGCGATCAGGTCGCCGTCGAGGATGCCCTCGGCCTCCAGGCTGTCGCCGGAGACGCGCCACCAGAAGGTCGCGTGCTCGTGGCGGACGACCCATTTCATCGGGTCAACGGTTTCCTCAAGATCGTCGGCCGCAGGTGAAGGAAAGCCTGCCGGCACCCGCACCGAGGCCAAGGGCATGTCGCGCGGGATCAGGGTGATGGGTAGGGGGTGCAGATGAAATGACATGGCCTGAGAACAATAAGGGAACAATGGGCATTGTTCCCAGACCCGCCTGTTCGTCAAGACGTGTCCTGTCGGGAAGATCCAGCACTCACGCGGACATCCTCACCATCTTCCTTCTTCCCGGCTGTCGAGACAGGAAGAGGAACAGGCTGTTGCCCCAAGCGGCTCGCCCCCTTTGGTCCTGGAAGACACCTCCGGCTCACAGCTGCCGAGCCGCAAAGGGCTGCGCTTGGAATAGCTGCCCGCGACCCCGCGTCAGCGACCAAAATTCGCAGGTCCCAACACAGATACAGCCTGGCTCAAAGGAATCCCGCGCCGCGGCTCGGACGAGAGCCCGAGTCGAAAGAGAATGCCCTTCGATTTTCCGGAGAGAGGGAAAAGAGGTTTCAGCCATTGATCTGGCTTTTCGGCAGAAAATATATGAGCTACGAACTTTCCTCATTTTCTGAACCGATCAGAAACCGCATGGAGTGCAGGATAATGGATGGAAACGGACACATGTCACATTGGTCTCAAGCCTTCGAGGCCATGGACCTGGACGCATTGAAGGAGATGCGGAAGACCATCGACCGGGCAATTTCGGGCTATGAGACCCGGAAACGGAAAGAAGCGCTGTTAGCGCTTGAACAGGCAGCCAAGGAGCATGGGTTCAAGTTGTCCGATCTCGTGGTCGATCAGAAACCCGGCAAGAGCAGGAGATCCAGCGAGGCTGGAGCAGAGGCAGCCTATGTGAATCCTGAAAACCCGGACGAGACCTGGAGTGGCCGGGGACGGCGCCCGCGATGGGTCAATGACGCTCTGGCGGCCGGCCGGGCTCTGGAGGAGCTGAAAGCGCAACCCTGACAGAAGGAAAGGGAGCTACACCCGCCTCTCCCTTTCCTTCTTTTGCTCTGGCGCCAGTCGGCGCAAGAGAGAGGAGGAATGGCTGAGACTGACGAGCGGGTTGCCCTGCATCAGCTGCTCGCGGCTGCGATCCGCTCTTGCGAACTCGAGATCGCCCGCATGAACGCTGCGATCCGGCTTCTGGAGAAAGCCAAACGGCAGCGGATCGAGAACGCCTATGATGAGGGCGAACGCTGGCTTGGTCTGGCGACGGATGAGTTCATCCGGATGGTCGATGCACTGGTGGTGCTGACTAGGCAGAACACCCCCGTTCGTCGGACCTTCGGATAGAAACGCCTACGACCTCAATCGGCCCTGAGTGCCTTTGTTCATTCTGCCGCTGCCACGACCACGTCAGCCGGGGCGAGGGCTTCGTGCAGTAGCGCTTCAAGGAGGCGGGCGCGGGTGGTGTCGGCGGTGGTGAGTGCGGCCTCCAGCCGGTCGCAGAGGGCCATGAGGGCATCGACCCTAGCCACGATGCGGTGCTGTTCGGCCAACGGCGGGAGTGGGATGGGTGAGCTTGTGAAATACTCAGTTGGAACGCGTTTCTGACCCGCAGTGCCGGTCATCTTCGGGATGCCGGTTTCTATGAAATATGGGCTCTTGAGGAGCAAGACAATGTAATCAGCATCCACAATGAGCGGGCGGACTACGTGCAATTCGGTTGTCCCCGCACCGATAGATCCGGCTAGGTTGCGAAACACCGTCGATTTGCCGTTCTCAAAGCATGGTGTGATCTTGGCCAACCCGACATCGCCCTCCGCGAAATGAGTGTAGCCCTTCTTAATGTCGCCCCACGGCCGCCGTTCGTGCCCATTTATCACCCTATAGTCTGCAGCGATCATGGACATCGGAACGAAAGATGCTTCGATGTCGTCGTTGGCCTCATTACGCGGACTAATTATTCCAAGCTCTGAGATCTGCGTCCATGTCCATCCGAGCGGCACAGAGAACGGCAGATCATCGCGTTCAAAAAGAGAAACGACCCTCGACTTCCTGATCTCCCCCGCCTTCACCAGCCGCGCCTTCTCCGCCGCGATCCGCTTCAGCAACTCCGAGGCCGGTTCGTCGCCTGCATCCTGCGCCACCAGTTTGCCGCGGACAGCGAGGTCTAGGATTGTCTGGCGGAGGGATTTGATCTGGTCGGCGCGGGCGGTGAGAACGGGGAACGTGTCGAGCGCGAAACGGGCGTGGTTGGGGAACTCGGCTGGGTCGGCGTCAGGTGCGGTCAGGCGGGCGAGGCTGGCGGTGGTCAGCCGATCGCGGGTGGCCTCGCGCGCGGTGCGGGCCGCCTCCAGCCCGTCCAGCAGCGCCATCAGCTCCTCCACCTTCGCCACGATCCGCCGCTGCTCGGCGAGGGGAGGAAGGGGGACGGCGAGTTGCTCCATCTTTTCCTTGGTCATGTGGACCATGGAGATTCCGTGACCGGCTTCTTTGATCTCGCGTGTTTTCTGGAGCAAGAACAGATATAGAAACTGCTTGTTCAAGTCAGCCTTGCTGAAAAGCGGCAGTTTCCAGATGTGATAATGGTAGATAACCTTAGGCCCATTCCAGATGAACGGTCCGAATGAGGCAGACCACGCGTAAATCAGATCGCCTGCGTCGCAATATTTATCGGCCTCAAGTTCAAGGTTCGAGTAATACCAGTGATCCGAAGTGAATAGATTGCCCACGCGAAGTACCGGCGTCCCTTTGGCGAGAAGCTCGGGTTTTCTGTAGGCTCGGCCGTTTACTACTCTGACCAGATCCGACAATCTGGCGTGAGACCATCCGCTTGGCAGATCAAACGAGACCTCCGTGAGCGAAGCGTCCGCCGGCTTCTTTTTCCCGCTCCGGCCAGTTTGCGGTACCTTGCCTCGCACAGCCGCAATTCGCTTCAGCAACTCCGCCGCCGGTTCGTCGGCGGGATCCTGCTCTATCAGTTTGCCGCGCACGGCGAGGTCCAGCACGAAGCGGCGCAGGCGCGCGATAGCGTCCGGCGCCTCAGCCACCTTCTCGTAAAGGGCGAGAAGCCGTTCCGCGTTCATCGGGCAAGTGCCCCGGACAGAATCGCCTTCAACTGGTCGCGGATTACCGCCACTTCGGCCTCGGCGGCGGTCAGATCCTCCAGCAGCGTCTCGGGGTCGCCGTGATCCTCGGCCACCGTGTGGGGGTTCTTGATGTCGAGGCTGTAGCCGCGGGCCTTCACCTCTTCGGCACTGACCTTCCACGCACGCTCGGTCTCAACCCGTCCCTCGCGCTGCGCCCCGCCCCACCAAGCGGCGCAATCGGCCAGATGCTCCAGCCGGATGGGCCGGGTCATGGAATAGGCCTTCTGCCCCTCGGGCACGCGATGTTCCCAGAACCAGATGTCCTGCGTCGGCGCCCCCTTCTCGAAGAACAGCAGGTTTGTGCCGATCGAGGCATAGGGGCGGAAGACCGAGTTCGGCAGGCGCACGATGGTGTGGAGGTTGCACTCCTCCATCAGGTGCTCCTTGAGTCGGGTCTTGACGCCCTCGCCGAACAGCGAGCCGTCGGGGAGGACCACCGCCGCGCGGCCGCCGGGCTTCAGCAGGCGGATGATCAGGGCAAGGAAGAGGTCGGCTGTCTCGCGCGTGCGGAAATGCTGGGGGAAGTTCGACTCGATCCCGTCCTCCTCGCGCCCGCCGAAGGGCGGGTTGGAGAGCACGATATCCACCCGCTCATCCTTGCCCCAAGAGATGTAGGGGCGCGCCAGCGTGTTGTCGTGGCGGAGGAAGGACGGGTCCTCGATCCCGTGCAGCAGCATGTTGGTGACGGCGAGCATATGGGGAAGCTGCTTCTTCTCCACCGCCCGCAGGCTGGCCTGCATCGTCGTCTCGTCCTCGGGGCGCTTCACGTAGTGTTCGCGCATGTGGCGGATGGCGCAGGTCAGAAAGCCGCCCGTGCCGCAGGCCGGGTCGAAGAGGATCTCGCCGGGCGTGGGATCGATCTGCTGGGCCATGAAGGCCGTCACGGCGCGCGGGGTGTAGTATTCCCCCGCGTTTCCGGCCGACTGCAGGTCGTTCAGGATCTGCTCGTAAATGTCGCCGAAGTGCTGGCGCTCGGACAGGTTGTTGAAATCGATACTGTTGATGCGGTTGACCACCTGCCGCATCAGCTGGCCGGATTTCATGTAGTTGTAGGCATCTTCGAACACACCGCGGACCGTGCGGGCTCGGGGCGTCAGGGAGGCAAGGTTCTTCAGCGTCGGAAAGAGATCGTCGTTGATGAAGGCCAGCAGTTCCTCGCCGGTGATGCCCTCAGGGTCAGCCGCCCAAGCGCGCCATTGCAATTGCTTTGGGATCGGCGAGCGGTAGCCGTCCTTGAAGAGTTCAAGCTCCTGGTCCTGGTCATCGATGATCTTGAGAAAGAACATCCAGCAGAGTTGGCTGATGCGCTGCGCATCGCCATCAACGCCGGTGTCCTGACGCATGATGTCCTGGATGGATTTTACGAGAGTGCGGACGGACATGGGTCAGGCAATTTCCTTGTAGAGTTCGGATTGCAGGTCGTGAACGGCCTGCTGATAGCCGGGCCTGCCGCCGAAGGCGCGGACCAGCTCGGTAGGTGTGCCGATGGTCGAGAACGGCGCAATCCGCAAGACGCTTGCGTCATCGAGGTTGAGGACGCCTTCGTCCGCATATTTCGCGAGCAAGCCGTCAAGGACGGCACGGGCCTTGTCACCATAGCGGGTGAAGACGTCGCGCTTCCTGACGTTATCGGCCCGCTCACGCCGGGTCAGCGGCTTGGCATCAAAGGCCACGTGGCAGATCAGGTCAAAGGGGTCGAGGTCGCGGCCCAGTTCCTGGACAATGAGGTTAAGGGGCAGGCCCTCCTCCTCCAACTCCTCGACCAGGGCCTGCTTGCGCTCGGCGCTGTTCCAGCGCCTCAGGAAGCCATCGAGGCTTGCAAAGCGCTTGCGCAGCGCACGCTTGGTGAAGTCGCGCAAGGACTCCGTAACAAGCCGACCGTTCTCGTCGAGGTATTCCACCCGCTCGGCGACGATGCTGGCGCTGATGCCATCGACATAGGTCTTTTTCCGAGGCTCACCTGGAGGCGGGGGCAGGACAGGTTCATCGACGATGGTCTCGTTCTCGTCCGGCTCATCGGGGAGCGGGGCACCCTCCTCGTCGGTCGGCGGGACCTCTGGCGGATCGACAGGCTCGTCCTCGTTGGGCTCGTAGATCTGCACCGGCTCGCCGTCGAACTCCGGGTCCGCGAAATGGCTGCTCGCGCCGCGGAAGTCGATCAGCGTGAAGTAGTATTTGCGCGTGTCCTCGTGCACACGAGTGCCGCGGCCGACGATCTGCTTGAACTCGGTCATGGAGCCGACCTCGCGATCAAGCACAATCAGGCGGCAGGTCTGGGCATCGACGCCGGTCGACAGCAGCCGCGATGTGGTGACGATCACAGGGAACCTAGACTCGGGGTCGATGAAGTTGCCGAGCTGCGCCTGACCTTCGGCATCGTTGCCGGTGATCCGCATCACATAGCGCGCGTTCTCGGCCACGAGATCGGCGTTTTCGTTGATCAGGGCCTGGCGCATGCGCCCGGCGTGTTCCTGGTCCACGCAGAAAACGATGGTCTTCTGGTACCGGTCTCCGCTTTCCTTCAAGAACTGGGTCACGCGCTGCGCAACGAGCTTTGTGCGCTCATCAAGGACCAGGGTGCGGTCGAAGTCCTTGCTGTTGTAGATGCGGTCCTCGACCTCTTCTCCGTCGCGGTCGAGCTGGCCCTTCTCGGGACGGTATCCTTCCACGTCCCGGTCGATATGGACCTTGACCACCTTGTAGGGCGCCAGGAAGCCGTCGCGGATACCCTGCTTGAGCGAATAGGAGAATACGGGCTCACCGAAGTAGGCGATGTTGGAGACGTATTTCGTCTCCTTGGGCGTGGCGGTCAGGCCGATCTGTGTGGCGGACGAGAAATACTCGAGGATCTCGCGCCAGGCCGAGTCCTCGGCCGCGCTGCCGCGGTGGCATTCGTCGATCACGATGAGGTCGAAGAAGCCCGGCGAGAACTCGCGGAAGAGCTTCTGCCGCTCCTCGGGCCCGGTGATGGCCTGGTAGAGGCCGAGATAGACCTCGTAGGAAGTGTCGATGCGGCGCTTGCTGTCGAGCGCAACAGTCAGGTCTTCCGTGCTGCCGTCATGCCGCTCGATGGTCTTTGCGTTAGTCGAGAGCTTGGCCATGGTACCGCCGAAGGGGCGGAAGTCATTGACCATGGTTTGGTCGATCAGCACATTGCGGTCAGCCAGGAACAGGATGCGCTTCTTGCGGCCGGCCTTCCACAGCCGCCAGATGATCTGGAAGGCAGTATAGGTCTTGCCCGTGCCCGTCGCCATGACGAGCAGCACGCGACCCTGTCCCTTGGCGATGGCCTCGATGGCTGCGTTGACAGCATTGACCTGGTAGTAGCGGGGTGCCTTTCCGCTGCCGTCATCGTAGTAGTCCTGAAGGACGGCTTTCTCAGCCTCAGCGTCCAGCCCCTTCCAAGCGCAATAGCGCGTCCACAGCTCGTCGGGTGAGGGAAAGGCATCGAGCGCCAGCGTCACCTCGCGCGGATTGCTGGCACCGGTTCGGTCGTGAAAGACAAAGCCGTCGCCATTTGACGAGAACACGAAGGGGATGTTCAGCGTCTCCGCATAGTCGAGCGCCTGCTGGATGCCATCGCCGATGCTGTGGGAATTGTCCTTGGCCTCGATGAGGGCGATGGGGAGGTTAGGCTTGTAGGAGAGGATGTAGTCGGCCCGTTTGGCCTTCCCGCGGGTGACCAGCTTGCCACGCACAATAATCCGGCCCTTGGTGAAGCTCACCTCTTCCCGGATCTGGGCGATTTCGTCCCAGCCAGCTTTGCGCAGGGCAGGGGTGATGAACTTGGTACAGATGTCGCGTTCCGAGAAGCTTCGCATGTCCATGTCGATCAGGCGCCTACCAGGGGATCCCAAGGATTGATCACGCGGATGCCGCAACCTTCGAAGTCACTCACGTTGCGCGTGACCATGGCTGCGTCATGAGCGCGGGCCGTGGCCGCGATCTGGCAGTCGGGAAAACTGATCGGCTGGCCAGCGGCGCGTCGCTCCAGGAAGATGGCAGCAAACGCGACAGCGGCGGCGCTGTCGAAGGGCAGCACCCGACCGGCGAAATCTTCCAGGATCATGGCGTCGATCTCTGCCATCAAGCGGTCGCGGCGCTTGCCTGCGGGCAGGAGAGCCGCTCCGCGCCGCAACTCGGCTTCTCCCACCGCGCTGAGATGCAGATCAGCCGCGTCCTGTTGGCCGAACCAGTCCAGAACGGCCGGAGCAGGATCCGGGCGCATCAGCTCCGAAATCACATTGGTATCGATCAAAAGCATCGCGGCCGCGTATCAGTCGAAGCGGGGTGCTTCAGGCATCGGTTCGCGCGGCGGCAGCTCGAGTTCCACCCCGCCCAAGGCTGCGAACCTGCGGTGGATGACCTCGCCTAGGTTCCCAGGGCTCACCGTCTTCCCGACAGCCCGGCGCAGGATTTCCCGCGCTTCCTCTTCCATGGAACGGCCGTGCTCGGCCGCTTGGACCCGAAGGCGATGCTTCAGACTGTCGTCGAGATTGCGGATGGTGATACTCGCCATGTCAGGTTCCCTTCATTCGCCTGATCGTAAGCATTGATTGCATCGCAATCAATGCTCTTCGACCACTACCAGTTACTCTGCCGCTTCAAGATCGCCGACTTCCAGATCGATCAGGTCTTCGGTGGGTTCCTCAGCAGGGACGCCCCGCAGGATCGGCTTGCCTGTTGCGGCCTCGATCAACGCGAGTAGAGCCTCTTGGCGTCTTGCCATGAAGCCCTCGAAGTCGTCGCTCCGAAGCAGACTTGGTTCGATAAGATGACTTTGCAGATGTGTATCGATGGCAGCGTCTGAAATCGCGCCCTGCTTCGGTAGCCGGGCCAGGTAACTTGACGGAGCATCCCCACCAAGGATCCGATTGGTTTTCGAACTGAGAGGCGTCTTGTTGATAATGGTATCGTAACGCTCGCGGGGGATACGCTGCTTCTGGCACCAGGAACGCGGAAACACATGATGGATATCCACGGCCTCATCGAAATAGCTTGCCTGGTTAAAGGTCTGTCCTGAGAGGAAATCTCGGGCCTGCTTGTGCATCAGCAAGGCATGGATGCCCTTGTAGGCAGCCGACAGGCGGGAAGTCATGCTCTTGAGTCGCTCTGGGCGGAAGGCGGAGTCCTTCACTGTTGTCGGCTCGGGCCCACCATCGATCCAGGCAAGAACGTCCATCAGATCCTTGGCGAAACGTGTCTCGATTGCACCTCCGTAAAGTTCTCCAAATACTCCGCACCAATACCATTGAGAAAGTTTCTGCCGAACGACCTCTTGGTTCCAGCGTTCGCCTAGAGCAGTCAAGATAGCCGCTAGCGGAACCAGCTGCGACTGGTAGGGAACATCCTTGAACCAGAAGATATTCTGACTGAACAGAAACTTTCCGGCCTTTATGAAACCATCTTCCAGCGCAGGGGCATAGCGCTTGTAGGCCGCAAGAGGTACGCCAAGCACGGTATCTCGCGTACAGCTGACTGCGGGTGCTTCGCCTGACCGTTCTTCAGCTATATGCGCGAGGCGCCGGTCACGTGTGTAGAGGAGCGCCAGTGCCTGAAAAAACTCTGTAGTCGGCTCTGAACAACCGTGTCAGGCGGCTAATACTTCCCTGTGCAGGGTTCTTTCGGGCCAAATCCTCGCCGCAATCAGGTGAAGCAATAGGG
>NZ_QLUV01000027.1 GCF_003286075.1 Paracoccus endophyticus | reverse complement strand
CGCGCCGGAGTGGGTCCATGACCGCTCCAAGCTGTGGAACCGGGTGGAGGTCGCCGAGACCCGCAAGAACAGCCAGCTCGCCCGCGAGGTCCGGGTGGCCCTGCCCGCCGAACTGAGCCACGAGGCGCGGGTGGAGCTGGTGCGCGACTTCTGCCAGCGGTCCTTCGTGGACCGCGGCATGGTCGCGGACATCGCGCTGCACGCGCCGGGGCTGACCGGCGACGAGCGCAACCACCACGCCCACATCCTGCTGACCACCCGCGAGATCGACGCCGAGGGGTTCACCACCAAGAACCGCGACTGGAACGCCGTAGCGGTTCTGGAGGACTGGCGGGAAGCCTGGGCGCAGGACAGCAACGCCGCCCTGGAGCGGGCCGGCCATGAGCTGCGGATCGACCACCGGACGCTGGAGGCGCAGCGCGCGGAGGCGCTGGAGCTGGCCGCCGAGGCGCATGAGCGCGGCGACGAGGCGGCGGAGCTGGCCGAGAGGGTGCGCGCCGTCGCGCTGGACCGGGAGCCGCTGCCGCAGCTGTCGCTCGGGGCGTGGCAGCTCAAGGAGCGCGGGATCGAGGTCGCGGCGGTGCGGGTCTGGCACGATGTCCGGGAGCGGGCCCTTGAGGTCGGGCGCGTGGCCCAAGAGCTGGCCAGCCACGCCCGCGACTGGCTCGGGCGGGTGGCCGAGCGCGCGCTTGAAGCGCTACCCCAGCACGACGCATGGAGCGACTTCTTCGCAGAGGCCGCCGGGGGCGGGCTGCGCGACGACTTGGCGCGTGACCTAGACCGGGAACGGCAGGTGGCGGACCAGGCCGAACGCGTCCGCCAGCTGGAGCTGGTGAAGGAGCGCGAGGCGCATATGCACCGCGACGCGGGGCTGGATCACGGGTTGTAGATGCGATCCGGGCAGGCCCGCCCCTCCGATCTGTAAGGTCTCCGGGGCAGGCCTGCCCTATGGCCGCTTTGAGCGCATTGCAGCGCTTTAGAAAGAGAGACAGTGTAAGCGCATGAGGGGCTTGCTCATGGTCATAGCAGTTGTCGCGATAGCCTATCCCAATATCTTCGATATCTGAGATAGTATGGATAAAGCCCCGGTTGCCAGCATATTACCCGCAGCCCCACTAAGTGCCGCACGCATATCGCCGACTAGACCTTGCATCTTTTGAGTGTCCGGCTGCTGCGACTGAATTTCTATATTCATTGCGTCAACTAAAACTGGAAGATCCTTACCGGCGCCGCACTCCATTAGCTTCGGCACTTCGGCATTGATTTGATCAATAAGTAGTTTAACATCAGAAACATCATTGGACCGCAAGGAAATATTTCCGGAAGTATTATCGCTTCCCATATTTCCAGCAAAATTGCCTATCGTTCCAATATTGTAAGTATTCATTGCGTTCCTTGCCGCCTCTCTCTCAATTGTGTTGAAGGTCATTCCCTCGCCAAGCACGCCTTGGCGCTCCATTTCAATCGACCATTCTAAGACTCTGTTGCGTACTGCATCAAGAATTCCAATAATTGCTCCTCGAGGTACTTTGATGACTATTCGAGGGGTAGGATGATCAAAGATATCGTTTAATCTACTAACTAACTCTGCGCGCATTGGGAGATGAATTTCGCCCCCAGATTTTTCTTTCTTAACTAAATCACTTAAACCAGCTATAGGTTGCCCGATGTTTGCAGTACTGATTATCTCCATAAGCTTAGGATTACCCACAATTGGAACCCATCCATTATAGGTATTCCATGCAGCAGCTTGACCGTGAACTTTGCGATATTCGGGTAGTCTATCAGAATATCCGTTAAGCTCGTTGTCAACCCAGCTTTCCAACTGCTCTAAGCGAAGTTTAGCTGCTGCGAGTTTTACTCGTCTAAGGAGGTTTTCTATTGGCACACTTGCATCAAGAGATGCCTGCTGAATTTCAAGAATCAAACCTGTCATAGGCAGCCTCCACACATGCTGTCAGTAGAGTGTCGATGATCTTCTAGAGCGGCAGTAAATTCCATTACATCAGGCTATCTAAGAGTAAAAATGATACCTGAAATTACGAAGGCTGCAGACCAGAGGATTGCCAAAGGCCAGGCGAATATCGCTATGAATGTAAACCGTGCTGCTGCAACGTAAATGGCACCGCACGAAGATGTATAGCTTAGCATCTCGGAGGTTGAAAACCCACTTCCACAGCCGAGACTGGAGCCTATTAAATAAAGGGAAATAAAGATCACAGGAAGAAATCCAAATAAAATTAGTGTAATTCCTATCTTTCGGCTGGGAGGTTGATAGTTGGGCATGGCATCCAGTAGCTGCAAGCGTGTTTCAACAATCTGACTTAGATAGCACTGGCAATGACTATGTAAGTTTTTTTGACAGTCGCAAGGAGCGTTGAGGCTTGGAACAGCAGTGGGAAATCGAGCGTGAAGCCCACGAACAGAGGCAGCACCGGCAGTGTGACCACGATCATGGGCTGGATCACTGACCCCGCCTGCCCCTCCCCGCTTCGATCATTGGCGTCTGCGCGGGCAAGGGCAGGCTGCTCAGCCTCTCAGCTTCAGAGCAAGGCCGAACGGGGCGGGCGTCCGCCCTTGCGCCCATTTGCACGGGCGGCATCTGCCTTGGCTTTGCTGGTTGCCCTGCCACCAGTTGCGCCGAGTTGCGCGGCCATCCATCGCCGCGTCCCGAACACGCCCTGCATGAGTGCAGGCACATAGACATCAGCGTCCAGCCGGGGCCAGTGCAGGCCAAGGCCAGCCGGGCTGATCTCGATCTCGGCCAGGTCGTTGGCCCCGGCTTCTGCCAGTTCCTCCAGCAGATGCACGGGCACCATGATGACGACGCCGTTGCTCAGGCCGACGACCAATCGGTTCTGGTGGGCGTCATATTCGGCGCTGACGGCATAGCCGTTCCGGCGTATTTCCTCGCCCCGGAGGACAGCGGCTTGGAACTCCTGCTCAGAAATCTCCATGAATCTCGCTCCACTTGGGGCAGAGGACGGGCAGATGCGCAGCCAACTCTTTCAGGATGCGCAGCTCGTCATGCCGTGAGAACCCGTAGCTTTCCCGCAGATGCGGCGGGCCGTCCGGGCAGTTCAGCACGAAAACCGCCTCTCCCTCAACGCCCGAGCAGCCGAGTTGCGCGGCCTTCGGTGCCCTTTTGAGCAAATACGCATTTACGTAATTACGCATTCTCGCGCTTAAGGTATTCCGCAAGAGCGGCAGCCAGAATGTCCTGGTGTGTCTGATCGGTTTCGGCGGCATGCAGGCGCAGGCGGCGGTAGGTTTCGCCGTCTAGGGCCAGCGTCAGCCGCTTTTCCCCTTCCCGCTTCTTTGGAGCAGGTTTTGGCGGGTTGTTTGATGAAGCGGCCCCGCGTTGCGGTATCCCGGTGTCGGTCGGGCGGCTTTGGGTGTTCAGCAGGCCATCGAGGGCGACGGACTTCTTAGCCATTTAGAATCCCCTTCACGTAACCCCAAGCAGCGGCAATCTCTGCCGCGGCCTTGCCGTCTGTTGTTTCGGTGACGCCCTGCCCCGTGGCTCCGGTTTCGGCATAGCTGACCCGTTGCGCAATGTTGACCGGCGCGACACGGCCATGCTGCGCCAAGACGCGAGCAGCCTCGTCAGTGATCTTGGCGCGGGGAGTCTGCGACAGGGCAAAGGCGAACGGGACGCGGGCAGCGTTCACGGCGGCAATCGTCGCCCCCACCGCGCGCAGATCGTCGGGCGAGGGACGAACAGGGATCAGCACCAGGTCGGCAGCCCCTAGCACCTCTGCCAGCCATTCCGGTGCGGCGGGCGGGGTGTCGATGATGCACAGATCGAATTGCGCCTGTGCAGCGTTCAGGGTGGGTCTTAGGGCATGGGGGGCGGGATCACGGTCAAGCATGGCCGGCGCATCCGCTTCGCGGCCCTCCCACCATGCGCGGAGTGAGCCTTGCGGGTCGAGGTCGAGGCAAAGGACGGAGCGGCCATCCTGCGAGGCGGCAACGGCAAGGTTGCGGGCGAGGGTGGTTTTCCCGGCCCCGCCCTTCTGGGCGGCTATGACTATCGTTTTCATGGGCAGAAGTTACCGCAGTTACGCAGGTGCGCAAGCGCACAAGTGCGTAAGACTGTACTTGCATGTTTGCGTAACTGCGTAGAAGCGGATAGATGTATAAAGACGCAACGGGCGTAGGGTCCGTATACAGGAGGCCAGCCATGCTCTTTGTCACCTACCTGCGCGTCAGCACGGATCGGCAGGGTAGGAGCGGGCTTGGCCTCGAAGCACAACGCAAGGCGGTGGCGGATCACGTCGCGGGCAAGGGCGCCATTGCGGCTGAGTATGTCGAGATCGAGAGCGGGAAGCGCTCGGATCGCCCTCAACTCGCCCGCGCCTTGGTGGAGGCCGAGCGACTTGGCGCTGTGCTTCTGATCGCCAAGCTTGATCGCCTCGCCCGCAACGTCGCCTTCATCGCCAACCTTCTCGAAAGCGGTGTCGAGATCGCAGCCGCTGACATGCCAGAGGCTAACCGCTTCCTGCTGCACGTCATGGCGGCGGTAGCAGAGCATGAGGCGCAAGCCATATCGGATCGCACCCGTGCAGCTTTGGCGGCGGCAAAGGCCCGTGGCGTTGCTCTGGGCTGGTCCATGCCTAAGCGCCGGGACGAACAACAGCAGGCATCCCGTAAGGGCGCGGCCAAGAACGCTCAGAAGGCGGATCTGCATGCGGCCAACGTCCTGCCCGTCATTCGTCAGATCGCGAGGAGCGGCGCGTCTCTGCGGCGGATTGCGGACGAGCTGAACACGCGGGGCATCAAGACGGTGCGGGGTGGCCTCTGGTATGCGGGGACGGTGCGCAACGTCATGGCGCGGGAAACCAGGATCGAGGCTCAAGCGGCATGAGCAACAATCGTCAGTTAGACTTGTTCGTGGCATTGATCGGTGACGTGCCTTTGCGGGATGAGCGTGAGGCTATGACCGCGCCCCTGGTTGCCTTGTCGAAGAACAAGCGCACTCGGATCGAATGGACTGGTCCAAGCGGGCAGCGCGTTTTGGTCACAGCCTCCGAGGAATACGGCGTTGCCACGATTTGGGACTATGACGTGTTGCTCTGGGCTATCTCGCAAATCAACGCCGCCATGAAAGCGCATCTGGCCGTCTCACCGCGCATCAGCTTTCAGCCTTACGCGCTGCTGCGGGCTGTAGGACGTGATACCGGGGGCAAGGGCTATGCCGAACTGAAAGCAGCCCTACACCGCCTACGGGCGACTGGCGTGAGCTATGAGAGCAAGGCCCTCGACGGGAAGCGCCGGAAGCAAGGGGCGTTCAACCTTCTGACAGCTTTCGAGATCGAGGAGGATGAGGAGGGTCGGGCAAAGGGGGCATGGATCGAGTTGCCGGCTTGGCTCTTCGAGGCAGTCCAACTCGACCGCAGCATCCTAGCGATCTCGCCGCGCTACTTCGACCTGACCAGTGGTCTTGACCGGTTCCTCTATCGTCTCGCGCGGCGCCATGTCGGTCGGCAGCAAGGATTCGCTTTCACATTCCGCGACCTGCACGGCCGCAGCGGAACCTCACAAAGTTTTGGCGATTTCAGCCGCGACCTGCGGAAGGCAATCGCTCGTAATGCGCTGCCCGAATACAGCCTGCACGATTTGGCGGGGAAGGATGGCTCTACCCTGGGCATCAGCCTTGATCCGGCGAAGGTCGAGTTTCGCGATAGGCGGTTTACCGACTGACAGCCTGTGGAACGGCACGGGGTATCACCCGCCTCCGCAGCACCCGATCTGTGGATTGACTCGGGGTATCACCCGTTCAGGGTATCGGGGTATCACCCGCCCAGACACGGGGTATCACCCGCCCAAACACGGGGTATCACCCGCCCGCCATACTTCTAAGTACATGAAAAACAATATACATTTTGGTGTGTTTAAACCAGTAACTCTTTAACCTCTTAACAGAGTCTTTCTTAACCTCTCGTCGGCCCAAGCTGTCAGAATGTGCATGAGCTGAGCGGCCTCGGAAGCTTTGGCGATCAAGGCCGCCCAAGCCTCACACGCAGCGCGCCCGGTCCGCACTCACTGACCAGCAAAAGAGTGGTGGTTAGGGGGGGTCTGGGGGAAGCGACAAGCGGTTTGCCAACCGGCAGGCTGTGGATGGACACGGGGTATCACCCACTCCCCCTGCGAGACCGGGAAGCAAGCAACTGAAAAGGCTGGGCTGAGAGCCGATGGCGCTTGAAATATGCCCTCCGAGGCATAATATGTGCCAATGGCTTGGGAAATCGAATACACCGACGAGTTCGGAAGCTGGTGGGGCACGCTCACCGAGACCGAACAGGAGGACGTGGATGCCTATGTGCAGCGCCTTGAGACCCGTGGTCCCAATCTGCCCTATCCGCATTCCAGCGGGATCAACGGCAGCCGGCACGACCACATGCGCGAGCTTCGAGTGCAAAGCCACGGGAACCCGTTTCGGGTTTTCTATGCCTTCGATCCCCGGCGCACGGCGATCCTGCTGATCGGCGGCGACAAGACGGGGAATAACAGGTTCTACGAAGAGATGATCCCGGTGGCCGATGCCCTCTACGATCAGCACATCGACGCCCTCACGGCAGAAGGATTGATCAGGAAATGACCGGACGCAGTTCTTTTTCGACGCTTCGCAACCGGATGTCGCCGGAGGCGCAGGACCGCGCCCGTGCCAAGTCCGAGGCGCTGGAGAGCGAAATGGCCCTGGCCGAGGTGCGCCGGGCCATGAAGCTGTCCCAGGAGGAGCTGGCGGCGATCCTCCAGATCAACCAGGCGTCCGTCGCCAAGATGGAGAAGCGCACCGACATGTATATCGGGACGCTGCGCCGCTTCATTCAGGCAATGGGGGGCGAGCTGGAGATCGTGGCGCGCTTCCCCGACCGCCAGATCAAGATCGACCAGTTCAGCCAGCACGCTGCGGAGGTGGTTTCCCGCTGATTGGGCAATATGGCTTGCGTGGAATAGGCTGAAAGAAGGAGATCAGGAGCTATGAAACACAAATGGCCGGTCTTGACCTCTGATGAGGACGCGGAGCGGTTCGTCGAGGAAGCCGATCTCACCGAATACGATTTCTCGCAGATGGTGCCGGTGAGCTATGAATTCGAGGCGAAGGCAGCGGCGCTGGTCCGGCTGCATCGACCTTCCCTGAAACCCTGAACGGGGTATGTGTTCGGATGTACACATGCTAAGGAACAGGTGATGAGCAGCGCCAGCACCACGATGACGATCCGGCTTGATCCACAGCTCAAGGCAAAGCTGGGGAGACTGGCGGAGGGCACCCGGCGCAGCCGATCCTTCCTCGCGGCCGAGGCGGTGGAAACCTACGTGGATCGTGAGTTGGCCATCATCGAGGGTATTCAACGCGGCGTGGCGGATGTGGCAGCAGGCCGCACCGTCAGCCATGAGGAGGCGATGGCGACCGTGCAGCGGCTCATTTCCGCAGTTCCGAGGGGCCCTTGATCCAGAAGGCGCAGTAGGAGCTGCCGTCGTCACTGGTCACCACGGTTCCGCCTGCGGCCTCGCAGAAGATCCCCGGATGCTCCCCGAAGGCACGGGCATCGGCCCGTCCCTGCAGCCAGAAGTGCCCGAGAGCGCCCAGAAGGGCCCCCAGAGCCGCGAGGCCGCCAAAGATAGCCAAGCACCGCCCGACCAGTAGAGAGCTTCCCTGCGGCCTTTCAGCATCTCCAGGCGCATCCTGTTGGCCGCGGCCCTGACCTCGTTCTGGAGCCCGGCCACGGCCTTGGCGGCCCCGTCCCGCGCCGCTTCCAGATTGGCCTGGTAGGTTCGGCTGATGACCCGCTCGGCCAGCTTGAGGGCTTCCGTGCCGCGGTCATGGGCCTCTTGCGCGCAGGCCTGGACGGCGGCGGCTTCCTTCTTGGTGGTTGTTCAGGAATTGGGCGGCGCTCCTGGGCATGCCTCAGCCGCCTTGACATCGAGGTCGGCGAGCAGCCCGGTCAGTTCCTTCTGGTCCACCTCACGAATGGCGTTCTTGCGGAGGGTGGCCGATCCCCTGACAGCGTTGTCCTTCTACTGAGCCTACGGTTTCTAGAGAGACTTCTTGTGCTATGCGATAGTCTAAAAGAGGGGACGGGATGACGCTGTTTATTGTGGGCGGCTCAAATTCTCTGTTTCGGGACGGTTGGACGGGTAAATTTCCAGAGGCCAAAAACCTTTCTGTCGGTGCGACCACCACGCTATGCGGAATCTTTCGGTGTCTGCAGCCAGATGGTCCAAAAATTGGCGACACCGTAATATGGGAATACGGAGTCAACGAAACTGTTCATAGCAGAAGAATTTACGACACCGATGTCATTATTAGAAACCTTGAGCAATTTTTGAGAATGGCGAACCAGAATAAATGGAAAGTCTTGCCATTGATGCTGATCCCACAAGTGGAAGAACGTGAAGGCACGCCAGAATATTACCACCGCGCTCTAGGTCTATTTAGATACTATGGTCTTTCGGTGGTGGATGTTTCAGCAAATTTTCGTGAAAAACTGGGGCAGGTTCCGGCTGATTATTATACAGATCCATTGCACTATCGTCGAGATGAGGAGGTAGCGGGAGAAATTGGCAGAATGGTGCAGAAGTCCCTTTGCACCGCAGCATGCCCTATCAATGTCGAGCCGGTGCGCTCTAATGGTAAGCTTGAGCTGATTAAGTTGCCTGCATCATCTTGGTTTGAGAACTCTATCATGTCACTGCCGTTGATCAATATGCCGGTTGCTTTGCGAATGGATGCCCCAGGAATCATTCGTTCTGTTATTGTACTATGCCGGCCCGGGGTTTCCGCTGGATTTCGTATCCGCCTTATCCGGCAAGGAGAGGCTCTTGCAGACGCAAGAGTTTCAACAAGTTGCAAAGCCGAAAAGACGCTCTTGAAGGCTCTTAACGCTGACAATCTTGGCAAATGGGCATTCAAGGCCGGGGATCGTCTGGTGCTCCGATACATCCAAAAGGGCGGTATTCTCTACGCTGAACAGGGGCTTCGCCGGAAATTGGAATCTGTATCCATTCCTGACTGCGACACATTGGCCGGTATCCTGGTCGAGCGTTCTTAAGAATTAGGATCAGGACTCATAGGGCGCGCGAGCTGGAGATCGTAGCGCGATTCCCCGACCGTCAGATCAAGATCGACCAGTTCAGCCAGGACGCTGCGGAAGTGGTCGCCCGCTAAGCGGGCTCACTTTCCCGCTGCTGGCGGCTCAAGCCAGATCACGCAGGCGTCGTCGCCGGCCGGGCTGGTCATGAGCTCACCGCCTGCCCCCTCGCAGAAGATCTTTGGATGCTCGCCGAAGGCCCGGGCATCGGCCCGTCCCTGCAGCCAGAAGTGCCCCAGAGCGCCCAGGAGGGCCCCCAAGGCGACAAGGCCGCCCGCCACGGCGAACACCCCACCCGACCAGTAGAGGGCCTGCCGGCTGCCTTTCAGCGTCTCCAGGCGCATCCGGTTGGCTGCCTGCCTGACCTCGTCCTGAAGCCCGGCCACAGCCTTGGCCGCGCCCTCCCGGGCCGCCTGGAGGTTGGCCTGGTAGCTTCTGTCGATGACCCGCTCGGCCGCATCGAGGACTTTCGCGCTCCGGTCCTGGGCCTCCTTCACCGAAGCCTGGACGGCGGCGCGCAGGGCGGCGGCTTCCTTTTTGGTCGTGGCAGTGGCGGTGAGATTGACCACGTCATGACGCAACAGCCGGACCTGGTCGGTCAGGTCGTTCATGAGCTGGGCGGGGCTCTTGGGCGTTTCGCTCATGCCTCGTCCGCCTTGGCATCGAGGTCCGCGAGCAGCCCGGTCAGTTCCTTCTGGTCGACCTCGCGGGTGGCGTTCTTGCGCAGGGTGGCGGCCATCCAGCGGGCGATCTTGGGGTCCTTCAGGGCCTCGGTGGTTACGATAGCGCCGACGATGATCTTGCGACGGGTTTCCCCGGCCTTGGCGCGGGTCTTGAGGCGGGCGAGCCTGGCCTGAGCCTCCGCGATCTGCTGGTCGATGGTGCGCGCCATTTCTGCTGTCCCTGCCGCCTTGTTCTTGTTGCGTTTGTGGCGAGCACAGCGGTAGGGTTCAAGCACGAAGTGCCCACTTATACAAACGCGTGCCGCGTTTGTGTGGGCAAGGGAACCCTCGCGTTTCCCTTCAACCCTTAGCGAAGTGCAGCGCATTCATGGCGATCTATCACCTGCGGGCCACGATGATCTCCCGCTCCGCCGGGCGCAGCGCCACGGGCGCGGCCGCCTACCGCTCCGGCGAGCTGATCCACGATCAGCGCACCGGGCTGGACTTCGACTATCGGGCGCGCAGCGGCGTCGAGCATGTCGAAATCCTTGCCCCTTCCCACGCGCCGGAGTGGGTCCATGACCGCTCCAAGCTGTGGAACCGGGTGGAGGTCGCCGAGACCCGCAAGAACAGCCAGCTCGCCCGCGAGGTCCGGG
>NZ_QLUV01000026.1 GCF_003286075.1 Paracoccus endophyticus | reverse complement strand
CCAGCTGGCCATAATGTTCGCAGGGCGCTTCGACGCCTGACCGTATCTGAAAACCGCATGGGCCAGGTCAGATACACAGAGTTTCAGACACTCCCGGACAGACCGAGAATAGCGCCCACGTCTCGCGGGTCGCTGCGTACGAGAACCACGTCCGCAGATTCAACAGCCACATCCGTGCCTGCGCCGATGGCAATCCCGAGATCGGCCACCACGAGCGCAGGCGCGTCATTCACTCCGTCGCCGACCATGGCGACAGAGAGCCTTCGCGCTTGGAGTTCCTCGATCTTTTGCGATTTCTGATCAGGCAGCACTTCGGCGAAGTATTCAGTGATTCCGAGTTCCTCGGAGACCGTTTTTGCGACGCCCTCGGCGTCGCCGGTGAGCATGATCGAGCTGATCCCGAGGGATTTGAGTTCGGCGATGGCCTCCTTCGATTCCGGACGGACGATGTCTGCCAGTGCAAAGAGGGCTCGTGGCTCGCCGTCGCGGACGAGAACGACGACTGTCTTGCCCTGTCCCTCCAGATGCTTGAGGCTGTTATGGGCGATGGCGTTGCCCTGCCGTGCCAGGTGTCCAGGGCTGACGATACGCACATCCTGGCCGTCCACCTTGGCCACAATGCCTTCGCCGGTGATGTTACTGACGTCGGTTGCCCTAGGGATAGGAATCCCGCGGTCCTTCGCCTCGGCCACGATGCCGTGAGCGATCGGATGCTCGGACTGGCTTTCGGCGGCGGCGGCGAAGCTGAGTTCCTCGTTTTCGTCGCCATCGGCAAGCAATACGATATCGCTGATACCGAAACGACCCTCAGTTAATGTGCCGGTCTTGTCGAACACGACCGCGTTGAGATTGCGCGCCCGCTCAAAGGCTGCGCGGTCGCGGATCAGCAGCCCGTTGCCGGCCGACAGCGACGTGCTGACCGCGACGACCAGCGGGACAGCGAGACCAAGGGCGTGGGGGCAGGCAACGACCATGACCGTCACCATGCGCTCGATGGCAAACTCGAGGGGTGCGTCGAGGAAAAGCCACCAGACGAACAGTGTGCCGAATCCCACGATGAGTGCGATGTAGGTCAGCCAGGCGGCCGCACGGTTGGCAACGTCCTGGGTCCGCGATCGCGTCGCCTGCGCCTTCTTTACCAGTTCGATGACCTGCGACAGATAGGTGGCGTCCCCTGTCGCCGTTACCTTGATGGTGACAGCGCTGGCCCCGTTTATCGCGCCGCCGATGGCGGCGGCACCGACCCCCTTGGTCACGGGGCGCGATTCGCCGGTGAGCATGGCCTCGTTGAAACCGGACGAACCCTCAATGATCTGGCCATCGACCGGAACCTTTGCACCCGGGCGTACGATGACCTTGTCACCGGGCTGGAGGGTTGAGATCGGTACCTCTTCCGACGTTCCGTCAGCCTTGATCCGCGTGGCTGAATCCGGAAGGAGCCGCACCAGTTCCTCGAGCGCGCGGGATGCTCCCATGACCGAACGCATCTCGATCCAGTGACCGAGCAGCATGATCGCGATGAGAGTCACCAGTTCCCAGTAAAGTTCTTGGCCCGGAAAGCCGAACGTGACGGCGACCGAAAAGAAATAGGCAGCCGAGATTGCAATCGAGATCAGGGTCATCATGCCGGGCTGGGGTTTGCGCAGCTCGGAGGTAAAGCCCGTCAGAAACGGCCATCCGCCATAAAGATACGCAATGGTTGAGAGCACGAAGATGACGTAGCGGTCGCCAGGGAACGCCAGAGTCTCTGCGATGCCAAGCCAATGCTGGATCATCGGCGAAAGCAACAGGATCGGCGGCGTCAGCGCCAGAACCAGCCAGAAGCGGCGCCGGTAGTCCGCCACCATCGCGCCGTGGTCGTGTCCGCCGTGCCCGGCATGCTCGGAATGGCTGGAGCCGGTGGCGGCAATAATCTGGGAGTCGCCGCGTTGACCTTCACCATCGCGAGGCGCGCTCGCATGCGCCTGATGGTTCTGATGGCCATGGTGGTGGGCGGGTGGAGAGCTCATCAGTTGTTCCTATCGTTACTCGTGCGGCAGAGCCGCGAGATGACGTTGCTCTTGCGTATCCGTGTGATGCTGGCAGAGCGGCGACCGGCCGGGCCGTATTGCGGCGAGCGATCCCCTGGCCCTGGAACAGGTGCTTTCCGGTCGAAGCCATCTCCTCGTGAAGTACGCGGTTCGCATCCGCGACAGGAACGGGGTCAGGGCGGACATCGATCAGCCTCGGCCCAGTGCATCGGCTATCCTTGCACCACGTTCGAGCGGATTCTCGTTGATGCATTGGCGCCCTGCGAACGTCGCTCCTGGGCATGTGGCCGGTATGGCCACCTTGCGACATCGCCATGCTTGTGCCTCCTTCTTGCCCTGTAAGGACGCCGACATCCGGCGTCCTCTGCCATCGCATGGCCTATGCGCTGACCGCGAACTCGGTCATCATCCCGGTCGCAAGATGCGGCATGTGGTGGCAATGCAGCATCCAGCGCGCCGCCTCGCCGGCGTCGAGCGCAACATCGATCACTGACATCGGCGGCACGTAAACCGTGTCCCGCCGAGGGCCTGAGACCGCACGTCCATTCAGCCCGACGATCTGGAACACATGCCCGTGCAGATGCATCGGGTGGCCCATCATCGACATGTTGTGAAACGACAGAACGACACGTTCGCCGCTGCGCGCGGCGACCGGCCGATGCTGGCCCCAGACAGCGCCGTCGATCGTCCACACGTAGGGCTGCATCGAGCCCCCGAGCACGACCACCTGGCTGCGCTCGACGGCCCGTTCCGGCAAGGCGTCGAGGGCGACCAGCCGCGATTCCTGGGCAAGGTCGGTGTCGAAGGCGGGTGCCTCGGTGTCGGCGAGCGCAGAGATGCGCCGCACTTCTGCCCCTTGCGTGGCGAGGACAAGGCCGGTGCGCTCTCGCGCGCCTTCGCGCAACGCGAGGATCGGCCAGGCGCCGCCCTCGTTCGGCAGATCGATTTCGAGATCCAGACGTTGACCCATGGCCAGCCCGAACCGGCTGCCCGAAACGGGCTGAACGGCATGTCCGTCTACCGCGACGAGCCGGCTCTGTGCCGTCCCGGTCTCGATCCAGAATACCGTGGCTGCGGCGGCATTGATGACCCGCAGTCGGATACGGCCGCCGCGCTCGACCTGCACCACCTCGGGGTCGGACAGGGTGCGATCGTTGGCGAGATAGGCGTCCCAATCATAGTCGTTGAGGTCCATGGCCATGCCGCCCTCGCCAGGCATGCCGCCCATCGCCATGTTCCCCATCGGCATGCCGCCCGACGCGCCGTGGTCCATGCCCGGCATTGCGCTCATGCCTCCCATGGGCAGGCCAGGTCCTGCGCCGTGCCCGCCGCCATGGCCGTCACTGATCTCGGCCAGAACCTCCTCGGGGTGCTTGAACGAAAAATCGTGCAGGAACAGCACGACCTCCTGCCGATCGCCGGTCAGGTCGTCCGGCGACCGAACGATCAGCGGCGCGGCAAGAAGTTGCATCTCCTGGATCGGCACATGGCTGTGCATCCAGAATGTGCCTGGCAGCGTCTCGAAATCGTAGTAACGGGTCTCGCCCGGCGCGAGAAGGGGCAACGGCATATCCGGCACGCCGTCCTGTGCGTTGGGCGGGAGCTGGCCGTGCCAGTGGATGATGGTGCCCACGTCGAGATCGTTGGTCAGGTCGACCCGGAATCTCTGTCCGGGGTCGAGAACCAGACCCTGGCCGCCCGGCCCGGCAAGGCCGAAGACCGTGGCCGCGCGTCCGTCGATGTCGAGCGTGCGGGTTGCGGCAGACAGGGCAAGAGGCGCTGGCGCCTGCGCCATGACCGCGCGAGGAAGATGAGCGGTGGCGAATGCCGCCGCACTTGCGGCAAGAAAGCCGCGTCGTGAAAGGGGGTTCATTGTTGTCTCCTCGGGACATTCCTGTCCCGCTCGTCAAAAGCGATGGAACGCGGCGGGCCAGGGCCGCGATGCGATCAGAGGAGACGGAGTTTCGGAGGGCGTTTGTTCAGGCCAGGCGCCCGGCTAGCAGGGATCGTCGCGGAAGGCAGGTCCTGGTTGGCCAGCCCGTAGTCGCGTAGGGCTTCCCCGCCTGGCGACGGCACGAAGACCGACAGACCCGCGCAAAGGACCTCACATGCTCCAACCTGTGCTGACGCGCAGGGCTGTTCGTGGTCACAGGAATGCTCACTGTTCATGGCCTGCATCATCTCGCTGACATGAACAGCGTGATCGGGCTCGGCGCTCAAGCCAGCCGCATGCGCGGAAGTCACCGTCGTCATCACGGCGATCGCGAGTATGGCAAGCATGGTGACGAGCCGGGCGAACATGCCTGGACGATAGATGCTGCTCACGAAACTGTCCAGTGTCGCAGGCAACTCGCTTCTGGTAGAGGCTGACTTCTGGCGTGACGCCGACCGATGTTTCGTTGTCAGCGGAGACGTGGATCGAAGCTCAGAGGCAGTACAGTAACGTCAGGGGAGATGGCAGGCGGCCGGGTCAACGGCTTCATCCACCAGTCGAAAGGACCCGGACACCTATACTGCGCGAAACTCTCGGTGTTCTCCATCGAGGTTACCAGATAGAAGGGGAATATTGGGATCGGCCTGATGGGAGAAACCTTTGAGAACAATGTTGGTAGGATCGTTCATGGTGTACTTGGCGCGTGAAGTACGCTCGATCTTGGCGCTGGCTCGAGTCTTCCATCGATGAATAATACTGCCTCCAGTTCTCCGGATCGAGTTCAAGACATTACGGACCGACTAAACAGGAACTGCTTATGCATCACATTGGACATTTCAGCGCTGCGTGAAGCGCTGGAGCGTGAGGCCGGTGACCCCGCGTTCTTCGAGACGTTTATCCGGCCCAAGGCGCACCTGTTCTCGCAAGTGCCGGTATTTCTTTCGGCGGTCACCGTGGACGAGATGCGCGAGATTGCATTGGCTGTCGAGACCACCGCCCAACTCGCGGCATATAAAGCCGCGGTCCTCTCCTGGGGGCCGGAAATCGCTCAGGTGGATCACGGCCCTCTCGGGGCGCTCATGGGCTATGACTTTCATCTTGGCGAAGACGGTCCCCGGTTGATCGAGATCAATACCAACGCCGGCGGGGCATTTCTCAATGCTTTTCTTGCAAGGGCGCAGCGCGCGTGCTGCGCTGAAATGGATATCCCCGCCACGCCACAATCCTTTGAAGATGCGGCGTTCCGCATGTTTCAAGAGGAATGGCTTCGGCAGCGGGGAACGGGCGCGCCACAACGCATCGCCATCGTCGATGACAGTCCGCCGGAACAGTATCTCTACCCCGAGTTCGTGCTCGCGCGGCAAGTTTTAGCGGCACGAGGCATCGACGCGGTCATCGCCGACGCCGGTCGACTTCGCTATGAGGATGGTCGGCTCAGCCTCGATGGAAAGACGATCGATCTGGTTTACAACCGGATCACCGATTTTGCCTTCGATCAGCCCGAGCACAAGGCATTGCAGGAAGCCTACCGGGATGACGCGGTGGTCGTGACGCCAAATCCGCATAATCACGCTCTCCTTGCCGACAAGCGTAACCTTTCGCTTCTTTCGAATCCCGCGACACTTGAGGCATGGGGAGTCGACCCCGGGATTCGCGCCCAGCTTGCAGCCGTTCCACGCACCGTCCTGGTCGATCCCGACAATGCTGATGCACTTTGGAAATCCCGCAAGAACTTGTTCTTCAAGCCGACCGGCGGACATGGAGGCAAGGCGGTATATCGCGGCGACAAGCTGACAAAAGGAGTCTGGGCGGAGATCGCGGAGGGCGGATACGTTGCTCAGACGCTGGTCCGCCCCAGCGAGCGCATGATCAAGATCGACGAGATTCCACAGACGCGCAAAATGGACGTGCGACTGTATACCTATGATGGCCAGGTGCTTCTGGTGGCCGCGCGCCTTTATCAGGGCCAGACCACGAACTTCAGGACGCCAGGGGGCGGGTTCGCGCCGGTGTTCGTGATCTGAAGCGAGAGCTGGTGGGGTGAACCAGGCCTTTCGGGATGGACAAGGGTGGCGAGCGCCGAGCACGCGAATGGAGACTGCATTTCAGGCCTTCTCCGGATTGAAGGCCAGAAGCCGCAGCGCATTGGGTGTGACAAGTACCGTCGCGCCGGCACTATGGCGCAAAGGCGCTAGATCAGTTTGCTCTGCCTACCAACTTTGGACCGCCCGAAGGTGGAGTTTCCGGGCTTGTGCTCTGCCTACCAACTTTGGACCGCCCGAAGGTGGAGTTTCCGGGCTTGGTCACGACGACGGGCTGGTGACGCCGTCGGGAAAGTGCAGCGCGCTCGGGACGTTGTAGCCGATGGCGCTATGGGGTCGGTCATCGTTGTAGTGTCTGCGCCAATGCTCCAGCTTTTCGGTCGCATCGGCAAGACTCATGAACCAGTGGGCGTTCAGGCATTCGGACCTCAGCTTGCTGTTGAAGGCCTCGATGAAGCCGTTGTCGGTGGGTTTGCCGGGGCGTGAGAAGTCCAGGGTGACCTGCCTGGCATAGGCCCACAGGTCGAGGTCGCGGGAGATGAACTCGCTGCCATAGCATGTTCGGAATGACGCGCTGAAGAAGGCTATGGCCGCGCGCGAAGTCAACAATTCGCGCGAGCCGTGCGGCCATAGCCGGGGCTCAGGTCTCTATGGTGGTTTTGCGAACCACACCACGGAGGAGGCCCGGCCATGACCAAGGTCCATGATACGACGGATGCCCGCGTTCTGGTAGGCATCGACATATCAAAGCACCGCCACGAGGTGCTGATCGCCGTTCCCGGCAAGACGCGCCGTCGACGGATGACGGTGCTGAACACCGCGGCCGACTACCAGCGCCTGATCGAGGTCCTGCGCGGCCTCGAGTTGCCCGCGACGATCGGGTTCGAAGCGACCGGTAATTATCACCGTGCCTTGATGTTCGCCTTAGGTGAGGCGGGTTTCGATCTGAAGCTCGTTTCCTCCGTGGCACTCGCCCGGACCCGGGAAGCGCTGCACAACAGCTGGGACAAGAACGACCCGAAGGACGCGCAGGTCATCCTGCACATGCTCCAGATCGGCGCCGTGCAGGTCTTCCACGACCCTCTGGTGGCCGGCACCAGCGACATCCAGGAGCTGTCGAAGACCTATGAGATGGTCGCGCGCGCTAAGACCGAGCTGTGGCAACGCATCCTGACCCATTACCTGCCG
Source organism: Paracoccus endophyticus (assembly GCF_003286075.1). Taxonomy (GTDB): domain Bacteria; phylum Pseudomonadota; class Alphaproteobacteria; order Rhodobacterales; family Rhodobacteraceae; genus Paracoccus; species Paracoccus endophyticus. The sequence continues at coordinate 4,215 of NZ_QLUV01000026.1, read as the reverse complement.
CTCTACTTCCCGGAGGCCGACCGCTTCCATCGCAGTTCACGGGGCGACTGGTTCCTGGCGTTCCTTGAGGCTTTCCCGTCGCCGCACATGATCACGGCCATGGACAAGGAGAGCTTCATCAAGGCGGCGTGGCCGGTGATCGGCCGGCGCGTGAGCAAGGCCGCCCTTCTGGCCGATATCTACGAGACCTCAAGGACTTCCGTGGGTCTGCCCGTGGCGCCGGACTCGGACGCGATCCGCATGTTCCGCCTCGTTCTGGCGCAGGGGCGCAGCCTCATCCAGAGCCGCAACGCGATCGAGGCGCGCGCTGTCGAGCTTCTCGGCGATGATCCCGATTACCAGCTCCTGCGCTCAGTCCCCGGCATCGGCCCGATCAACGCGCTCGCGGTGCTGGCCGAGGCCGGGGACCTGCGGCGCTTCCGGCATCACCGCCAGTTCCTGAAGTTCTGCGGCATGGATCTGGCGACGGTGCAGTCCGGCCTGTTCCGCGGCCGGAGCAAGATCTCGAAGTATGGCAACGCCCGCCTGCGCCGCACGCTCTGGCTGGCCAGCCAGGCCGCCGTGCTCAAGCCGGCCAACAGCTTCCGCGACAAGTTCGAACGCTACATCGCACAGGACCGGCATAATCCGGATCTGCGCCGCAAGGCCTACACCGCCATCGCCGCCAAGATGGCCCGCACCATTCACGCCGTGATCAAATCCGGCGAACCCTATCGTCCCTTCTTCGAGGGGACGAGCCCAGGCGGAAGGACCCCTCTCTGCAGAGCCGTGGAGGCAGGATCCTGACCTCGTAGATAATGTTCGGGCCTTCCGCTTGGGAATTCGGATCTCGTCTTGAGGACGGTGAGGGCGGCGCGATGGCCGACCCTGTATTTGCTATGGAAGAGACCACTTCTTGACGGCGGAGCCCGCCTGGGCAACCATCTTCAGGGTATCCGGTCGCTCGGATGCCCCGTGATCTGATGCCTCAAGCGGCAAATCCTTCCCGACATAGGACGTAGCCGACCCTGATAGTATTCGGGTAGCCGACCTTGCGGCAGATCCGTTCGAGCGTCTGGACCACATCTTCCCCGCGATATTGGAACCGGACATCCGCCGCCGGACAGTAGCGGGAATGCGTATCGACAATGGTGAGGATCCGCAGCTTCCTGCCCAGGGCCAGTTGGTCGTGGACAAAATCCATCGCCCAGACATCGTTCGGTCCGACGGCTTCGGCGCGGTCATCACGCAGCTTCGCCTTGACCCGGCGCTTCGGCGTCTTGTTGCGCAGCTGCAATCCCAACGTCCTGTAAGCACTGTAGACCTTCTTGATGCTGACATCCCAGCCCTCGCGCCTGAGGACGACGTGAACACGGCGATAGCCGTAGCGCACGCGTGTCTCGCAGATCTCCTTGATCCGCCGTTTCAGTTCTGCCGGATCGGTGCGGCGGGACCTGTAGTGGTAGCTCGAGCAGTCGAACCGGAGGGCCCCACACGCCCTGCGGATCGAGACCGCCCAGTCTGCGCACATCCCGCGGACCAGTTCACGCGTCCGCTCCGGCTTCAGAGTTTTCGGCGGACGACATCCTGGAGCATTTCCCGGTCGAGCGTCAGGTCCGCCACGATGCGCTTGAGCCGCGCGTTCTCGTCCTCGAGCTGCTTGAGCCGCCGCATCTCGTCGGGCAGCAGGCCGCCATACTTCTTCTTCCAGGCAAAGTAGGTCGACTGGCCGATCCCCGCCTTGCGGCAGATCTCGGCCACCGGCGTGCCCTCCTCGCCCTGTTTCAGGATGAACGCCTTCTGCGCCTCCGTGAACTTTGATGCCTTCATCGTTCTCAGCTCCTCGCCCAGCCAGGGAAAGCCTAGCCGAAAACTCCAGCTTCAAACGGTCCAGTTTTCAGGCGGCAGAGCAAGTTGGCCTTCGCCCGCTACGCGCGCGACCTTGGGATTCCACTGGAGGCAATCCGCAATCTGTTCAACCTCGCCGACAAACCTGACCAGTCCTGCGCTGCGGCGGACATTATCACGACGAAGCAGCTCGCAGCGGTGAAGGTTCGTATTGCGCGGCCAACGGAGATGAAGTTCGAACTGGAACGGATGATCACCCAGTGCGCCCAAGGCACGATCGCAGATTGCCGGGTGATCGAGGTGCTGAGTCATCACGCGCTTTACGCTGAAGACCATTGTGCCAACACAGGGTCGGGGCTCCAGATGAATGCCATCTTGACATTCGCGGTCTATGCCGCCGCGGCACTGGCCGAGATTGCCGGATGTTTCGCCGTCTGGGCTTGGATGCGGCTTGGCGTGTCAGTGCTGTGGCTGGTGCCCGGCTGAATGCTCATGAACCGGGTCGCGCTCTCGGAAAAAGGCCTTCAAAGTTCGTCCTCCAGTCGATCCGCAAGGCTGCGTAGGACCTTTACCCGCGAAAAGCGCTTGGAGTTAGATTCCACCAGCGTCCAAGGCTCGGCCTCGGTGGAGGTGAGCGCGACCATGTCCTCGACGGCCGCGGCATAGAGTGGCCATTTCGCGCGGTTGCGCCAATCCTCGTCCGTGATCTTGAAGCGCTTGTGCGGGGTCTCCTTGCGCTCTTCGAAGCGGCGAAGCTGCTCTTCCTCGTCGATCGCCAGCCAGAACTTGTGCACGATATAGCCTGCGCGGGTGAGTTGCGCCTCGAAGTCATTGATCTCGCCGTAGGCTCGCGTCCACTCGGCGGGCGCGGCGAAGCCCTCAACCCGCTCCACCAGAACGCGGCCGTACCAACTGCGGTCATAGATCGCCGTATTGCCACGCAGGGGCACCTGGTGCCAGAAGCGCCAAAGGAACGGGCGCGCCCGCTCCTCGTCGCTGGGCGCACCGATCGGATGCACGCGCATGTGCACGGGGTTCAGGGCGCTGCGCAACCGGCGGATAGTCCCGCCCTTGCCGGCAGCATCGTTGCCCTCGAACGCGACGATCAGAGCGCGGTTGCGAAAGGCTTTGGACTGGGTCGCCGTGAAAATCCGCGCCTGCGCGTCGGCAAGCTCAGTCTCGTAGCTATCCTTGTCGAGGGTCTGACTCAGATCCAGGGTGGGCAGCACCGGCTTGCCGCTCGTTGCTCGGCGTGGTCTCGCCGGGGCTTTGCTGCGCCCCTGCGGCTGCCAGCGGGCGGCCGCCTGCAGTGTGTCGAGAAGGCGCCGGCCCACCTCAAGATCTCGCGCTAGCGGGTCCTCCGCTTCGACTATGTGCCAAGGAGTGCTGCTATCGGCAGTGTGCAGGATCAACTCGCGCGCGGCGCGAACCAAGCGCTTGCGCTCCTTCTTGGTGTCGATCTCCACCCATTCGCGCACCAGCGGGTTGTATCGGCTGCCCGGCGGGGCACCCGTCCTGATCTTCGTCCCGACGTTCTTGCTGTCGCTGAGCTGCAGCCAGAACTTCAGCAGCGTCACCCGCTCGGCGTCGAGCATGCTCTCGATGCGGTTGGCCTCCTCGATCCGGGCGTGGAAGATCTCCTCGTCGGCACCGCCGGTGGCCCGGTGCAAGAGGATCGTGTGATACCAGGATCCGATCATAACTCCGATGCGACCGCGCTGCGGCAGGTCCCGCCAGAAGGGCCAGGCCGGCGGGCGGCGCTGGTCACGGCGATCCGTGATATCATAGGCGAGCGTTGCGAGCGTACGCGGGTCAAGCCATTCGTGCAGTCGGTTCAGCACTTGTCCCTTGCCCGCGCCGTCAGCCCCGTTCAGCAAGATCAGCACGGCGCGGTTGCTGCGATCAGCCAGTTCGAACTGCGCGTCGAGCAGCGCCTCGCGCAGCACCGTCGCCTCCTTGACGAACCGCCAGGCTTGGAGTTGCCCGGCGTCAGTCCCGCTTGCGTCCTCATTCTTCATATCCTGGACCTGTCCCGGCTCTGTTCCGGTCAGGTGCTCATGTTAGGCGGCCCTCTGTTCGAAGGCTACGGGTGATTTCCAGCCGAGGGCCGAGTGTTTGCGGCGTGGGTTGTAGAAGCCGTTGATGTATTCGAATAGGGCGACTTCGACCTCGCGCCTTGTTTGCCAGTTGCGGCGCAAGGGTCGTGTCGCGAATGTGGTGGAAATTGCCTGGCGGCTCGCTTCGGGCATGTGAAGCTGGCTCCGATCAGGCGGCGAGGTCAAGTGGCATCGGCTGGAGGGGCTGAGTGAGGGTTTCCCAGCCGTCGACCTTGCGCATCTGGATCTGCCCTGAGGCCAGGAGCGCCCAGAGCAACATCGGCACGGTTTC
>NZ_QLUV01000025.1 GCF_003286075.1 Paracoccus endophyticus | reverse complement strand
GTCTTGTAGGTCAGGCGTGTGAGTCTGCTCATGCCGACCAGCTACCATACCGGACTCACGACATGAATCACGGAAGGGATTTGTGCAACAGAGCCAAACGAACCTTATCCTGACTTGAGAGGATCAATTGACGTCTACGTCGGGCAGCCCCCAACGATTCGATGACGACTGAAGGGCGCTGATGATGGGCCTCAACGTCCGCCTACAGCGAGAGAAGGTTTTTTGCATTCTTCATATGCCGTCGGACCAGTTCCTTTTGCAGTATACGTGATGGAATTGCATGTGCCGGGGCCCCAGGATAACCGATTTCACCAACCTCCGGAAAGAGCGACGTGAATTCGTCCCGTTGCGCCTTGCTTAGTGTCTTTTGCGTTTCGAAATTCATCAAAAAGCTCTCGGTCGGCGCACCCTCAGCGAATATTACTTCGTGCTGACTGAAGACGAGGTGAAAATATTCAACGCCCTCAATGGCGTCATCAACGTAAATTCCCGGCAATTCAGTTAATCTTATTGCAGCAACGAGAACGGCCTCCGACCCGAACATGCGTTTGACAATATCGGACTTCACGACCATTCGGTGCTGGCGCGACACAACCAGATCTCTCTTGGGCAGCCCTGAACCCAATGCTCCGGCAGTGATCCGTATCGGGAAAAGCTTAACATTCCTTTGAAGCTCATTTGCCCCTACGATCCGGCTCATTGTTGATACGAGTTCTTGAAAACCATTGTCTTGGGTCAGCACTTTACACCCTGGTTTCAAGGTCTCTACAGGCACATCGCCGCGATCTGTGGTAATCAACGTTCCACGGACTATACAGGTCGCACCGGATGGCACCAAGTCACCGGCATCCCTCATGGTGTCAATGTCAGAATTCCATCTGAGATTACCCAGAAGGCCGCCCCCAGGAAGATTGGAGAAATCGACGGCCATAGTAGTATAAAGATCTCCTACGGCTGGGCTTCCCGCCAGATTTACAATCCCCGAATATGTCACAGTCAAGTCACCCGTAACGTCTTCATATTCGGGAGCCAATCTGAAGGGATAGCCATTCAGGGAACTGGGCGTGGAGTTTCCAGTCGGATAATCATCGCGATCTGAATTCGTATCGAATACCGAACTAGCAGGCTGCAAGTCGATTTGGAGAGAAGTCAAAGGTTTTGTTGTAGACAATTCATGCCAGTCGAAACCGAAGGACATATCGATGTCTGCGCCGGTGGCTCCACCGAAGGTGTAAGAATCCAAAGCATGCCACGTGAGGACCTCCGTAGAGCCGTCAGCATATTTGGCCGTGATCGTAGCGCCTTCCAGATCGACTCCACGCGAGTTAGTGTCGTCGCGAATACCGTTTACAGTTTCATGCGGATTCTCGTCGAGCCTGACAATATCAATCGAGGGCATTTATCAAGTCACCTTCTGCCGCCTACATTCCCCGCCAATCGATCTTGATTGCAGCGATCTTACGCAGTCCTTGAGATAGAGAGCCGGACGCAGCTTGACATGCTCGGGCATCGCCGCAAATGTTGCTTGTCCGATCTCTTCTGCCATAGGAAATGTCCTGTTGCGCACATTAGATGGTGTGCACGTTTTCCCTTGCATCGGACACGATCATCCCACGGGTATGGGGTCCGGTATGCCGAAGCCCGTGAGGCGGTTCAAGAGGGTCCGTTGCATTGGCGTGTCTGTTGTCGGAGCCTTGGCGAACCTGAGGAGACGCACCATGGCGCACCGTGATCCGTCCTGACGACAGTGCCAGAAGTCAGTCAGGGGGCTTACGGGTGCTGAGATCGTCACCTCCCTCAAAGGGTCGAGACTGTTGAAAAGTCGCATTGGCGCGGCCGAGACTGCCATTCGTCTGCGCGGCGGTGGTTTTTTCCGAGCCGCACGGTCGTAACCGCCGTCCGGATGGGCGGGATTCTGTCGTCCCGGACAGACCTGAAAGCGCCCGGGCGAGCAAGAGCCGCAAGAGAGTTGTCGGCCGCACCCCCTGTCGCGAGGCGCCTTGGACAGCCGGCCGTTGTCGTTGAGAGTGTCCGCAAGGGGCTCCCCTTACGGACACGACGGAGAACCCTGAGGCACGGCATGCAATGATGATCTGCACCATGCTCAGAGGTGGCACTGGAAAAAAATGGTTCTCTGGCCCATAAATGAACACGGCTAGAGATCTGACCGTCGATGAGAACATGCCATGGATGTGAGGGTTGCATCGAACGGCCGTCTGATCCTGCCGCGTCAGGCGCGCGAAGCCATGGGTCTGTCCGGCGATACAAAAGTGTCGCTGGTGATCGAAGGCGATCTGGTGCGCCTTGTGCCTCTGAGCCACCGGGTACGGCGCGCGCGGGAAATGTACCGCGAGGCAGTCACGGAACCCCGCACGACTGAGGATTTCCTGCGCGATCGGCATGAGGAGGCTGAAAGGGAAGAGGGCGAGGCCGTTGTGGCATCTGCCCGTACCACTCGGGAGGACCGGACTTGAGCGACGCCGTCCTCGACGCGTCCGCTGTCCTCGCCCTGCTCCGCGGCGAGCCGGGGGGCGACACGGTGGCGGACTACATCGGGGAGGCGGCGATCTCGGCGGTGAACCTGCAGGAGGTCGCCAAGGAAATGCTTCGTGAGGGGGCTTCGATCGAGCGTGTCCGCCCCGTGCTGGATGAGCTCGGGCTCGATGTGCGCCCTCACGACAGCCAGGCCGCCTGTGCCGCCGCTGCCCTCGACCAGCAGACCAGGCAGCACGGCCGCGGCCTTGGGGACCGTTTGTGCATGGCGCTCGGGTTACAACTCGCCGTGCCGGTTCTTGCGACGGATCGCGAGTGGGCGAAGGTCGAGGTCAAAGGGCTGACGGTGCAGAATCTGCGATAGGGACTGTAGCCGCTTCTGCCGGTTGGCCGGGCTTGTCCTGGAATTGTCTGTCAGCCGACGCTGAGGTCACGCGGATGCGCCGACCATGGAATATACCATCCGGGGTATACCCGACGACAAGATCCGCATCGGACACCAGAGTGCGTCTCGATCGGGTTATCCCGAGATTTATCGTACAGTAGCGCAAGGGGAGCCAGACCTCAATCGAACAGAACGGCTCTTCAATGACCCTCTATGGCTATGGCCGCGTGTCCACGACCGACCAGGACCTCTCCCTGCAGGAGCCCTCGCCGGTGGCCTGCTGCCGTTTTTTTGCACATGCAGGCAAGATCCTGACCATGGAACCGCAGAGTGGGTACGGCAAGACGGAGATTCAGCCGCGATTTCAAGATCGAGCTGGTAAAGCTGGTGAACAGGCGCGGCGTGGACCGGGCACAGGCTTTCGGAAGGGTTTGATGCTGACGTTGCCTGGTGATCCATGGCTTCTGATACAGGAAACCCTCGACTGTAGAACCTTCGGCTCCGAAGCTGATGGAGCCTGGCTCTTTCGGGGAGCCACCCACCGAACTCCGTAAATCTGACCCTTCAGGATCCTTCATGCAACTGTTCGAATGCGGAAACTGCCGGCAGACGCTTCATTTCGAGAACCGCTTGTGCGAGCGCTGTGGGCACCGGCTGGGCTATATCGCGGCGCGGCAGGCGCTTGTGGCGCTGGACCAGGACGGCGAAGTCTGGCGTTCCCTCGACGCGCCAGAGGAAAACTGGCGCTTCTGCGCCAATGCGGCTCACGACGTCTGCAACTGGCTCGTTCCCGCGAACGGGGCCGACATTTTCTGCGATGCCTGCCGCCACAACCGGACCATCCCGGACTTGTCGGTCGAGGGCAATCTGTACCGCTGGCGCCGGATCGAGGATGCCAAGCACCGGCTGTTCTACTCGTTGATCCAGTTCCGGCTGCCGCTGACCACGCGCCGCGAAGACCCCGAGGGGCTGGTCTTCGACATGATCGCGGACCCGAGCGACCCGAATGCCGAGCGGGTGCTGACCGGGCACGCCTCGGGGCTGATCACCATCAACATCGCCGAGGCCGACGACGCCGAGCGCGAAAGCCGCCGCGCGGGACTGGGCGAGCTTTACCGGACCTTGCTGGGCCATTTCCGCCATGAGGTCGGGCATTACTACTGGGACCGTTTGGTTCGGGACGGCGGACCGGGGACACTGGACCGCTTTCGCGACCTGTTCGGGGACGAGCGCACAGACTATGCGGAGGCGCTGGACCGCCATTATGCCAACGGCTCCCGCGACGACTGGCGCGACGCCTGCATCTCCGCCTATGCCGCGGTCCACCCGTGGGAGGATTTCGCCGAGACCTGGGCGCATTACCTGCACATCGTGGACACGCTGGGCACGGCCAACGCCTATGGCATTCGGCTGCGCCCGCAGGTCGCCGAGTTGCGCGGGCTGGCCACGCGCATCGACTTCGACGCCTATCATGCGGACACCATCGAGATGGTGGTCGAGGCCTGGACGCCCCTCACGCTGGCAGTCAACTCGCTCAACCGCAGCATGGGACTGTCTGACCTCTATCCCTTCGTGCTGTCGCCGCTCGTTATCACCAAGCTCGGGTTCGTGCATGATCTGATCCGCTCTGCCTAAACGGCAGGCAGATCCATGGCTGGTGATGGGCTGGCTCCTGGCGGTTGGCTTGCCGCAACCTGAAACCCATGCAAACGACTGATGACCATGCAGGATGCATCGACAGCCTAAGCGAGAGCGCAATGGGGATTTGCTGGGACGACTATCGGGTCGATGGCCTTCACGACGAGGTGATCCTCGGCCGGGGCCAGCCGCGTCCGGGGGCCGAGGCGCTGTGCGCCTATCTCGCCTCGCTGGACGACGCCGTGCTGGCGCAACGCGTCGCCTCGGCCGAGATGGTGATCCGGCTCATGGGGATCACCTTCCGGGTCTACGGCGAGGACGGTGGATCGATCGACAGGCACTGGCCCTATGACCTGATCCCGCGCATTCTGCCTTTGCCCGAATGGCGACGGATCGAGGCGGGGCTGAAGCAGCGGGCGCTGGCGCTGAACCTGTTCATCGACGATGTCTATCACGACCAGCGGGCCTTTGCGGACGGGATCGTCCCGCGCGCCCTGCTGGCCACCTCGAAGAACTTTCGGTCCGAATGCATGGGCGTCTCGCCGCCGCACGGCACTTGGGCGCATATCTGCGGCTCGGACCTGGTGCGCGACCGCGACGGCACCGTTTACGTGCTGGAGGACAACCTGCGGGTGCCCTCGGGCGTGTCCTACATGCTGGAAAACCGGCAGGTCACCAAGCGGTGCTTCCCGGAACTGTTCCGCCGGGCGCGCATCCTGCCGGTGGACGACTATCCGTCGCAACTCTACACGATGCTGGCCTCGCTCAGCCCCCGACCGGGCGACCAGCCGCAGATCGTCGTGCTGACGCCGGGCATCTTCAATTCCGCCTATTACGAACACAGCTTTCTGGCCCAGCGAATGGGGGTGGACCTGGTCACGGGCGCGGACCTGTTCGTGGACGACAATGACTGCGTCCAGATGCGGACCATCTCGGGCCCGCACCGGGTCGACGTGATCTATCGCCGCGTGGACGACCTGTTCCTCGATCCCGAGGTCTTCCACCCGGACTCGATGCTCGGCGTGCCCGGCCTCATGCGGGCCTGGCGCACGGGCAAGGTCGCCTTGGCGAACGCCCCTGGAGCGGGGGTGGCCGACGACAAGGTCGTCTACACCTACGTGCCGGCGCTGATCCGCTATTATCTGGACGCCGATCCGATTCTGCCCAACGTCCCGAGCTTTCGCTGCGTCTACCCCGATGAATGCGACCACGTGCTGGCCAACATCGACAAGCTGGTCGTCAAGGCGGCCAATGAGTCCGGCGGCTATGGCCTGCTGATCGGCCCGCACGCGACCGAGGTCCAGCGCAACGCCTTCGCTGATGCGGTGCGGCGCGATCCTCGCAACTACATGGCCCAGCCGATGCTGACGCTGTCCACAGTGCCGACCATCGTGGGCGGCAGCGTGGCCCCGCGTCATGTGGACCTCCGCCCTTTCATCCTGTCGGCCGAGCGGACCGAGGTCACGGCCGGGGGGCTGACCCGCGTGGCGCTGGTCGAAGGGTCGACGGTGGTCAACTCCAGCCAGGGCGGGGGCAGCAAGGACACCTGGGTGGTGGATGTCGGAGGGTCATGATGCTGTCGCGGGTTGCCGAGAACATCTACTGGACGGCGCGCTATCTCGAGCGGGTCGAGAACACCGCCCGGCTGGTCGCGGTCCATTCTGAAATCCGCCTCGACCGGCCCGACCGGGCGGGCTTTTTCTGGGAGCCGGTGTTGACCATCACCGAGACCCTGGGCGAGTTCGAGGCAAGGGGCCTGCGGCGGACCGAGCGCGACGCGATCAACTTCCTTCTCACCGATCTGCAGAACCCCTCCTCGCTGCTCGCCTCCTGCGTCTATGCTAGGGAGAACATCCGCACGCTGATGGAGATTCTGCCGCGCGAAAGCTGGGAGGCGGTGAACGGACTGCACCACGCCGCCGCGCGGCCGGGCGCCGGCGCACCCCAGCAGCGCGACGTGTACCTGCGCGAGATCATCGAACGGTCGCAGGCGATGGTCGGACTGTTCCTCGGCGCGATGAACGACGATGCCGGCTATGCCATCCTGCGGCAGGGACGCGCGATCGAGCGCAGCAACTTCACGGTGCAGGTGCTGAGGGACGCGCTCGTCAGGATCGGGGACGGCACGGGCGACATGCAGGCGCTGCGCGCGGCCGAATGGGTCGGCGTGCTTAAGTCGCTCACCGCCTATCAGATGTACCGCCGCAGCCTGCGCGGGCCAGTGACGCGCGTGGGCGTGAGCCGGTTTCTGATCTTCTCGCAGGTTTTTCCCCGGGCGCTCGCTTATTGCGTCAACGAGGCCGGGCAGGCGCTGGGGCGGTTGCCGAACGCGGACCTGCCGGCAGCGGCCGTGGCGCGGCTTGCCGGCGAACTGGACGCGGTCGAGCGGACAGGGGCGGAGGCCGACGGGATCGGCGACCTGCTGTCCGCGGCGCAGGCCCAGCTTTCCGACATCCATGACGCGGTCTGCAGCGCCTATTTCACCCCCTTCACCGAGGTCCCTGCCGTGGCCGGCCAGACCCAGGCGCAGCCCGCCTGACCGCCCCGTCTCAGCGCGCCGGCACGAAGGGCACGGGCGGGGTCGAGGCGCAGGCCTGGTTGATGACCTCGGACCAGCTGCGCGACAGGTCCGCGAAATAGCGGTCGCCGGCCTCGATACGGTGGACCAGTTCCGCCCCGGGGCGTCCCTGCCGCGCGGTGACGATGTCGATGGGCAGCCCGACCGCAAGGTTCGAGCGCATCGTCGAACTGTAGGAGATCAGGCCGACCTTCACCGCCTCATAAAGCCCGGTGTCATGGGTCAGAACCCGGTCGAGGATCGGCTTGCCGTATTTGTGCTCGCCGATCTGCAGATAGGGGGTGTCCGCCCCACATTCGATGCAGTTGCCCGCCGAATAGACCAGAAACAGCCGCAGCGGCTCGCCCCCCACCGCGCCGCCCACAAGCAGCGTGGCGTCGAAGCTGACGTGGTCTTGCTGCAGGCTTTCCATGCCGTCGCGCGCGGCGCGGACGGCGCGGCCGGCGGCCCGCGCCGCCTCATGGATGCTGGCCACGGATTCGAAGGTGTCGGCGTCGCCCGTCTCGGGGTTCGGCACGCCGTGCTGCAATCGCTGCACAGCCTCCTGCGTGGTGGACAGGCTGCCCGCCGAGGCGCTGACGATCAGCCGATCGCCATCGTTCGCGTGGACCCGAAGCTTTCGATAGGTCGAGACATTGTCGACCCCCGCATTCGTGCGCGTATCGGCCATCATCACCAGCCCCTCGCGCACCAGGAACCCGATGCAGTAGGTCATTCATCCCGCTTCTTTTTCTCGACCTGCCGATCCTAGTAGGAATTCCATTTTGTTCAAGCCAGGGCGGCCTTGTGTCAACCACTGAGCCCTTCATCTCCTTTAACCGTTCCGGTGTTGGACGCGCTACCTTGGAGTGCGACTTTTGATCCTCAACAATAAGTCGAGCTTTTGGAAGGCGCGCAGCTGGTTCAGGTCCTGCAGGATCGGCCAGAGCTGGAGCCCGCAAGCCGCCCTTAGCCCCATGCCTGCTCCACGACTTCTAGGCGGCCAAGGACCGCGAACTCGTCGAGGAGGAACAGGGCAGGGTGAACCGCGCCGGGTCTGCCGGAGGCCGGTTGGTCCTGGCTGCGCGGCCATGACCTTGGTTTCCATGGCCGCGTAGAAGTTCGCTTCAGCCTGGGCCGGCGGGATGTTCCCGATCGGCTTAAGGAGACGGCGGTGGTTGAACCAGTCCACCCATTCCAGGGTGGCATATTCGACGCCCTCGAGGCTGCGCCAGGGTCCACGGCGGCGGATCACCTCGGCCTTGAACAGGCCGTTGATTGTCTCGGCAAGGGCGTTGTCGTAGCTGTCGCCGACGCTGCCGGCCGACGGCTCGATGCCAGCCTCGGCGAGGCGTTCGGTGTAGCGGATCGACAGGTATTGGGGACCGCGGTCGCTGTGATGGACCAGGCCATGCCCTTGGGCGGGCGGCGTTCGTGGACGGCCTGCTCCAGGGCATCGAGAACGAAGCCCGCCTGCGCCGTCGAACTGACCCGCCAGCCGACGATGCGACGGGCATAGGCATCGATGACGAAGGCCACATGGACGAAGCCCTTCCAGGTCGCGACGTAAGTGAAGTTGATGGTCCCCCGATTCAGTGGACACCTTTGCTAAGCCTATGAGGCATGGAGGTGTTCAATGCCGAAGACGAGAAGGGAGTTTTCTCCCGAGTTCGAATCCGAGGCGGTCGCCCTGCTGGAAAGCAGTGACAGATCGTTGATGCAAGTGGCGACCGAGGTAGGCATTTCGCCATCTATGTTGCGGAACTTGCGAGCAGCGGTTCGCGGGGGGACGCCCTAATCGAGGACGACACCGGGCCTCCCCTCGATGCCGTCGCCCGCGGACCAGGCGTCGGAGATAACCCGGCTGAAGCGTGAGCTCGATCGCACGCGCATGGAGCGCGACGTGCTAAAAAAAGCGATCGGCATCTTCGCGGAGGTGCCGAGATGAGCTTCCAATTCATCCGCGACCATGCCGGCAGATGGCCGGTCAGGCTGATGTGCCGGGTTCTTGAGGTCTCGGCCAGCGGCTATTACGCATGGCGCAGCCGTCCCGAAAGCGCCCGGGCGCGCGCCAACCGTGCCCTGCTGGCCGATCTGCGCCGCCTCCATGGCGAGCACCATGGCCGTTATGGCAGTCCCAGGATGCATGCCGCGCTCCGTGCGCAAGGCAGCACGGCAAGCCGCGGCCGCGTCGCGCGGCTCATGCGACGCCACGGCATCCGCGCGCTTGCCGGCCGCAGGTTCAGGCCGTGCACGACCGACAGCCGTCATCGCCTGCCGATCGCACCGAACCTGCTGCAGCAGGCGTTCGTCGCGCCGGCACCGAACCGCGTCTGGCTGGCCGACATCACGTTCATCGCGACCGGAGAGGGATGGCTGTATCTCGCCGCGGTGCTGGACCTGGCAACCCGCAAGATCGTCGGCTGGTCGATGCGCGACCACATGCGCACCGAGCTGCCCTTGGCCGCGCTGATGATGGCGGCGCAGCGGCAACGGCCGACCGAAGGCCTCATCTGCCATTCCGACCGAGGCAGCCAATACCCATCCGCGGCGTACCGCAAGCAACTTGCGGCCATGAAAACGAAATCGTTGATGAGCCGCACGGCGTGCTGCTACGACAATGTGCCCATGGAGAGCTTCTTCCACACGCTGAAGGTCAAACTCATCCAGCAGCGGCAATGGGCAACACGAGAGGATGCTCGGCGTGGCCTCTTCGGGTATATCGAGGGCTATTATAACCGGCGGCGAATCCACTCCGCCCTCGGATACAGGACCCCAGAACAGGCCGAACGACAAATGGCCTGAACCCGTGTCCACGAAAACGGGGGACCATCAGAAGGGTTCAGCGTGAATATCCTGTGAACATCGAGCCAAGGGTTTCCGGGTGACCTCCCCGCATCTTTGTCCGCCCAGCCCCCCGCAATCCACAGATATCGAAGCCACCCGGCGTGCTTTTGGCAGGCGTGGCGTTTATAAAGAACAGCATCACGGAAGAATTACGGCCCCCCGTCCAGAAGGACAAACCTCCTGCGGCTCCCTCGGGCTGCTGGTTCCGGACGCATAGCCATGAACATCGAAACCGACTTCTCTGGTGCGGCCTCCGCTCGGGACGCGGCCGTCGCCACGGTCCAACAGTCCGACGGTCCAACAGGCTTCTCGCTCAAGACCTCGCGCCTCGGTCCGGCCTCGCCCTCGGACGGCGCGCAGCCTTGTTCCGCACGGTCGTTTCGCGGCGCGGCAGATAGCGTGCCGATGCCTGATCAGGCGGCGGGAGAGAACAAGCCGAGTCTGGTGGTCGAGCCCGAGATCCGGGCATTCTACGAGCACCTCGGCAGCGGCTTGCCGCGGGATTTTGTCCTGACCGAGGAGAGAGATGCCATCGTGCACTAGACCCGCGGGACGGTGATCTGTGGTCCGATCCGGGTGGCAAGCTTTCCCCGCTGTCCCGATCACTCCGGTTGGTGCGTCGAGGTGGAGTTCCTTGATCGCCGCGGCCGGCTTCAGCGATCGACGTTTCCGGCGCTTGAGCTGGTGACGCGGTCAGGGAAGTTCCTGACCCAACTCGTCGACCGGGGCCTCGCCATTCATTCGGCCGCTACCGGCGTGGCGGAGCTTCTCGGCAAATGGCAGCGGGTAGGCCATAGCTGGCGGGCCGATTGCACCGGCTGGTTCGAAGCTCCAGCGGGACGCATGAGCTTCGTGCGCGCCGGCGGCGGGGTCCATCAGTCCTGCAACGCCGCCGCCGAGCCGATCGTCTTGGCTGCACCGCCGCCGGCCGGCAGCCAGATCACTGGCAGCCTGTCGGGCTGGCAGGACGAGGTTGCCGCGCGCGCCCTCGGCAACCCGGCCCTGATCTTCGCCATCTCCGCTGCGGTGACCGGGCCGCTGCTGCGCCCCGCAGGTGTGGACACCGCCGGATTCAACTTTTTCGGCCCCCCGAGCGTCGGCAAGTCGCTGCTGTTGCGGATGGCACTCAGCTGCAGCGGCGATCCTGCCCGGCTTGTGCCCTGGACGGCGGCCCAGACCGGCCTTCACCGGCTCAGCACCGAGGCTCAGGACGGGCTTCTGCCGCTGGACGGCTTTCCCAGGGATCCCGACGCGCGGCTGATCCGGGCGCTTCTCGCCCTCGCCGATGACGCCGGCGCAGGGCGCACCGATCCCGCACCTGATCCCGATGGTGGCAGCCGGTTCCGGCGGATCGTGCTCTCCACATCCGAACTGCCCCTGGCCACCTCCCTGCGCCGCAAGAAGAAAGATCGACCGGCTGCGCTCGCCCTGCGCATGATCGTCATTCCCGCCGATCATGGCTGCCATGGACTGGTGGGCAACCTGCAGGGCCACGCGGACGGCGCGGCGTTCGCCCGCAGCCTTGAACGATCGATGCGCCGTCATCACGGTCATCTCCTCCCGGCCTTCCTCGACCGGCTCATCGCCGACCTCGACCAGGTCACTGCCGATCTTTCCGACGCCCTGCCCCGCCTCTCGGCAGAGATGGAGAGCCTGCTCGCTGCACAGGAGACCGCCCTGCCGGGCGCCCTGTCCCGGATTGCCGAGCGCTTTGCCCTGGTGAGCCATGCAGGCCAGCGCGCTGATCCGGCAGGCTTTGTCGCTCTTCGCAGCGGTGATCGGCCTCGGGGAGGTGTAGCCTCAGGACTGGGCGTCGCCCGGAGAGGTCGACACGGCCCGATCTCAGGCTCCCTTCTCCGGGGCCAGCAGCCCCAATAACCGCTCACTCATGCCGCACCTCTGACCCGATCCGGCCCCGGTGGTGCCCTGGGCGTCCGCTGGGGCGCTCGGCAGCGGGGCCGCCCGGGGTCGCAGGTGTGGCTGCCCGCGCCCGGCTCCAAGGGGGGCGGGCCAGAAGCGATGCGCAAGCCCAAACCCCATACCCCATACCCCGCGTCCGGGGATCTCTCCGGCGTCGCCGGGAGAGCATCTCCTTATAAGGAGACTGTCCTCATGACTCAGCCCACCTGGGCCGCGCTTGCGGCCACCGCCCTTGACCGCCTCCAGCACCTTGCCGCCGAGAACGACATCGGGAGCCGGTCGGATCGCCTGGACTGGTCCGATCACGAAGCAGGCGACGTGTCCAACAGGTCCCGATCGATCACCCGGGCCACGGCCTAGCTTTCACCGGGCCTGCCGCTGCCCGTCGACGAGCAGCGGGTTCTCGTCCTGGACGAGATCGGCAGCGACGCCGATGATCCCGGCGTGCCCGCGGGGGAGGTGCAGCGATCCGCCGTCCGCCCACCCGCCCACAGCCTGCTCCTGGCAACTGCGCCTTCGATCTCTCCCAGGCCACCATGCTCGCCCTGCAGATCGACACCAACCTTGGCCTCGGCGCCAAGGGTCCGCTCTGGCGCGGCACCGAGCCCATCCTCTATCTGAGCGTTCCCGCCAACGCCGCCCGCATCCGCCAGCGCCTGGACGATGCCGAGGACAAGGCCGTGGCGATCCTCGCCCGCAACCGGCCCCTTCTGGACGCCAGGGGCACGGCGCTGCTGGAGGCCGGGCTGCTGGAGGGGGATGAGCTGGGCGAGTGGTTGGAGAAGGTGGCGCCGGAAGGGTGATGCCCTCACGGCGCTGCACCGGCGCACGGCTCAAGCCAGTGACTGCGCGCTGCCGGTGGGCAGCGCCAGTTCGACGAGTTCCTCTCAAATCAGACGCGAAAGCCGCCGCGCAGTTCGGGCCGTCGATGACCTATTTCGCAAATCGACGAGTCACTCTTCGATCTCCCGCTGGACGTCGGACGATTCAGCGGAACAGCCGAACGGCAATCTCCATTGACCGGGAATCCCATGAACGATCGGCCCGCCCATTCCTCTATCGGGCAAACCTCCAGAGCAACCGTTGTCCACATGTTTCGCAATGCAGCCCACATCACTGGCAGGGATTTCCCGATCATGAGCCGCTCTATTCGCTCCTACGAGACCGACCGACGACCCCCGTTTTCCACCCCCGCTTTCCGGAGCCCCGCGTTTGCGCGAACCGACCAGTCATGCCTGCACCCCGGCCCCGTCGCCGGGTCAGCCGCGCCGCCCGGCGCGGGGCAAGGCCGCGTCGGCGACAGAGAGGACGTCGTGCGACGCGCGCTCCGATCAGCGAGAGGCCTGGCTCGCCTTCATCCGCGCGCTTGCGCGCCAGTCGGCCCGCGCCGACCATGCGGCCGAAGAGACCCATTCTTTCCGTTGACGCGCGACTCGTCTCCAGTTGAGGGCTGCACGCCATGAGCACAGCGCTTCGCGCCGCGATCTACGCCCGTTTCTCCTCCGACCTGCAGCGGGACGCGGCGATCGAGGACCAGATCCGCGCCTGCCGCGACTTCGCCGCCCGGCAGGGACTGGAGGTGGTGGAGACCTGCGCCGATCGCGCCGTCTCCGGCGCGAGCCTGATGCGCAGCGGCATCCAGAGGCTCTTGCGGGAGGCGAGCGGCGGCGGGTGCGACGTGGTGATCGCCGAGGCGCTCGACCGCCTGTCGCGCAGCCAGGCCGATGTCGCGGCGCTCTACCAGCAGCTGCAGTTTCACGGGGTGATGATCGAGACCGTCAGCGAAGGCCAGGTCTCGGAACTCCATATCGGCCTGACCGGGACGATGAACGCTCTCTTTCTCAAGGAGCTCGGCAAGAAGACCCACCGGGGTCTGAAGGGGCGGGCGCTGGCGGGCAAGTCCGCCGGCGGGCTCACTTACGGCTACAAGGTAGTGACGACGTTCGAACCCGACGGCGAACCGGTTCGCGGCGACCGCGCGATCGATCCGGTGGAAGCCGCCGTGGTCCGGCGGATCTTCGAGGACTATGCCCGGGGGCTCTCGCCGAAGAAGATCGCCGCAGAAGATGCCGAAGCGCTGAACCTGGAGACGATCTCCGGCCGGCAAGGGGGTCATTGGGGCACCTCGACGATCCACGGCAACCGCGAGCGCGGCACCGGGATCCTGAACAACGAACTCTACATCGGGCGCCAGGTCTGGAACCGGCTTCGCTATGTCAAGGATCC
>NZ_QLUV01000024.1 GCF_003286075.1 Paracoccus endophyticus | reverse complement strand
TACAACGCCGCCGGCGTGCCGATCGCAGCGGGACTGCTCTATCCCTTCTTCGGCATCCTCATCAGCCCGATGTTCGCGGCCTTTGCGATGAGCGCATCGTCAGTCTCGGTGGTGTTCAACGCCCTCAGGCTCAGGGCGGTCAAGGTATGACCCGACGATCCCACCCCGTCTCTAGTCTGGCGCGGTGCGCGTTGCTGTGCCGGTTGGGTCTGCTGCTGATGGTGGTGGGCCTTGTCGCCTTGCAGCCTGCTGCGCACGCCAGTCCCGGTGGGCACTCCGTCCACCAGGATCGAGCTGCCGCTAAGGTCAGCCATTGCCCCCAAAATCACGCGACGGATGATGGTGGGACGGGTCCCGCTGCAGACAGCGTGAGCGACGACATGAGACTGAGCGCGGTGGATTGCCAATTCTGTCTGATAGCTGCTGTTCTCGTGGAGCCGCTGACGTTCGGGCCGTCCGTGAATGGTGAACCGTTCAGGGTCATGCACCGTGACCCGTGGGAACGATCTCCCGAAGGAATCCTGAGGCCGCCTCGTCCGATCGCTGCGTGACGGCCGCTCCTGCGCAACTGCCGGCAAGCGCGCACCTCGAGCCTAGACGAATTTTCGGAGACGCGCGTCCGCGCATGTGACGCCGGCGCTCCGGTGCCAAAGGATGAAAACCCATGAACCGAACTGCAATTGTTCTTTCCGTCAGCCTGCTGGCGGGCCTGCCGGGCGCTGCTCTCGCCCAGGCCGAACATGACACCCACCACCCGGGAACCCCGTCCGCCCAAGCGGAACCGGCTCCCGCGCCCACGTCTCCAATGCCCAGCATGCAGGGAATGCCCGAGCATGGCCAGGCCATGATACCGGCGATGCAGCACATGATGCCGGGGGGCATGCACGGCGGGATGGCGGCACCCGGCGCCGACGGCGTCGCAACGAGCCTCTTGGGCGCTCCCGACTTCACGCAGGCCTACGTCGCCTCGATGAATGAAATGCACGGACCGATGATGGAAGGTGTCATGGCCGACGACCCGGACGTCGCCTTCGTCCGGGGCATGATCCCGCATCATCAGGGTGCGATCGACATGGCGAAGATCGTCCAGCAATACGGCGACGATCCGCAGACCAGGGCATGGGCGGACCAGATCATCGCGGCGCAGGAAGGCGAGATCGCCGAAATGCAGGCCTGGCTGGAGACGAACGCCGGCGAGGCACCAACCGCCCTCGGTCAGACCGGCGGGACCGTCTACTCCGCCAACGAGGGCGGCAATTCGATCAGCGCCATCGATCTCGGCACGGGTTCGGTCGAGACCGTTGACGTCGGGGTGTCGCCCCACAACGTCGATCTGACGTCGGAGGGAAATCTGCTGCTCGCGGTCGGGAGCCCTGCCGCCGATCACGCGCACGGATCGGCTGACGATGGACATGCCGACCCTGATGCGCGCGGAGGGGTTCTGGTGGTGCTCGATCCGGAGCGACTGTCGCAACCCGTCGCCACGGTTGAAGTCGGGGGGCATCCGGCGCATGTCGTCGCCGACCGCAACGGGCGCGCCTAT
Organism: Paracoccus endophyticus; assembly: GCF_003286075.1. Classification (GTDB taxonomy): domain Bacteria; phylum Pseudomonadota; class Alphaproteobacteria; order Rhodobacterales; family Rhodobacteraceae; genus Paracoccus; species Paracoccus endophyticus. The sequence goes on along the minus strand of NZ_QLUV01000024.1, from coordinate 12,571 downwards.
GTTTCGCTGTCCGGCGGGAACGAGATTGCGGTCGTCGATCTCGCTGCGGCTTCGGTGATCGGGCGCATCGCAACCGGCGCCTATCCGCACGGGCTGCGCCTCAGCCCGGATAAGAGCGAGCTCTATGTGGCCAATGTCGAGGACGGCTCGGTTTCCGTCATCGACACGCAGGACCTGACGGAGGTTGCGCGCATCCCGGTGGGTGCAACGCCCGTTCAGGTCGGGTTCACGCCGTCAGGCGATCAGGTCTACGTCTCGCTGCGGGACGAGAACCGCGTGGCCGTCATCGACACCTCGCCCCGCGTGGTGACGAGCAGGATCGACGTGGGGCCGAACCCGATCCAGATGTTCGCGACGCCGGACGGAGCCCACGTCTACGTGGCTAACCAGGGCACCGACGCGGAGCCGAACGACACGGTGTCCGTGATCGACACGGCGACGGGAGAGGTCGTGAAGACGATCACCACCGGCGGCGGCGCCCATGGCGTGTCGGCATCGGCGGACGGGGCTTACGTGTTCGTGACCAACATCGCCGACGACAGCGTCTCGATCATCGACGTCGAGAGCCAGGACGTGGTCAGGACTGTGCCGGTCGGCGATCGCCCGAATGGCATCGTCTACGGCGGCGCGAACCGCTGAATTAGCGGCGCCGGAGCAGGCTCCGGCGCCAACCTCAATACGGGCAATGGTCGTTGAACGATGCCGATCTCTTTTCGGCCGGCTCCCTGTCGTTCGCATGGTCGGCGCATTTGTGACCGACATCAGAGATGCTGTTTATGAGCAGGTCACTACCCGGACTGCCACCATCGCGGTGTAGGTCGTCGCCAGATGCCGCTTTCCCGACACGGCATGGCACACAACTCACGTTTTGGCGTGCCACTGCGGGCAACTCCGGCAGCCTCGCCGCCGCGTTTGCTATGCTCTTAAGAATGAAGGCGACTGTTTGACCATGAGGATGGCGAAGCACGCTAGTACGATCGAACTTCGCCATCTTCGGTACTTCGTGGCCGCGGCCGAACAAGGCAGTTTCCGCAAGGCGGGTGCTGCCATCGGCGTTCATGAATCGGCCATCAGCCGCCGCATCCGCGATCTCGAAGATCAGTTGGGCGCGGCGTTGTTCCATCGCCATAGCGGAGGTGTTCGTCTCACCTTTGCCGGGAAGCGCTTCCTGCGCCGTGTGCGTCAGATTATCAGAAGCCTCGGCGAGGGCGCGCAAGACATCGCCTCGCTCGGCCGTGCTGAGAACGGCAGCGTCAGGATCGGCATCTATTCTTCGATCGCCTCTGGATTCCTGGCCGAGCTGCTGCAAGCCTATGGCCATCGGCACGCCAAAGTGCAGATCGGGTTGATCGACGGCAATCCCGACGAGCATGTCGCCGCCATCCGTCAACTAAGGCTCGACGTCGCCTTTCTGACGGGAACGCGGGACTGGCCGGATTGCGACAGCGTGCGCCTGTGGTCAGAACGCGTCTTTGCCGTCCTGCCGGATCGTCACGCGCTCAGCGCTCTCGAGGAGCTGACTTGGCATGATCTGGTCGACGAGCCGTTCATCGTCAGCGAGGCCGCGCCAGGCCAAGAGATCCACGACCATCTGGTGCGACGCCTGGCAGACCTCGGCTGGCACCCGGAAATTCACGTGCAGTCGGTTGGTCGGGATAATCTGCTCCCGCTGGTTGCAATTGGCCGCGGCCTGACCCTCGTGAGCGAGGCCATGACGGTCGCTCGGCTGCCCGGCATTACCTACCGGCCCATCGCCGGGGAGATCCTGCCGTTCTCCGCCGTCTGGTCCCCAAGGAACGACAATCCCGCATTCCGCCGTCTGCTCAGCATGGCAAGAGGAAAGGCGACGACAGAAGGACAGCACCCTCAAACCTCGGACGTCGGAGACTGAGCACTTCGCCGCGCCCTGGCAAACCCGCGATCTGTTGCCATGAAACGCTCCAGCATCGGCACAATCAGCTTCATCGGATCGGCGGCGGACTGGCCGGTCTCGCGGGCCAGCACCTCGGCATAGGCGACAAGATCGCGGTGGAGCGGCCCCGGCAGTTCGACGGTCACCTTGACCGACTTGTCGTCGAGAATGGGGCCGAGCTTCAGCTTTGCCATGGTCAACCTCCGGCAGGCTCGAAGACAAGATCGCGGGTGACGATGACCCTGAGCGGGAAGCCCGGGCGGATCGTGAGCGTTGGTGCCACCTGCAGCTGGCGCGCGACGATCTGCTGGCCGGCGTGATTGATGGTATCCTGCGCGCCGTCGCGGATAGCGCGGATCAGTTGGTCTTCGCCGCTGGTGGCGCGCTGGGTTCCTACCGCGAGGAGCGTCGAGAGGCCGGCCGCCTTCATCAGATCCCACCAGTGATAATCGACCCCATCCTCCAGCCCGGTGTAGCCGGACGCGTCCGCGCCCGGCAGCCGCTCCAGCACGATGGAGCGGCCATCCGGCAGGATGAGGCGGTTCCAGACCAGCAGCACCCTGCGCTGACCGAAGGTCACGCCGCTGTCGTACTGGCCGATGATGCGGGTGCCCTGCGGGATCAGGAGCAGGCTGCCGGTCGGGCTGTCATAGACATTCTCCGTCACCTGAGCCGTGACCTGGCCCGGCAGGTCCGAGCGGATGCCGGTGACCAGCGCGGCCGGGATCACGGCACCGGCCTGAAGGAGATAGGGCGACGCCGGCCGCGCGAGCCGATCAGAGGAGACAGTCTGCCGGTCCGCCGGGCCGCCGAGAAAGGCCATATGCCGATCCTGTGTGGCCGGCTCGCCGGACGGACTGGCACCGCCAGAACCGAGCATGGCCGTGCCAGGGGCAGCCCCTGGGCGTGTTCCAGCTGGAAAGAACACGTTGCTCAGGCGCGCGGCTTCCTCCTCGGCCAGACGCCGCTGTTCCTCGGGATCAGCGGCTGGCGCGGCGATCGCGGGTGGTGCAACCGGCTGACCGCGGCTCTGCGCCTCAAGGATCGGACGGCCCAGGTCCCCGGGCAGCGCCGGCCCCAGGATCGGGCCGGTATAGTCGCGCGGAAGGCCGGAGAGGCCGTCCGCCGTGGGACGGTTCTCGGTCGAGTAGAGCTCCTCGCCGCCCGGCCCGGCATCGGGAACCTGCAGCGCGTAGATCACCGCTCCGCCGATGCCGAGAAGTGCGACGGCGCCGACGCCTGCCAGGACCTTGCGGGACAGGCGGGTGACCCGCGGCGGCTCGGCGCGCAGCCGCATCGGCGCGCCGGTCTCGGCATCGCTCATGAGGACGGTCCTTCCGCAGCCGCGAGGGTCGATCGGGCTGCGGTCCGCCTTGGTTCCAGGCGCACGATCCTGACGACCTGCTGACGGTCCACGCTGCCGAGTCGCAGCTCGGCGGCACCGAACAGGCGGTCGACGATCAGGATGTTCTGATGGACGCGGCTGTTGACGACCTGCACCTCACCGTCGGTGCCGAGAACGAAGAGGGGCGGCATCTCGCCCTGCGCAATACCGCGAGGGAAGACGACATAGACGCGACGGCCGTCGTCGAAGACGGAGATCGGCCGCCATGGCGCGTCGTCTCCCTGAAGACCGTAGCGATAGTTGCGCGCCGCCTCGCCCGGGATCACGGGAGCCGCGGGCCCATGCCGGCGTTGTCCGGCCGGCGGTTCAGGATAGGCCCAGGCCACGGAGGGCATGTAGAGCGCTTCGCGCGCGCGCAGCTCGATCATGTAGCTGCGGCGGTCGGTCGAGACGACGAGATTCGTGGAAATATCCGGGCGCGTCGGCTTGACGAGGATATGGACGCGGCGGTTCGCACCCGAGCCGCTTTCGGTGTCGCCGATGATCCAGCGGGCCGTGTCGCCGGCCGCGATCGGTCCTGCGCCGGTCAGGCTCTCACCCGGCTCGAGCGCGATGTCCGTGATCTGGCCGGGCGCGGCATAGACCTGATAGAGCGCGCCCTCGCTCCAGGGATAGATCTGGATGGCGTTGTGATAGCCCTCGCGGCGCGGCTCGACGCGGGCGGCGGCATTGGCGTTCTCGACCCGGGCAGTCGGCGCACTGGCGGCGGCACCGCCTCGCGCGACCCTCCAGGCCGGAGGCGTGTGCAGCGGCCGGGGCCGGTCATCGATCACGGCAGCCTGCACGACCGGCAGCGGCGGCACGTTGGCGTCGTAGCTGAACTGCGGCGTCCTGTTGGCGGCGCAGCCGGCCAGCAGGGTCGCGGAAAGCAGCAGGGCCGCGGAAGCGGGTTGACGGAGAGTCGTGAGGGTCATTGACTCATCTCCCGCGACCAGTTGATGGCGTTGACGTAGATCCCGAGCGGATTGGCGCGCAGCCGTTCGGCGTCGCGCGGGGTCTGGATCACGATGGTCAGGATCGCGGTCCATCGCTCGGTGGTGGAAAGCTGGCCGTTCTCGTAATGCCGTTCCGTCCAGGCCACGCGGAAGCTGTCGGGCGAGGCCCGGATGACCGATGACACCTCCACGGCAACCTGACTGCGGCCGACCCTGGTGAAGGGGTCGCTGGCGCGGGCATAATCGTTGAGCCCCGCCGCGCCGCGGTCGGTGGTGAACTCATAGGCCCGGAGCCAGTTCTGGCGGACGATGATGGCGTCGGCCGGGATCGCGCGGACCTGCTCGATGAAGCGGCCGAGATGGAAGGCGATCTGCGGATCGGTCGGCCGATAATCGGCCGCGGCGGGAGCAACGGCCTGCGCCTGTCCGAGATCGTCGACCTGCACCACCCAGGGCACCACGGTCCCCCGGGCCGATTGCCAGACCAGCGCCGCGGCGAAACCGGCCGAGAGGATCAGGCAGCCGAAGGCCATGTAGCGCCAGTTCTTCGCCTGTACGCGGGCCGAGCCGATGCGCTCGTCCCAGACCTGGGCTGCCTTCTGATAGGGTGTGACGGGTTCCGGGGTCTTGCCGTAATGGGTCGATGGTCGCCTGAAGAGGTTCATGAGCGGTCGCTTTCGGAAAGGCTGACGGAGGATCCGGGGCCGTGGCTGTCGCCGGACCGGACTGCATGGGCGGCAGCGGTGACGCCGTGGCGCACCGCCCGGCCGCGGTGCATGCGCTGCGCCCAGGCGGGAGGCGTGCCAGCGTCGAGCGCCGGCACGGACGCGTTGGGAGCCGAAGCACCCACCGCACCGCCGAGGGTGCCCATGGACGAGCTGCCGCCCGTCGCTGCGAAGCCGGTTCTCGCCCCATCGGCATAGGAAGATTTCAGGCTGTCGGTGGCGCGGGCGGCGGCGCGCTTGAGAGGGGAAGCCACCGCGGCGCCACCCACGCGGGCCACGCCGCCGAGACCGGAGGCGGCGCCGGGTGCCCCTGAGCTCCCCAGCGAGCCGAGAGTATAGGCCGAGGACGCTGCACCGGCGGCCGAGGCTCCGCCGCGCGCGAGAGCAGCGCCACCGGAGAGTGCAGCAGCGCCACCCTTCGCCGCGAGCATCGTCGCGCCTCCGGCGGCAAGTGCTGCGCCTCCTGCGCCGAGGCCGGTGCCGACGGCCGCGCCGGCGCCAAGCTGCGGGCCGCCCGAGACGAGGCCGGTGGCGATGCCGGGGCCAAAGATGCCCAGGCCGAGAAGGGAAAGAGCCGCGAGCACGATCGCCATGGCGTCATCGATGGTCGGGGTCGCGCCGCCGAAGCCGGCGGTGAATTGCCCGAAGAGCGTCGAGCCGATGCCGATGATCACGGCCAGGACCAGCACCTTGATGCCCGAGGAGATGACGTTGCCGAGCACACGCTCGGCCATGAAGGCCGTTTTTCCGAAGAGACCGAAGGGGATCAGGACGAAGCTCGCCAGCGTGGTCAGCTTGAACTCGATCAGGGTGACGAAGAGCTGGATCGCGAGGATGAAGAAGGCGAGGATCACCAGCGCCCAGGCGAAGAACAGGCAGAGGATCTGCACGAGGTTCTCGAAGACGGCGACCCAGCCCATCAGATCGGAGATGGAGTCCAGCAGCGGCCGCCCGGCATCGAGGCCGGTCTGGGCAACGCGGCCGGGGCGCAGCAGATCGGCGGTCGAGAAGCCGGTGCCCGAGGCCATGAGGCCGAGGCCGGCGAAGCTCTCGAAGACGATCCGGGCGAGACTGGTCCAATTCGAGATGATGTAGGCGAAGACGCCGACAAACAGGGTCTTCTTCACCAGTCTCGCGATGATGTCGTCCTCGGCGCCCCAAGCCCAGAACAGCGCGGCCAGGGTGACGTCGATGACGATCAGCGTGGTGGCGATGAACGTGACCTCACCGCCGAGCAGACCGAAGCCGGAGTCGATGTAGGAGGTGAAGATTCCCAGAAAGCTGTCGATGATGCCGGTGCCGCCCATCGGTCCTACTGTCCGGCGCTTGTGGCGGCGGGGCCCAGCGGCGGGGGCGTCCGGCCGAGGAAGCGGTCGCGGGTCTCGGCCCAGATCCGCAGGCATTCCGCGTCCTTGGCCGCGGCTTCGCCCATCTCCTGGCAGCGGCGCTGCCCTTGTCGCAGGGAATCGGCCGCGGACTGGAGCGTGGGAGTCGAAGGCACCGGGAGGTCAACCTCCTTGCGGGTCATCTCGATGACCGTTGCCGCGATGACCACGGCGACGAACAGGATGGCCGCGACCCTGGCCAGCACCTTCCCTTCCACGACCCCCTCCCCTCCCCGCCTCAGTTGAACATCCGCGCGTTGCCCGGCTGGTAGCCGGACCCCGGCGCGAGGAAGCGCTCACGCTGGATGCGCCCCTGCTCTGCAGCGGTCGCGCGTTCCGCCTCCGTGAGAGCCTCCGCCCGGCCATTGGCCGAGACGACCGCGATCAGGTCGGATAGCTGTTGCGACTGCAGTGCGAGGAGTTGGTTGCCGGCCTGGGTTGCCTGCAGTGCGCCGACAGCATTCTGGCTTTCGCCGACGAGGGCGGCCATCTCGGCCCGGCCCGAGTCTATATTCCCGACCACGCCAGCCTGGACCCGCATGGCGTCCTGCAACCCGCCGACCGTGGTCTCCCAGCGGCTGCGCGCGTCGGCAATCAGCTCGGCGTCGGGGGCGGTCGGGGACAGGTTGCCGTAGTCCTGCTGGAACGCCTGGTCGATGTTCTGCACGTCGAAGGCGATGTTCTGGGCCTCACCGAGCAGCGCTTCGGTGCGCTGGACGTTCTGCTGGAGCTGCTGAAGCGAGCTGTGGGGCAGGCTCGCGAGATTGCGGGCCTGGTTGATCAGCATCTGGGCTTCGTTCTGAAGCTGGGTGATCTGATTGGTGATCTGCTCCAGCGTGCGGGCGGCGGTCAGCACGTTCTGCGCATAGTTCGACGGGTCATAGACGATGCGCCACGCGTGCGCCGGGCTCGCCAGCATGGGCGAGATCACGGCAGGCATGGCAAGCGCCAGTGCCAGCATTGATGCGCGGGCAAGGCGAGGGACAGGATTACGGGTCATGGCTGGTCTCCTCTTCGTCCAGGATGAATTCGACGTCGCCGTCCTCGGGGATGATGGTGCGGTGCTCCTCATCGTCGGCAGCGAGATTGGTGAGGTCCGGGATCAGCTCGGCGGCCCATTCCACGCCGCGCGCCCTGAGCCAGGCGTCGAGGAAGCCGTCGCGACCATGCTCGGCGAGGATGGCGCTGATCCGGGTCTGATCGCTCTTCGAGGAGGCCGCGGAGAGCGCGAGACCGATGTCGCTGAGGCCCAGCTCAAACAGACGATTGCCGCGCCGCGACTGGCAGTAATAGTCCCGCTTCGGCGTGGCCCGCGCGAGGATCTCGATCTGGCGGTCATTCAGGCCGAAGCGGCGATAGATCGCGGTGATCTGCGGCTCGACGGCCCGTTCGTTCGGCAGCAGGAGCCGCGTCGGACAGCTCTCGATGATCGCCGCGGCGATATCGCTGCCGTCGATGTCGCTGAGGCTCTGGGTGGCGAAGATAACGCTGGCGTTCTTCTTCCTCAGCGTCTTTAGCCATTCGCGGAGCTGGCCCGCGAAGGCGTCGTCATCCAGCGCCAGCCAGCCCTCGTCGATGATGAGCAGTGTCGGCCGGCCATCGAGACGGTCGCCGATGCGGTGGAACAGATAGGACAGGACGGCCGGCGCGGCGCCGGTCCCCACCAGCCCCTCGATCTCGAAGGCCTGCACATCGGCCGAGCCGAGATGTTCGCCCTCGGCATCGAGGAGGCGCCCGTAGGGGCCACCCACGCAGTAGGACCGCAGCGCCTGCTTCAGGTCATTGGACTGAAGCAGCACGGCAAGGCCGGTGATGGTGCGTTCGCCGACGGGAGCAGAGGCAAGCGAGGTCAGCGCCGTCCAGAGGTGCTCCTTGACCTCCGGCGTGATCTGGATGTTCTCGCGCATGAGGATCGCCACGATCCAGTCCGCGGCCCAGGCCCGCTCGGCGGTCTCGTGGATGCGGGCCAGCGGCTGCAGCGACACGGACGCCTCGGCCGCATCGGTCAGCTCACCGCCGAGATCGTGCCAGTCGCCGCCCATGGCGAGGGCTGCCGCGCGGATAGAGCCGCCGAAGTCGAAGGCGAAGATCTGGCTCCGGGCATAGCGCCGGAACTGCAGTGCCATCAGCGCCAGCAGCACGGACTTGCCCGCGCCGGTCGGACCGACGACGAGAGTATGCCCCACGTCGCCGACATGGAGGGAGAACCGGAACGGCGTCGAGCCCTCGGTCCTTCCGTAGAGCAGCGGCGGTGCGCCGAAATGCTCGTCCCGCGCCGCGCCCGCCCATACGGCGGACGACGGGATCAAATGGGCAAGGTTGAGGGTCGAGACCGGAGGCTGCCGGACATTGGCATAGGCGTGTCCCGGCAGGCTGCCGAGCCAGGCGTCGACGGCATTGACCGTCTCGACCATGACGCTGAAATCGCGGGACTGGATGATCTTCTCGACCAGTCGCAGCTTCTCGTCGGCGCGGCGGGCGTCCGCATCCCAGACGGTCACCGTTGCCGTGACATAAGCCATGCCGGCCACGTCGGCGCCGAGTTCCTGCAAGGCCATGTCGGCGTCGGCGGCCTTGTTCGCGGCATCGGTGTCCACCAGCGCGGATGGCTCGCTGGTCATCACCTCCTTGAGGATGGCGGCGATGCTCTTGCGCTTGGCAAACCACTGCCGCCTGATCCGGGTCAGCAGCCGCGTGGCATCCACCTTGTCCATGAGGATTGCACGGCTGGACCAGCGATAGGGAAAGGCCAGCCGGTTCATCTCGTCGAGCAGGCCCGGCGTGGTCACGCCCGGAAAGCCGGTGATGGTCAGCACCCGCAGGTGCTGATTGCCGAGACGCGGCTCCAGCCCGCCGGTCAGCGGCTGATCGGCCAGCAGCGCATCGAGGTGGATCGGGGCTTCCGGTACACGGACGCGGTGCCGCCTGGTCGAGATCGTCGAGTGCAGGTAGGTCAGCGTCTCGGCATCATCGAGCCAGCGGCATTCGGGCATGAAGCCGTCCAGCAGCGCCAGCACCCGGCCACTGCGATCGGCAAAGCCGCGCAGCAGTTCCCAGGGATTCACCCCCGCGCTCTCCCGGCCCTCATAGAGCCAGGACTCCGAGCGCGCCGCGCCCTGGACCGGGGGAAGCCAGAGGAAGGTCAGGTAGTAGTCGGAAACGAAGTGGCTGCCTTCCTCCTCGAAATCGGCCTTGCGCTCGGCATCGATCAGCGCCGAGGCCGGATCGGGGAACCGGCTCGCCGGATAGGTTCCGGCTTCCGACCGCTGCGCCTCGACGAAGATCGCCCAGCCGGAGCCGAGACGGCGGAAGGCGTTGTTGAGCCGCCCGGCCACCGCGACCAGCTCGGCGGCGACAGCGGAATCCAGATCCGGGCCGCGGAACTTCGCGCTGCGCTGAAAGCTGCCGTCCTTGTTCAACACGATGCCAGCACCGACCAGCGCCACCCAGGGCAGGTAATCGGCCAGGCGGGATGCGGTCCGGCGGTATTCGGCGAGGTTCATCATGGGGCAGACCTCACACCGACAGATGGCCGGGCAGGCGCAGGTGGCGGCGCGCCACCTCGACGAAGAGCGGGTCGCACTTCGCGGCCCAGACGGCGGCGATATGGCCGACGGCCCAGATCAGGATGCCCGCGAGCCAGAGTTGCAGGCCGAGACCGACCGCGCCGGCGAGGGTGCCATTCAGGATCGCGACCGAGCGGGGCGCCCCGCCCAGCAGGATCGGCTCGGTCAGGGCGCGGTGGACCGGGACGGCGAACCCTGGAACGGTGTCGAGCGCCTCGAAACTCATCGCCATCAGATCAGCGCCCCGCCGCCGAAGCTGAAGAAGGAGAGGAAGAAGGACGAGGCCGCGAAGGCGATCGAGATGCCGAAGACGATCTGGATCAGCCGGCGGAAGCCGCCGCCGGTATCGCCGAAGGCGAGCGTCAGCCCGGTGACGATGATGATGATCACGGCGATGATCTTGGCGACCGGCCCTTCGACGGATTCGAGGATCGACTGGAGCGGCGCCTCCCACGGCATCGAGGAACCGGCCGCCCAGGCGGGCGCCGTCATCAGGCTCACCCAGACGAGGGCAACGGCGGCTGCAAGAGGATGGCGGATGCGGAAGGCACGGCGGATCATGCAGGGTCTCCTGTGTCGCGGGAAATCGCGGGGTCTGGAAGCGCGGGGGAAATCCGGTAGTCGCCGTCCGCACCCAGCCCATCGACACGGGCAAGCTCGGCCAGACGGCGCACGGAGCCGCGCCCGGACAGCACGGCCACGATGTCGATGGTTTCCGCGATCAGCGCGCGCGGGACCGCGACGACGGCTTCCTGGATGAGCTGCTCGAGCCGGCGCAACGCGCCGATCGCGGACCCGGCATGGATGGTGCCGATCCCGCCGGGATGCCCGGTTCCCCATGCCTTCAGGAGGTCTAGCGCCTCGGGGCCACGCACCTCACCGATCGGGATGCGGTCCGGCCGCAGGCGCAGCGAGGAGCGCACCAGTTCCGACAGGGTGGCGACGCCATCCTTAGTCCGCATGGCCACAAGGTTAGGCGCGGCGCATTGCAGCTCGCGCGTATCCTCGATGATGACGACGCGGTCCTGCGTCTTCGCGACCTCCGCGAGCAGCGCATTGGTGAGGGTGGTCTTGCCGGTCGAGGTACCGCCGGCCACCAGGATGTTGGCGCGGGAGGCGACGGCGGCACGGAGCGTTGCGGCCCGGCCGGCGGACATGATGCCGGTGGCCACATAGTTGTCGAGCGTGAATACCGCGACGGCGGGCTTCCGGATGGCGAAGGCAGGTGCGGCCACGACGGGAGGCAGCAGTCCCTCGAAGCGCTCACCCGTCTCGGGCAGTTCCGCCGAGACCCGGGGGCGGCGGGCGTCCACCTCCGCCCCGACATGGTGGGCGACCAACCGCACGATGCGTTCGCCATCCTCGGCCGCCAACTTCTCCCCCGTGTCGGCCAGCCCCCCGGATAAGCGATCCACCCAGATGCGGCCGTCGGGGTTCAACATGACCTCGACAACGGTCGGGTCCTGCAGCAGGGTTGAGATGGCAGGCCCGAGCGCCGTCCGGAGCATACGCGCGCTGCGGTCCACCGTTGCCTGCTTGTGATCGCCACCTGCCATCTCGCCCCCGTTCCACCAGGGAGCAAGACGATCCCCGGATGGGGATGACTAAAAGAGCCGCAGAACGGGCCCCTTCAACAGGTTTCTGTCGCCGTCGTAGTGTGGCGTGCAAATACAGGAGAACGGCGGAAGCCACCCTCCTCACAAGCACGGCGAGCAATCCAGCGGGACTTGCGGTTGATTCGTTTGGTTTGCCGAAGATGATTGGTGAGGGCGCAGAGCGGACGTTTGCTGCGATGCCCCCGACCAGCCGCGGCGTTGGGCCTTGCAAGTTCAGAAGGGCGGAAAGCGGACGGTCGCTGAAAGATCGGCGGAGCAATCTTGCAAAGGCGTTCGAGTCGTCCCGGGGTCCCAATCAACTTCTACATCCTTGAACCTTTCGCAGAAGTTGCACACTATGTTGTATCTCATGGCAAGGTAGAAGGCGTGGCGCATGTTGCTCAAATCTGTTCAAATCGACCATTTTAAACACGTTCTTGATTCCACACTCGTTGAAATACAACCAGACATCACTTGTCTGGTGGGGAAGAACGAGAGCGGCAAAACCGCGTTCCTTGAAGCTCTCCGCCGCCTGAAGCCAGCACAAGGCAATGTAGATTTCAGCATCGGCAGGCACTACCCGGCTTGGCTGGAAAAGATGCACAAACGCCAAGGCAAAAACCTTGAGCAGTCAAAACCCATTCAGGTAGTGTTTGAACTGAGCGATGCAGATATCGGGGCAGTGGAAGCCGTCTTTGGGAAAGGCACCCTAACATCACGGACGTTCGGCCTGAGCCGAAGGTATGACAATCGATACATTCACGAATTTGAAGCAAGCGAGGAAACGGCTGTCGCCAACACCATTGCCGGCATTGATTTGCCAAAGAAGGTCACGACTGCAACCGCCGGAGCCAAGACATTCGCCGAACTATCGAAGGCCGTCGCCTTAGTGGCAGAGAAGAACGGCGAGGATCAACAAGTCCAGACCGCCTGCAAGGCGCTCACAGACGAGAGGCTCTGTTGCACAAATCCCTTCCGTGATTCATGTCGTGAGTCCGGTATGGTAGCTGGTCGGCATGAGCAGACTCACACGCCTGACCTACAAGAC
>NZ_QLUV01000023.1 GCF_003286075.1 Paracoccus endophyticus | reverse complement strand
TCCACTGCAAGACCTGCGACATCAAGGACCCCAGCCAGAACATCGTCTGGACCACCCCGCAGGGCGGAGACGGACCAAACTACCCGAACATGTGAAAGGGCCGGTGCCTCGCGACCTCAAGGATAGGTCGCTCAGGGCACCGCGCTGTTGCTTGACCGCGTCTGACCCGCGACAGGAGAAACGACCATGAAGATGGACCGCATCGGCAGCTTCCGCTGGGAAGACCCCTTCCTTCTGGAGGACGAGCTGACCGAGGAGGAGCGCATGATCCGCGACACCGCGCGGGGCTATGCGCAGGACAGGCTTGCGCCGCGCGTGCGCGAGGCCTTCCGCAAGGAACACACCGACCGCGCCATCTTCACCGAGATGGGCGAGCTTGGCCTGCTGGGCGTCACCATCCCCGAGGAATACGGCGGCACCGGCGCGGGCTATGTCAGCTACGGCCTTGTCGCGCGCGAGGTCGAGCGGGTGGACTCGGGCTATCGGTCGATGATGTCGGTGCAGGCGAGCCTTGTGATGCACCCGATCAACGCCTACGGCTCGGACGAACAGCGGCGCAAGTACCTGCCCAGGCTCTGCTCGGGCGAATGGGTGGGCTGCTTCGGGCTGACCGAGCCCGACGCGGGGTCGGACCCCGGCGGCATGAAGACCACCGCCCGAAAGACCGGCGGCGGCTATCGCCTGAACGGCGCGAAGATGTGGATCACCAACAGCCCCCTCGCGGATGTGTTCGTGGTCTGGGCCAAATCCGAGGCGCACGGCGGCAAGATCCGGGGCTTCGTGCTGGACAAGGGCATGAAGGGACTCAGCGCCCCCAAGATCGAGGGCAAGCTGTCCTTGCGCGCCTCGGTCACCGGCGAGATCGTCATGGACGAGGTCGAGGTGGGTGAGGACGCGCTGCTGCCGAACGCCGAAGGCCTCGGCGGTCCGTTCGGCTGCCTCAACCGCGCGCGCTATGGCATCAGCTGGGGCGCGATGGGCGCGGCCGAGGCCTGCTGGCACGCGGCACGGTCCTATGGCCTCGACCGCAAGCAGTTCGGCAAGCCCCTGGCGCAGACGCAGCTGCACCAGCTCAAGCTGGCCAACATGCAGACCGAGATCGCGCTGGGCCTGAACGCGGCGCTGCGGGTGGGCCGGCTGTTCGAGGCAGGAAAGATGCAGCCCGAGATGATCTCCCTCATCAAGCGCAACAACTGCGGCAAGGCGCTGGAGATCGCGCGGATCGCCCGCGACATGCACGGCGGCAACGGCATCTCGGACGAATACCCGGTGATGCGCCACATGGTGAACCTGGAAACGGTGAACACCTACGAGGGCACGCATGACGTGCACGCCCTGATCCTGGGCCGCGCACAGACCGGCCTGCAGGCGTTCTTCTGACGGGATGCGGACAGGAAGATCCTGGTCCCCGTCAAGCGGGTGATCGACTGCACCGTGAAGGCGCGTGTGAGGTTGCATCAAGGTCCCATCCGGCCTGGCGCTGCGGCAGAGTGAGAGGCGCTGCGCCGGGGGTCCGGGCAAGCCGCGCTCGGGAGGGGGCGAGCGCGGCTCGGAACTGGTCGGCCCGGAGGACGGGCCGGTGCCGGACGCCTCGACGCTCTGCCGGAGGCAGGAGACTGTGGCCATCCAGACCCTGTTCCGCCGCGCGGGCGGCGACCTCGCCCTGCTGGTCGACAGCGCCGGCGTGACGATGCGCGGCGACGGCGAGTCGCAGGACCGCAAATGTCTAGCGCCAGCCGGAACCGGCTCTTGCGAGCCGCGGTCCGTGGGGTGAGGGCAGGCCGGTGGCGGGCGGCGCAGCGCAATCGTCCTGTTCAGCGCGCCCTGAGCGCCAGATCCGGTGTCCTTCGGTTGCTGATGCCCATCCGACAACACGCCTTGAGAACGGGTCGAGGATGACCGCCGGACAGACCCATCCCTCACGCGTCGGGACCTGAGGCGGAGGTCGCCAGCCCCCTCGGACTTCGGCCGGTTCGCGGCAAAGTCCTGGTGCAGCAGGGTGGGACGATGTTGAAGGCGTGGTCCCTGTCGGTCGTGCCCTTGACCGTGGGGCTGCGGACGACCTGGATGCCGTTCTGGCGCATCAGGCGCCCGACGCGGCACTGTCCGGCACCGGGACCCGGCGCGTTCGGTTCCTCGGTCAGGCGAGGCGGCCGGTGAGGGAAACGGCCATGGCTCATGCTCTCGCCTGGGCCGGCAGGGCCGAACGGCCCCCCGCGCAGTGGCAGGTGCCCGGGCGACGAAGGGGCCGCCCGGGGTCGGGACTTATTCGGGCTGGTAGTAGCCGACGGCGCAGACCTGATCTTCGACCTTCGTCACGAAGGAGGATTTCTGGGTCGGCTTCTCCTCATTGGGGCGGGTCCACATATACGCCACCTCCTTGTACTCGCCCTCGGTGGCGGCGCCGTAGAGACGTTCCCCGAGCGGCTCGCCGGCCTTGTCCTTGAGTTCGCGCATGGACGTGCCGACGAGGTCCTGGTTGGGGTGGGCGGTAAACTTGCCTTCCTCGTCGCCGCAGAAGACGTAGAGGTCGCGGTCCTTGAAACGGGCGTCGCCCTTGTTGAAGGCCTGAAGGGCAGCGTCGTGGTCTTCCTTGACGGCCGCGACGGCCTGCTCGAGCATTGCTCGCGCTTCTTCGGAGGTGCCGTATTCCGCCTTCTGGGCAAGGGCCGGAACTGCGGTGGCGATAAGGACGGCGGTGACGGTCAGAATGGTGCGCATGGTCTCTTCCCCACAATCGTGCGAGTTGCACGCGGGAAAACTGTGTGGGCGCCGTGTTCCGCCGCGCAAGGAGAAGCCGCCGCGGTGGCGGAAATCTGCCGGGGGACAGGCATTGCAGCGGCAGCGGGCACGAAGGGCTGCGCTTGCCCGTGCGTGGATGACGTCCGTGATCAGACGGCCATGTCCAGCCGCCGCAATGGCAATGGCAGGGAAAGGACGGCAGTCCCCCAAAGGACCGCCCGGCGATCCGGGTTTTCTCCCGCGCCGCGAGGGCCACGGTCTTCGAGGGCAGGGTGTCGCCGGCCGCAAGGCCGTGGTCGCCGACCCGGGCAGGTCCCAGCGCGACCAGCGCCGGGGTGCCCGCGGGAACCGGATCGCCCAGCCCCACCCGTGTGACCACGTGCCGCCCCGCGCCGAGGTTCCGCATCATCGCGCAGACACAATGCTCCAAGCCACCGGCAAGCAGGCGCATTGCCTCAACGCGCGTCGGCTCGGCCCAAGCGGGTAGGACGGCTACGATCACCGGCGGCACTCCCTCTCAATCGCCGGGACCAAGCCCGCCGGAGTGTCATCCAATCTTCACTGGCTTCGGCACATTGTTCCTGTATTCAGGAATTATGGAACCTTATTGTGCTGCCACGGCCTTCTCGACCCTTGGCCACCCGGGCCGGCTGGCCGTCTTCCGGCTGCTGATGCGCTTCGCCCCCCGCGGCGTGCGTCCGACCGAGATCGCCCAAGCACTGGCACTCAAGCCGAACACGCTCTCGCATCATCTCTCGGACCTCGTGGCCTCGGGTCTGGTGCAGGTCGAGCGGCAGGGACGGTCGCTGTTCTATTCGGTCGATCTCGACGCGACCGAAGGACTGATCGGCTATCTGGCCCTGCATGTGGGGCGCGCCCGCCCGGATCTGATCCCTTCGCTTCGTCCCGCCTGCAAGGAGACCCCGCCCATGCGCGACACCGGCTATAACGTGCTGTTCATCTGTTCGGGCAACTCCGCCCGCTCGATCTTTGCCGAGGCGCTGCTGCGCGATCTTGGCAAGGGCAGGTTCAACGCCTGTTCGGCCGGCACCCGGCCGGGAACCCAGCTGAACCCCTTCGCGCTCGAGGTCCTGGCGCGCAACGGCCACGACACGTCCAGCCTGCGGTCCAAGCACATCTCGGAATTCCAGCAGCCGGGCGCGCTGGTGATGGATTTCGTCTTCACGGTCTGCGACACCGCGGCGGCCGAGGAATGCCCGCCTTGGCCCGGCCAGCCCATCACCGGTCACTGGGGCCTGCCGGACCCGGTGAAGGCGGCCGGCACGGCGGCCGAAAAGGCCCTTGTCTTTGCCCAGACCTATGGCGCGCTGCGGCGCCGGATCGAGGCTTTCGTGGAACTGCCCATCGCCTCGCTCGACCGGATCTCGCTGCAGGCGCAGGTCGACCGGATCGACTTTGACGCGCTGAACCACGCAGAGGGCTGAGGCATGACCCGGATTGCCGTGAACGGCCTTGGGCGGATCGGAAAGCTCGTCCTGCGCGACCTGGTCGACACCGGCGCGGGCGGCGAGATCGTCCTGCTGAACGACCCCGAGGGCGACGCCGAACAGCACGCCTTGCTGATGGAATTCGACAGCGTCCATGGCCGCTGGCGCACGCCCGTTTCGCACGAGAACGGCGCACTGGTGCTGAACGGAACCCGCATCCCGCTGAGCCATGAGAGGGCCATCGAGGCCCTGCCGCTGGCGGAGTTGGGCGTCGATCTGGTGATCGACTGCACCGGCGTCTTCAAGACCGCAGCCAAGGCTGCACCTTACTACGCGGCCGGGGTGAGAAAGGTCGTGGTCAGCGCGCCGGTCAAGAACGGCGGGGCGCTGAATCTCGTCTATGGGATAAACCATCACCTTTACGATCCGGCGGCGCATCATCTTGTCACCGCCGCGTCCTGCACGACCAACTGCCTTGCCCCTGTGGTCAAGGTGATCCACGAGGCCATCGGCATCCGCCACGGCTCGATCACCACGATCCATGACGTGACCAACACCCAGACCCTTGTGGACCGTCCGGCCAGGGACATGCGCCGCGCGCGTTCGGCGCTGCTAAACCTGATCCCGACCACCACGGGCAGCGCCACGGCCATCACGCTGATCTATCCGGACCTGAAGGGCCGGTTGAACGGTCATGCGGTGCGGGTGCCGCTGCTCAATGCCTCGCTGACCGACTGCGTCTTCGAGGTCGAGCGCCCGACCACGGCCGAGGAGGTCAATGGGCTGTTCCAGGCCGCCGCCGAAGGCCCCCTGAAGGGCATCCTCGGCCATGAGGCGCGGGCGCTGGTCTCGTCGGACTTCACCAACGATCCCCGCTCGGCGATCGTGGACGGGCCCTCGACCATGGTGGTGAACGGCACCCAGGTGAAGATCTACGCCTGGTATGACAACGAATGGGGCTATGCCTGCCGCCTGGGCGACATCGCGCGCATGGTCGCGCACAGCGTGGCGGCCAGACCGTGACCGCCATGGCCGCTGCCAACCCGTTGCGGGCCTATGCCGCGGTGACCGCCGCCTATTGGGCGTTCATGCTGTCGGACGGCGCGCTCAGGATGCTGGTGCTGCTGCATTTCAGCGCGCTAGGCTTCACGCCGGTGCAGCTGGCCTGGCTGTTCCTGCTTTACGAGGTGGCGGGGATCGTCACCAACCTTGGTGCCGGCTGGCTGGCCGCCCGGTTCGGGCTGGCCGCCACGCTTTACGGCGGGCTGGCCTTGCAGGTCGGGGCGCTGGTGGCCTTGGGCCAGCTCGATCCGGGGTGGAGCGTTCCCGCGTCCGCCGCCTTTGTGATGGGTGTGCAGGCTGTGTCGGGGGTGGCCAAGGATCTGGCCAAGATGTCCGCGAAGTCGGCGGTCAAGCTGCTCGCGCCAGCGGCAGAGGGCGGCCTCTTTCGCTGGGTCGCGTGGCTGACAGGCTCGAAGAACGCGGTCAAGGGTCTGGGCTTCTTCCTCGGCGCCGCGTTGCTGGCACTGGCCGGGTTCCAGGCGGCGGTCTGGGGTATGGCAGCCGTGCTGACGCTGATCCTGATCGCGGTCGCCCTGTTCCTGCCCGCCGGCCTGCCCGGCCGGATGAAATCCTCCGAGGCGTGGAGCGGCTGGCGGTCGAAGGACCCCCGCGTGAACCGGCTGTCGCTGGCCCGGATGTTCCTGTTCGGCGCCCGCGACGTGTGGTTCGTGGTGGGCATCCCGGTCTACTTCCAGGCCGTTCTGTCGGACGGCACAGCCGACGGCCGACGCGCGGCCTTCTTTCTCGTCGGCGGCTTCATGGCGCTGTGGATCATCCTTTATGGCGCGGTGCAGGCCGCGGCCCCGCGCCTCCTCGGGGGCAAACGCCAGTCCCTGGCCACAGTCACGGCCCAGGCGATCCGCTGGGCGGCGCTGCTGGTGCCGATCCCTTTTGCGCTGGCGGCAGCCGCATGGGTCGCGGGCGGCCCGGCGCCCTGGCTGACGGTGACGCTGGTGCTGGGGCTGATGCTCTTCGGCTTCGCCTTCGCGGTGAACTCCTCGGTCCACTCCTACCTGATCCTTGCGTTTGGGGCGGCCGAGCGGATCACCCGGGACGTGGGCTTTTATTACATGGCGAATGCCGCGGGGCGGCTGGTCGGGACGTTCCTGTCGGGCGTCAGCTTTCAGCTGGGCGGGCTGCCGCTCTGCCTCGTCACAGCCGGGGCAATGGCCCTGTGCAGTTGGCTCACCGCGCGCAGGCTCAGCCTCGCCTGAGCAGGAACAGCGCCGCAGGATGTTTGCAAGGCTTTGCGTTCTGCGCCAGATTGCGACGTCCGAAGATCCACGGCATCTTCATCACGGACCTGCTGCGGAGTGGACCATGGCCTACGCGCTTGCCCTCGAGGATCCGAGCGTCGGGGACGCCGTGCGCCGCATCGCGCAGGAGGAGGCGGGACACGCGCTCGGGATGGTGCGCGCCACAGGCGAGCTTGGTCCCCGGGTCCACGCCATGCGCAAGACCGTCAAGAAGCTTCGCGGCCTTTTGCGCCTTGTCCGTCCCGTCTTCCCCTTGGCCCGCGCCGAGAATGCGGTGCTGCGCGACGCCGGACGCGGGCTGTCCGGCCTGCGCGACGCGGCCGTGCAGCTTGCCACGGCCGAGCTGCTGGCCGCGCGCCTGCCTGACGATCGCCGCGAGGCGCTCGTCCTCCCCTTCCGCGAGGCCGCCGCCCACCACGACGCCCGCGCCGAGGAGGAAATGCTGCCCCCCTTTGCCGATGTCATGGACGCGCTGATCCTGCGCAGCGAGGGTTGGCAGCTGACCGAAGACGACTGGGACGCGATCGAGCCCGGCCTTGCCGCCACCTGGACAGCCGCCCGCCGCGCCATGAAGGCGGTGCACAGGACCCCCGACGCCGAGGCGCTGCACGAATGGCGCAAGCGCGTGAAGGATCACTGGTACCAGGCCCGCCTGCTGAAGCCGATCTGGCCGGACCTGATGGACCCCCATATCCGCGCCACCGACGACCTGGGCGAGCGTCTGGGCCTTGTGAACGACTTGGCGGTGTTCCGCGAACGCATCGAGGCCGCGCCCCTTTCACCCGAACTGCGCGCCGAGGCCCATGACCTGGCCATCCTGCGGCACGCCGAGCTGATGGAGCAGATCATGCCGCTGGGCCGCAGGCTTCTGGTCGGCAAGGCCGAGGCGCTGACGGACCGCTGGGGCCTGTGGTGGCGCCTGCGCGGGCATGCCGCCTGAGGTGTCCGGCCAATCGGGTGGATGGGCGCTGCTGCGAAGGCCAGCGTCAGCATCGCCGTCTGTTCGCCGATGGGATGCGAGTCCAGCCCGACGGCTGGCGATCCACCCGGGCCGCCAGGATCGGCCCGGGTCATCGCTTTCTCCTCAGGCGCGCTTCCAGCCGGTGACCATCGCGCGGACCAGGTTCTCGCCGTGACGGCGGCTTTCCAGGATCACGCCGCCGACATGGAAGGCGACCAGCACCAGGATCGCCGTCGCCAGCGCCTCGTGGATCTCCTCCATGGCCTGCGAGCCCCAGAAGGCGTCGGTGGTCTGCAGCCAGCCGGTCAGCGCCGTGGCGGCCGTCACGACCAGCAGCGCGACGATCATCGCGCCCCCCGCCGGATTGTGGCCCAGATAGCGCCGCTCGCGCCCGGTCAGCAGGTCGCGCAGATAGACCAGGACCGCGCGCGGGCCGCGCACGAAGTCCGAAAACCGCGCATGGCGGGGGCCGACAAAGCCCCACGCCACCCGCATCAGGATCAGCGCCAGGACCCCGTAGCCCGCCCATTCGTGCAGCCATTTCACTGCATCCGCCAGCAGCCAGGCCGCCGCGATCAGCAGGGCCTGCGACCAGTGGAAGATGCGGACGAAGGGGTCCCAGACGCGGATCATGTCAGTCGTCCGAACCCACGGCTGCAAAGGTCAGCGGGTCGAAGAAGATCTCGACCTTCTTGCCGGTCTCGTCCGTGGCATAGACCTCGTAGCAGCCATCCTCGGTCTTGACGTTGCTGATGGTCCAGCCCTTCGCGGTCAGCTCGGTCTTCAGCTCCTCGACGGGGCGCCACTGGTCCTGAGGGACGTTGCACTTTCCCTCGGCAAGGGCAGGCAGCGCGGCGGCAAGGCCAAGGGCCGCAGCAAGGGCGAGTTTCACGGAACGCATGATGATCTCCTGTCAGTGATGCAATGTGGTCCCCCTGACGGGCGAAGCTTGCGCCAGGCTTACAAAGCCTGCTTGTGCGGCGGCAGGCCGCAGGCAAGGTTGCGGGTCATGCGGATTCTGGTGATCGAAGACACAGCCGACCTTGCCGATGCCGTGCTGCGCCACCTTCGTGGCCAGGGTCATGCCACGGACCATGCCGCCAGCCGGGACGAGGCCGCGGCGGCCTGGCACGTCGCCACCTATGACGTGGTGTTGCTGGATCTGGGGCTGCCGGACGGATCGGGGCTGGACCTGCTGCGCGCCCGGCGGGCAGCCGGCGACCGCACGCCGGTGATCGTGGCGACGGCGCGCGACCAGATCAGCGACCGCATCAGGGGGCTTGACGCGGGGGCGGACGACTATCTCGTGAAACCCTTCGACCTGGGCGAGCTGTCGGCGCGCCTGCGCGCCCATGCCCGCCGCGCGGCCGGCGACCCCTCGTCCGAGCTGTTCGTCGGGCCGTATCGCATCGACCGCATCGGGGCGCGGGTCTTCCGTGACGGCGACGAGGTGCGGCTCACCTCGCGCGAATGGGCGGTCTTCGACGCGCTGACCACCTCGCGCGGCAGGGTGCTGTCCCGGCAGGCCCTGGAGGAGCGGCTTTATGCCTTCGACGACGAGATCGCGGGCAACGCGGTCGAGGTCTATGTCTCGCGCCTGCGCGCCAAGCTGGGGCCCACGGTGATCGAGACGCGCCGCGGCCTGGGTTATCTGGTTCCATGACCGCGGGCTGGTCACTGCGCGGGCGGCTGCAGCGCCGGGTGCTGGCGGCCGTCGCCCTCGGGTGGCTGGGAAGCCTTGCCGTGGGGATCTACGTCATCGCCCACGAGATGGACGAGCTGCTGGACGAAACGGTGGCCGCCCAGGCGCAGATGATGGCGGCCGTGCTGCCGGCCGGCGCGGCGCCGGACCTGCGGGCCGTGGACGGGCTGACGATGCGGCTTCGTCGGCCCGGCACGGCCATCCCTGCCGCGCCCTGGACGCCGCTGGCGCAGGACGGGGCCGCCCGGGCGGGCGGCTGGCACGTCCACCGCGCGACCGATCCGCAGGACGGCCTGATCGTGGAGCTTGGCCAGCCCCTGGCCGAGCGTGACAAGGAGATCCGCGAAGCCGCCCGGGCGCTGCTGCTGCTGATGCTGCCGACGCTGGCGATCGTCCTTTGGGCCCTGCACCGCACGGTCGATGGGGCACTGGTCCCGGCCCTGCGCTTTGCCGAACGGCTGCGCGACCGGCGCACGGGCGACCTGTCCCCCGTCACCGCCGGCGATCTGCCGCGCGAGCTTGCGCCCATCCCCCGGGCGCTGAACGACCATCTGTCCCGCATCGACGCGCTGCTGCAGTCCGAACGCGCCTTTGCTGCCAATGCCGCGCATGAGCTTCGCACGCCGCTTGCGACCGCGATGGGGCAGGCACAACTGCTGGCCGAGGGCCAGGGCGGCGCCCAGGCCGCCGCGCGACTGAACGCCTCGCTGGGACGCCTGGCGAACCTCGTCGAGCGGTTGCTGGAACTGTCGCGGGCCGAAGCGGGGATCGGCGCAGCCGGCAGCTGCGACCTGGTCCGCATCGGGGGCCTGCTGGCGGCCGAGATCGGTGCAGGCCGCATTCTCTTCGACGACGGCGACTTCGAGACGCTTCCGGCCCGCGTGGACGGCGACGTGGCGGCGCTGATCCTTGGCAATCTGCTGCGCAACGCCCTCGATCACGGCACCGGGGGCGTCGTGCTGCGCCTGCGGCCCGGACCCATCGCCATCGTCCAGAACCGCACCGCCGCCGACGCCGGATTTCATCATGGCCGGTTCGAGCGGGGGAAAGCCTCGTCGGGCGCGGGCCTTGGGCTGGTCATCGTGAATGCCCTGGCCAAGGCTAACGGGATCGGACTGACGTTTGACATGAGGAAGGGACTGGCAAGCGTTCGTGTGGCCTTTCCAGCCCCGGCCGCGCCTGGTCCCGCCCGGGCGGCAGGCCGCCACGCCTGATGCGGTCCGATCTCGCCGCTGCGATACGTCGATCGGCCCCTGACCCTCGCCACCTTAACGGCGGGCGTTCCCGATGCGGTCCCCGGGGTGCCGGAGGCCCGCCACCGGCCCGGCTCACAGGGGAACGACCCACAGCAGACCGTTGGCCCGAATGCGCTCAGCGCATCGCGAACAGTTCCTGGTGGAATCGTTCGTTCACCGGCAGACCCTGGCGCGCGAAATCGGCGCGCAGCGCCCCGCCGAAGGCAGGGGGGCCGCAGAACCAGACGCTTGCCGCCTTCCAGTCGGGCACAACGGCCCGGATCCGTTCGCCCGTCAGCAAGCCGTCGCGGGCATCGTGAAGCACGTGAAGGCGCACCCCCGCGGCCTCGGCGTCGGCCTGCAACTTCGCAACGATCTCCTCGCTGTAGTCGGCGGTGGTGTGGAACAGGTCGATCGCCTGTGGATTCGGGCGGCTGGGATAGGCCTGCCGGTCCATCGCAAGCTGCTTCATCCGGGCGATGAACGGCGTGATCCCGATGCCGCCCCCGATCCAGATCTGCCGCGGGCGGTCGTCATCGAAGGTGAAGCAGCCATAGGGTCCCTCGACCTCGACCGGCTGCCCGATCCGCAGCGTCTGCGGCAGGCGCCGCGTGTAGTCGCCCAGTTCCTTGACGATGAAGGTCAGCCGCGGCTCTGCCGGGTTCCAGGTCGAGGCGATGGTGAAGGGATGCGCGTGTTCGCCATCGCCGGCGCTGACAAAGGCGAACTGGCCCGGCCGGTGGCCCGGCCAGCCCTCAAGCGCGCCGATCTCGCCCTCCAGGGCGTGCAGCTCGGGCCGATAGTCCAGCCCGATGATCGTGCCGTCCACCTTGCGGCCGGCCCCCACGCGCCGGAACAGCACGATGACCGCGGCCCATGTCCCCCAGGCGAGAAGCGCCGCCATCAGCACGCCAAGCGGCGAGGTCCAATAGGCGAATTCCAGCAGCACGACAGAGTGGAAGACCAGCACCAGGAAGACCGCGGCCAGCAGGACGTGGGTCTTGTAGAACAGCCGATAGGGAATGCGCCGGATCAGTGCCACGGCGATCAGGATCACCGCGGCATAGAAGGCCAGCTCGCCCACCGACTCGGCCGTGCCGCGCCAGGACCGCAGGGCCTGCTCGATCCCGCCGGCGTCGGCTGCCGGACCGCGCTGCCGGCGCTGAAGCCAGCCGAGGCCGACCGCCCATTTCGGGCCCTGGGACCAGAGCCAGTGGACGACGGCCAGGACCAGCCCGCCGATGCCCAGCCACTTGTGCAGCCGGTACATCTTGTCGAGGCCGCCGATCCAGCGTTCGGGCCATCCTGGCCGCAGCGCGAGGACCATCGCCAGGCTCATGCAGGTCATGGCCAGAAGGCCGCTGAGCTGGACCATCGCGCCGCGCAACGGAAAGAAACCCGCCGGCTGCAGGGCGCGCGGGTCGGCGATCAGCCAGAGCGCGGCGACCGTCGCCAGAGAAGCCCAGAACAGAACCTTGATGCGTCTCATGAGCATCCCCTCGTTTTCGGACAACGGCCTGCTGTAGCACAGCGGGGTCGTGGGATTCAGGCGGCCCGGCCCGTGGCCGAGTGTCACAGGCAGGCAGTGCCGCGCCCTGACATCGCTGCAACGCCAGCGGACGTGCGGTCTTCAGGTCCGCCAGCAGGAAGGCCGTTCCTTGCGGGGCGTTGCCGGCGTCCGTCTCCCCGTCGCACACTCCTCCTTTGCCTGCCCGGGCCGTGCAGGAAACGGCCGTCCTTGCCGGAGGGAACGGCCCCTGATGTCCCTTCCGGGGTGGTCCGGGCAATAAGGATCGGGTCAGGGCGGCGGTTGACTTGCCGGACGGGCCGGAACAGGCTGGACCCAGGGCAAGCCATCAGGAGGCTCCGATGCAGGCTCTTCCCACCCTATCCGCCCTTGCGCTGGCCATCTGCACGGCGGCGGGCCTGCCGGCCGCCGCCCAGACTGCCGCCGCCCCGCTTTCGGCGCCCGCGTCAGGAACGCCGGGCGCTGCCCCGCCGGCCACTGAGGCGGCCGAGCCGGCCGGGATCGACCTGACCCGCTGGCAGGTGCCCGACCTCGACAGCCTGCCCGACGACGAGGAAGGCCGCGCCGTCCGCCTGGGCCACCGTCTGATGACCGAAACCCACGCCGTGATCGGCCCCGAGGTCGCGGACGAGGCCATGCGCTATGCCGGCAACAACCTGTCCTGCCAGAACTGCCACCAGGAGGCCGGCACCAAGCCCTATGCCATGCCGGTGGTCGGCGTCACCTCGGTCTTTCCGCAATACCGCGCCCGCGAGAACCGTCGTTCGACCATCGAGGAGCGGGTGAACGGCTGCATGGAGCGTTCGATGAACGGCCGTCCCCTGCCGCTCGACAGCGCCGAGATGCGGGCCTTTGTCGCCTATTTCGCCTTTCTGTCGCAGGGCATCCCCGAAGGGGCCAGCCTGATCGGCGCGGGCACCTTGCCAGACCCCCCGCCCGACCGCCCCGCCGACCCCGAGGCCGGCGCCGCCGTCTTTGCCGCGCATTGCGTCGCCTGCCACGGCGAGGACGGAAGGGGCCAGCGCAACGGAGAGTCGGGCGACGCCCAGGGCTTTCTGTTCCCGGCGCTGG
Source organism: Paracoccus endophyticus (assembly GCF_003286075.1). GTDB lineage: Bacteria > Pseudomonadota > Alphaproteobacteria > Rhodobacterales > Rhodobacteraceae > Paracoccus > Paracoccus endophyticus. The sequence continues at coordinate 4,708 of NZ_QLUV01000023.1, read as the reverse complement.
CGGGCGACGACACCTACAACGATGGCGCGGGCATGTACCGGATGCTGACGGCCTATCGCTTCATCCTGGCCAACATGCCCCAGGGCGCCACCCACGACAGCCCGATCCTGACCCCGGACCAGGCCTATGACGTGGCGGCCTATGTCAACACGCGCCCGCGTCCGCATCTGGAAAAGGTCGCGACCGACTTTCCCGACCTGCTGCGCAAGCCGGCCGACATGCCCTTTCCGCCCTTCGCCGACGACTTCCCCGAGGCGCAGCACAAGTTCGGCCCCTTCAAGCCGATCCAGGACTGGCTGAAGGCGCAACTGGCGGCGCGCGAGCAGGCGGCGTCCCCGCAGAAGCCGATGAACTGACCACGCCGCCCTGCGGTTTCTGCCATGGATCGTCGCCGCGCGCGGCCTGCGGGTAGGCGGCTCCCTCACCAGAGAACAGGCCTGGTGAGCAGGCAAGGGGCGGAGCACGACGTGACCCTGCCAAGGAACGGAACCGGACGGTGCCTGTCGGGTGAGCATGACCGGCGCAGGCAGGGGCGGGGACAGACATCTGCGCCGCCATCGGCTCGCCGGAACCCGCACCAAGGACCTTGGAACACGTGGACCCTGATGCAGCGGTTGGCCTGACGGGCAGTCCGCATCGTTTCCGCCCTTGCAAAAGACTGCACTAACATCCATATACCATCCATGCGGATGGAGAAACGATGAATGTCGGACAAAGTGGTGCCACTGCGGGACAGGGTTCCGGAAACCGAGAAGATCACCATCAACCTCGGCTACGTCGATCTTGGCCGGATCGACCTGCTGGTTCAGGAGGGCTTCTTCTCGAACCGGACCGACTTCATCCGAACCGCGATCCGCAACCAGTTGCGCCAGCAGTCCGAGGAGGTGTCGCGCTCGATCGAGCGCCACAGGCTCGAGGTCGGGCTGCTGGAACTGGGGACGGCCGAACTGGAGGCCGCGAAGGCTGCCGGCGAGACGCTTCACGTCAAGGTCGTGGGCCTTCTCCGCATTGCCCCTGACGTCACGCCAGACCTTGCGTTGCAGACCATCGGCTCGCTGACGGTGCTGGGTGCGTTGCAGGCACGTCCCGAGATCAAGGCCGCCCTGGCCACGAGAATGAAATAGCCGCCGCGCGCGGCCCGAAAGGCAAAGATCATGAACACCAATGACTACGTCGCGGAGATCCTCCGCGCGACCGGCGCCGTGCGGTCCGGCGATCCGGCCGGCGTGACCGCCATCGTCCAGAACGCGCTGGCCCTGGCCGGTCTGTCGGGCCCGCAGGGGAATGCTGCTTACGCCAACCCCGCCCCTGACATCCGGGCGCCTCGCCCGTCCTTGCCGCATCTGGATGGGACGGCCCTGCCGCCTTTGCGGACCGAGCGCCTGCACAAGCCGCTGGGCGAGGTCATCCGCATCCTGCAGGAGGGCGGAAAGGGGCTGACGCTTGACGGACTGCCGGGTCTTGGCCGTCCGTTGCAGGCCCCGGAACCGCCGATGCCCGAGGGCGCCCGGTTCCTGGATCAAAGCCATTCCTGCGCCGCCGGCACGCGCCGCTATCGGCTGTATGTTCCCTCGACCGCGGACGAGGGCCTGCAGGGCCTGATCGTGATGCTGCACGGCTGCACGCAAACCCCCGAGGATTTTGCGGTCGGGACCGGGATGAACGCGCTGGCCGAAACGCACCGGCTGCTGATCGTCTATCCGGCGCAGACCGGCGGCGACAACGCCATGTCCTGCTGGAACTGGTTCCGGCCGGGCGACCAGATGCGGGATGCCGGCGAGCCTGCGATCATCGCCGGCCTGACCGAAAGCCTGCGCGACCAGTATGCCATCCCGGCCGACCGGGTGTACGTGGCCGGTCTGTCGGCCGGCGGCGCGATGGCGGCGATCATGGGGGAAACCTATCCCGAGCTTTACGGGGCGGTCGGTGTCCATTCGGGCCTTGCCTACGGCTCGGCCAACGATGCCATGTCGGCCTTTGCGGTGATGCGCGGGCAGGCGGGGATCGCGCCGCAACCCGTGAATAGCGCCAGGGCGCCGGAGTCCGGCCCAAGGCTGATCGTGTTCCACGGCAGCGCCGACACCACGGTCCACCCGTCCAATGCCGAGCGGATCATCGCCGGTCAGGGCGGAAGCGGGGGGCAGACCGCGCGGTCCGAGGCCGCAGCCTCGGGGGACAGCCGCGGCTTCACGCGCCTGGTCATCCGACGCGAGGACGGCACGCACGGCACCGAGAGCTGGATGATCGACGGCGCGCCGCACGCCTGGTCGGGCGGGCACCCGAGCGGCTCCTACACCGATCCGCGCGGACCCGACGCGTCGGCGGCCATGGTGCGGTTTTTCCTCCATGGCGCATCCGACCTGCCGGGGGCGTGAGGAGGGCAGAGGTCGTCGCCCGGGGGTAAACGCCCGGGCGACGACGTCGCGCGCCCAGGTCCTTGCGACAGGGGGTGCGCGGTCGCGTCGGGCGGGCTTCTCGCAGGAACCCAAGACTGCCCGGGGGCTTGTTCATGCAGGAAATGGGAAAGGACCAACCGATGGGTTTGTGGGATTTCGTGAAGGATGCCGGCAAGTCGGTCTTCGGCGAGGCGCAGGCTGCCGAGCCGCAGCAACAGACGGCACCGAAGCCGGCGACGCCTCAGGCTGCTCCGCAAGGCTCCGCGCAGGCGGCGGCGCCGAAAGCCTCGCCCCAACCAGCGCCGTCCGGTGAGGATGCCGACACCAGGCGCAAGCTCGACGCCCTGAATGCCGAAGTGGCGGCCCTGGGCCTGGACTCGGGCGATGTCCGGCTTCACCTGAAGGGTGACACGGTCACGGTCGTCAGCAAGGGCGCGGATCGGGCCACGATGGAAAAGCTGATCCTTGCGGTTGGCAACGTCAAAGGCATCGCACGCGTCGAAGCCGACCTGCCTCGGGACGCCGGCGCCTCCGGGACGGCCGAACCCGTGTTCCACGAGGTCAAGGCCGGCGATAACCTGTCGAAGATCGCCAGGACGTATCTGGGCGACGCCAATCGCTACCCGGAGATCTTCGAGGCGAACAAGCCGATGCTGAGCGACCCGGACAGGATCTATCCGGGGCAGAAGCTGCGCATACCGCAGAGCTGACGCCCACCCCCCTGTGCGATGCCCCGCTGGGGCTCGGGACCCATGGGTCCTGAGCTTCAGGCATGATTCAGGCTCCGCAAGGAGACCTGTCCATGAGCGACCTTTTCTGGCTGTCGGACGCGCAGATGGCCGATCTTCGGGCCGAGAACTTCGCGGCGACCATCCGTGCTGACACCGGTCCCCAGGGCGGGGGATGATGCGGCCGGGCCGGGCTTGGGTGCCCGGCCACATTCTGCGGGCGGCAAACAATGGCTTTGTACCCCGGCAGGACTGGGCAACCCTCCCACCGCCGCCCTACAAGAGGCTTTCGTCCTAACCGCAGGACTCCTCCGGGTCCGCCCCCCCGCCCGTCCGCTCGGCGGCCGCGACGTGCGTCTTGACCGCCAGGAAGCTGTCCGGCGTCACCGAGATCGAGTCGATGCCCGCGCTGACCAGAAGCCGCGCGAAGGCCGGGTCGTTGCTGGGTGCCTGACCGCACAGGCCGACCTTGCGCCCGGCCGCATGGGCGCGCGCAATCACGGTTTCGATCATCCAGAGGACAGCCGGATCGCGCTCGTCGAACAGGGCCGCCAGATCGGCCGAGTCGCGGTCCACCCCCAGGGTAAGCTGCGTGAGATCGTTCGAGCCGATCGAGAAGCCATCGAACCTTTGCGCGAACTCGGTGGCAAGGATCACGTTCGACGGGACCTCGCACATGACATAGACCTCCAGCCCGTCCTTTCCCCGCTTCAGCCCCGCCTCGGCCATGACGCCGAGCACCTGATCCGCCTCGGCCAGTGTGCGGCAGAAGGGGATCATCACGACCACATTGCGAAAGCCCATCTCGTCGCGCAGCTTTCGGATCGCGCGACATTCCAGAAGAAAGCCGTCGCGATAGCGCGGCGAGTAATAGCGAGAGGCGCCCCGGAACCCGATCATCGGGTTCTCCTCGGTGGGTTCGAACTGCGCGCCCCCCAGAAGGTCGGCGTATTCATTGGTCTTGAAGTCGCTCATCCGGATGATGACGGGATGCGGATGCACGACGGCCGCGATGCGCGACAGGCCGCGCGCAAGGCGGTCCACGAAATACTCGCCCTTGTCCGCATGGCCGCGCGTCAGGGCCTCGATCTCGGCCCATGCGGCGGGGTCCTGCAAGTCATCGAATCGGGTCAGGGCAAGCGGGTGGACCCTGACGGCGTTCGTGACCACGAACTCCATCCGGGCAAGCCCGACCCCGTCCGAGGGCAGCCACCACCAGCGAAAGGCGGCGGCGGGATCGGCGAGGTTCAGCATGATGCGGGTCCGGGTCGCCGGAACGGCGGCGGGGTCGATCTCCTCGACGGTGAAGTCGGCCGCGCCCTCGTAGACGATCCCCTGCTCGCCCTCGGCGCAGGAGACGGTGATCTGCTGGCCGTCCCGGAGACGTTGGGTCGCATCCCCCGCGCCGACGATGGCGGGCAGGCCCAGTTCGCGGCTGACGATGGCCGCGTGCGAGGTGCGACCGCCGTGGTCGGTGACGATGGCGGCGGGGAGTGTCTGAAACTCTGTGTATCTGACCTGGCCCATGCGGTTTTCAGATACGGTCAGGCGTCGAAGCGCCCTGCGAACATTATGGCCAGCTGG
>NZ_QLUV01000022.1 GCF_003286075.1 Paracoccus endophyticus | reverse complement strand
ACCGGATCGCCGGACACCTTCTCCACCGGAACCGGCTCGCCCGAGATCATGCTTTCGTCCACGGACGAGCGGCCATCGACAACCACGCCGTCCACCGGAACCTTGTCGCCAGGCCGCACGCGCAGCCGGTCACCCACCTGCACCTCCTCGAGCGGGATCTCTTCCTCGCTGCCGTCCGGCCTGATCACCCGTGCGGTCTTTGCCGCCATGTCCAGCAGCGCCCGGATTGCGCGACCCGTACCCTCGCGGGCACGCAACTCCATCACTTGACCCAGCAGGACCAGCGTGACGATGACCGCCGCCGCTTCGAAATAGACCCCTACGTGGCCATCAGCATCCCGGAAGCCGTCAGGGAAGATCTGCGGCGCCAGAACGGCCAGGACGCTGAAGATCCAGGCGGCGATCACTCCCATGGAGATCAGGCTGAACATGTTCAGATTGCCGGTGCGGAACGAGTTCCACCCCCGGACCAGGAAGGGCCAGCCGCACCACAGCACCACGGGCGTGCCGAGGATCATCTCGACCCACAGCGTGGCGCGCTCGCCGAAGATGTCGCGCACGCCACCAAATCCGATCAGCGGCCCCATGGTCAGGACCAGCAGCGGAAGGGTCAGCGCGGTACCCACCCAGAAGCGGCGGGTGAAGTCGACAAGCTCGGGATTGGGACCCTCGTCAGCTGCGGGCACGCCTTTCGGCTCCAGCGCCATGCCGCAGATCGGGCACGATCCTGGGCCGACCTGCTCGATCTGCGGGTGCATCGGACAGGTGTAGATCGTCCCGACTGGCATCGGCTTCGGAGCGGACTTGGCGTCGAGATAGTCCTGCGGTGCGGCCTCGAACTTGCTCTTGCACCGGTCAGAGCAAAAGTAGTGCGTCTCGCCCGCGTGAGAGGCGGTGTGCTTCGCCGCCGAGCGGTCGACCTTCATGCCGCAGACCGGATCGGTCGCCTCGATGTACGCCTTCGGTTTCGCGACAAACTTCGCCCGACAACCTTCCGAGCAGAAATGGTAGGTGCGGCCGTCGTGTTCATGGCGCGGCTTGCCGGCGGCTGGGTCGACAGTCATGCCACAGACCGGATCCCTCACCAGCATTGTCTCTGTCGTCGCGGCGGACGCGTCCATCTGAAGTCTCCCGAATCAGTCAGCACCCTTTTATGGTCATTCCAGTTACTGGAAGGTCAAGCTGGCGTTTTCTGCCTCGTGGCTTTCCGACCCTCTCTTGACCTTCCAGTAACTGGAGCCTTTATCTTCAGCCTCGCCTGACCATCAAGGAGGAGCTGCGATGAATATCGGTGATGTCGCGAGCCAGAGCGGCTTGCCTGCGAAGACCATCCGCTATTACGAAGACATCGGCCTTATTCGTCCCAGACGGGACAGCAATGGTTACCGCGCGTTCGATGCTACCGAACTCCACAAGCTGACGTTTCTGGCGCGGTCCCGGTCTCTCGGCTTCACCATCGAGGATTGCAGGGCACTGCTTGCTCTTTACGAGGATCGCGGGCGTGCGAGCGCAGATGTAAAACTGCTTGCCGAGGAACATCTTGCTCGGATTGCCCGCAAGATCACCGAACTGAAGGTGATGCACGTCACGTTGAGCCGCCTCGTCAACAAATGCCATGGCGATGACCGACCCGACTGCCCGATCTTGGATGATCTGGGCCAGCCCGAGGAAAAGCCGTCATGACTGCGCGACTTCCATCAATCCCTTGCCGCCCTGAATGACTTGGCAGGACCTACCATCATGCAGGCTCCGGAGGGATCCGGACGTAGTGCGAGCTATTGGCCACATCGGTCTGGTGTCCCATGCGGCCGGAGTGGGTAAGCCGGTCCGCACCCCGATCACGCAAACCAGCGTCAGGAGACGGCCGTCGCCTGCTCGCTGCGGGGAGCGCCTGAATCCTGATCAGTGTCGAACGTATTGGGAACCTTACCACCGTTGCGTCGCGTACTGGCGCTTGCGGCCTTGTCGAATACGCCCAGCATTTCGTGCAGACGCGCCATTTCAACCTTATAGAGAGGACCGTTGGCTGTCTGATCACCATCCCGGCCAGCGCTTCCGAAGTGCCGCATGAACAGGCCTGACAGAAGACCGCGCTCGATCACCAAGCCCAGACGTCAGAAGCCCTTGCACAATGGGCGGCAACCACAGAAGTTGCTAGGCTGGTGTTCCCTTCCCATTGTCGCTGTCGGGCCCCGTAAACCTTTCCGAAAGTAGCAACGTCGGACGGTTGCGGAAGGCCGGTGACCCCTGGATCCGAAGCGGCGCGATGCGCCCGCGCGGGCGCCAGCTCAGCCCGGCAGAAGGCTTGCAAAGACCCCCAGCCCGACGGTCGCGGCGGCGCAAAGCGCCAGCACCGCGCGCAGCGGCAGGCCGGCCGGGGCGGCCGGCCCCCCCGTCTGGCCAGGCGCCCCGGCCGGGCTGCGATACATCGGCACCACCAGCCGCAGATAGACGCCGAGCGCCAGCACCGAGTTTAGGATGCCGATGACGGCAAGCCAGAGATAGCCAGCCTCGACCGCAGCGGTGAAGAGGTAGAGCTTGCCGAAGAAGCCGAAGAGCGGTGGGATACCGGTCAGCGACAGGAGGAACACCACCATCGCCGCGCCGAGCCAGGGGCGGGCGCGGCCCATCCCCTCGAGATCGCCGAGCGCGCGCCCGGCGGCCATGACCACCGCGAAGGCGCCCAGATTCATCGCCACATAGGCCCCGCCGAAGATCTGCAGTCCCGGCACCGCGAAGCCGCTGACCCCGAGCGCCACCACGCCCATCAGCAAATAGCCAGACTGCGCCACCGAGGAATAGGCCAGGAGCCGCACCAGGTTGGTCTGCGCCAACGCCGCGAGATAGCCGTAGGTCATGGTCGCCGCTGCGATCAGCGCCAGCGCCAGCGGCCAGCCCGCCTCGCGCGGCAGATCGCGCAATGCCTGGGCGAAGGCAAAGAAGGCCGCGACCTTGGTGATCACCGAAAGATAGGCCGCAACCGAGACCGGCGCGCCGTCATAGGCATCCGGCGCCCAGAAGTGAAAAGGCACCAGCGCGGCCTTGTAACCGAGCCCGACGATCAGCGCGACAAGCCCGGCGACGGTGACGAGCGTCTGCCCGTCGAGTCGCCCCAGGGCCGCGAACAGCGTCGATCCGGTGCCGCCGAACCAGAAGGTCAGCCCGTAGATCATCACCGATCCGGTGACCGCGCCGAAGACCAGATATTTCATCGCCCCCTCGGTCGCGGCGTCGTCGCGCGGCCAGGCGACCAGCGCGAAGGAGCCGATCCCGGTCATCACCACGCCGATCACCAGCACCATCATGTCGCCTGCGCCCGAGAGCATCAGCGCGCCCAAGGTCACGAGCATGATTAGCGCATAGACGCTGCCCTCGCGCGCACGCCCCGCGATCTCGGCCCGGGCCATCAAGAGCGCCAGCGCCGTGCCGGGCAGCAGGATCAGCTTGGCCCAGCCGGCAATCAGGTCGATCCGGTAGGTGCCGCCGAAGACCGTGGTATCGGCATCGAGAAACCCGAGGGTCAGCCCCGTCGCGGCCAGAAGCGCGACGAGCCCGATCGCCAGCACCAGGCGCGCCGCATGCGCCATCTCGGCCACGACCATCAGCATCGCCGCGCCGGCCAGCAGCAGTTCGGGGGCGAGAAGGGTCAGGTCGTGCTGCATCAGTTGCCCAGACCGGCCATGGTGGTATGGATGATGTCGATCAGCCAGCCCGGCGCGACCCCGATCAGCACGGTCAGGATCAAGAGCGGCACGATCACCGTCATTTCGCGCCGGTCGAGATCGGGCATCGCCGACCATTTTTCGTTTTCCGGCCCGAGGAACACCGCGGCGATGGCGCGTAAATACAGCGCCGCCGTCACCACGATGGCCAGGATTGCCACGATGGCCCAGGGCGCGGTGTCGAGGGTGGCGAGAAATATCTGGAACTCGGCGGGGAAATGCGCGAGCCCCGGCAGCCCGAGGGAGCCGAAGGCCGACAGGATGAACGCCCAGCCAAGCCAGGGCACGCGGCCCAGAAGCCCGCCGAACCCGGCCATGTCGCGGGAATGGGCGCGGTCCTGCAACATGCCCACAAGGAAGAAGAGCGCGCCCGTGACCAGCCCGTGGCTGACCATCTGCAAGGTCGCGCCGTCGAGAGCGATCGCGCGGATGCGCGGCTCGGCGGCCAGCGCGGCCACGGCGACGCCAATCACCACATAGCCCATGTGGTTGACCGAGGTATAGGCGATCATCTTCTTGAGGTCGGTCTGCGCCAGCGCCGCGAAAGCGCCGTAGAGCGCGCTGACCACGCCGAAGGCGAGGATGACCTGCCCGGCTTGCGCAAAGGCGTCAGGTGTCATCTGGAACGCGAAGCGCACCAGCCCATAGGTGCCGAATTTCAGCATCACGCCGGCCAGGATCACGCTGCCCGCCGTGGGCGCCTGCACATGCGCCGTCGGCAGCCAGGTATGGACCGGGAAGGCCGGGATCTTGACGGCGAAGGTGAACAGCATCGCAATCAGCGCCAGCATCCCGGCCAGCCCCGTCAGGGGTGGCGCGCCGATCCAGGCGCGCATGTCGAAGCTGCCCGAGCCGAGATAGAGCCCGATGATCGCCAGCAGAAGCGGCAGCGAGCCCAGAAACGTGTAGAGAAAGAACATCAGCGCCGCGCGCTGACGGTCCTCGTAGCCCCAGCCGGCGATCATGAAATACATGCCCACCAGCGAGACCTCGAAGAAGACGTAAAACAGAAGCCCGTCGAGCGCCATGAAGGTGCCGAGCGAGGTGGTCTCGAGCATCAGCATCAGCACCACATAGCTCGCCGCCCGCTCGCCGATCCGCGCCGAATAGATGGCGCACAGCAGGAACAGCAGCGAGGTGAGCAGCACCAGCGGCATGCTCAGACCGTCGAGCCCCATCCGGTAGACCGCACCGATGGCCGGAATCCAGGCGATCTCCTCGACCTGCGCGAAGCCGCCTGCGGTAACGCCGCGCGTCCAGATCGCGAGGGTGACGGCGAAGGTCGCAGCTGTCGCGGCGATGGAGACGCCGTGCGCCACCCGCGCTGAACGGTCCGGCACCGCTATCAGCGCGAGGCCGGCAAGGATCGGCAGGAAGGTGGCGATGGTCAAAAGCGGCATCGGCACGGTCTCCTTATAGGTAGAGCGGGGCGGCAAGAAGGATGCCGATGACAAGGGCGATCCCGGCCACGGTCAGCGCCAGTTCGCGGTGAATGAAGCCGCTTTGCAGGCGTCGGGCGCGGGCGCCGAGCGCGACGCTGCGGTCCACGAGGCCGAAGATCGCGCGGTCGATAATCTCGGCGTCGGTGCGGCGTGCGCCGGCCCCGAGGGCGAGGCCAAGCGCCGCGATGCCGAAGATGGCGGCGCCAATGGTCCGGTCGTCGCCGCGGTTCAGCCAGTGACCGAGGTCAAGCCCGGACAGCCCCAGCCGGCGCAGGGCGGCCAGCATGCGCGCCTCCAGCCGTTCGCATAGCGTCGCCAAGGCAAGTGCCGGGCGCGCGATCAGCGCGTCGATCCCACCCCTCAGGGCAAAGCCATTGCGCGCCGGCGTCAGCAGCGGACCGAGCAGCCGCGTGGGCGCGACTTTCCAGCCAAGCGCCAGGCCGCCGAGGCCCACGGCAAGACCCATGACCGGCACCGCCAAAGGCGGTTTGGGCAGTTCCGCGCCGAGCAGCCCCTCCAGCGCGCCGAAGCTGAGGCCGAGCGTCGCGGCAAGCACCACGAGCGCTCCCATGCCGGCGGCCATCACGGGCACGGCGCCAAGCGTCGGCCCGACCGCCTCGGCCCAGAGCGCCTTGAGCGCCCGGCCCATATATGCCCCCGTCAGCAGCGAGCCCACCAGCGCCGCCGGCAGCAGCCAGGGCGCCAAGGGACTTTGCAACGCCGCGGCGAGGATCGCGTCCTTGGAAAAGTAAGCCGCCAGCGGCGGGATGCCGGCCAGCGCCAGTGCGGCCACGGCAAAGCCTGCAAGGATAGCCGGACGCGCCCGGCCCGCGCCCGCGAGCGCCTCCAGATCGGTGCTGTCGCGGTCGTGCTGGAAGATGCCCGCGCCAAGAAACAGCGCCGACTTGGTCGCGGAATGGGCGATGAGGTGCAGGAGCGCTGCCACCGGCGCTCCGGCGCCGATGGCGACCAGCATCAGCCCGTACTGGCTTGCCGTCGAGGCGGCGAGAAGGCGCTTGAGGTCGCGTTCGGCCAGCGCCATCAGCCCCGCCACCACCGTCGTGACGCCGCCGACGGCGGCGATGGCCAGAAGCGCGCCCCCTGGCAGCATCGGCGCGGCGCGGATCAGCAGGATCGCGCCCGCCGCCACCAGCGTCGCCGAATGCAAGAGCGCCGAGACCGGCGTCGGCCCCGCCATGGCGCGCATCAGCCAGTCCTGCATCGGCACCTGCGCCGATTTGCCCATCGCCGCCACCAGCAGCAGTAGTCCCGCGATCAGCGCCGGGGCGCCGGTCGTCGCCAGCGTCGCAGCGATCTCGGATGTGCCCGCGACGCCGATCAGCAGGAAGGCGGCGACGTAGAGCCCCAGATCGGCGCTGCGCGTATACAGAAAGGCACGCGTCGCGGCCCCGGCGACCCCGTCGCGCCGGTGCCAGAACCCGATCAGCAGGTAGGAGGCGAAGCCGATCAGCTCCCACGCCGCCAGAAGCGTGATCCAGTCGCCCGCCAGCACCAGAAGCTCCATAGCGGCGAGAAATATCAGCATGGTGCCGAAGAACCGCACTCGCTCGGGATCGCGAGCCATGTAGCCCGTGGCAAAGATCATTACCATCGCCGCCACCACGGCCACGAGAAGCGCCAGCGTGGCGGTCAAGGGGTCCGCCACCAGGCGGATCGCCAGATCGGGCAGGAACGGCAGGACGGCGGCCGGCAGGTTCGCGCGGGCCGCGCCGGCGATGAGCCCCAGCGCCCCGACCAGCGCAAGCCCGGCACCGGCAAGCGCCAGCGCCTCGGGCGCGCGGCGAAACGCGAAGATCGCAAGGCCTGCGCTCAGCGGCGCGAGAAGGGCGAGCGCCAGCCAGATCACCCCTTGAGCTCCCGCGCCTCTTCCATCTCGACCGAGCCGCGCGAGCGGAACCGCGCGACCGCGATACCGAAGCCCACGGTCATCTCCACCGCCATCACCGCCATGACGATCAGCACATACATCTTCGCAGCGGTCACGTCGGGATGCAGGTAGCGCCAGAAGGCGACCATATTGAGCAGGGCCGCGGACAGCACCAGTTCCACCCCCATGATGATCATCACCAGATTGGTCTGGCTGAGCGCGCCATAGAGTCCGATGCCGAAAAGCGCCGCCCCGATGCTGAGCGCGATCATGAGTTCGGGGATCATCAGTCGTCCTCCTCGCGCGGCGCGATCGCCACCATCGTCGCGGCCACCATCGCCGTCAGGATCATCAGGGCGGCGGCTTCGAAGATGAACATCGACCGGCCGAGCAGCTCGCGCCCCAGCGCGGCGGCTTGCTCGGCCGCGCCAGGCACCGGCGGTACCGGCCCCGTCCAGCCGGCGCCCCAGATCACCGCCAGCGCCGCGACCAGACCGATGCCGCCGGCCCAGAGCGACAGGCGCTTCTGGTGCGTCATGTCCATCTTGCCCATGCCGCCCGGGTCCATCATGAACATCACCATGAAGATCGCCATCACGCTCATCTCCGTGGCCATCATCATGATCTGCAACACGCCGAGGAACTCGGCCTGCATGACTAGGAACATCGCCCCCACCGCGGTCTGGGAAAAAAGCAAGGCGATGGCCGAGCGCACCATGGAATGGGTGCGGAACACGACGATGCCGAACCAGACCGCCGCGGCGCCGAAGAAGATGAGGAACAAAGCTTGCGCCACGCTCATATCGGCACCACCAGCGCGATCACGCCGACGAGGATGATGTTTGCGAGCGCCAGCGGGATGCCGAGCTTCCAGCTGACCGCCAGATAGCGCGCCTCGCGCAGGCGCGGCAGGTGCCGGCCGAGAAACAGCATCGCCGCCGCCACCGCCAGCGTCTTGGCGGCCGTCCAGGCCCAGGCCGGCAGCCAGGGGCCGAGCCAGCCGCCGAGATAGAAGGTGGCCGTGGCGCTCGCCAAAGCGAGCACGATCACCAGCCGCGCCAGCCGCAGCACCGCCAGCCGGGCGCCGGTATATTCCGCCTCGACCCCACCGGCGAGGTCGCCGCCGCCGGTGGGCAGGTCGATCGGCGGCAGCCAGGCAAGACCCATTGCCGCGATCACGAACAGCACGAAGCCGATCGGCTGGTAGAATACGTTCCAGAGCGCCGCCTGCGAGGTCACGATCTCAGTGGTAGAGAGCGACTCGGCGCGCATGGCCACCGCCGTGATCGTCATGACGATCAGCATCGCATAGGCGACGAACTGGCCGAGGAACCGCCAGCCGCCGATCATCGCATAGGCCCCGTTCGGGCCCCAGCCGGCCATGATCAGCGCCACCAGCACATAGGCGAGCGCGGCGTTGAGAAACAGCGCCCCGGTAGCGAGATCGGTCACGATCAGCCCCGGCGCGAGCGGGATCACCGCCACCGCCAGCAGCCCCGCGACCAAGAGCAGCACCGGCCCGACCTCGAAGAACAGCCGGTCGGATTTGCGCGGCAGAACCTGTTCGCGGCCGAGCAGCGCCAGCGCCGAAACAGCCGGGCGGAGCGGGTCGAGCCGGCCATGCACCGCCCAGTCCTCCAGCACCGCGATCAGGTAGCAGCCAAGTGCAAGGGCGAACAGGATGATGGCAAGGGTCATGGCCGGGCGCCCCAAGGATCGAGGTCGAGCGAGGCCACAGCGGTCAGCGCCTCGGCCAGTTCCATCTGCGCCGTCATCGGCCCGATCTGGGCGGCGAGGCGCGCAAACGGCGTCGTCAGTCGCGCCTCCGCGATGGTGCCGCCTTGCAGGGTCAGATGCAATGTCGACGGGCCGCGCGGGGTCTCGACGCGGGCCATGGCATGACCATCCGAGGGCAGTTCCGCCAGTAGGTCGGCCGAATGGGCGGCTTCGGCGATGGCGCCCGCACGCGCGATCAGATCGAGGCTTTGGTCGATCTCGGCCAACCGCTGGACGAGCCGCGCCCATGCGTCGCCACCAGTGCCTGTGTCCTTGCCCGCGATCACCCTGAACCCCAAGGCCGCATAGGCCGGGTCGTCGGCGCGCGCATCGACCGCATGGCCCGCGGCACGCGCCACCGGGCCGCCCGCTTCTGCCGCCGCCCGGCCGTCGATCTGGCCAATCCCGGCCAGCCTGTCGCGCAGCAGCGGCGTGCCGCGAACCCGAGCGCCGAGCGCGCCGAGCGCCGGTGCGACCCTGGCGCAGTCCGCCGCATCGGCCTGCCGCAGCCTCTGGTGCAGCGCGGCGACGCGGCGTTCCAGCGTAACGAGCCCTACTTGCCGCGCCAGACCGGCGAGCCAGTTGAGATGGCTCGCGATGCGCGCGCGCTCGAGCGCCGCGGCGCGGGCGGCACCCCACTCGGGCGGCGGGGCAGCGCCCGCCGCCGCCTCCAGCGCGCGGCAGGCCAGTTCGCGCAACGCCGCCGGCGCCAGCGGGCCCTGCGCGGCGAGGCGGTCGGCGAGTTCGGCCGCCGGCAAGCCCGGCGCGAGCACACCCGGTACGAGGCTTTCGGCGCGCGCCGCCGCGACGCTGTCGCCGTCGAGGGTGAAGGTCAGTCCCAGCCCGCCCGGCAGGCCCGGAAAAAACGGGCCGAAGGGCACCTCGATCCACTCCATTCTCAGCCCATCGGGACTGGCCGGCAAATCCCTCGTCATATCGACCATCGACATGAAATGCGGCTCGATCCCGGGAACTTCGGGCGCGGATCCGTGGCCGCCATGCCCGCTGTCTCCGCCATGGCCCTGCTGCTTCGCGTGCACTTGACCGGCATGGTCCCCCGCCTGGTCCTTCGGAACCAGGGTCATGCCGCATTCCGGGCAGGAGCCGGGCTCCTCCGAGACCACCTCGGGATGCATCGGGCAGGTATAGACACCTGACGGTGCCGGAGTGTCATGGGTGTCGTGCCCGCCAGGGCCTTCATGGGCCCGATGGTCGCCGTTCCCGGTTTCGACCGCTCCCGCATGCCTCCCATGGTCCCACGTCGATGCCTCCCGCTCCACGAGGTCCATGCCGCATTTCGGGCAGGAGCCGGGCTTGTCCGAGACCACCTCGGGGTGCATCGGGCAGGTATAGGCCCGGGACGGTGCCGGGGCGTTATCGCTGCCATGGCCTTCATGGCCCCGACGGCCGCCGCCCCCGGTTTCGTCCGCCCCCGCATGGCCCCCATGGTCCCCCGCCGATGCCTCCCGCTCCACGAGGTCCATGCCGCATTTCGGGCAAGAGCCGGGCTTGTCCGAGACTACTTCGGGATGCATCGGGCAGGTGTATTCGACCCGGACGGCCAGCGCGGGGGCGTCGAAATCGGTCACCTCCGGCGCGAAGGCCCCGGCCGCGACGGCGCGGCGCAGCGCGGCGAGGCCCGCCGCAAGCCCCGACTGCGACAGATCCTCCGCCACGTCGGGCCCGGGCAGCGGGGCGATCTCGCCCGCGCCGAGTGCCAGGATCGCGCGCGGCCGCGGCATCTGCGCCCAGGCGACGCAGGCCGCGTCGAGCAGCGACGGCGGCAGCGGGCCGGCGACAAGAAGAACATTGGCCCGGCGGGGCGTGTCGGCCCGGTGCAAGCCGGCGGCATCCAGATCCAAACCCCGCGCCCGCGCCACGTCCATCCCCGGCACGAAGAAGGCGCACAGATCGCGCGCCATCGCACGTGCCACCATCCGGCGTAAGCCCCCCGCCACTCCAGCGCGTGCCCCTTCGCGTGCCCCCGTCAGCCCGTTCATTGCCGCCTCAGTGCGCCCTGGCTCCACCCGTAGAGAAGCCCGAGGAACAGCACGGCGAGGAACACACCCATGTCCAGAAGCGCGACCAGCCCCTCCTCGCGGTAGACCACCGCCCATGGATACATGAAGGCCATTTCCATGTCGAAAGCGAGGAACAGCAGCGCGTAGCCGTAATACTTGGCGTGGTAGCGCACCCAGACGGGATCCCGCGCCAGGGCGCCCGCCGTGGCGGGCACGTCCTTGGCCGGCTCAGCGCGCAGCCGGCCGATGGCTCGGGCGAGCGCGTAGATTGCGAGGACGAAACCGACCGTGCCCAGCGTGAGGCTGAACAGAACGGCGTATTGCGTGATCTCGTTCATGCGATGGCTAATTTGCTTTGTGAAGCTTCAACGATTCTCGGGGTAACGGACTGAGTATGCACCCGGAGGGCTCTGATGGTGTGATCGTTCCGCATCGTCAAACCTTTCTTCATGGCTTCCACGATCTCACCGGCTAGGCCGGAACGCGACCCACGAACGGGCGAGAATTCGCCTGCGTGCCGCGGCATGATGTTGCCTCTCAGATGCGCTCGTGGGATCGGCCGACGATGCCACCCAATTGTCACAGCTTTACCCAGCGCAGCCGGCTCTGCTTCGCGAAGTCGAGTGCATACTGGGCAGCCGGATTAGAGCGAGATACGCCTCGATGTTGGCTTGGGACCAACTTACTCCTCAATCTCAATCATGTCGTCGGCCTCCGCGGCGTAATCGATCGCGTATGCCAGTTCGCCGGGCGTCTCCGCGTGGAGGTGGAGAAGCGGCTGTCCACTGTCCACCTGATCCCCCAGGCCAACCGTCATGTGGATGCCGGCTGCCTTGGCTTCGGGTGCTCCTGCAAGCTTGGCAAGTCGGGAAAGCTTGCGGTTGTTGATCTGAACAACCCGTCCGGCATGTGGTGCTTCTAGCGGATGGACATGGACCGCCCTGGGTGGAATGCGCATCCCCCCCTGAGCCTCGCAGATTGCCTCGAACTTCTTCCAGGCGCGTCCGTCAGCCAGCGTTTCGAGCGCGAGCGCCAAACCTTTCCCGGTCTCGGCTTTCCCGCCGATCTCCAGTGCTGCGCCTGCTAATATGGCGGCGCGCAGGCGTAGATCGTCCGGCGCGCTAGGCGCATTTTGCAGGACGGCCAGCACGTCGAACGCTTCGAGCGCGGGACCGATGCCTCTACCGACCGGCTGCGAACCATCGGTTTGCAGGCATTTCGCACTCACGCCGAACCGGGAGGCGATCGCCATGATCCGCGTGGAAAGGTGAAATGCCGCACCTTCGCTGCGCACCTTGGCGGTTGGGCCAACCGGGATATCTATGACGACATGGGTGGCTCCAGCGGCGATTTTCTTGGAGAGGACGGAGGCAATGAGCTGGCCCTCCGTATCGACGTCGAGTTCGCGTTCGACGCGTACGAAGATGTCGTCAGCCGGACTGAGATGAACCGCTCCGCCCCAGACGATGCACCCTCCTTCGGCCTCGACCACGCGCCTCATGGTTGCGATGTCGAGGCCGACCGGCGCAAGGGTCTCCATCGTGTCGGCGGTGCCTGCAGGCGAAGTGATGGCTCGTGATGATGTTTTCGGCATCACCAGCCCATTGGCTGCGACGATCGCCACGACGATCGGAGTGGTCCGGTTCCCCGGCAGGCCGCCGACACAATGTTTGTCGACGACAACTGGGGCATCCCATTGCAGGCGATCACCGACCCCGATCATTGCCCCGGTAAGGTAGGCTGTCTCGTTCTCGTCGAGCGGCAAAGCCGCACTCGCGGTCAGGAACGCAGCCAACTGCACATCCGTGTAGCGGCCGGCGACTACGTCCTGCACGATCCCGGTGAAGGCAGCCGCGTCCAGCCTGTTGCCGTAGATGCGTCGGCGGACGCTTGCCAGCGACTCCAGTGCGGGTGCATGCGTGACGCGTACCTCTGCGCCCTCGGCGATACCCAGCATTTCCCAGGCGGTTTCGGAAAGCCCGACTTCATCGAGGGCCAGTTGCCCATCGCCCTCGACCTGGAAGAGCGTTGCCTGCAGCTCCCGGCCGCCGCCCGAAACGAGGACCTGCGAGCGTGCCGAAAGCCCTTCTGCGCGGCAGACGTGACAGTCGGTCCGCATGATGACAACCGGCTGGTGCTGGGTGTGCAATCGCAGGCGCCGAACACGAAGCATTGCCTGCTCTGGTCCGGGAGGAGAGTGGAGCGTGGTCATAGATCGAACACCTGATCCTGGCGGGACACAGTGGCATTCCAGCCGAGTTCGCGGTCGATCCGGACCCGCAGTGCCTCGGATGCCGTGTCCTCACCGTGAACGATGAACACGCGTGACGGCTCGCGCCGAAACTCCAGAAGCCAGCGCATCAACTCGTTGCTGTCGGCATGAGCCGAGAGCACCGACAGATTGCCGACCTCCGCCCTGACCGGTATCCATTGACCGTGTATCTTGATCTCCTGTGCGCCCTGAACCATCGCGCGGCCCCGGGTTCCGGCAGCCTGGAATCCTGAGAACAGGATCGTGTTTTTCGGATCGCTCGCGAAGGATTTAAGGTGATGAAGCACGCGGCCCCCAGTCGCCATGCCGCTGGCGGAGATCACGACTTTGGGCCAGACGCTGGCTGTGATCGCCTTCGAGGCTTCGACGTCGCGGGTATAAGTGGCGATTCCACAGACCGCCGTGCATTCATCATGAGTCAAGCGATGATCATCGCTGTGCGCGTGAAGCAGGTCCGTGGCGTTGATTGCCATCGGGCTGTCGAGATAGATCGGCACCGCCCCGAGCCTGCCTGCCGCTCGAAGCTTCCAGAGATGATAAAGGATGGATTGCGCACGACCCACGGCGAAGGCGGGGATGACCACGGTGCCTCCGCGGCCGGCAGTTCGCTCGATAACCTCGCCCAGCACTTCGGTCGTGTTGGCCGGATCGTGAATGCGGTTGCCGTAGGTTGATTCGATGACGATGTAGTCAGCGTCGGCTACGGGAGCCGGATCGGGCAGTACTGGATCGCCATAACGCCCGAGATCGCCCGAGAACGCGATTCGCCGGCCGTCCCATTCGATATCAGCGCTGGCGGCACCGAGGATGTGGCCAGCACGGCGGAACGTCAGGATTGCGCCAACGGGAAGCTGAAATGGCTCGTCGAATGGCACAACGGTAAAAAGTTCCATTGCACGTTCCGCATCGCGCGCGCCGTAAAGCGGGAGCGCCGGCTTGTGCTTGGAGAAGCCCTTGCGATTGGCGTATTCGGCATCCTTCTCGTTGAGAAATCCGCTGTCCTTGAGGATCAACTCGGCCACGTCACGCGTCGCCGCAGTGGCATAGATCCGACCCTTGAATCCATCGCGCACCAGTCGCGGGAGATAGCCCGAATGGTCGAGATGGGCATGGGTGAGCACCACGGCATCAATGCTGGACGGCGGCACTGCCAGCGGCGCCCAGTTCAACTCGCGCAGGTTCTTGAGCCCTTGGAAGAGGCCGCAATCAATCAGGATCCGCTTGTCGCCGTTGGTGAGGAGGTGTTTGGAGCCGGTGACGGTACTTGCGCCGCCGAGAGAGGTTAGCGTCAGCATGATGACCTCAGATGTTAAATGCGGTGATGGTAGCGGGATCCCCGCGGCCTCCCACGGCGTCCTGTTCATCAGGAGCAAGAAGGTCATCCCTGCTCCAGCCGGTGAGTGGAACAGCAGCGTCGATCAGATGCGCCCAGGTGCAGCGATTGGCGAACAGCATCCCTGGCACGTCCAGTGTGCCCCCTCGGCTGATGTAGCCGCGCGCGGCCGTCGTCCGCGGGCCGAAGTCCAGGCGCCGGAGCAGGCCAAGCATGGGTTCGGGCCGCGTATGGGAAACGATCAGGCGCGGAATGCCCGGTGGAAACAGGGCAGCCAGGTTATCGTCGGTTGCTGTGAAAGCGGCCTCGATGGGATCACGGGGCGTGCGGAAGCGGCCTGGTTCAGAGACCGCCGTTACGAGCACATGGCGACCATGACCCCTGAGCCGATGGGCCGCCTTCAGGGCCTCCTCGAGCTGATAGGCGCCGATCGCCACGATTTGCAGCTCGGCTCCTTCCGTCTCGCCCTGCACGTGGGCAGCACCATCGGTGACGAAACGGACGGCAGCCTCAGCATCGAAGCGGTGCGGCATGTCGCGCTTGGAGACGATCAGGCACCCCACCTGACCGCGACCCTCGTAGATGGATCGGAGCGCAGCCATGGCGCTGTTCGCATCGACCGGGAAAAGCACCCGCGAGGTGTCGGACATCTCGCCCAGCAGCGCCTCGCCAATGGTTGGGTCCTGGTGTGACTGTTCGTTCTTCGCGTTCTCCCAGGTATGGGACGTGACGACCAGCGGCACCGAAATCCAGCCCGGCTTCTGGCCGGCTTCGCGCTGCCGCCGGGAAAAGACGATCTCCTGCCGCATACCACCAAGCATCTTCATGGCGAAGGCTTCGTAGCTGACGATCAGATTGATCCCACCCTTGTTGGCCAGCGCCGCGCCCGCAACCGCTTCCTCATTGACTGCAGTGATGACCGCACCGTCGATGGCATCGGCAACGCCGGGCTCAGTGGTATTCACCCGGTGGCGCAACCGGTCGAGTGTTGCTCCCATGTGGTTGGAGCGCAGCTCGTCGGGATTGCCCACACGCGGGCGGAGTCCAGGGTTGGCGTTCACGACGCGGACAAACCAGCGGTCGAGCGCATGCATGGCGCAATCGGGCGGATCGCCTGAGACCATCCACTCCGGCTCGGGCAGGTTCGGTGCGGCCGGGCTGCGCAATGCGAGCGCATGCCGGCTTTCCGGCTCTCGTCCCTGCTTGCGATAGACGGTGATTTCCGCGGCAGCGCTTTCGATTTCCTCGGCGGGAACGAACAGCGCTCGCGCCGCCTCGTTGAAGGCGTCTCTCGCCAGCTGGTCCTGTGCGGGATTGCCGCCGAGAGGTAGGTTGTGCGCCGCGTTGGTGTCGGCGCCTGGAAAGCCGAAGCCCTTGACTGTCTCGGCAATGACATAGGGAATAGGCGCCGGGTAGGTGCGGGCAGGATCGGACGCGAAACGTTCAAGTCGCCTTTCAGCCTCAATGATCGCACAGGCGAAGGCCGTAGGATCACGGCCATCGATGATGAAGGGATCGAAGCCGTTGAGCTTCAGGTGGTCGGTGAGCCAGTCCGCACCGCCCTGCTGCGCAATCTGGGCACGTTCCTCTATGCGCCGGCCGTTGAGGATCATGACTGGAATTGGGAGGCCAGAATCTTCAGCGCGCCACCACCGGGGCGTCCAGTCCGAGCCGCGCTGCTCTTCGAAGGCCCCGTCGCTCAGGAAGGCGACGAGGCTTTCGCCGGGCAGCGGCGCATGGACGTACTGAACTTCGGCGAAGCCGAGATAGCCACCCTCCGAGATGGCACCGGCGGTGTTCGGACCGGCATGACTGCCGAGCGGGACTGCCGCAGCGCCGTGGGCGTCGATGGCATAGGAGTAGAAATCGGCGGCAAGCTGCGAGAGACCCCTCTCGCTCCGATCATAGCGGCCCCTCTGCGCAGGAGAAACATCCCCCGTCAACGCGTTGACCGCCTCGATCGCGGCGACAGAATGGCCTTGTCCCATCATCCATGAACGGGTTTTCGCGCTGATCGCGTTGGCGGCGAGATAGCCGATGAAAGCGGGCACCATATTGAGCGATCCGCCGGTATGGCCCTCAGGCGTCGACTTGAATGCCTCGGCAGGTAACGGCGCGCCGGTAAGGTCGACACGTTGGGCATAGGTCATATGAACGACGGTCCACATTGCGGCGGAGGTCAGCCGGTCGGCTGCGGCAAGGATGCGATAGAGGGCTTCCGGTTTGATCAGACCGGACACCGCCAGCGCGGCTACGCGTTGGATCGTTTCATCGTTGTGGCTGATCAGACCATATCCCTGCTGCCAGGCTTCCGGGGTCGCCGTTGTGAATTCGTTCATGTCGTCGCCGCTTTCACCAGATTGTTCTCGTTGTCAGGTCACGCCGCCGGTCCAGGATGGCGGGTCGCTGGCGGGAAAGGAGTCGATTCCCGCCTGCTCCACTTCGTCTGGTGGTTCCGGCGGACGCCGATGCCGAATGAGGTCGGCCTCATCGTTGGACGCAGAGGCAATTGCCCTGGCGACCAGGGAGGCGAGCCCGACGGCATTGCTTTCGTGGGGCACGGAGTCGCTCGAGACGATGCGGTCACAAAGGGCTGTGAGGTGTTGAAAGGAATCGTCGGCGAATATTCCATGCACCACAGCAACCATGGGCCGGGCAAAGCCCTGCAGCGGAAGCATGCGGGCGGCCTCGATCAGTGTACGCCCTGACGACGCTATATCGTCGGCAAGCACCGGCTGCAGGCCGCGCCACTTGGAAAGATCCGGCAGCTCAACCTCTACGTTGCGGTCGCCATGGCGCACCTTGCGCAGGACGGCATACGGAGCACCAATCCGTGCCGCGATCGCCGAGACCCATTGCTCGCTTTCCTCGTCAGGGCCGATGATCAAGGGGTTGTCGACTTCGGCGGCGATGCAGTCCGCCAGCAGCGGCGCAGCATGCAGTGTATCTGTCGGGATCGTGTAGAGAGCCGACAATGCCGCATAGCGATGGAGATGCGGATCTACGGTCACCAACCGGTCGAAGCTCGCGGAGACAAGCCGCGCGAAACTCCTCGACGTCACCGCTTCTCCGGGCTGAAAGCGACGGTCCTGCCGCATGTAGGAGAGGTAGGGGGCGATCAGGTTGACCTGACAGGCGCCCAGATCTCGCGCTGCATCGGCCGCGAAGATCAACCGTAGAAAACCGTCGTCGGGACGCGCCAGCGTGCAAACAAGGTCGACTACCTTGTTTTTTACCTCCGAGAGGATGCGGACGTAAGTCTCGCCGTCAGGAAAACGCCGCGTTTCCAGAGCGCCCAGTTCCCATCCTCCTTCGTCAGCGAGACGGCGCGCGAAGGTTTCGTTACCCGGCAACGGAAGGATCAGTCGCATGGCGGGAGCTTCCAGGTGTTCGCTTCTGGTCGTCATTTGTGCCTCCTGTAGGAGCGCAGGAACTGAGCGTTGATGGCGACGATGATGGTGCTGGCCGACATGAAGACAGCCGCAACAGCAGGGGTCATCATGAAGCCGGTGCCGAAGGTAATGCCGGCCGCCATCGGGATGGCGATGGCGTTGTAGCCGGTCGCCCAAGCGAGGTTCTGGACCATCTTGCGATAGGTGGCCCGGGACAGACGAGAGTGTCCGATCTTCTGTGTATCGCTGATCTGGTCCATGCTTCCTGAGAGGAGCAAGGACGATGACGATTTCCAACGAACTGCTGGACGAGTT
>NZ_QLUV01000021.1 GCF_003286075.1 Paracoccus endophyticus | reverse complement strand
TGATCTCCCTGGCGGTTGCCGCCGCCGGTTGGGTGGGTGAGACTTCACCCGGAGATTACGCCGCCTTCCAATTTCCACCACTTCCGAGACACGACCAGACGCTCCGGGCGCTGTCTAACCGGTCCAAGCATTCACCTGTCTACGCCAATGGCATCCAGGTCTCCGACGAGAAGGACGTTGACCGCATTGGGAGACTGATCGATCAGGCGAAGGAGTCCGTCAGGGACTCGACAAGCTAGATGCCGATAACTCGACAGATGCGGATGCCAATAATATTTGGAAGACGGTCTTCCGCCACAGCTTCTTCGAAGAAGACACCGAGGACGCGGCGAATAGCGCCTCCGCACCCTTCGAGAAGAAGAGCGCTTTCGGCGCCACGGGACTGGCAGCACCGTTCCTGGCTTCCCAGGCTGCGGCGGCCCTCTCGGACAGTGAGAAGGTGTCACGGATGGAAGCGGCTGTGAGTGCCCGAAAAGAAAGTGGGAGTGGCGGAAAACCTTGGTCGAAGTGACGATCCCCGACGCTCTCTTTTCTGAGGTCCAGCAGGCAGTGGACCGCCATCAGCCAGAGCTGACCGCTTCGAGGACCGACAACCTCATCATCCTTGAGGGGTTGTTCGTCGTTTCTGGACCTGATGGTCCTTTCGACTCATACCAAATAAAGGCAGGGATTACGGCCGGCTTTCCAGCAGAGGAACCGGTGGTATTTGAGGAAGGCGGCCGCATTCCCCGGATAGCCGACCGTCACGTCTTTCCAAAAGATGGGAATTGTTGCTTGGGTGTCTGGGAAGAATGGCTCTTAAGAGCTCCGGATCACCGCTTTGAGACCTTCTTCACGGGATTGATGCACGACTATTTCGTCAGCCAGACATACTATGAAGTCAACGGCGTGTGGCCCTTCGGCGAAAGATCACACGGGATGCTCGGGGTGTTAGAAGCCTATGCCGATCTGCTCGGTATCGCGCTGGACGCAAAGATCATCTCCGATCACCTCCTCCTTCTGTCGCGCCAGCAGATCAAGGGACACGCGCTTTGTCCCTGCGGGAGTGGAAGGCGTCTAAGGCAGTGTCATAGTGACGACTTCCAAAGACTGACCCGGCAAATTCCGCCCTTTATAGCCAAGCGAATGTACAGCACTATTTCGCCTAAGAAATTATCCTAAATATCGGCGCAAGCTTGTCGCCCCTTTGATAGCAGCCTTCCGTCTAGCATCGAACGAAGGTCCGGCTCGGGCTGAACTACTTTTGCTGCACCTGCACTAGCTACGGCTGTAACGAACGTCGGCGATGGGCTCAAGGCGCCCTCTTGCCGTAGCGACCGCTGAACTGGCCCTCGTCTCGACGGGCACTTAGGCATAGCCATGAAGGCTTAGGCCTATGCCTGAGCACGTGCTTATGTCTGGGATCGAGATCATCACCGACGGCGGCCGCTGTGACACATCGATCAAGTTCCGGCCGCAGAGCGAGCGGACCGACGCTCAGAAGGACGAACGAAGTCAGATCGCCCTCTTACTGGAAGAACGCACCACCGCTAAGCGCGCTCAGTCCGTTCTGGTCGAACATGACATAGCCGTACTGGTCCTGATAGTGCCAGCCAGAGCAATTCCAAGGAAATCCATCTCGCAGAAAATGGAGCTGGACCATTGTTTTTGTCCAAGACCTTCCAGAAAGCCAACCCTGAACCGGAACATTGGCATAGAACCTGGCCTGACGCCTGTCGGAACGGTAGGTTCCGCTCACAGTCGATCCTCCGGATACGGACCACGTATGCCACGCGATGTTGCACAGGACATAGCCAGGAGGTGCATCAACGTAAACGACATGCTCGTTTCCGCCTGCACCGCCCGTCAAGATCCGATGTGCTTGTCCGTAGGCGGTCATCACCTGATTGACGGATGAAGGCTCGATACCGGCATAGGCTGCCAAGGCAACGACAGCCCCTTTACAGAAATTCGAGTTCGCGCAGTCTGCAACTGCCCTGTCTATGTTATGAGGTTCGGCGGTGATGTATATTGGAACAGGCAATAGGCATTGAATGTTGTCGCAGCCCGATCCGAATAGCTTACCATCTACGTACTGCGTTTGCACCTGCGCAGCCGCAACGCCTCCAAGAAATAGCTGACCGAGAAGCGCAACCAAGATCGAACAGAGAAGGCGCACGGCAAAACACCCTCACGAAACGATGAAGCATGAAGTCACGGCCTGTAGAACTGTGGCTCTGAAGCGCATCAATCCTTATTGATACTTTTTGAATACGCGGTTCTTCCGATTCGCACAACGCCAAGAGCTCAAAGCGGCATGCTGGCTTCCGCTTAATCAGGTGAGAGATCCGCAGCGGGCAGCGCCCGGTAGAGGGTGGCCGGATGGCAGTTCAGCAGCCCCGCTGCCTCGCGGACCGACTTGCCTTCGGCGATCAGCCGCACGGCCAACGTCCGCTGATCCGCTGTCAGCTTGGGGGGACGACCGAACCGTACGCCCCTTTCCCTGGCCGCGTTCCGGCCGTGGCTCGTGCGTTGATGAATAAGCTCCCGCTCGAACTCGGCCATGCCCGCGAACACTGTCAGCACCATGCGGCCCGCCGGAGAAGTGGTGTCCGCCCACGGTTCGGCCAGAGAGCTGAGCCCTGCCCCGATCTCGTTCAGCTTCTCGGCAATGTCGAGCAGGTCGCGGGTCGAGCGCGCGAGCCGGTCCAGGCGCGTCACCACCACCACATCGTCGTCGCGGAGCTGATCGAGCATTCGGGCCAGCTCGGGCCGGTCGCGCTTCACGCCCGACACCTTCTCCTCGAAGGTCCGGCGGCATCCCGCCTCCTTCAGGGCGGCCCGTTGCAGCCGCAAGTCCTGGTCCTCGGTCGATGTCACTTTCAGAAGACAACTGCACTGTATGTCAGGAGTGTACAGCACGGCATCGATGAGGGGCTACCCCGCCTTTTCAGCAATGGCAGATGCCATCGATCATACCGATCCCAGCAAGCTTCTGCGGCCTGAGTTCCATTTCGGCGCCGTCACCTTCCCCGCCAGTCGCTTCCCCTCTCGTCACTCCGCCGAGTTGAGCCGCATCCGGGCACGGCGTTCGCGGCGTTGCAGTTCCCGGCCAAGGCGGATCGACTGTTCGACGAAGTCCAGATGGTCCCGGGCGGCCTTGTCGGCCAGGGCGGGGTCGCCCGCCTCGATCGCCGCGATGATCCCGAGGTGCTGGTCCAAGAGCTTGCGGCCGGTGCCGTCGATGCTGCGCAGCAGGTCGCGGTTGTAGAAGATGCCCCGCCGGGTCAGGTCGAAGACCGAGGCCATCATGTGGATCAGCGTCGTGTTGTGGCTGGCGTCCACGACCGCGCTGTGCAGCCGGAAATCGGCCTCCCGCTCGGCCTCGCAGTCCTGGGCGTCCCAGGCGGCCTGAAGATCGTCCCGAATCGCGGCCAGGCGTTCCTTGTCGGCCGCGGTCGCGCGTTGGGCGGCAAGGCGGGTCGCGAATGCCTCCTGCTCGCGGCGATATTCCAGATAATCGTGGAACGCCTCGCCATGGCGCGCATAAAGGGCCAGCATCGCGGGCGACATCGCTCGCCCAGTGAGTTCGGCGATATAGGTACCGTCGCCGTGGCGGACCGTGACGAGATTGCGGCTTTCAAGAACCTGCAGGGCCTCGCGCAGCTTCGGGCGCGAGACGTGGAAGGCGTCGGCCATCTCGCGTTCGGACGGCAGGCGGGCGCCGCCCTTCAGCACCCCGTCAACGATCATCGTCTCGATCTTGTCCACTACCATCTGGACCACCGATTCGTGGTCGATGGGTTCAAAGACATCCACTGCGATCATGGTCGGCACTCCTCGGCTGCTCGGCGCAGGCAGTCAGTAATAATGTTTACCTTGGAAGGACTGGTTTCAAGGCAGTCTAACGGTTGAGCAAGTATCTGTAATTAGGAATTTTATCGAAACCACCTTTTGCGGCCCATGCCTCTTCCTACGGCGTGGTCGCCCTAGGATCTTGCTCAGCCTCCTCCTGTGGTAAAGAAAAATATTGACCGTCTGTAGAGGACAATATTATTAACCTCTTGCGACAGATCGCTGTCGCCCGCCGGGAGGGGCGGTCAGAGGGAGCGAGAGGATGCCGATCATACCGAGCAAGACGCTTGCGCCTTGCCAAGGCACGGCTTCAGGGGCCGGGCCTGCGCAAGTCCCGAGTCCAGCCTCACGCGACCCCGGAGCGTACCGCCTGCCCGGCGAGGCATGACGGATCGCGCCGTTGCCATGATCCGGTCGCCGCTTCCGCGTTTCCCAGGCGGGCGAGGCGCATATCAACAGGACGGACCATCCGGAAATCGTTGTGTGCGCGGAAAAGTTCTGCGCAGGCTGAGGCCATGTCTGGGTGAAAGGACGGCGCAGGATGGCCGGAACCGTCATCGCCCTGGCCGCTCTGACATCTCCGGGCGCCCTTCAGGGATCGGCCGCCGCTGCGTCCCCTGCAAGGCGCGCCTTGTGCCCGCCTACGCCAACCTTCGCATACCTCGGATAGTGCTTCAGCCAAGGGAAACATGATGAAAGATCAGGCTTCTGACATCGACCCCGTCGAATCGCAGGAATGGCAGGACGCGATCGCCGACGTGATCGAGCGCGACGGCGCGAACCGCGCGCATTTCCTGCTGGACAAGGCGGTGCAGCAGGCCCGCGCGGCCGGCGCCAACCTGCCATTCTCGGCTACGACGCCCTATCAGAACACGATCCCTGTGGACGACCAGCACGAGTTCCCCGGCGATCTGGAGATGGAATGGCGCATCCGCACCATCAACCGCTGGAACGCCATGGCAACCGTCGTGCGACGCAACAAGGAATCCAGCGAATACGGCGGGCACATCGCCTCCTACGCCTCGTCGGCGGTGATGTATGACGTGGGCCTCAACCACTTCTGGCGCGCGCAGTCGGAGATTCACGGGGGCGACCTGGTGTTCTTCCAGGGCCATGTGATCCCCGGCATCTACGCGCGGTCCTTCATGGAAGGCCGGATCACCGAGGAGCAGTTGCTGAACTTCCGCTCCGAGGTGGGCGGGGGCGGGCTTTCGTCCTATCCGCATCCCTGGCTGATGCCGGACTACTGGCAGTTCCCGACCGTCTCGATGGGCCTCGGGCCGCTGATGGCGATCTACCAGGCGCGGTTCATGAAATACATGCACAACCGGGGCCTGATCGACATGGCCGACCGCAAGGTCTGGTGCTTTCTCGGCGACGGCGAGATGGACGAGCCCGAAAGCCGCGGCGCCATCGATCTGGCCTCGCGCGAGAAGCTGGACAACCTGATCTTCGTCATCAACTGCAACCTGCAGCGGCTGGACGGGCCGGTCCGCGGCAATGGCAAGATCGTGCAGGAGCTGGAGGGCGATTTCCGGGGCGCCGGCTGGAACGTCATCAAGCTGCTCTGGGGCAAGGGCTGGGACCAGCTGCTGGAGAGGGACACCACCGGCCGTCTGCGGCAACTGATGGACGAGACCGTGGATGGCGACTACCAGACCTTCAAGTCGAAGGACGGCGCCTACATCCGCAAGCATTTCTTCGGCAAGTATCCCGAAACCGCGGCGCTGGTCGAGGACTGGACCGACGACCAGATCTGGGCGCTGAGCCGCGGCGGCCACGACCCCGAAAAGGTCTACACCGCCTTCCGCAAGGCCATCGAGACGAAGAACCAGCCGACCTGCCTGCTGATCAAGACCATCAAGGGCTATGGCATGGGTTCGGCCGGCGAGGGCCAGAACATCACCCACCAGCAGAAGAAGATGGCCGAGGAGCAGTTGCGCGCCTTCCGCGACCGCTTCAGGATCCCGGTCTCGGACGAGGATCTGCCCAAGGCGCCGTTCGTCGCGCTGAACACCGCGCAGAAGGCCTATCTGGCCGACCGCCGCAAGGCCCTTGGCGGGGACTTCCCCAAGCGCAGCTCGCAGGCGCCGAAGCTGGAGATCCCCCCGTTGGAGGCGTTCCAGGCGCAGCTGACCGGCACAGGCGAGCGCGAGATCTCGACCACCATGGCGTTCGTGCGGATACTGACCACGCTGATCCGCGACAAGAACCTGGGCAAGCATGTCGTGCCGATCGTGCCGGACGAAAGCCGCACCTTCGGGATGGAGGGGCTGTTCCGCTCGATCGGGATCTACAACCCCGAAGGGCAGAAATACACGCCCGAGGACCGTGAGCAGATGTCCTACTACCGCGAGGCGGTGGACGGACAGGTGCTGCAGGAAGGCATCAACGAGGCCGGCGCCATGGCCGACTGGATCGCGGCGGCCACGTCCTATTCCAACCACGGCGTGCCGATGATCCCTTTCTTCATCTACTATTCGATGTTCGGCTTCCAGCGGGTGGGCGATCTTGCCTGGGCCGCCGGCGACAGCCGCGCCCGCGGCTTCATGCTGGGGGGCACGGCGGGCCGCACGACCCTGAACGGCGAGGGGCTGCAGCACGAGGACGGCCACAGCCACATCCTGGCCGGCACCATCCCCAACTGCATCAGCTACGACCCGACCTTCCAGCACGAGGTGGCGGTCATCGTCCATCACGGGCTCACGCGGATGTTCCAGGATCAGGAGGATGTGTATTTCTACCTGACCCTGATGAACGAGAACTACAGCCACCCCGACATGCCCGACGGCGTCGAGGACGGCATCATCCGCGGCCTCTACCGCTTCCGCGAGGCCGCCCAGCCGGCAGAGCGGCACGTGAACCTGATGGGCTCGGGCACCATCCTGGTGCAGGCGATCAAGGCCGCCGACATGCTGGAAGCCGATTTCGGCGTCACCGCCGACATCTGGTCGGCCACCAGCTTCAACGAACTGGCCCGCGACGGCCAGGACGCGGCGCGGTGGAACCGGCTCAACCCGCTTGAGGCGCCGCGCGTGCCCTATGTCACGCAGGCGCTGTCAGGGGCGAAGGGCCCATTCATCGCCGCCACCGACTACATGAAGAATTATGCCGAGCAGATCCGCGCCTTCGTGCCTGGCCGCTACACCGTGCTGGGGACCGACGGCTTCGGCCGCTCGGACAGCCGGGTGAACCTGCGTCGCTTCTTCGAGGTGGACGCGAACCACATCGCGGCGGCGGCAATGGTCGATCTGTTCCGCGAGGGCGCGATCGACGAAGCCACGCTGCGGGACGCGCTTGGCAGATACGACATCGACGGCGGCAAGCCCAACCCCCGGCTGGTCTGATCGGGAACGAGGAGGAACCACATGGCAATCGAAGTGAACGTTCCCGACATCGGCGACTTCAAGGATGTCCCGATCATCGGCATCCTCGTGAATGTCGGCGACAGCATCGCCGTCGAGGACCCGCTGATCGAGCTCGAATCCGACAAGGCGACGATGGAGGTGCCAAGCCCCGTCGCAGGCCGGATCGCCGCGATTTCGGTCAACGTGGGCGACAGGGTGTCCGAAGGCGCGCTGATCCTGACCGTCGAGGCCGAAGGAGTGACGGCCGCTGACGCCCCGGCGCAGGACGCGCCCAAGCAGAACATCCCGGACCGGCCCGCCCCGGCGGCGGGGTCTGCCCTGGCTGCGGCCCCGGTCGCGGCAGCCCCGGCGGGGGGCGCTATCACCGACAGCGGTTTCGGCAAGGCCCATGCCTCACCCTCGGTGCGCGCCTTCGCCCGCCAGTTGGGGGTCGACCTCGGCAGGATCAACGGCAGCGGCCGCAAGGGCCGCATCCTGCGCGAGGACGTGGCCGCCGCGCTGAAGGCCAGCGCCGCCCCGGTGGCGGCGGCCCCCACGCAGGGCGGCATGGGCATCCCGCCGATCCCGGTGGTGGACTTCTCGAAGTTCGGCCCCGTCGAGGACGTCGAGATGCCGCGCATCAAGAAGCTGTCCGGCCCCGCGCTGCACCGGTCCTGGCTGAACGTCCCCCACGTCACCCACAACGAGGACGCCGACATCACCGAGATCGACCGCTACCGCAAGGAGCTGGACGACGAGGCGAAGAAGGACGGATACCGCGTCACGCTTTTGTCCTTCGTCATCAAGGCCAGCGTCTCGGCCCTGCGGAAACACTGGGAGTTCAACTCGTCGATCCATCCCGACGGCGACAAACTGATCCGCAAGTCCTACTACAACATCGGCTTTGCCGCCGACACGCCAAACGGCCTGGTCGTGCCGGTCATCAAGGACGCCGACCGTAAGGGGATCATCGAGATCTCCAAGGAACTGGGAGAGCTGAGCGCCAAGGCCCGCGCGGGCGAGCTGAAGTCGCAGGACATGCAGGGCGCGACCTTCACCATCTCGTCCTTGGGGGGCATCGGCGGCACGTCCTTCACGCCGATCGTCAACGCGCCCGAGGTCGCGATCCTGGGCCTGACCCGGTCGCGGATGGCCCCCGTCTGGGACGGCGCGCAGTTCGTGGCGCGCAACATGCTGCCGATGTCGCTGAGCTACGACCATCGCGCGGTGGACGGGGCGCTGGCCGCCCGCTTCGCCGCGACGCTGCGGCACCTGCTCGGCGATGTGCGCCGGATCATGCTGTAAGGGAGGGCGACGTCATGGAAGTCAAGGTTCCCGATATTGGCGATTTCAAGGACGTGCCGGTCATCAGCATCCTCGTGGCCGTGGGCGATGAGGTGGCCGAGGAACAACCGCTGATCGAGCTTGAGTCCGACAAGGCGACGATGGAGGTGCCCTCTCCCGCCGCCGGCCGGATCGCGGCAATTGCGGTGAAGCCGGGCGACAGGGTGTCGGAGGGCGCACTGATCCTGACGCTGGAGGCCGCAGGCACAGGTCCGGGCGCGGGCGAGGTCGAGCCGCGCAGCACCGACAGCGGATATGGCGGGCGCGGCGGCCCGGCTGACGCCCCGGCCGCGCCGCAGCCCGCCCCGGCGGCGGTTCCCGCGTCCGCGCGGGGCGACGTTCATGCCGAACTCGTGGTGCTCGGTTCCGGCCCTGGCGGCTACACCGCCGCCTTCCGGGCCGCAGACCTCGGCAAGAAGGTCGTGCTGATCGAGCGCAACCCGACCCTCGGTGGCGTCTGCCTCAACGTCGGCTGCATTCCCTCCAAGGCGCTGCTGCACGCCGCCAAGGTCATCACCGAGGCCGAGGAGATGGCCGGCCACGGCATCGCCTTTGACACGCCCGTGGTGGACCTCGACAAGCTGCGCGGCTGGAAGGACTCGGTTGTCAAGCAACTGACCGGCGGCCTGTCCGGGTTGGCCAAGGGCCGCAAGGTGCAGGTGGTGACGGGCTACGGCCGCTTCACCGGCCCGAACATGATCGAGGTCGAGCAGGAGGGGTCGAAGACCTCGGTCAGCTTCGACCAGTGCATCATCGCCGTTGGGTCCGAGCCGGTGAGGCTGCCCTTCATCCCGCATGACGACCCCCGCGTGATCGACTCCACCGGTGCACTGGAGCTGGACGGCATCCCGGACCGGATGCTGGTGCTGGGCGGCGGCATCATCGGGCTGGAGATGGCCACGGTCTACGACGCGCTCGGCGCGCGCATCACGGTGGTCGAGCTGATGGACCAGATCATCCCCGGCGCCGACAAGGACATCGTGAAGCCCCTGCACAAGCGCATCGAGGGCCGCTACGAAAAGATCCTGCTCAGGACCAGGGTCGCGGATGTCAAGGCCGGCGACGACGGCGTGACCGTCACCTTCGAGGACGAGACGGGCGGGACCACGACCGACAGCTTCGACCGCCTTCTGGTCGCGGTCGGGCGTCGCCCTAACGGCAAGCTGATCGGGGCCGAGGCGGCGGGCGTCGCGGTCGATGAGCGCGGCTTCATCGCCGTGGACAGCCAGCAGCGCACCAACGTGCCGCACATCTTCGCCATCGGCGACGTCGTGGGTCAGCCGATGCTGGCGCACAAGGCGGTGCACGAGGGCAAGGTCGCGGCCGAGGTTGCAGCGGGGCAAAACCGCCATTTCGACGCCCGCGTGATCCCCTCGGTCGCCTACACCGACCCCGAGGTCGCCTGGGTCGGCGTGACCGAGGCACAGGCCAGGGCCGAAGGCCGCAAGATCGGCAAGGGGGTGTTCCCCTGGGCGGCCTCGGGGCGGTCGCTGTCCTTGGGCCGGTCGGAAGGCATCACCAAGGTCATCTTCGACGAGGCCGACGATCGGGTGATCGGCGCGTGCATCGTCGGGCCGAACGCGGGCGACCTGATCGCCGAGGTGGCGCTGGCGATCGAGGTGGGCGCCGACGCGGTGGACTTGGGCCATACCATCCACCCCCACCCGACGCTGAGCGAGACGGTCAACTTCGCCGCCGAGATGTTCGAGGGCACGATCACCGACCTGATCCCGCCGAAGAAGCGGCACTGAGCCGGGCGCGCCCGTATCCCGGTTTTCTGAAAGCCCCGGCACGGGAGGTAGCGCCGGGGACCACTGGAGCAACAAGACGGCGGGGCTGTCCCCGTGATCCGAGGAGGAAAGATGACTGGTTTCCTGATATTCATCCTGGCCCTGCTGCCCATCGCCACGGTGTTCCTGCTGCTGGTGGTGCTGGAACGCTCGGCCAAGCTTTCGATGTTCGTGGCCTACCTGGTCACGGCGGCAACGGCCCTTCTGGTTTGGGGCACCGACCTGAACAAGGTGCTGGGGGCCACCGCCAACGGGGCCATCACCGCGATCAGCCTGCTTTACATCATCTTCGGCGCGATCCTGCTGCTGTTCACGCTTGAGGAAAGCGGCGGCATCCGGTCCATCCGCAATGGCTTCACCAGCATCTCGCCCGACCGACGCGTGCAGGCCATCATCATCGCCTGGCTGTTCGGATCGCTGATCGAGGGCGCGTCGGGTTTCGGCACCCCCGCCGCCATCGCCGCGCCCCTGCTGGTCGCGATCGGCTTTCCCGCCATGGCCGCGGTTCTCGTGACGCTGATCATTCAAAGCACGCCGGTGTCCTTCGGCGCGGTCGGCACGCCGATCCTCGTCGGCGTCAACACTGGCCTCGGCGGCCAGGAGATCGTCGAGTCGACCATCGCGCCGATGGCCTACAGCGACTATCTGCTGGAGATCGCCGTCAAGGTCGCCACCATCCACGGCCTCGTGGGCTTCCTGATCCCGCTGATGCTGGTCGGGATGCTGACGCGCTTCTTCGGATCCAACCGCTCGTTCATCGAAGGCTTCCGCATCTGGAAATTCGCGCTGTTCGCGGGCCTCGCCTTCACCATTCCCTACTGGATCATCGCCAACATCCTGGGGCCGGAGTTCCCGTCGCTTCTGGGCGGCATCATCGGCCTGCTGATCGTCGTTCCGGCGGCGCGGGCGGGCTTCCTGATGCCGAAGGATGTCTTCGACTTCCCGCCCCGCACCCAATGGGACGACGCCTGGGTTGGCAAGCTGGACGACCTTGAGGATCACCACGCCAGCCGTCCGGTGATGCCGCTGCTGAAGGCATGGGCGCCCTATCTGCTGGTCGTGGCGCTTTTGGTGCTGACCCGCGCGGTCGGACCGGTCAAGGCATGGCTCACCTCGCCCGAGGTGACGCTGGCGCTGGACAACCTGTTCAGCTCGGGCATCAACGCGCGGGTGCAGGTTCTGTATTTGCCCGGCACGGTGCTGATCCTTGCGTCGATCTTCGCCTTCTTCCTGCACGGGATGAGCGGGCGGGACTATGGCCGGGCGCTGCGGTCCTCGGGTTCGACCATGATCGCCGCCGCGCCCGCGCTGCTGCTGGCGGTGCCGATGGTGCAGGTGTTCATCAACTCGGCCTCGGACACGATGGCCAGCATGCCGATCGTCCTGGCCGAGGGCGTGTCGTCCGCGGTGGGTCAGGCATGGCCCATGTTCGCGCCGCTGATCGGGGCCATGGGCGCCTTCGTCGCCGGGTCGAACACGATCAGCAACATGATGTTCTCGCTGTTCCAGTTCTCGACCGCCGAGCAGATCGGTCTGGGCGCGGCGGGCGCGGGCACCGTGGTGGCGCTGCAGGCCATCGGGGGGGCCGCGGGCAACATGATCTGCGTGCACAACGTGGTGGCCGCATCGGCGACGGTGGGCCTGGTCAACCGCGAGGGCGAGATCATCCGCATGACCCTGATCCCGATGACCTACTACATCGTCCAGGGCGGGTTCATCGGGCTTGCGCTGCTGGCCGGGGGATTCAACATGTGGTGGATCGCCGCCGTGATCTGGGGTGCGGCCGTGCTGCTTGTCATGTCGCGGAACCGGGGGCGCGCGTCCACCCCCGTCGCCGTCCGAAGCTGAGGTAGGTGAAATGTCCGCAAAGCCCAATCCGCGCGTCGGCCTGTTCGTGACCTGCCTTGTCGATGCCATCCGGCCCGGGATCGGCTTTGCGGCCATCCAGCTGCTGGAGGAAGCGGGCTGCCGGGTCGAGGTGCCGCAGGCCCAGACCTGCTGCGGCCAGCCGGCGCTGAACAGCGGCGATGACAAGGACGCGGCGGACCTTGCGCGCCGGACCATCGCCGCCTTCGAGGGCCATGACTATGTCGTGCTGCCCTCGGGGTCCTGCGCCGGGACGATGGTGCACGCCTATCCCGAACTGCTGGCGGGCGACCCGGAATGGGCCGCCCGCGCCCGCGACTTTGCCGGGAAGACCCACGAGATCACCAGCTTCCTGGTCGATGTCATGGGCTACCGGCCCCGAGGCCGCCGCCTTGACGCGACGGCCACCTATCACGACAGTTGCGCGGGCCTGCGGGAACTCGGCATCGCCGCGCAGCCGCGCGCGCTTCTCGCCTCGGTCGAGGGGCTTGAAATGCGGGGGCTGGAAGGCAACGACGTCTGCTGCGGCTTCGGCGGCACCTTCTGCGTGAAATATTCCTCCATCTCGAACGCCATCGTCACCGAAAAGGCCGAGGCGGTCGAGCGCACC
The DNA here is from genome assembly GCF_003286075.1 of Paracoccus endophyticus. Classification (GTDB taxonomy): domain Bacteria; phylum Pseudomonadota; class Alphaproteobacteria; order Rhodobacterales; family Rhodobacteraceae; genus Paracoccus; species Paracoccus endophyticus. The sequence continues at coordinate 6,245 of NZ_QLUV01000021.1, read as the reverse complement.
GGGGCCGACCTGCTGCTGTCGGGCGACCTCGGCTGCCTGATGAACATGGCGGGCAAGCTGCACCGGCGCGGCGCGAAGACCCGCTGCTTCCACACCATCGAGGTTGTCGCGGGCCGCGCGGGCGGCCCCGCCATCGGCGAGGAGGGCTGAGCATGAACGCGCCGCAGCAAGGCTTCAAGGAACGCGCCGACGCCGAACTGAAGAACGCGGTCCTGAAGATCGCCATCGACCGGACCACCGGCAACGCCGAGCGCAAGCGCGCCGTCGCGGTCGCCGCCTTCCCCGAGTTTCAGGCCGCCCGCGCACGGGGCCGCGCCATCAAGGACCATGTCATCGCCCATCTCGACCACTACCTCGAGATGTTCGAACGGAACGCCACCGCCGCGGGCGCGACCGTCCACTGGGCCAGTGATGACGCCGAGGCCCGCGCCATCATCACCCGCATCTGCCTTGAGGCCGACGCGAAGCTTGTCACCCGCGCGAAATCCATGCTGGGCGAAGAGATCGGCCTGCCCCATGCGCTGGCCGACGCCGGGATCGAGCGGGTCGAGACGGACCTGGCCGAGCACATTATCCAGCTTGCGGGCGAACGGCCCTCGCATATCGTCTGGCCCGCCATGCACCGCACCCGCGAGCAGGTGGCCATCCTGTTCAAGGAAGCCCATCATCCGCCGCCCGCCGCCGATGATCCCGCAACCATGGTGCAAAGCGCCCGGCGCGAGCTGCGCGCCAGGTTCCTGGGTGCCGACATCGGCATCTCGGGGGCGAACTTCCTGGTCGCGGACACCGGCGCCACCTGCACCGTCACCAACGAGGGCAACGCCGAGCTGACCACCACGCCCCCCCGCATCCATATCGTCACGGCGGGGATCGAGAAGCTGGTGCCGTCCACCGCCCATGCCTTTGCGCTGCTGCGGCTGCTGGTCCGGTCGGCCACCGGCGGCGAGATGACGCAATACACCACCTTGCACTGCGGCCCGAAACGCCCCGGCGACGCCGACGGCCCCGAGGAGATGCACATTGTCCTGGTGGACAACGGCCGCACGCGGATGCTGGCGGACGAGTTCCGCCCCATGCTGCGCTGCATCCGCTGCGGGGCCTGCATGAACCATTGCGTGGTCTATCGCCAGATCGGCGGGCACGCCTATGGCGGGACCTATCCCGGTCCCATGGGCGCGGTGCTGACGCCGGTTCTGGACGGGCTCGCGCAATCCCGCGACCTGCCCCATGCCTGCACCATGAACGGCCGCTGCGCCGAGGTCTGCCCGGTCGAGATCCCCCTGCCCACGCTGCTGCGGGCCTGGCGCACGCGCAGCTGGCGCGAGCGGCTGGAGCCCCGGTCTGTCCGCGCGGCCCTTGGCCTCTGGGCCATGGCGGCGCGGCGGCCGGGGCTTTACCGCCTGGGCAGCCGCATCGGCGTGCGGGCGCTGCGGCTGTTCGGGCGGCGCGGCTGGATCGCCAGCCTGCCGCTGGCCGGCGGCTGGACCGCCTACCGCGACCTGCCGCGCCCGTTGGGGCGGACCTTCATGGAACAGTACCGCGCCGAACAGGCCCGGAAGGAAGGCCGCAGATGACCGCCCGCGACCGCATCCTTGCCGCCATCCGCGCCGCCCGCCCGGCGCCCCTTCCGCCCGCCGAGGCCATCGCCGCCGAGGCCGCCGCCCTGCTGGATGCGCCCGAAAGCGTCCGCCCCCGGCCCGTCGAAGCGGTGCTGGCGGCCGAGTTCGTGCGGAAAGCCTCGGCCCTCGGGACGAGTTTCGACCATCTGCCCGACAGGGCGGCGATCCCCTTGGCGGTCAACCGCTATCTGGACACACATGGCCTGCCGCCGGCGCTGGCGCTGCAGCCGGCCCCGGCGCTTGCCGCTCTGGACTGGACGGGCATAGATACCCATGACGCCGTCGCGCCTGACCAGACGGCCGCCTTGGGGCTTGCCCTCTGGGGCATCGCCGAGACCGGGTCGCTGGTCATCCACTCCGGGGCGGATGCGCCGATCCTGCTGTCCTTCCTGCCGCTGCACCACATCGTCGTGCTCGAGGAACGCAGCCTGCTACCGCATCTCGAAGACTATGCGGCGCGCATGGCGGGACAGCCCCAGCCCCGCAACGCCATCCTCATCACCGGCCCCAGCGGCACCACCGACATCGAGGGCAGCTATGTCCGGGGCGCGCACGGCCCCGGATTCCTGCATGTCCTCATGATCGGCGGCTGAGGCCGGTCCCGCCCGTCATCCGCATCCCGGACCATCCCGCGTCCGGGCTGCCCCGTCATCGCCGATCCGACTGGAGCTCACGACCATGACGCAGCGATCCCCGACCGACCTCAAGGCGGACCCCGCGCCTGTCGAATCCGGCCCGGCCTTCCTCGACGCGCTTCGCGCAACCGTGGGGCCGCGCCACGTCCTGACCCGGCCGCAGGACACCGAGCGCTTCCGCATGGGATACCGCTCCGGCGGCGGCGAGGCCGAGGCGGTCGTCCGCCCCGGCTCGCTGCTGGAACTGTGGCAGGTGCTGCAGCTTTGCGTGAAGGCGGGACGGATCGTGATCGCGCAGGCGGCCAACACCGGGCTGACCGAGGGCTCGACCCCCAAGGGCACCTATGACCGGCCCGTGGTGATCGTGAACACCCTGCGGCTGTCGCGGATCGACCCGATCCTCGACGGCGCGCAGGTCCTCTGCCACGCGGGGGCGACGCTTTACGAGCTTGAGCGCAGGCTCGATCCCCTGGGGCGCGATCCCCATTCGGTGATCGGATCAAGCTGCATCGGCGCCTCGGTCGTGGGCGGGGTCTGCAACAACTCGGGCGGCGCCTTGGTGCGGCGGGGCCCGGCCTACACGGAACTGGCGCTGTTCGCCCGGCTGGATGCGGACGGGACGCTGCGGCTGGTCAACAACCTCGGGCTGCGGCTCGGCAATGATCCCGAGGCGATCCTGCGCCGCCTGGATGCGGGCGAGATCCGGCCCGGGGACGTGGACCCCCAAGCCGGCGCGGCGTCCGATCACGGCTATGCGGAACGCGTCCGCGACGTGGATGCAGAAACGCCCGGCCGCTTCAACGCCGATCCGGGGCGGCTGCACGAGGCCTCGGGCTGCGCCGGGCGGCTCGCCGTCTTCGCGGTGCGGCTGGACACCTTCCCGCGCCCCGCCGCGGCCGAGGTCCTTTACGTCGGCACCAACGACGCGGCCGCGCTTGCCACCCTGCGCCGTCGCCTTCTCACCGAACTCGACCCGCTGCCGATCGTGGGCGAGTATATCCATCGCGAGGCCTGGGACATGGCGGCCCGCTTTGGCCGGGACACGCGCCTGTTCATCGAATGGTTCGGCACCGCCCGGATGCCCGTAATGTTCGCGCTGAAGGCTTGGGCGGATGCGCGGCTGCGGAAGATTCCCCTGACTTCGGACCTCAGCGACCGCGTCCTTCAGGTCGCGGGCCAGCTTGCGCCGGGACGGCTGCCGCGCCGGATGCGCGACTTCCGCAACCGTTTCGAGCATCACCTGATCCTCAGGGTGGAAGCCCCGGTCGATCACGCCGGGCGCATCCTGAACGAGACGGTGGGCGCCGACGGCTGGTTCCGCTGCACGCCCGGCGAAGGGTCAAAGGCGTTGCTGCACCGCTTTGCGGTGGCGGGCGCGGCCGTGCGATACGAAGCGATGAACCGGCGCCGCACCGGGGGCCTGGTGGCGCTGGACGTGGCGCTTCGGCGCAACGACCGCGACTGGATCAAGCCGGTGCCGCCGGAATGGGCGGACCAGGTGGCGGCGACCCTTTCCTATGGCCATTTCCTTTGCCACGTCTTCCATCTGGACTACGTGCTGAAGAAGGGCGCCGATCCCGCTGCCTTCAAGAAGGCCATGCTGGCGATGCTGGACGCCGAGGGTGCCGAATACCCGGCCGAGCACAACGTGGGCCATCTTTATCACGCCAAGCCCCAGCTTGCCGCCTTCTACGAGGGCCTCGATCCCTTGGCGCGCTTCAACCCCGGAATCGGCGGCACGCGCCGTTCCTGAGGGCTGCCGCCGGTCCCGGCGGGATCGGTCCGGTGCCCTCATGCCTTTGGCGGAACGGCTGTTCCGCCGGGTCTGCCTCTGCCCCGGTCTGCGGCAAGGCGGCAGGGGCGACCGGGCAGGGTTCCGGGCGCGGGCCATCCGCGGCCCGTTGCCCCCCTGTCGGCGGCTCCGGCCTGTCCTGCCCCTCTACATCAACGCCTGCTGTCCCCCCGGATACCGGTCGCCGCTGCCATCCGGCCGGGACCGGCGGACCGGGCGGGGCGCGGCCCGGCATGTCACGCCTTCATGGCCGTGTCCCGATGCGCAGGCTTCATCATTTCCTTTCTTCCGGGTATCTGGCGGAGCAATGTTCTGAACCTGCCTGCAAACTCAGGTCGCTGCCCGTGGGCCTGCCGCCCCCCGCCCTGCGTCTGCGGGACTTGGCAGGCTTGCATCAGCCGGGGATGCGGGGGGTTCCGATCCGGCCTTGCGCGCTGCCGGATAGCGCGCCGATGCGGACTGAAGGAAATGCCGATGCAGACCCCTGCGCCCCTGACGGTTCTTGGCCTTGTCGCCCTTGCCACCACGGCGATCGTCTGCGGCGACACGGCCGGCAAGCTGCTGACGGGGGCGGGGGTGCAGCCGCTGTTCGTGGCCTGGTCGCGCTTCGCGCTGGCGGCCCTGCTGCTGTTCTGGGTGCTGGGCCTGCGGCCGGCCGGCCTGGGGCGCCTGCTGGACTGGCGGCTGATCCTGCGGGCGGCCCTGATCGTCGGCGCCATCGCCTCGATCCTGACCGCGCTTCGGACCGAGCCCATCGCGAATGTCTTCGGCGCCTTCTTCATCGGCCCGATCGTGGCCTATGTGCTGTCGGCCCTGGTGCTGGGCGAGCGCGTGTCCTGGGCGCGCACGGTGATGCTGGCGCTGGGATTTGCCGGCGTGCTGCTGGTCGTCCGGCCCGGCGGCGAGATGGGGACCGGCATGATCTTCGCGGTGATGGCCGGCACGCTCTACGGCTCGTATCTTGCCGCGACGCGCTGGCTGACCGCCTTCTATCCGCCGCCCTTCCTGCTCGGCTCGCAACTGGTGATCGGGGCGGTGCTGCTGCTGCCTGCGGGCCTTGCCAGCATTCCGGCAAGCGCCGACCTGCGGGTCTGGGTGCTTGTGATCGTCAGTTCGCTTGCCTCTGCCTTCGGCAACTATCTGCTGGTGGTCGTGAACCGGACGACGCCGGCGACGGTCTCGGCGCCCCTCATCTATTTCCAGTTGATCGCCGCCACCGTGATCGGGTTCCTCGTCTTCGGCGACTGGCCGGAACCGCTGACCCTGCTCGGCCTTGCCGTGATCTTCGCCTCGGGTGTCGGCGGCCTGGCGCTAGTGCCGAGGCGCTAGGCGCGGCGGCCCCGTTCGTGGCGTACACTGACAAGCGCCACGAAGCTGCTCTGCAGTAGCTCAGCCTCTGCACGCGATCCACCCGCGCAGGGGCGCGGGAGGGCCGCAGGCGCCTTGTTCCCCGGACACGCCCGAGAAACCTAAACGCCGTCTGCAGAGCGCACTGCGCCCAAGCGACCGTATGCAAACCGCAACAGGGCCAAAGGCGAGCGGAGCCCTGAAGGAATTGCGCCAGCGCCAGTCTGTCTCGCAACCCTCGTCCGAACGAAGCCCTGGCTCCGCTCGCCGCCATCGCCTGTCCTGAGCTTCCGATTGTGGGACGGCGCGCGCGTTCTACCGAAGGGGAGAAGGCAAGCAGGGCGGCTCGACATTCACTCCTTACCCACTTCCTTGGCGTTCCCTCCCGTTCGCGGCAGAAAGCGATAGACCGACGACCGTGCGATGCCGAGCTGCCGGGCAATGACAGAGGGGCTCAGCTTCTCCTCCGCGTGCAGCCGGCGAACCTCCTCAGGGTCGATCTTCGGCTTGCGGCCCTTGTAGACACCACGCACCTTGGCGGCGGCGATCCCTTCCATCTGCCGCTCGCGGCGCAGGTTGGTCTCGAACTCGGCGAAGACTCCCAGCATGTCGAAGAAGGCCTTGCCGGCGGCGGTCGCGGTATCCACCGGCTGCTCGGTCGCCGGTCGTGTCGCGAATGTGGTGGAAATTGCCTGGCGGCTCGCTTCGGGCATGTGAAGCTGGCTCCGATCAGGCGGCGAGGTCAAGTGGCATCGGCTGGAGGGGCTGAGTGAGGGTTTCCCAGCCGTCGACCTTGCGCATCTGGATCTGCCCTGAGGCCAGGAGCGCCCAGAGCAACATCGGCACGGTTTC
>NZ_QLUV01000020.1 GCF_003286075.1 Paracoccus endophyticus | reverse complement strand
ACACCGCCCTCGGCATGCCTGTCACTGAAGCTGTGGGATAGCTCTGACCGGGAGAAGGGCAACCTCGGCCATCACCCGATTTGTGCAACAGAGCCGGTTCGTTTGACGGACAGTCTCCCGTGCTACGAGCCTGTGGGGCTGGCCAAGTTCCATGGCTTTCGTCGCACGGCCGGGGTTTGATCCGTCCGCCACCCTCTCCACGCAGGGCGGGCCGGTTGCGCAGAAGCCGCCCCCGCTCGCAGCGTTGCGAGATCAGCTCGAACAGCAGCTCGGCGCCGGTTTTCGACAGCGGCACGAAGCCGAGTTCGTAGAGGATGAGAAGTTTGTGTCCGGCCCGCTGCTTGTGGAAGCGAAGCAGGCGTCGCTCATCGCGCGCTTCGATCATTTCACTGACCAGGGCTGCGGCAGCGGTGAGGCCGACGGAGAGGCCCTTCCGACAGGCGGCCAGCCCGATGCCTAGGGCGACGTGGGTCTTGCCCGTTTCCGATGGCACAAGGGCGATGACGTTCTCGCGCCTGCCCATCCACTCACACCGCGCCAGCTCCAGAACCTGCATCCTGTTCAGCTTCGGGATGGCGGCGAAGTCGAAGCTGTCCAGGCTTTTGACGGCAGGGACCTTCGCCGCCTTGATGCGGCGCTCGACCACCCGACGCTCCCGATCGATCAGTTCCAGTTCGACGAGCCGGGCAAGGTATCGGACATGGTCCACGCCTTCCGCCGCGCATTGCCGCGCCAGCGTCTGGTGCTCGCGCAGGAACGTGGGCCGCTTCAGCGCGGCGGACGATGTCAGCGCGACGCTTGATATCGCCTTTGCTGCATCAGAATGTGACAGCGTCACCGTGCTGCACAAGCCGCGACTGCTGAGCGACATCGGCCCCTGCTGCATCGCGGGTGACCTCGCCAGGTATCTCGAAGGAAATGGCTTGGATCACGTTCGCGGTGCCCCCAACCACCCCCAGGCGCAGGGCAAGATCGAGCGCTGGCACCAGACCCTCAGGAACCGCATTCTGCCGGAAAACTACTGTCTTGAGGGCGATCTCAAGGCGGCCATCACGGCCTTTGTCGAGCCTTACAACAACCACCGCTATCACGAGAGCCTCGGCAACCTCACCCCCGCTGATGTCTTCTGCGGACGCGGCCCGGCCATCCTGGCCGAAAGGGAGAGGATCAGGACACTGGCCATCCAGACCGGCGCTTGATCCATCAGCGCCAGGCAGCATAACCCCAACCCACAGAGCCAGGGCCCTCCAGACCAAAATCAGGCCGCCTGTTCCACATCATTCGACGACGGACAGGCTCGCTGGCGCTGCTGATCCACGCGGGCTGCGTCAGGCTTGAACGGCGGCTGACGCCCGGATCCGGCCGGCGCCGCCGGACCCCCAAGGCGTTACCGGCTTTACAGGCAGGCGGTGACGCCCCCGTCGACATACAGGATGTGCCCGGTGACAAAGCTGGCGGCGTCGGAACACAGGAACACCGCCGGCCCGCCCAGCTCGTCCACGCTGCCCCAGCGGCGCAACGGCGTGCGCCCCTCAAGCCAGCCCGAGAACGTCGCGTCGGCGACAAGGGCCGCGTTCAGGTCGGTGCGGAAATACCCCGGTGCAAGCCCGTTGACGCGCAGGCCGTGCGGCCCCCAGTCGGTCGCCATGCCCTTGGTCAGCATCTTCAGCCCGCCCTTGGACGCGGCATAGGGGGCGATGCCGGGCCGGGTCAGTTCGCTTTGCACCGAGCAGACGTTGACGATCGCGCCCCGGCCCCGCGCGATCATGCCGCGTGCGACCGCCTGGCCCACCCGGAACGCCGCCGTCAGGTTGGTGGCGATGACCTGGTCGAAGATGTCGGCGGGATAGGTCTCCAGCGCGCCGCGGCGCTGGATGCCCGCGTTGTTGATCAGGATATCCAGCGGTCCGGCGACGGCCTCGACCGCGGCGATCCCATCCGCAAGCGTTTCGGCGTCGGCCAGCACGTCGAAGCCTGCGGCGGCCACGTCCAGCCCCTCGGCCGCCAGGCCCGCGCGGGCGCCCTCCAGGCGCGCGGGGTCGCGGCCGTTCAGCACCACCCGCGCGCCCGCCCGGCCGAGCGCGCGGGCAAGGCCCAGCCCGATGCCCGCGCTGGACCCGGTGATCAGCGCGGTCCGGCCGGTCAGGTCGAAGCCCGCGTCAGACATTGGTCCAGCCGCCGTCGATGGCAATGGCCTGCCCGGTGACGAACGCCGACTCGGCCGAGGCGAGATAGACAGCCAGCGCCGCGATCTCGTCCGGTCGGCCGAGGCGGCCCATCGGCTGGCGGGCGGCAAAGGCCGCGCGGGCGGCGGCCTCGTCGCCCGTGGCGCGCAGCCGGTCGGCCAGCGACGGGCTGTCCACGGTGCCGGGGCAGATCGCGTTGCAGCGGATGCCCTGGGTCACGTAATCGGCGGCGATCGACTTGGTCATGCCGATCACCGCCGCCTTGGTCACGCCATAGACAAAGCGGTTGGGCGCCGCGATCAGCGAGCTGGCGACCGAGGCGACGTTGATGATGGACCCACCCCCCGCCGCCAGCATCGCGGGCAGCAGGGCGCGGGTGACGGTATAGGGGCCGGTCACGTTCAGCGCGACCGAGAAATCCCACGCCGACCGGTCGCAGTCCATGATCGTGCCGTGGTGGACGAAGCCCGCGCAGTTGAACAGGATGTCCACCGCCCCCGCCTCGGCCGCCGCAGCCGCGACCTGTTCGGGGTCGGTCACGTCCAGGCCGCGTGTTGTCATCCCCGTCTGGGCCAGCGGCGCCAGCGCGGCCGGGTCGATATCGGTCGCGATGACCTCTGCGCCCTCGGCCGCAAAGGCGCGCGCGGTGGCCAGCCCGATGCCCGCCCCGGCGGCGGTCACGAAGGCGCGTTTTCCCTCAAGTCGCATCGCAGCCCCTTTCCTTAGCCCCGGCCGATATACGGCATGTTGGTCGCCATGACGGTCATGAACTGGACGTTCGCGCCCTCGGGCATGCCGGCCATGTGCAGCACGGCGCGCGCCACCTCGGCGGCGTCCATCACCGGCTCGACCCGGACCGACCCGTCGGCCTGTGTCACCCCCTTGGTCTGGGCGGCGGCCATGTCGGTCAGGGCGTTGCCGATGTCGATCTGCCCGCAGGCGATGCCGAACGGGCGCCCCTCCAGCGACAGCGTGCGCGTCAGGCCGGTGACGGCGTGCTTGGACACCGTATAGGCCACCATCCCCGGCCGCGGCACATAGGCGCTGATCGAGCCGTTGTTGATGATCCGCCCGCCCTGCGGCGTCTGCGCGCGCATCTGCCGGAACGCGGCGCGCGCGCACAGGAACATCCCCGTCACGTTCACGTCGATGACGCTGCGCCAGTCGGCCAAGGTCGTCTCGTCCACGCCGCGGGGGGGCACGTTGGCGCCGGCGTTGTTGAACAGCACGTCAAGGCGGCCCCATCCGGCGGCCGCGCGGGCGAATGCGGCGTCCACATCGCCTTCATCCGTGACGTCGCAGGGCAGCACCAGCGCGCCGTCGCGCCCGGCGGCCGTCTCGGCCAGCGCGGCCTCGCGCCGGCCGACCAGACCGACGCGCCAGCCCTTGTCCAGAAACAGCTGCGCGGTGACGCGGCCGATGCCGCTGCCCGCACCGGTGATGATGATCGTCCTGTCGGTCATGTCCGTCCCTCAGTGATTGTCGCGGGGCAGGGTGCGGACGACCCGCTGAAAGGCGGTCGCGCGTTCCAGGCAGCCGCCGTCGGCCAACTGGCCCGTCTCGCGGCGGTAGATGTCTTCCCAGGGCGTCTGGTTGACCATCTGCGGCGGCGCCCACGCGGCCTTGCGGCCCTGCCATTCGGCCTCGTCCACCAGCGCATCCAGCCGCCCGGCGGTCAGGTCCAGCCGCACCCTGTCGCCGGTCCGCAGATAGGCCAGCCCGCCGCCGACGACCGCCTCGGGCGAGGCGTTCAGGATCGAGGGGCTTTCCGAGGTGCCCGATTGGCGCCCGTCGCCGACCGTGGGCAGGTGCCGGATGCCCATCCTGAGGATCGCGTCCGGGGGCTGCATGTTCACCACCTCGGCCGAGCCGGGATAGCCGATGCAGCCGACGTTGCGGATGAACAGCATGGACCGCTCGTCGATGCCCAGCGTCTCGTCGTTGATACGGTCGTGGTAATCCTCGGGGCCCTCGAAGACGACGGCCCGCGCCTCGTACACGCCGTCGCGCAGGAAGCGGCGGCGGAAATCGTCCGAGATGACGCTGGTCTTCATAAGCGCGCTGTCGAACAGGTTGCCGGTCAGCACGACGAACCCCGCCCGCTCGCGCAGCGGGTTCGACACCGGCCGGATCACCTCGGCGTCGCGGCTGGCCCAGCCGGCCAGGTTCTCGCCCATCGAGCGCCCTGTGGCGGTCATCGCACCTTCGCGGATCAGGCCGGCGCGGGCCAGTTCGCCCATGACGGCGGGCACGCCGCCGGCGCGGAAGAACCCTTCGCCCAGGTGTTCGCCGGCCGGCTGCATGTTGACCAGCAGCGGCACGTCCAGCCCGATGGCCTGCCAGTCGCGCACGTCCAGATCGACGCCGGCGTGGCGGGCGATGGCCTGCAGGTGTGGGGGCGCGTTGGTCGATCCGCCGATGGCCGAGTTCACGACGATCGCGTTCTCGAACGCCGCGCGGGTCAGGATGTCGCTGGGCTTGAGGTCGTCCAGCACCATCTGCACGATGCGCTTGCCGGTCTGATAGGCCATTGCCATGCGTTCGCGGAAGGGCGCGGGAATGGCCGAGCAGCCGGTCAGCGACATGCCCAGCGCCTCGGCCATGGCGTTCATGGTGCTGGCGGTGCCCATGGTGTTGCAGTGGCCCAGCGACGGCGCGCTGGCACAGACCCGGCTGATGAATTCGTCATAGTCGATCTTGCCCTCGGCCAGCAGGCGGCGGCTTTCCCAGACGATGGTGCCGGACCCCGCGCGGGTGCCCTGCCACCAGCCGTCCAGCATCGGCCCGCCGTTCAGCGTGATGGCCGGGATGTCCACCGTGGCCGCGCCCATCAGCATCGCAGGCGTGGTCTTGTCGCAGCCGGTGGTCAGCACGACGCCGTCCAGCGGATAGCCGTGCAGCACCTCGACCAGCCCCAGATAGGCAAGATTGCGGTCCAGGGCGGCGGTCGGGCGCTTGCCGGTTTCCTGGATCGGGTGGACGGGGAATTCCATGGGCACGCCGCCCGCCTCGCGGATGCCGGCCTTGATGCGGTCCACCAGGAAGACGTGGATCTTGTTGCAGGGCGACAGGTCGCTGCCGGTCTGGGCGATGCCGATGATCGGGCGTTCGGACGTCAGCTCCTCGCGCGTGAAGCTGCTGTTCTGATAGCGTTCCAGATACAGCGCCGTCATGCCGGGGTTGTTGGGGTTGTCGAACCATTCCTGGCTGCGGAAACGCTTGTTGGCGCGGGTGTCGGACATGGGCGCGATCCTCTTGGGGGGTGGCCTGCGGGGGTGGGGACGGTGAAGGGGCCGTCACCCGGCACCCCTGCGGCGGGCGGGCGTCAGACCGGGGCGTGACCCGGACCCGCGGCTGCTCCGCGCTCGATCTCGGCGGCAAGGTCGAGGCCATTCAGCAGGGCGACCTGATCGGCAAGCTGCGGAACGAAGGCCGCGCCCAGCCCGGCCGCCTCGGCCTGCGCGAAATAGTTGCGGACGGCGGCGCCGATGGGGTTCAGCGCGCCCGCTTCCTGCGCCATGGCGGCCAGATAGCGCGTGTCCTTGCTGGCGTTGGCGATGGTGAACTTGTGGGCGTTTGCCTCGCGGCCCACCGCGCCGCGCATGAACGTCTCGAAAAAGCCGTTCGACAGCCGGCTGGTGCCGATCACCTGCCGGATCACCTGCGGCGCGATGCCGGCGCGTGCGCCCACGGCCAGCGCCTCGGCATACATCGCCGCATAGCCCATCGAGATGAAGTTCATGATCAGCTTCATCCGGTGACCGCTGCCGACGGGGCCGACATGGGTGATGTTGGCCGCCCAGCAGGCGATGACGGGGCGCACGCGCGCGAATGTCGCTTCGTCGCAGCCGACCATCGCGTCCAGCGTGCCGGCTTCGGCCTCGGCCGGGGTGCGGCCCAGGGGCGCATCGACCAGCGTGACGCCCGCGGCCGCGCAGTCGCGGGACAGCGCCTCGGTCGAGGCGGGATCGGCAGTGGTCGTGTCGATGACGACCAGGCCCGGCCGCGCCCCGGCCAGCAGCCCGTCCGGGCCGCGCATCACCGCCTCGACCACCCGGCTGTTGGGCAGGCACAGGTGCACCACCGCGCAGGACGCCGCCATCGCGGCCGGCGAGGGCGATTCGACCGCACCCTGCGCGGTCAGCGCGTCGATCGCGCTGCGGTCACGGTTGCCGATGACCTGCAGCGCGTGCCCCTTGGCCATCAGGTTGCGGGCCATGCCGCGGCCCATGTGGCCCAGCCCGATGAAGCCGATCTGCATCGGCGGTTCCGCTGCCGTCATGGCGCACCTCTCATGGTTGACGCGGGCCATGGTAACGGATGCCGGCACCAAGGCAAGGGCGGCGGCAACGCTGTATGCATCGCATTGCCGCCCAAGCCGTTGTGCGATCAAAGGATTGATGCGCGATCCGGCGATGCGTATACATCATCTGAACACAGCGGAGGGGGCGGCATGAAGGTTCTGGTGATCGGTGCGGCGGGCATGGTCGGACGCCGCCTGTGCGAGCGGCTGCTGGCGGACGGGGGCTTGGGTGGCCGGGCGATCTCGGCGCTGACGGTTTTCGACGTCGTGGGGGCGGGGCTGCCGCAGGGCGCCGTCCCGGTCAAGGAGATCGCCGGCGACATCGCCGACCGGGCCACGATGGCGCGGCTGGTCGCCCCCCGGCCGGACCTGATCTTTCACCTGGCCGCGATCGTCTCGGGCGAGGCCGAGGCCGATTTCGACAAGGGCTATCGCGTCAACCTGGACGGCACCCGCCACCTGTTCGAGGAGATCCGCGCCCAGGGCGAGGGCTATTGCCCGCGCGTGGTCTATACCTCGTCCATCGCGGTGTTCGGCGCGCCGTTCCCCGATGTGATCGGCGACGATTACGTCAACGCGCCGCTGACCAGCTATGGCACGCAGAAGATGATCGGCGAGCTGCTGCTGAACGACTATACCCGCAAGGGCATCTTCGACGGGGTGGGCATCCGCCTGCCGACGATCGTGGTGCGGCCGGGCAAGCCGAACAAGGCGGCGTCGGGGTTCTTCTCGGGCATCATCCGCGAGCCGCTGGCGGGGCAGGACGCGGTCCTGCCGGTCGACGACGACGTGCGCCACTGGGTCGCCTCGCCCGACGCGGCGGTGGGATTCCTGACCCACGCGGCGACGATGGACCTGTCCGGGCTGGGGCCGCGCCGCTGCCTGACCATGCCCGGCCTGTCGGTCACGGTCGGCGAGATGCTTGAATCGCTGTCGCGGGTGGCGGGGCCCGAGGTCGCGTCCCGCGTGCGGCGGGTTCCCGACGAGACGATCCGCGGCATCGTCGCGGGCTGGCCGCGCAACTTCGCCCCCGACCGGGCGCTGGCCGCGGGCTTTGGCGCCGACGCCAGTTTCGACGACATCGTGCGAGCGCATATCCGCGACAGCGGCCATGCGGCGCCCGGCCAGGACCAGGGGCAACCGGATGCGGCGGGGCTTGCCGATGGCGGACGCCGCTGAAGGTGGCGTCGCGGCAGGGCGCGTCCGGCCCGACGGCTGGCCGGGCCGCGACGGGTCGGCCCGCGTCGGGCGGCCGCTGCCGACGCTGGCCGGGCTGGCGGCGCTGGGTGCGCGCGACCGCGCCTATCACCATCTGCGCCACCGCATCCTGACGGGTAGCCTGGCGCCCGGCACGGCGCTGCTGGAAACCGAGCTTGCGGCGCTGCTGGGCGTGTCGCGCACCCCCGTGCGCGAGGCGGCGATCCGCCTGGCCGAGGAGGGCCTGGTCGAGATCCGGCCCCGCCACGGCATCCGCGTCCGCGGCCTGACCCTGGCGGACGTGCGCGACATCCTGGACGTGTTCTCGGCGCTGGAGGTGCGGGCGGTCGAACTGGTCGCCCGGCGCGGCCTGGCCCCCGACGAGGCGCGGGTGCTGACCGGGATGCTGTCGCGGATGGAACGGGCGACTGCCGCTGGCGACATCGCCGGCTGGTCCGACCTCGATGACGATTTCCATTCCGCCATCGTGGGACTGTGCGGCAACCCGCGGCTGCTGGGCACGCTGGGCGAATACTGGGGCCAGCAGTTCCGCGCCCGCGTGCTGATCGTGCCGCTGCGCCCGGCGCCGGTGCAGTCCGACACCGAACATCGGGCCATCGTGGCGGCGCTGGTCGCGGGCGACGCGGGCCTTGCCCGCACGCTGCACGCGGCGCACCGCGACCGCGCCGACGCCCAGCAGATGGACCTGCTGCGCCGGCGGCTGGGGACTGGCGGCCATGTCTGACAACGCAACGGAACCAACGGGGACTGCCATGAACCAGATCGATCTTGCCGGCCGCCGCGCGGTCGTCACCGGCGGCGCGCAGGGCATCGGCCTTGCCATCGCGCGCCGCTTCGCCGCCAGCGGCGCGACGGTCGAGTTGTGGGACCGCGAGGCCGCGCGCCTGGACGAGGCGGCGGCCGGGATCGGCGCGGCCGCCACCGCCCGCGTGGTCGAACTGACCGACGACGCGGCCGTGGCCGAGGCCGCGGCCGCGGCGGGCGCGGTGGACATCCTGGTCAACAACGCCGGCATCACCGGCGGCAACGCGCCCCTGTGGGACCTGGACCCGGCCGTCTGGCGGCAGGTGGTCGAGGTCAACCTGACAGCCCCCTATCTGGTCTGCCGCGCCCTGCTGCCCGGGATGATCGTCCGCGGCTATGGCCGGGTCGTCAACGTCGCCTCGGTCGCGGGCAAGGAGGGCAACCCCAACGCCTCGCATTATTCCGCCTCCAAGGCGGGGGTGATCGCGCTGACCAAGTCGCTGGGCAAGGAACTGGCCGGCACCGGCGTGATCTGCAACTGCATCACGCCTGCGGCGGCGCGCACGCCGATCTTCGACCAGATGACCCAGGCGCACATCGACTACATGCTGTCGAAGATCCCGCTGAACCGCTTTCTCGAGGTGGACGAGGTCGCGGCGCTTGTCGCCTGGCTTTCGTCCGAGGAGTGCAGCTTTTCAACCGGGGCGGTCTTCGACATCTCGGGGGGGCGTGCGACCTATTGATGTATACATAGGGTGCAGGCAGGAAATCTGATCTCAGGCTGAATAAATGCTTGCTTAGCAGGGGATGCTTTGCAACGTTGACGCGGCAGCGGATACCCTGGGAGGGGGCAGTCAGTTGGCTTCGGTAACCATTGATGACGTCCGCAAGTCCTATGGCGCGGTCGAGGTGCTGCACGGCGTCAGCATTCCCATCGAGGAGGGCGAGTTCGTCGTCCTGGTCGGCCCGTCCGGCTGCGGGAAGTCGACGCTGCTGCGGATGCTGGCCGGGCTGGAACACATTACCTCGGGACGAATCCTGATCGGCGACCGGGTGGTGAACGACCTGCCGCCCAAGGACCGCGACATCGCGATGGTGTTCCAGAACTATGCGCTGTACCCGCATCTGACTGTCGCCGAGAACATGGGCTTCTCGCTGAAGCTGGCCGGCGAAAAGCGGCCCGCCATCGCCGAGAAGGTGCGGCCGGCGGCCGAGATCCTGGGGCTGGCGCATCTGCTGGACCGCTATCCGCGGATGCTGTCGGGTGGCCAGCGCCAGCGCGTGGCCATGGGCCGCGCCATCGTCCGCGACCCGCAGGTGTTCCTGTTCGACGAGCCTCTGTCGAACCTGGACGCCAAGCTGCGCGTGTCGATGCGCACCGAGATCAAGAACCTGCACCAGCGGCTGCAGACGACGACCGTCTATGTCACCCACGACCAGATCGAGGCGATGACGATGGCCGACAAGATCGTCGTGATGCACGACGGGATCGTCGAGCAGATCGGCGCCCCGCTGGACCTGTACGACCGCCCGGCGAACCTGTTCGTCGCAGGCTTCATCGGCAGCCCGGCCATGAGCATGATCCCGGGCACGCTGGCCGAGGACGGCGCCTTTGCCGCCGCAGACGGCACCCGCCTGCCGGTGGGCGACACCGGCACGGCGCGGGCGGGCCAGCCCCTGGTCTACGGCGTCCGGCCCGAGGCGATGACGCCGGGCGGGTCCATCCCCCTGACCGTCGAGGTCACCGAGCCGACCGGGTCGGAAACCTATGTCGTGGGCAGGATGGGCGGGACCGCGATCACCGGCGTCTTCCGCGAGCGCATCACCGTGTCGCCCGGCGGCACGCTGCCCATCGGCATCGATCCGGCGGCGGTGCATCTGTTCGATGCCGCCAGCGGCCAGCGTCTGACGCGCTGACGCACCCAGAACCTGCCGCGCCCGGGCAAGAGGCGCGGAGGACGACCGGCGGCCCTGTCCGCCAGCAGGAGGAGGATTACATGACGATAGACCGCAGAACGCTGCTGAAGGGCTCGGCCGCGATGGCGGCGGCCGGGGCGCTGATCGGGCCGTTCGGGGCAAGCCGCGCCGCCGCGCAGGCCGCGGCCCCCGCAGCGCCCGGCGCCGCCCCCGCCGCCGCGATGTTCACCCCCGAGGAGGGCGCGACGCTGCGCCTGCTGCGCTGGGTGCCCTTCGTCAAGGGCGAGGAGGAGGCGTGGAACGCCAACACCAAGGCCTTCACCGACGCGACCGGCGTGCAGGTCACGATCGACCAGGAAAGCTGGGAAGACGTGCGCCCCAAGGCCGCCGTCGCCGCCAACGTGGGCTCCGGCCCCGACATGGTCATGAGCTGGTTCGACGACCCCTTCCAGTATCCCGACAAGCTGGTGGAGGTGACCGACCTGTGCACGGCGCTGGGCGAGGCGCACGGCGGTTGGTATGAGGGCCTGGCCGCCTATGGTCAGCAGGACGGCAAGTGGATCTCGACCCCGCTCTGCGCGATCGGCAACGCGGTCTGCTATCGCGACAGCCACGTCAAGGCGGCCGGCTTCAACGAATTCCCGACCGACACCGACGGGTTCCTGGCCCTGTGCACCGCGTTGAAGGAAAAGGGCACGCCGGCCGGGTTCCCGCACGGCAAGGCCGTGGGCGACGGCAACAACTATGCCCACTGGCTGCTGTGGTCGCACGGCGGGATGACGGTCAACGAGGCGGGCGAGGTCGCGATCAACAGCCCCGAGACCCTGGCCGCCATCGACTATGCCAAGAAGCTGTATGCGACGTTCATCCCGGGCACGGAAAGCTGGCTGGACATCAACAACAACCGCGCGTTCCTGGCGGGCGAGGTCTCGCTGACCGCGAACGGCGTGTCGCTGTATTATGCCGCCATGAAGGACCCGGCGATGAAGGCCATCGCCGACGACATCCGCACCACCAACCTGCCGGTCGGCCCGGTCGGCAAGCCGGTGGAGCTGCACCAGACCTCGACGATCTCGATCTTCAGCCACTGCAAGTACCCCAACGCCGCCAAGGCCTATCTGGAATTCATGTATCGGTCCGAGAACATGAACCGCTGGCTGGAGGCGGCGTCGGCCTATTGCTGCCAGGCGCTCAAGGAGTTCGCGGCGAATCCGGTGTGGACCTCGAACCCGATCCACGCGCCCTACGCAAAGGCGTCGGAATCGCTGCGGGTGAACGGCTATGCCGGGCCGCTGGGGCCGGCGTCGGCTGGCGCGATGGCCGATTACGTGCTGGTGGACATGTTCGCCGAGGCCGTGACCGGCCAGCGCACGCCGGAGGAGGCGATCGCCAACGCCGAGCGCCGGCTGCAGCGCTATTACCGCTGATCCATCGGCCGGCGGCGGCAGCAGTCGCCGCCGGCCCCTTTTTCCGCACCGCAGTTCCGGGGACGACCCATGTCCAGCACCTCCGTCCGCACCGACGACGCCCCGCGGCGCAGGCCAGGCCTGCTGACGCGGATGATCGAAAGCCGCAACGGCCTGGGCTTTCTGTTCATGCTGCCCGCGGGGATCTTCCTGCTGTTCTTCCTGACCTATCCGCTGGGCCTGGGCGTCTGGCTGGGATTCACCGACACCAAGATCGGCCGCAGCGGCATCTTCGTCGGGCTGGAAAACTATCGCTGGCTGTTCGACGACCCGGTGTTCTGGCTCGCGGTCTTCAACACGCTGTTCTACACGGTGTTCGCCTCGGTTGCGAAATTCGCGCTGGGGCTGTGGCTGGCGATGCTGCTGAACCGGCACCTGCCGTTCAAGAACTTCTTCCGCGCCATTATCCTGCTGCCCTGGGTGGTGCCCACGGTGCTGTCGGCAATGGCGTTCTGGTGGATCTTCGACAGCCAGTTCTCGATCATCTCGTGGGTGCTGATGCGGATCGGGCTGATCGACCAGCCGATCAACTTCCTGGGCGATCCCTGGAATGCGCGCTGGTCGGTGATCGCGGCCAACATCTGGCGCGGCATCCCGTTCGTCGCCATTTCCCTTCTGGCGGGGCTGCAGACGATCCCGCAGTCGCTGAACGAGGCCGCGGCCATCGACGGCGCGACCCCCTGGCAACGGTTCACCAAGGTCACGCTGCCGCTGCTGACCCCGATCATCGCGGTGGTGATGACGTTCTCGGTGCTGTTCACCTTCACCGATTTCCAGCTGATCTATGTGCTGACCCGCGGCGGGCCGGTCAACGCGACGCATCTGATGGCCACGCTGTCGTTCCAGCGCGCCATTCCCGGCGGCCAATTGGGCGAGGGGGCGGCCATCGCGGTGGCGATGATCCCGTTCCTGCTGGCGGCGATCCTGTTCAGCTTCTTCGGCCTGCAACGCCGCAAGTGGCAGCAGGGCAACGATTAAGGAAGGGCAATCCCATGGCCAGGCAGTCCGAAGACAACGTCGCGGGCCTCGACCAGTTCGAGTCGCTGCCACGGCGCCTGCTGCTGGTGTGGCTGCCGATGGCGGTGTTCGTCTTCGTGCTGCTGTTTCCGTTCTACTGGATGGCGATCACGGCGGTCAAACCCGACAACCAGCTGACCGACTATGACAACTACAGCCCGTTCTGGGTGGTCGGGCCGACGCTGGAGCACATGAAATACCTGCTGTTCGAGACGACCTATCCGCGCTGGATGTGGAACACGGTGATCGTGTCGGTCGCCTCGACCGCGATCTCGCTGGTCGCGGCGGTGCTGGCCGCCTATGCGATCGAGCGGCTGCGCTTTCGCGGGTCGCGCGTCACCGGGCTGCTGATCTTCCTGGCCTATCTGGTGCCGCCGTCGATCCTGTTCATCCCGCTGGCCTTCATCGTGTTCCAGGTCGGCATCTTCGACAGCCGGCTGGCGCTGATCCTGACCTATCCGACCTTCCTGATCCCGTTCTGCACCTGGCTGCTGATGGGCTATTTCCGGTCGATCCCCTACGAGCTTGAGGAATCCGCGCTGGTGGACGGCGCCACCCGCTGGCAGATCCTGACCAAGATCGTGCTGCCGCTGGCAGTGCCGGGGCTGATCTCGGCCGGCATCTTCGCCTTCACGCTGTCGTGGAACGAATTCATCTATGCGCTGACCTTTATCTCGTCGTCGGAAAACAAGACCGTGCCGGTGGGGGTGCTGACCGAACTGGTGCGCGGCGACATCTATGAATGGGGCGCGCTGATGTCGGGGGCGCTGCTGGGGTCGCTGCCGGTGGTGATCCTGTATTCGTTTTTCGTCGACTATTACGTCTCGTCCATGACCGGGGCGGTCAAGGAATGAGGGCCGCGGTCATCGGCCTGGGGTCGATGGGCCAGGGCGCCGCACTGTCGCTGCTGCGCGCGGGCATCGACACTGCCGGCTGCGACATCCGCCCCGAAGCTGCGGCGTCGCTGGCCGATGCCGGTGGGCGCACGGCGGCGACCCCGGCGCAGGCGGCGGCGGGCGCGGACGTGGTGTTCGTCTATGTGATGAACGCGGCGCAGTCTGACGCGGTGCTGTTCGGGGACGACGGCGCCGTGGCGGCCGCGGCGCCCGGCACGGTGTTCCTGCTGTGCGCGACGATGCCCCCGGCGGACGCCGAGCGGCTGGGCGCGCGGCTTGCCGAGGCCGGGATGCTGGCCATCGACGCGCCGGTCTCGGGCGGTTCGGTGCGCGCCGCAAGCGGCCAGATCACCGTGATGGCCTCGGGGCCCGCCGCCGCCTTCGACCGCGCTGGGCCCGCGCTGGACGCGGTGGCCGCGCGGGTGTTCCGGCTGGGCGAGCGCCCGGGCGACGGCAGCCGGATGAAGATGATCAACCAGCTTCTGGCCGGGGTCCATATCGCGGCGGCGGCCGAGGCGATGGTGCTGGCCGCCTCCCAGCGCATGGACCTGGCGCAGGTGCTGGAGGTCATCTCGACCTGTGCCGGCACCTCCTGGATGTTCGAGAACCGCGGGCCGCATATCGTCGCGGGCGACTGGACGCCGCATTCCGCCGTGGACATCTTCGTCAAGGACCTGGGGATCGTCACCGGGGCTGCCAACGCCGCCGGCTGTCCCGTGCCGCTGTCGCAGGCCGCGCTGGACCTGTTCCGCGCCGCGTCGGACGCCGGCATGGGCCGTCTGGACGATGCCGCCGTGGCCCGCGTGCTGGCCGCGCGGGCGGGCGTCGCGCTGCCCGGTGATGCCGGGTCGGGAGGCACGGGGTCGGGGGACGCCGGGTGACCCCCGCGCTGGGCTGCATCGCCGACGACGTCACCGGCGCGTCCGATCTGGCCGCGCTGCTGGCGCGCAGCGGGGCGCGGGTGTCGCTGCGCTTCGGCGTGCCGGACGCGGGCGAGGCGGGCCGGTCCCCCGACGAGATCGAGGTGATCGCGCTGAAGATCCGCACCGTGCCCGTCGCCGAGGCCGTCGCCCAGGCGCGGGCCGCGCTGGACTGGCTGCGCGCCGCGGGGGCGCAGCGGTTCTTCTGGAAATACTGCTCGACCTTCGACAGCACCCCGCAGGGCAACATCGGCCCGGTGGCCGAGGCGCTGATGGCCGACCTCGGCGTGCTGGCCACGAT
Source organism: Paracoccus endophyticus (assembly GCF_003286075.1). GTDB lineage: Bacteria > Pseudomonadota > Alphaproteobacteria > Rhodobacterales > Rhodobacteraceae > Paracoccus > Paracoccus endophyticus. Next base: position 5,546 of record NZ_QLUV01000020.1, on the reverse strand, counting down.
CTATGCGCCGTCGTTTCCGGAAAACGGCCGCACCGTGTGGATGGGCAACCTGTTCGTCGGCCGCCAGCCGCTGGCCGAAAGCCCGATGCGCGACCACCCGCTGACGCCGATGCGCGACAGCGACCTGACGCGGCTGCTGGCCCCGCAGGTGCGCGGGCGGGTCGGGCTGGTGGACGGGCTGACGGTGGCGCGCGGGCCAAAGGCGATCCGCGCGAGCTTTGACGCGGCCGTGGCGGACGGCGTGGCCCATGTGGTGACCGATGCCGTAGACGACGCGGGGCTTGACGCGATCGCCGCGGCCTTCGCCGACCTGCCGCTGCTGACCGGGGGCAGCGCGCTGGCGCGGCCGCTGCCGGCCCTGCTGCGCGTGGCGGGCATGCTGCCCCCGGCGACCGGGGCGGCGGCGCTGGCGCTGCCGGCAGGGCCGGCGCTGGTGCTGTCGGGAAGCTGCTCGGCGATGACCCGGAGGCAGGTCGCGGCGATGATCGACGCGGGCGCGCCCGCGCTGCGGCTGGACCCGCTGGCGCTGGCCCGGGACGGCATCGGCGCCGCCCGCGACTGGCTGGCCGCGCAGCCGCCCGATGCGCCGGTGCTGGTCTATGCCACCGCCGAGCCCGAGTCCGTGCGCGCCGCGCAGGACCGGCTGGGGCGCGAGGTCGCGGGCGCCCTGGTCGAGGGTGCGATGGCGCAACTGGCGCAGGACGCCCGCGCCCGCGGGGTCACGCGCCTTGTCGTGGCGGGGGGCGAGACCTCGGGTGCGGTGGTCGCGGCGCTGGGCGTCCGCCGGCTGGTGATCGGCCCCGAGATCGCGCCGGGCGTTCCCTGGACGCGCGCGCAGGACGCGGCGGGCCCGTTCGGCCTCGCGCTCAAGTCCGGCAACTTCGGCGAACCCGCGTTCTTCGCGCAGGCGCTGGCCATGGCCTCAGCCGCCTAGGCGCGCCATCCAGCCCAGCGACTCCTCGGTCAGGCCAGGCGGGCGGTATTCCGCCCCCACCGGCCGCGTCCAGCCGATGTCGTCCAGCACCGCGCAGACATGGCGGTAATCCAGCTCCCCGTGGTCGGGCGGGCCGCGGTCGGGGACGGCGGCGATCTGCACATGGCCGATAAGGCCCGCCATGTCGTGCAGGCGGCGGGTGATGTCCCCATCCACGATCTGCAGGTGATAGCAGTCGAACATCAGCTTCAGGTTCGGTCGCCCCAGCGCCTCGATCAGCGCCGCCGCCTGGTCGGAGCCTGACAGGAAATAGCCCGGCGCGTCGCGGGGGTTCAGCGGCTCGATCAGAATGGTCAGGTCGGGGGCGCTGTCGCAGGCATGGGCAAGGTTGGCGCGGAACGCGGCCTCGGCGCCCGCGCCGCGGGCGACGCCGGCCATGACGTGGACCGCGCCCGCCCCGATCGCGCGGGCATAGGCCAGGGTGGCGTCGATCTCGGCCCGCGCCTCGGCCTCGCGCCCCGGCAGGGCGGCCAGGCCGTTTTCGCCCGGCCCCCCGCGCCGGGTGTTCAGGCCCAGCATCGGCAGGCCGGTTTCCGCCAGCGCGTCGGCCACGTTCCGGGGTGGCACGTCGTGGGGCCAGTGGCATTCCACGGCGTCGAACCCCGCGGCCGCGGCGGCGCGGATCGCATCCGGCAGCGGCCGGTCGGTCCACAGGAATCCCAGATTGGCGGAAAAGCGCGTCATGTGTCCCACTCGATCCTGTGGACGGCGACCAGATCGGCGACCTGGTCGGGCGTCAGCATGCGGGGCGACAGGCCGCGCGTCATCAGCGCCAGCCGGGCCGTCGCCTCAAGCTCCTCGATGGCGTTGCAGGCGGCCTCGAGGGTGCGGCCCGCGACGACCGGGCCGTGGTTGGCCAGCAGCACCGCCGCGCGCTTGCCGCCGAGGCCGCGCACCGCGTCCCCCATCGCCGCGTCGCCAGGCCGGAAATAGGGCAGCAGCCGCACCCGGCCCAGCTGCATGATCGCATAGGGGGTGATCGGCGGCAGCACGTCGTCGGGGTCAATCCCGGGCAGGGTGGACAGCGCGACCGAATGGGCCGAATGCAGATGCACCACCGCGCCCGCCGCTTGGCGGGTGGCATAGAACGCCGCGTGCAGCGCCATTTCCTTGGTCGGCGGATCGCCCCCGGTCTGGCGCCCTTCGGCGTCGAACCGGGCCAGCCGGGCCGGGTCCAGCCGGCCAAAGCTGGTGCCGGTGGGCGACACGATCAGGCCGCCGTCGTCGGTGCGCGCCGAGATGTTGCCGGTCGAGCCATGGGTGACGCCGCGCGCGAACAGCGACGCGGCAAGGTCGCACAGGGTGTCGCGCAGGCGGGTCTCGGCGGGGGTCATCGGGGCTTTCGTCCGGGGTGGCTGGGATCAGGTCACAGCCCCGATCTGCCAGGGCACGAACTCGAAATCGCCGTAATCGTTGCGCTCGCTGTCGGTGCGCGCCCCCGAGGCGACGTCCAGCACCATGCGGAAGATGCGCTCGCCCGCGTCCTCGATGCTGTCCTCGCCGGTGACGATGCCGCCGCAGTCGATGTCCATGTCGTCGTCCATGTGGGCGGCCATCGCGCTGTTGGTGGCGACCTTGATCGTGGGCACCGGCTTCCAGCCCGACACCGACCCGCGCCCGGTGGTGAACACCAGCATGTTGCAGCCGCCCGCGATCTGCCCGGTCACGGCCACCGGGTCATAGCCGGGCGTGTCCATGAACACGAACCCCGTGCTGTCGATCGGCTCGGCGTATTCATACACCGCCTCGAGCGGCATCGACCCGCCCTTGGCGACCGCGCCCAGCGATTTTTCCAGGATCGTGGTCAGCCCGCCGGCCTTGTTGCCGTGGCTGGGGTTGTTGTTCAGCTCGGCCCCGTTCTTCGCGGTGTAGTCGCGCCACCAGTCGATGCGGTCGATCAGCTTCTGCGCCACCTGCGGCGCGCGGGCGCGGCGGGTCAGCAGGTGTTCCGCGCCATAGATCTCGGGCGTTTCCGACAGGACGGCGGTGCCGCCGTGGCGCACCAGCAGATCCGCGGCGTGCCCCAGCGCGGGGTTGGCCGAGATGCCCGAATAGCCGTCCGAGCCCCCGCATTGCAGCGCCAGCTTCAGCGCGGACGCGGGCTGCGTCGTGCGCCGCGCGGCGTTGGCGGCGGGCAGCATCGCGGCGATCTCGGCGATCGCGCGCTCGATGGTGCGCCGGGTGCCGCCGGTATCCTGGATGGTCATGGTCCGCAGCATCGGCCCCTCGGCCAGGGCGTGGCGCTGGATGATCGGGGCGATCTGGTTCGTCTCGCACCCCAGGCCGATCATCAGCACGCCGGCAAAGTTGGGGTGCCGCGCATAGCCGGCCAGCACGCGGGTCAGATAGTCATAGCCGACCGTTGCGGTGGACATGGCGCAGCCCTGCGCGTGGGTGATCGGGACCACCCCGTCCACGGTGTCGAACCCGGCCAGCCCGCCCTTGTTGTTGAAATGATCCGCGACCGCCCGGCAGACGGTCGCCGAACAGTTCACGCTGCTGATGACACCGATGTAGTTGCGGGTGCCGACCTGCCCGTCGGCGCGGGCATAGCCCTGGAACGTCGCCCGCTCGGCCAGCGGCACCAGGGCCACATCCCGGACATCGGCGCCGATCTCGTGGGTGACGGCGCTGTCCTGCATCGCCAGGTTCTGCAGGTGGACGTGCTGGCCCGGCCCGATGTCGGCGGTCGCGGTGCCGATCACCTGCCCGTATTTCAGGACGGCCTGCCCCTGCCCGATGGCGGCGAGCGCCATCTTGTGGCCCGACGGGATGTCGTCCTGGGCAACGATGCCGTCATCCAGCGCGGTGCCGGCGGCGATGGACTGCCGCGCCACGCCGACGTTGTCGCGGCCGCTCAGGCGGATCAGGGGGCTGTTCGGGCGGGCCATGCGGGACACTCCGGGCAAGGGATCAGGCGCTCAGGTCGGCGGGCATCATGTAGTCGGGCAGGTTCTGGAAGCACACCGGCCGCAGGAAGCGCCGGATCGACAGCGTGCCGACGCTGGTCGCGCCGAAGTTGGTGCTGGCCGGATACGGCCCGCCGTGCACCATCGCGTCGGCGACCTCGACCCCGGTCGGAAAGCCGTTGGCCAGGACGCGGCCGGCCTTACGCGCCAGCAGCGGCAGCAGGCGGCGGGCCAGCGCGGCGTCGCCCGGATCGCTGTGCAGCGTGGCGGTCAGCTGGCCGGGAAAGCCGCGAGCGATACGCTCCATGTCGGCGGCCGAGGCGGCGCGGACGACCAGCCCCAGCGGGCCGAAGACCTCCTCGGCCAGGTCGTCCTCGCCCAGAAACGCGTCGGCGGTCGTCTGGTAGAGGTTGGGCAGGGCGTTGCGGTCGGCGCTGTCGGTGGTCAGCACCGGCGTCACCGCGTTGGACCGGCCCATTCGGTCCACGCCCTCGCGGTAGGCCCGGGCGATGCCCGGGGTCAGCATGGTCTGCGGCGCCACCTGTTCCAGCGCCGCGCGGGCGGCGGCGACCAGCCGGTCGGCGTCGGGGCCGTCCATCACCACGGCGATGCCGGGTTTGGTGCAGAACTGCCCCGCGCCCATGGTCAGCGACCCGGCCCAGTCGGTCCCGATCCGATCGGCGCGGGCGGCGGCGGCGGCGGGCAGGACGAACATCGGGTTGACCGATCCCAGCTCGCCGAAGAACGGGATCGGCTCGGGGCGGGCGGCGCACAGGTCGAACAGCGCCCGTCCCCCGGCCAGCGACCCGGTGAAGCCCACGGCCTTGATGCGCGGGTCCGTCACCAGCGCCTCGCCGACCTTGCGGTCGCCGCCCTGGATCAGGGCAAAGACGCCGGCGGGCATGCCGGTGCTGCGGATCGCGGCCAGCACCGCCTCGGCCACGATCTCGCCGGTGCCGGGGTGGGCGGAATGGCCCTTGACGACCACCGGGCAGCCCGCGGCCAGCGCGGCGGCGGTGTCGCCCCCGGCGGTCGAGAAGGCCAGCGGAAAGTTCGACGCGCCGAAGACGGCGACCGGGCCGACCGGCAGCTGGATCATGCGCAGGTCCGGGCGCGGGGCGGGCTGGCGGTCGGGCAGGGCGGCATCGACGCGGCGGTCCAGATAGTCGCCCTTGCGGATGTGGTCGGCGAACAGCCGCAGCTGTCCGGTGGTGCGGCCGCGCTCGCCCGCCAGCCGCCCGGCCGGCAGGCCGCTTTCCTGGGTGCCGATCTCGGTGATGTCGTCGGCGCGGGCCTCGATCTCGTCGGCGATCGCCTCAAGAAAGGCGGCGCGCTCGTTCCGGGTGGTGGCGCCATAGGCGTCGAAAGCGGCGTCCGCCGCGGCGCAGGCCCGCGCCACCAGGTCCGGCGTGCCGACCGCAAAGTCATGCGCCGGGCCGTGCGCGGGCTGCGAGGCGAAGCGGCGGTCGCCCGCGATCCACTGGCCGTCGATCAGGTGTTTGCCGTGGGGGGCGAAGGTCATCGCGAACTCCTGCGTGCAAGGGGGTGGGGGCGGCGCGTCCGCCTGACATGGCGCCTCGGGGGGCGTAAGTCAAATCTGGCATACCAGATTGCGCGGCCCGGCGCGCGGGCCTATGGTGCGC
>NZ_QLUV01000002.1 GCF_003286075.1 Paracoccus endophyticus | reverse complement strand
GAGCAACCGTTCCCGGCCTCCCCGTCCCGTCTGGCGTCCCCGCCGTTCGGTGAAGCGGTATCTAGGGGGAGAGAGAAAAAGGAGCAAGAGGGAAAAACGGCCCGACAGAAAAAATCATGCAACCGCCTGCTTTAACTGGCGTTTTCTCTGTCTGCGCGCAGCCGCCGTTATGGGGTCGCAGGGACCGTCGCGGCTGTCATGGACGAATCTAGCCCGGATTCGCGACGACTCGGTGACGAATCTGCCCCGGCACAGCGGATCATGCCCTCTTCGGGCGCCGAAACGACAAGGGGCGCGGCAATGCCGCGCCCCCGTGCAGTCGATGATGAAAAAATCAGCGCTTCGAGAACTGGAAGGACCGGCGCGCCTTGGCCTTGCCGTATTTCTTCCGCTCGACGACCCGTGGGTCGCGGGTCAGGAAGCCCGCGGCCTTGAGCGGCGCGCGCAGTCCCGGCTCGAACAGCTGCAGCGCCTTCGAGATGCCGTGCTTGACCGCGCCCGCCTGGCCCGACAGCCCGCCCCCGGCCACCGTGGCATAGACGTCGAACTGGTTGGCCACGCCGGCCACGTCGAACGGCTGGCGCAGAATCATCTGCAGCACGGGCCGCGCGAAATAGACGGCGATGTCCTTGCCGTTGACGATGACCTTGCCGGAGCCCGGCTTGACCCAGACACGGGCGACCGCGTCCTTGCGCTTGCCAGTGGCATAGGCGCGGCCCAGCGCATCGCGCTGCGGCTCGCGGACCACTGCGGTCTGCAGCCCGCGCTGCTCGTCGCCGGTCGAACCCTGCACGCCACCCGCGCTGGCGGTCACGGCGTCCTTCAGCTGGTCGAGGGATTTGATGTCTTCGGCCATGATCAGGCGCTCCGGGTGTTCTTGGGGTTCATCGACTTCACGTCCAGCACGTCGGGCTGCTGCGCCTCGTGCGGATGCTGGTCGCCGGCATAGACGCGCAGGTTGGTCATCTGCTGCTTGCCCAGCTTGGTGCGGCTGATCATACGCTCGACGGCCTTGATCACCACGCGTTCGGGGTGGGCGCCTTCCAGCACCTGGCGGGCGGTGCGGTGCTTGATGCCGCCCGGATAGCCGGTGTGCCAGTAGTATTTCTTGTCGTCGCGCTTGTCGCCGGTCATCTGGATCTTGTCGGCGTTGATGACGATGACGTTGTCACCCATGTCCATGTGCGGGGTGAAGGTCGGCTTGTGCTTGCCGCGCAGGCGGGTGGCGACGATCACGGCGAGGCGGCCCAGCACGACGCCCTCGGCGTCGATCAGGATCCACTTCTTTTCGATATCCGCCGGTTTCGCGGTATAGGTCTTCATTGAACGTCCCTTTCGGGGGTGTGAAATCGGATGCCGGTCTATCGCCGATCGGTCCGCACGGGTCAAGGGCAGGGAAACCGAATTTCCCCATTCATCCCAGCAGTTTACAATAATGGTAATATAATACCGGAACGCAAGCCGGTCACTGCTCAGCGTTTTGGCGGTATCGCATAGGTCAGCGAGGCCCGGGCGACCACCTCCTCCGCGCCCTCGGACCGGATCAGCACGTCGCCCACCGCCAGCGTGCGGCCCAGCTTGAGCAGCCGGCACTCGCCCGTCATCGCCCGCCCCGCCGCCGGCTTGCGCATGAAGTCGATGCTGGCGCCCGTTGTCACCGACAGCGCGACCGGCCCGATCCGCGACAGCAGCGCCGCATACATCGCCAGATCCGCCAGTTCGAACATCGTCGGCCCCGACACCGTGCCGCCGGGGCGCAGATGCCGGTGCTGGACATCCAGCCGCATCGTGACCCCCGTCTCGTCCACCCGCATGAGGCGATAGCCCGACACCTGCGGAAATTCGGCGGCGATGAATGCCTCCAGCGCCCCTGCATCCATGACGATCATGCTTTCCACTCCTTGCCGCCGCGGCCTAGACTTGGGCCGGCAGAACGGAGAGATGCAAGATGGACGGTCTTTTGCGGCGCGAAAACGAAGGCGCGGTGGCGCGGCTGGTGATGACCAGCCCCGGCAACTTCAACGCCCTGTCGCGCGAGATGATTGCGGCCCTGCGCGCAACCCTCGACGACATCGCGGGCGACGCCTCGGTCCGCGCCGTCGTCATCGCGGGCGAGGGGCGCGCGTTCTGCGCGGGGCACGACCTGCGCCAGATGCAGGCCGCGCGGTCCGACCCGGACGGGGGGCGGGCCGCCTATCAGGCGCTGTTTGACGATTGCGCCGCGCTGATGCAGGCGCTTCCCGCCCTGCCCCAGCCTGTGATCGCCCAAGTCCACGGCATCGCCACGGCCGCCGGCTGCCAGATGGTCGCGGCCTGCGACATGGCGGTCGCGGCCCATGGGACGCGCTTTGGCGTCAACGGCGTGAACATCGGCCTGTTCTGCACGACGCCGATGGTCGCGCTGACCCGCGCGGTCCCGCCCAAGGCGGCCTTCGAAATGCTGACCACGGGCGAGTTCATCGACGCCGACCGCGCCCGCGAGCTGGGGCTGGTGAACCGGGTCGTCCCGCCGGACGAGCTGGCGGACGCGGCGATGGCGCTGGCGCAGACGGTCGCGTCCAAGCTGCCGGCAGCCGTGCGGCTGGGCAAGCGGGCGTTCCATGCCCAGCGCGGCCTGGCGCTGGCCGACGCCTATGCGGCGGCGGGGCCGGTGATGTGCGACAACATGATGCTGCCCGACACGGACGAGGGGATCGCCGCATTCCTCGACAAGCGCCCGCCCGCCTGGCCGGGCTGACCGGCGCTCAGCCGATCGCACCCAGCGCCGGAAAGGCCTCGAGCAGCCAATAGCTGATCGCCGACAGCCAGCCCGTCAGCAGCATGACGCCCACGGCGATCAGCAGGATGCCCGACACCCGCTCGATCAGGCCCATGTGCCGCTTGATGCGGTTCATCAGGCCCATGGCCCGCTCGATGAAGATCGCGGCCAGCAGGAACGGGATTCCCAAGCCCAGCGCATACACCCCCAGCAGTCCGGTCCCCCGGCCGGGGTCGGTGGCGGCCAGCGTCAGGATCATGCTCAGCTGCGGGCCGATGCAGGGCGTCCAGCCGAACGCGAAGGCCAGCCCGAGCAGATAGGCGCCCAACGCGGACCCGCCCTTGTCGCCGGTGTCCAGCCGCGCCTCGCGCTCCAGCAGCGGGATGCGGAAGACATGCAGGAAATGCAGGCCCAGCAGGATGACAAAGACGCCCGAAACCTTGACCAGCAGCGGCTGGTACTGCAGGAACGCCCGCCCGAACGCCGATGCGGCATACCCCATCAGCAGGAACACCGTGGACAGCCCCAGCACAAAGAACAGCGCCGGCAGCACCGCGCTGCGTTCCCGCGTGGTCAGCCCGCTGACCTTCACCCCCGTCATATAGGCCAGGTACGGCGGCACGATCGGCAGCACGCAGGGCGACAGGAAGGAGAGGATGCCTGCCAGCAGCGCGACCAGCGCGGCAGGCAGGAAGGCGGCAGAGGCGATTTCGATCCCAAGCATGGCGGCACCCTGTCAAAAAGCGACGGGCCGGGAAACCCCGGCCCGCGCGTCATGCTGTCACGGCTGCGTCAGTCAGCCGCCAAAGGACCACCATCCGCGCCGCTTGGGTGCCTCTGCCTGATCGGCCGCGGCCTCGGCCTCGGCAGCCTCGGGCTGCGTTGCGGGCGCGGACGGCTCGGCCCCTGCGTCCGCAGGCGGCGTCATGTCGCCCGCCGGGGCCTCGGGCTGCGAGACGGGGGCCGACGGCTCCGCCTCTGCGTCGTTCTGGGCGGGCGGCTCCATGTCAGCCGCCGGGGCCTCGGGCTGCGACACGGGCGCCGGCTGCCCTGCCCCTGCGCCTTCAGGCGGCGTCATGTCGGCCGGCGGCGCTTCGGGTTGCGACACGGGCGGGACGTCCTCGTGGCCTGCGCGATCGGACGCGGGCGGCTCCATGTCGGTCGCCGGGGCCTCGGCCTGCGACACCGGGGCCGTCTCGGTTGTCCCGCTGGCATCCGTCGTCGCGGGCGCGTCGCTGGGCCATGGCGCGTCGCCGTCCGGGCTGTCATCGGCCGGGGCGACATCCGGCGACGAACCGTCGTCGCCCGCGCTCTTGCCCGCCAGGTCCTGCCCGGCCTCGTCGGCACGGTCCGCCCCGGCATCCGCGTGCGCGGCCCCTGCGGCGGTGTCATCGCCTGCATCAGCCGCCGCGACGGTCTCGGCCCGCGGCTTGCGCGTGCGGGTGCGGCTGCGGGTCCGGCGCGGCCTGTCCCCGGTGGCGGGCTGGCCCTCGGTGGCGGGCTGGACCTCGGCGGCCTCATCGGTCGCAGCCGCAGCGTCGGATGCAGCAACGCCGGCCGCATCGGACACGGCGTCCTCGCCCGGCTGGTCGCGGTCCGCGCTCAGGACCTCGTCGCCGCTGTCACTGCCCTCGTCGCCGCGGCCACCCCGCTTGCGGCGGCGGCGCCGGCGGCGCGAGCGGCCGTCGCCGTTTTCGTCCGCATCCGCGTCGGCCGCCTCGGACCGGGCGCCTTCCGCCCGTGCGGGCCGCTCGTCGCGCGCGGCCGCCTCGGCCTCGGGCTCCTCCTCCTCGGGCTCGTCCACAAGATCCTCGTCGTCGTCGATCTGCGCCATCAGGCCCGGATCGACCGACAGGACCGCCGACGTTCCCGCCTCGGGGACGTTGCGGGTCGCGGTGCGGAACTTCTCCAGCGCATAATCGGGCGAGATCAGCGCCGGATCGGCCTCGACCCGCACCGCCATGCCATAGCGCGCCTCGATCATGCCGATGTGCTCGCGCTTGGCGTTCATGATGAAGTTCGCGACCGCGATCGGGGCCTTGACCAGCACCTCGCGCGACCGCTTGCGCGTGCCCTCTTCCTCGATGGCGCGCAGGATGGTCAGCGCCATGCTGTCGTCGGACCGGATCAGCCCCGTGCCGTGGCAATGCGCGCAGGGCTGCGTGGTCGATTCCAGCATCCCCGGCCGCAGCCGCTGGCGGCTCATCTCCATCAGGCCAAAGCCGGAGATGCGGCCGACCTGGATGCGGGCGCGGTCGGTCTTCAGCCGCTCCTTGAAGCGTTTTTCGACAGCGGCGTTGTTCTTGCGCTCGTCCATGTCGATGAAGTCGATGACGATCAGCCCGGCCAGGTCGCGCAGGCGCAGCTGGCGCGCGATCTCGTCGGCGGCCTCGCAGTTGGTCTTGAACGCCGTGTCCTCGATCGAGCCTTCCTTGGTCGCCCGGCCCGAGTTCACGTCGATGGCGACCAGCGCCTCGGTCACGCCAATGACGATGTAGCCGCCCGATTTCAGCTGCACGGTCGGGTTGAACATCCCGGCCAGATAGCCCTCGACCTGATGGCGCGCGAACAGCGGCATCGGGTCGGTATAGCGTTTCACGTTGCGGGCATGGGACGGCATGATCATCGTCATGAAGTCCTTGGCGGTGCGATAGCCGCGCTCGCCCTCGACCAGGACCTCGTCGATGTCCTTGCTGTAGAGGTCGCGGATCGTCCGCTTGATCAGGTCGCCTTCCTCGTAGATGGGGGCAGGCGCGATGGACCTGAACGTCACCTCGCGGATCTGCTCCCACAGGCGCATCAGGTACTCATAGTCGCGCTTGATCTCGGTCCGGGTGCGCTGGCTGCCGGCGGTGCGGATGATCAGCCCCGCGCCCTGCGGCACCTCCAGCTCGGACGCGATGTCCTTCAGCTTCTTGCGGTCGACGGCGTTGGTGATCTTGCGGCTGATGCCGCCGCCGCGCGCGGTGTTGGGCATCAGCACGCAATAGCGGCCGGCCAGCGACAGATAGGTCGTCAGCGCCGCGCCCTTGTTGCCGCGTTCCTCCTTGACCACCTGGACCAGCATGATCTGGCGGACCTTGATGACCTCCTGGATCTTGTAGCGGCGGGCGCGCGGCTTCTTGGACGGGCGGATCTCCTCGGCCACGTCCTCCTCGGCGACCGATTCGATCTCGTCGTCGCGGTCGGCGGGGCTGGAGGGCTCTGCCTCGCCGTCCGCCTCGGGCGCGTCCTGCGGCGCGGGTTCGGGGCGATCAGCATCGCCCCCCTGCCCCGCGACGGTCGGGTCCACCATGTCGCCGCCCGCTGCGGCAAAGCCCGACTCGAGGGCCGCGTCCTCCTCGGACGCGTCCTCGCCGGACAGGTCGGCGATCTGCATGCCCGGAACGTCGTCCGACCGGGTGACCGCGTCACCGCCAGAGGCGCGTTCCGCGCGTTCGCCGCGCGGCCCGCGGCTGCGGGGGCCGCGCTTGTCGCGGGCGGTCTCCTCGGCCTCGGCGGCCTCGGCGGCGGCGCGCTCCTCCTCGATCAGGGCGCGGCGGTCGGCTGCGGGGATCTGATAATAATCCGGGTGGATTTCCGCGAAGGCCAGGAATCCGTGCCGGTTCCCGCCATAGTCGATGAACGCCGCCTGCAGCGACGGTTCGACCCGCGTGACCTTGGCCAGGTAGATGTTGCCTGCAAGCTGGCGCTTGTTCAGGGTCTCAAAGTCGAACTCCTCGACCTTGGTTCCGTCCACCACGACGATGCGCGTTTCCTCGGCATGGGTGGCGTCGATCAGCATTTTCTTCATGAGCATGTCTTTCACGCAGCCCGACCGGCCCGTCCGTGGACGGGGAAAGGGTCGGGGCGGCGCATGATGCGGACGCGGGCCGCGCAGCGGGGCGAGCGGCGGGCGAAACGACCGCAGGGACGGACCGGGCCATCGCCCGCCGTCCCCCTGCGTCACTGTCCGCCGCGCGATCCATCGCGTCTGTTACCTCTTGCCCCGACCCACCCGAACGGGCCATCGGGGCGGCGAATGTTCCGGCCCGCGCGCGCCAGGCGGCACGGGCCATTCTTTCCCGCGCGACACCCCGGCCCGAACGGACCCGGCACTGCGCCGCGCTGCGAAAAACTGCAGGTGCGGACAACCACGCGTTGTGGCAACCGACCGTGCCCCGACCATAGGGCCGGAAACCTCGGCAATACAATGGCAAACTGTCGGGGCCGGCCACCCGCTCCGGGCCCTGGCCCCTACAGGTAATCGCCCCGCGACAGCCCGTACTTGGCCATCTTCTCGTTCAGCGTGCGGCGCGGCAGGCACAGTTCGTCCATCACCGCGCTGATCGAGCCCTTGTGGCGCCGCATGGTGTTGTCGAGCAGCATCTTCTCGAAGCTTTCGACATATTCCTTCAGCGGCTTGCCCTCGGTCGTCGTGGCCTGCGGCGTCTCGTCCCCGTCCGCCATCAGCAGCGAGGCGATGGACCCGGTGCCGCGGCGGTTCTGCAGGACCGCGCGCTCGGCCACGTTGATCAACTGGCGCACGTTGCCCGGCCAGGGGGCCTGCAGCAGCTGCGCGGCCTCCTGCGCGGTGACCTGCGGCGGCTCGCAGCCGTATTCCTCGGCGAACTGCTCGGTCATGCGGGTGAACAGCGACAGGATGTCCTCGCCGCGCTGGCGCAGCGCGGGCACGGTGATCTTCAGCGCCGACAGGCGATAGAACAGGTCGGGACGCAGACTGTCCTCGGCCCGCCGCCCCTCGCCGCGGGCGTTCGAGATGGCGATGATCCGCGTCTCGGCCGGCGCGCCCTGGTCGGCGATGAAGGCCAGCAGCCGCGCCTGAAGGGGATCGCTCAGCGCCTCGACGTCCTCGAGGCACAGCGTGCCGCCGCGCGCCTCCTCGACCGCGGGCAGGCCGTCCTCGACCGGGCCGAACAGCCGCGCCGACAGGACCTCGTCGGTATAGGCGGCGCAGGAAATCTGCACGAAGCGCCGCGACGCCCGTGGGCCGACAGCGTGCAGCGCGTGGGCCACCAGCGTCTTGCCGGTGCCCGTCTCGCCGTCGATCAGGACATGGCCGTCGGCCTGCCCCAGGTCCAGGATGTCCTCGCGCAGGCGGTCCATCGCCGGGCTGGCGCCAACCAGCTTGGACATGACCTGCTGGCCCTCGGACAGGTCGCGGCGCAGCGCGCGGTTGTCCAGCGTGATCCGGCGGGCCTGCGTGGCCTTTTTTGCCAGCTCGGTCATGCGGTCGGGGTTGAAGGGCTTTTCCATGAAGTCCATGGCCCCCAGCCGCATCGCCTCGACCGCCATCGGCACGTCGCCGTGCCCGGTGATCATGATGACGGGCAGGCCGCTGTCCTGCCCCATCAGCCGCTTGAGGAACGCCATCCCGTCCATGCCGGGCATGCGGATGTCGGTGATGACAACGCCCGGCCAGTCCGGGCCGATGATCTTCAGCGCCTCCTCGGCGCTGGCAAAGCTCTCGGTGCGGAATCCCGACAGAGCCAGCCACTGGCTGATCGATTCGCGCATGTCCGGCTCATCGTCCACGATGGCCACAGTCATGGTCTGCGTCATCCGCCTTGTCCTTTCATCACTCGGCCGCCTGCGGATACATCCGCGCGGCCTGCGGTTCCCACAACGGCAGCTCGACGTCGAACACCGCACCCCCGGCCTCGCCGTTGTGCGCCGTCAGCCTGCCGCCGAAATCGGCCACGATGCCTGAAGAGATCGCGAGGCCCAGCCCAGTCCCCTCGCCGGGCTTCTTGGTGGTCCAGAAGGGTTCAAACAGCTTTTCCAAGTCGGTGACACCCGGCCCGTTGTCGCGCACCGACAAATGCGCGTGAGACAACTGGTCCACGACCAGTTCGATGGACGGGTCGCGCACCGACTTGGTGGCGTCCATGGCGTTGCGGATCAGGTTCACGATCACCTGCTCCAGCCGGATCCGATCGCAGAACACCAGCACGGGATCGCGCGGCAGGCTGCGCTGCAGCCGGACCCGGCGGTTGCGAAGCTGCGGCTCCATCATGGTCAGCGCGCCCGACAGGGCGACGCGCAGGTCCACCGGCTCGAACGCCTCGCCGCCCTTGCGGGCATAGGATTTCAACTGCCGGGTGATCGCCCCCATCCGGTCCAGCAGGTCGTCGATGCGGTGGAACGAGGACAGCGCCTCCTCGCCCCGGCCCCGCTCCAGCAGCAGGCGCGCCCCGGCCATATAGGTTTTCATGGCGGCCAGCGGCTGGTTCAGCTCGTGGCTGACGCCCGCCGACATCTCGCCCAGCGCCGCCAGCTTGGACGCCTGCTGCACGGTCTGCTCGGCCACGCGCAGTTCGCGCTGCATGCGCTCGCGCTCGGCGATCTCGCGCGTCAGGCGGGCGTTCAGCGCCCGCAGGTCCGCGGATTCGCGCATGTATTGCGCCGATTGCACGCGGGCGCGGCGGGACAGCACGTAAAAGCCCGCCGCCAGCAGGATGGCAAAGGCCATGATCTCCAGCGCCAGAAAGGCGTTCACCCGCTCGCGGATGGACTCGTAGGTGGTGAACAGCGTCATGCGCCAGCCGCGGAAGGGCACGCGCACCTCGGACTGCATCACCGCCTTGCCCTTGACATAGGCGTCCGCCGACCGGCTGGACCAGTCCGCCGTGACCTGGAACGCCCGCTCGATGGCCGTGGGGGCGGACCGCAGCTTCAGCGCCTCGTCAAAGGGCAGGCCGCGCCAGCGCGGCTCGGTCGTCAGGATGATCCGCCCCTCGCTGTCGCTGACCGCCACGGCATCCGAGATGCCCGCCCATGACCGCTCCAGCCGCACCAGGTCGGCCCCCACGACGATCACGCCCAGCGACCGCCCGTCCGAGACGACCGCGCGGGAATAGGTGAAGTCGAATCCCCCGGTGCTGGACGGAGAGACCGTGAATACCGTGTCGTTGGTCCGCAGCGCCTCGACATAGAACGGCGCCAGCACATGGTTCGTGCCCAGCAGCTTGCGGTCCGTGGCCCCCACGACCCGCCCCGAACTGTCCAGCAACAGGATCGAGGCCGCGCCGATGTCCTTTTGCGCCGTGATCAGGCGCGCCGAGATGGTGGCGTAATCCTTGCCCGACAGCGACCCGATCAGCGCGGGATCACGCGCCAGCAGCAGCGGCACGACCGCCGTGCGTTGCAGTTCGGACAGCAGGTTGCCCGTGTACAGCGCCAGCCGCAGCTCGGCCCGCACGCGCGTATTTTCCGAGAACCGGGCCGTCAGCCAGGCGTTGGTGTACCAGATCGCCCCCACGGCCCCGACCAGCAGCAGCACCACCGACAACCGCTGCCACAGCCGGGCGCGGCCCGCGGCAGGGGCTGCGCGGCGCGGCCGCGGGGTCGCATGGTCGTCAGGCTCGGTCATGCCGGCTCGCTGTGGAAGGGCGGAAACTGCATCGAAAAACAGGATTGGCGGCCCGACTGGGCTGCGCGCCAATCTAGGCCTGGTTGCCCCGCCGCTCAAGCGTCCAGCGCGGCAGCCGCCCGGCGGGCCGCGGCCGGGGCCGCGGGACAGGGCCGCGATGACGGGCTGGCGGGGGGCCGACCGCGGCGGAACGGGTCAGGCCGCGACGGCCGCGTCGATCAGCCCGCGGAACAGGCGCGCCCCGTCGGACCCGCCGTGAGCGGGCTCGGCGGCCCGCTCGGGGTGGGGCATCAGCCCCAGCACGCGCCGGTTCTCGGACAGCACCCCGGCGATGTCGGCCACCGATCCGTTGCAGCCGCCGCGATAGGTCAGCGCGATGCGCCCCTGCCCCTGCAGGCGGGCCAGCCCCTCGGCGTCGATCTGATAGTTGCCGTCATGGTGCGCGACCGGCAGGCTCAGCTCCTCGCCCGGTGCAAACGCGGCAAGGAAGGGGTTGTCGGCCGCCTCGATCCGCAGGTCCACGTCGCGGCACAGGAACGTCAGCCCGGCGTTGCGCATCAGCGCGCCGGGCAGCAGGCCCAGTTCGGTCAGCACCTGAAAGCCGTTGCAGATCCCCAGCACCAGCCCGCCCCGCGCCGCGTGCGCCCGGATCGCGCCCGCGACGGGCGAGCGCGCGGCAATCGCGCCGCAGCGCAGATAGTCGCCATAGGAAAACCCCCCCGGCAGCGCGACCAGGTCCGTGCCCTGCGGCAGCGCATCGTCCTTGTGCCAGACGCGGGTGACCTGCGCGCCGGCCTGGGCCAGGGCGACCGCCAGATCACGGTCGCAGTTCGATCCGGGAAAGGTGACGACGGCGGCTTTCATGGCAATGCTCCGGTCAGGGGATGGTTGGCAGATAATCCCTTGTGCCCGTCAGGAAAAGGGCCGGCGCGCGGGGTCCCGCGTCTCAGTCGTCCACCACCGACAGCAGCGCGGGCACCGCCGGGCAGGGCAGCAGCGCGTCGCGGGCGACATCCGCCAGCGTCGTGTTGTGCAGGAACACATAGACATGCGCCGACAGCGATTCCCACAGCCGGTTCGACATCGCCTGCGCCGGCGTGCCCGACTGCCCGCCCGAGGCGCCGGCGCCGACGTGCAGCGCGCTGACCGTCTCGTCCACGGCGCCCAGGATCTCGGCCGCGCGGATCTGCTCGGGCAGCCGCGCCAGCCGATAGCCGCCGCCCGGGCCGCGCACGCTGTCCACCAGCCCCGCCCGGCGCAGCCGCACGAACAGCTGCTCCAGATAGGGCAGCGAGATGTCCTGGCGCTTCGAGATGTCCGCCAGCGTGGTCAGATTGCCGGGGCTGGTCGCCAGATCGACCAGCGCGACCATGGCATAGCGTCCCTTGGTGGACAGTTTCATGGCGATTCCTCCGGGGTCGTCCCCCCTTGCCGCAGACGGGCGCGATTGACGGGGTCTTGCGCGCTGCGCTAAGCCCCGACTGCCCGTTTCTTGCGAAAATCGATCGCCCGTCCCAGATAGCCGTCTAAGGTCGCCCGCGGCCAGCGTCAAGAAACCGATCCGCCCCGTCGATCCGCCCGCCGCGGCCTGCCCGTCAAGGAGAGCCATGCCCGAACTGATTTTTCCAGGCCCCGAAGGCCGACTGGAGGGCCGTTATCACCCCCAGGCCAAGCCCGACGCCCCCATCGCCATCGTGCTGCACCCCCATCCCCAGTACGGCGGCACGATGAACAACCGCGTCGTCTATAACCTGCACTATGCGTTCCACCGCATGGGCTTTACCGTGCTGCGGTTCAACTTTCGCGGCGTCGGCCGCAGCCAGGGCGAATTCGACCAGGGGATCGGCGAGCTGTCGGACGCCGCATCCGCGCTGGACTATCTGCAGGCGATGAACCCCAACAGCAAGCACTGCTGGGTCGCGGGCTTCAGCTTCGGCGCGTGGATCGGGATGCAGCTGCTGATGCGCCGCCCCGAGATCACCGGCTTTGTCAGCGTGTCGCCCCCCGCGAACATGTATGATTTCAGCTTCCTCGCGCCCTGCCCGTCCAGCGGCCTGATCATCAACGGCACCGCCGACCGCGTGGCCCCGCCCAAGGACACCAACGCCCTGGTCGCCAAGCTGCGCGAGCAGAAGGGGATCACCGTCACCCACGAGGAGATCGAGGGCGCGGACCATTTCTTCCGCGACGATGAGCTTCACATGAAGCCGATGATCGACACCGTGCAGGCCTATGTCCGCCGCAGGCTGACCGAGACCACGCGGTGAACGGCCCCGCGGGCGGCGGTGCGGTGCCGCCGCAGGCGGACCAGTCGCCGCCGGCGGACCAGTCGCAGGCGGACGACCGGCTGGACCGCCAGATAGCGTTTCTGGTCGAGGCAGACCGCCTCAAGCATGTCCTGCGCGCCACCCCGGTCGTGGACGGCTCGCGTCCCGAAAACAGCGGCGAGCACAGCTGGCATCTTGCGCTTTATGCGATGGTGCTGGCCGACCAGGCCCCGCCCGGGGTCAGCATCGACCGCGTCATCCGCATGCTGCTGATCCACGACCTGGTCGAGATCGACGCGGGTGATGCGCCGATCCACGGGGATTACGATCCTGTCGCGCTGGCTCTGGCCGAGGAAGCCGCCGCCGACCGCATCTTCGGCCTGCTGCCCGCCGATCAGGCCACGGCGTTCCGCGCGCTGTGGGCCGAGTTCGAGGCGGTGCAGACCCCCGACGCGATCTTCGCCAAGGCCCTCGACCGCAGCCAGCCGGTCGTCCACATCCTGGAAAACGGCGGCTCGGGCTGGCGCGACTATGGGGTGCAGCGCGACGGCTTCCTGCGGCTGGTCGGCGCACGCGTCGAACGCGGGGCGCCGGCGCTGTGGCGCTGGCTGTGGGCGCGGGCGGAACAGTATTTCATGTGACGCTGCGGTCCGGCCGCGCGCCGGGCAACCCGCCGCCCCGCAGCGATTCGCAGCGCGGTCTGGATGAGGCGCCCGTTCGCCGCCGTGCTGCCGGCCGCCTTGCCCATCCGACACAAGACCCCTGTCCCGCGCCCGACGGAACCGTGACGGCACCGCTCGCCCATCATCGGCACGGCGACACCTGGTCGGTATGCCATTGCATACCGGCCTTCCCTTCGGTCGCGTTTGCCGCTATGACGCCCGCGACCGAATCCTGAACCCGAGGGGCGCCCCATGACCAAGATCAAGGTAGACAACCCCGTCGTCGAGCTTGACGGCGACGAGATGACCCGGATCATCTGGGACTTCATCAAGAAAAAGCTGATCCTGCCCTATCTGGACGTCGACCTTAAATATTACGACCTGGGCATCGAGCACCGCGATGCGACCGAGGATCAGGTCACCATCGATGCGGCAAACGCCATCAAGCAGTACGGCGTCGGCGTCAAATGCGCGACCATCACGCCGGACGAGGCGCGGGTCGAGGAATTCGGCCTCAAGAAGATGTGGAAGTCGCCCAACGGCACCATCCGCAACATCCTGGGCGGCGTGATCTTCCGCGAGCCGATCATCGCGCGCAACGTGCCGCGCCTTGTGCCCCACTGGACCCAGCCTGTGATCGTCGGCCGCCATGCCTTTGGCGACCAGTACAAGGCCACCGACTTCCGCTTTCCCGGCAAGGGCAGGCTGACGATCCGCTTCGTGGGCGACGATGGCGAGACGATCGAGCACGAGGTCTTCCAGGCTCCGTCCTCGGGCGTGGCGATGGCCATGTACAACCTGGACGATTCGATCCGCGACTTTGCCCGCGCGTCGATGAACTATGGCCTGAACCGCGGCTATCCGGTCTATCTGTCCACCAAAAACACGATCCTGAAAGCCTATGACGGGCGCTTCAAGGACCTGTTCCAGGAGGTCTATGACGCCGAGTTCGCCGACAAGTTCAAGGCCGCCGGCATCACCTATGAACACCGCCTGATCGACGACATGGTGGCGTCCAACCTGAAATGGTCGGGCGGCTATGTGTGGGCGTGCAAGAACTACGACGGCGACGTGCAGTCCGACACGGTGGCGCAGGGCTTCGGCAGCCTCGGGCTGATGACCTCGGTCCTGATGACGCCCGACGGGCAGACCGTCGAGGCCGAGGCGGCGCATGGCACCGTCACCCGCCACTATCGCGAGCATCAGAAGGGCAAGGAGACCTCGACCAACTCGATCGCGTCGATCTTTGCCTGGACGGGCGGGCTGAAGCATCGCGCCAAGCTGGACGGCAACGAGCCGCTTCAGCGCTTTGCCGAGACGCTGGAGCGGGTCACCGTGCAGGCGGTCGAGGACGGCCACATGACCAAGGACCTGGCGCTGCTGGTCGGGCCGGACCAGAAATGGCTGTCCACGATGGGCTATCTGGAAAAGGTGGACGAGTATCTGAACAGGGCGCTGGCGGTCTGACCGCTGCCGCGACCGGATCGGGGCCCCCGCTTGGGGGCCCCGTTTCGTTTCGGCCGGCACGCGGCGCCGGCCTGTCGCGGCACCGGGGCCACAGTGCCCCCTCCTCACGGAAACTTCGGTTTGCCCGCGCACTCGCCCTTGGGTAATCCGCAGAAAAATACGGATCAGGGACAACCGACGATGACCAGGACTACATTCGTTGCCATGGCGGCGCTGCTGGCGCTGGCGGCCTGTGCCGCCCCGCCGCCGCAGCTTGGGCCCGACGGGCAGCCGCTGCCCGTGGCCTATCAGATCACCGCGCGCGAGCAGGCCGAGATCCCGAACCGCCTCCTGGCGCAGGTCAACAGCCTGCGGGCCGGCTCGGCGCTGGGTCCGCTCGTCCTCAGCCCGCAGCTGATGGCGGCGGCGACGGCGCATTCCCGCGACATGGCGGCGCAGAACCGGGCGTGGCACTTCGGATCGGACGGCTCCTCGCCGCTGGATCGCGTGGGGCGGCAGGGCTATTACGGGCGCCTGATCGGAGAGAACATCTCGGAGACTTACGAGAACGAGATCTCGACGCTGGCGGCCTGGATGCAGGTCCGCGACACCCGCGACGTGATCATGGACCCGAACGCCCGCGAACTGGGCATCGGCTGGTATCAGGAACCGACCAGCAAGATCTGGTGGACGCTGCTGGTGGGCGGCTGAGGCAAGGCGCGCGGCCGAAGCGCCCCGCGCACCCTTCCGCTTGGGCGCCAGTCACAAGCGCCGCACAGGGAAAGCCCCGCCAAGGCGGGGCTTCTCGTCCGGCCTTGTCAGGCCCCTGTCAAGGATAGATCACGATCGGCACGCCCGGCCGGACCATGGCGAAGATCTCCTCGATCTCCTCGTCGGACACCGCGATGCAGCCCGCGGTCCAGTCGCGGTTGCGCTGCTTGGCCCCGTACGCGCCGCGGCCGTGGATCATGATGTCGCCGCCGGGCTGCTGGCCCAGCATCATGGCGCGGGCGTAATCCTCGGTATCGGGATAAGAGATGCCCAGCGACAGGTGATAGCGGCTGTTCGGGTTCTGGTGGCTGATGAAATACATCCCCTCGGGCGTGCGTCCGTCGCCCTCGAACAGCTTGTGGCCCTGCGGCTGATAGCCAAGCCCGATGCCATAGGATTTCAGCACCGTTCGGCCGCTGAGAAGATGCATCGTCCGCTCACCCTTGTTCACCACGATCTGGGTGACGGGTGGGCCGTCATAGCTCTTGAACTTGCTCTTGGGCGCCCCGCATGAGGCCAGCGCCACAAGCAAGGTCAGCGCCAGGATCGTGCGCACTAGTCGAATCATGTCTGCCCCATCAGTGTCCGCGATTCCGCGTTGTTTGATCTGGTGCTAACACAACCGGCGGATTCCTGCCAACGCGGGACGCGGAGCATCCTAACAATCGGAGCGGCCCTGTCGCCGGAATACCGCAGCCGTCTCGACGTGCGGGGACCAGCGGAACTGGTCGATGACGCGCAGCCGGTCCAGCAGATAGCCGCCGTCTGCCATGATGCGGGCGTCGCGCGCAAACGTCACCGGATCGCAGCTGATCCAGGCCACCACAGGCCCGCCCGCACCGGCCAGCGCCTGCGCCTGTGCCGCGGCCCCGGCGCGCGGCGGGTCGATGACAACGGCGTCGAACCGCGCCAGCTCGTCGGCCAGCAGGGGGCGGCGGGCAAGGTCGCGAACCTCGGTCGTGACCCGGCGAAGGCCGCCCGCCTCGCGCCAGGCCGCGTCCAGCGCCGCCAGCGGTGCGGCCAGCCCCTCGACCGCGTGGACCTCGGCCGCCTCGGCCAGCGGCAGGGTGAAGGTGCCGACCCCGGCGAACAGATCGGCGATGCGCGCCGCGTCCCCCACCGCCCCGCGCACGGCGGCCAACAGGGCGGCCTCGCCCTCGGCCGTTGCCTGCAGGAACGCGCCGGGCGGCGGCACCACCCGCGCGCGCGCCATCCCCAGCGCCGGTCGGCGGCGGGTCAGCGTCTCGCCGGCCCAGTCAAGCCGCGCCCAGTCCGCCGCCTCGGCCAGTTCGGCCAGCGCGGCGAACAGCGCGGGCGTCAGGGGCTTGCCGCCGGTCGCCGCCACGTCCAGCCCGGCAGGCGTGTCGGTCACCGCCAGCGACAGCTCGGCCGAGCGCGAGCCGCCCAGCGCCACCAGCCGGCGCAGATCGGGCAGCGCCGACAGGATCGCCGGCGTCACCACAAGACATTCCGTGACATCCACGACCACGTCCGACCCGCGGGCGTGAAACCCGACCAGCGCGCCCTTTTTCGTCCGCCGTCCCGACAGAACCGCCCGCCTGCGTGACCGCGCGGGCGAGGTCGCAACACCCTCGGCCGTCGCCTCGATGCCCTGCGCCCCCAGCGCGCGGACGACGACCGCGGCCTTCCACCCGGCCACGAACCCGTCGCTGGCGTGCATCAGCGAACAGCCCCCGCAGGCGCGGTAATGCGGGCACGGCGCGCGCACCCGGTCGGCCGAGGGCGTGACGATGCGCGGCGCGGCGATGCGGCCGTCCTGCACCTCGCCCTCAATGGCCTCGCCGGGCAGCACCAGCGGCGCCAGAGCACGCACGCCATTCCCCGACACCGCCACGCCGTCGCCGCGCCGGCCCAGCCGTTCCACCGTCCACAGGGTCATTCCGCGGCCTCGGCCCCCTTCTCGGCCCCCTCCTCGGCATTGTCGTCGGTGCCCAGGAACCCGCCCGACTGCCGGTTCCAATAGCGGGCGTACAGCCCGCCGCGCGCCAGCAGCTCGGCGTGCCGGCCCTGCTCGACGATGCGGCCGTCGTCCATCACGACGATGCGGTCCATCTCGGCGATGGTCGACAGCCGGTGGGCGATGGCCAGCACCGTCTTGCCCTGCATGACGCGCAGCAGCGCGTCCTGGACCAGCGCCTCGACCTCGCTGTCCAGCGCGCTCGTCGCCTCGTCCATGACAAGGATCGGGGCATCCTTCAGGAAGGCGCGGGCCAGGGCGATGCGCTGGCGCTGCCCGCCCGACAGCTTAACCCCGCGCTCGCCCAGATGCGCGTCATAGCCGGTGCGCCCGGCAAAGTCGCGCAGGTTCAGGATGAACTCATGCGCCTCGGCGGCCTGTGCCGCGGCGATCATCTCGGCCTCGGTCGCGTCGGGGCGGCCGTACAGGATATTGTCGCGCGCGCTGCGGTTGAACATCGCGGTTTCCTGCGTGACCGTGCCGATGTTGCGCCGCAGGCTTTCCTGGGTCACGGCGCGCACGTCATGGCCATCGACCCGCACGGCGCCCTTTTCCACGTCGTAAAGCCGCAGCAGCAGCGCCACCAGCGTCGACTTGCCGGCCCCCGAGGCCCCGACGATGCCGATCCGCTCGCCGGGCGCGACCGTCAGGGACAGGCCCTCGATCCCGCCCGCGCCACGGCCATAGGCAAAGCCCACGCGGTCAAAGGCGATCTCTCCGCGGACGCGGCCCAGCGACAGGGCACCCGGCGCGTCGGTCAGGGCATGGGGGGGCGACAGCGTGGCCATGCCGTCCTCGACCTCGCCGATCGACCCCCAGATCGACATCAGCGCCATGCTGACCCAGCCGGTCATCTGCGCCAGCCGCAGCGCGATGGCGCCCGACGCGGCGACGTCGCCGGTGGTCGCCGCGCCGCGGCTCCACATCAGGATCGCGCCGCCGACCAGGATGACCGGCAGGATGCCGGCGACCAGCGTCAGCGACAGGCGGAACCAGGTGTTCAGCCGCCCGAAATCCAGCGCGCGGTCGCGGAACGTCTCCATCGCGCCCAGGGCGGCGCTGTCCTCGTGCGCGGCGCTGGCGAACAGCTTGACGGTCTTGATGTTGGTGATCGTGTCCACGACCTGCCCCGACACCATGGCGCGGGCGGACGCGCGCCCCGCCGACAGCAGCCGCACCCGCGGCAGGAAGAACCGGATCAGCGCGACATAGGCGGCGAGCCACACCAGCAGCGCCAGCGCCCCCCAGCCATCGACCGAGGCGAGATAGACCGCCGACCCCAGCACGGCGGACAGGGCGAAGGCGGCGGTGTTGACCATCTCGGACGCGACATCGGTGACGGCGCGCGCGGTCTGCATCTGCTTTTGCGCGATGCGGCCGGCGAAGTCGTTGTCAAAGAACGTGACGGCCTGCCCCAGCGTCCAGCGGTGCAGCCGCGACAGCACCAGGGGCAGGACGTTCGGCCCGATGATGACGTTGGCCGTGGCGGTGGACAGGCCCATGATCGCGGGCCGCACGATCAGGAAGAACGCGACGAAGGCCGCGATCAGCGCGCCATGCCCCGCCAGGTCGCCCCCCTGCGCCACTGCGTCCACCACCGCCCCCAGCAGCATGGCCGAGGCGACCTCGGCCGCGCCCGACAGGGCCGAGGTCAGCGCCGCGATCGACAGCCCGCCCCACGCGCCCGACAGGCACCAGCGAAAGAACGCCAGCAGCGTGCGGGGCGGCGGCCCCTCGGCGGGGCGGAACGCGTCGATCATGCGGGCAAACAGCGCGTGCATCAGTCGTCCGCCGCCAGCAGGGCGATGTCGATCAGGGCGGGCGCAGGCATCGCAAAGCCGCTGTCGATCCACGCCGCCTCGGCGGCGCGCAGGCCGCGGCCCACGGCGGGACCGTGCAGCGCGGGCATCAGGTCGGCCGCCGTGATCGGCAGGCGCTGGCCCGCGGCATGGTCGATCCGGTCGCGCCAGTCCGCGCGCAGGGCCTCGCCCCGCGCGGCGCGCAGCAGCGCAAGCTGGGCCGCCCGCCCGGCGCCCAGCCGATACGCCGCCTCGGCCAGCGGGCCGCCAAAGCGCAGCTCGTCCTGGACCCGCGCCTCGGTCCGCGACAGCCGCAGGGCCGAGGCATCGCCCCCCAGCGCGGCCAGCCGCAACGGCCAGCGCAGCCCCCTGGCCGTGCCACCTGGGGGCTCGGGAAGCCTCCCCGGCTCGGCCGCGACCAGCGCCGCCAGCCGCGCGGGATCGGCACCGGGCAGCACCTGCTCCAGCACGGCGGCCTCGGCCATCAGGGCCACGGCCGGGGCGGGATCGGGCGCGTCCAGCAGCTTGCAAAGCTCGGCCGTCACCCGCTCGCGCGAGATGCGGGCCAGCCCGCCGGCGTGCCGGGCGCAGGCGTCCAGCGCGGACGGGTCGGCGGCGCCGGGCTGTCCGTACCAGGCGTGAAAGCGGAAGAAGCGCAGGATGCGCAGATAATCCTCGGTGATGCGGGCGTCGGCGTCGCCGACAAAGCGCAGCCGGCGCGCGGCCAGGTCGTCCAGCCCGCCGACCGGATCGATCACCCGTCCCTGCGCGTCGGCGTAAAGCGCGTTGATGGTGAAATCGCGGCGCGCGGCGTCGTCCTCGATCCGGTCCGAGAACGCCACCACGGCGCGGCGGCCGTCGGTCGCCACGTCCCGGCGAAACGTCGTGACCTCGAACCCCCGCCCGCCCGCGACGACGGTGATGGTCCCATGATCGATCCCGGTCGGAACCGGGCGCAGCCCGGCGGCACGGGCCAGCGCGACCACGCGGTCGGGGCGCGCGTCGGTGGCGATGTCGATGTCGTCCACGGGCGCGCCGATCAGCCCGTTGCGCACCGCGCCGCCGACGATCAGCGCCCGGTGCGGGGCCAGCGCCGCCAACACCCGGCGCAGCGCCGGATCGGCGGTGATCGCGGCAGGCAGGCGGTCGGGCAGCGGGCTTGCGGGCGGACCGGGGCGAGAATCGGCCCCGTGTGGGGCCACCGCATCGGCCACGGGATCAGGCGCGGCCGTCATGCCGTCAGCCTGCGGGCCAGCGCGAACAGCACCCGCGCCGTGGCCCCCCAGATGTAATAGGGCCCATAGGGCGCGACGTGATAGGACCGCCAGTCGCCGCGCCAGCGCCGGCGTTCCAGCCGGTACCGGGCGGGATCGACGACATGGGCAAAGGGCACGGTGAACACCTCGTCCACCTCGCCCGCCTCGGGGACGGCGGCGAAGGGGCCGCGCACAAGGGCCACGACGGGCGTCATCGCGAATCCCGTCACCGTGCGGTGCGGGGGCAGCGTGCCCAGCACCTCGACGCGGGCGGGGTCCAGCCCCACCTCCTCCTGCGCCTCGCGCAGGGCGGCGGCGGTCTCGTCGGCGTCGCCCGGATCGACCTTGCCGCCGGGCAGCGCGATCTGGCCGGGGTGGTGGCGCAGCCCGCTGGCGCGCTTGGTCAGGATCAGGTCGCCCCCCGGCAGGAAGGCGACCAGCACCCCGGCCGGGCGCGCGTCCAGGTCCGCGGGCGCACGGCCGTTCAGGTCGAAATCCGACGTGGGCAACGTGGGCACATCCAGCGCCGCCACCAGCCGCGCCCGCAGCCCGTGATCACCGTCCCGCAGGGCGGTCTGCGGGACGGCAGGACGGGGGGCGGCGGCCCCAGTCACTCTGCGGCCTTTTCCAGCGGCCGGCCGTCCGCGTCCAGCGTGGCCTCGAACCCCAGGCTTGCGGGGTCGAAGTCATAGTGCGCGCCGCAGAACTGGCAATCCGCCGTCACCCGCCCCTCGGGGGTGGTCATGTGGGCGATGTCCTTGGCCGAATAGATCGACAGCGTGCCCCGCACGCGGTCGGCCGAGCAGGAACAGCCGAACTCGACCCGCTGGGGATCGAAGACGCGCGGCGTCTCCTCGTGAAACAGCCGCAGCAGCAGGTCGGTCGGTGCGACCGAGGGGCCGACCAGCTCCAGCGTCTCGACCGTGTCGAGCAGGTGGTTGGCGCGGTTCCAGTTCTCGGACTCGGCGCCCTGCAGGATGTCGGCGGCCGCGATCAGCCCGCCCTCGCCGCTGCCGCCCTCGGACCCCGCCGCCATGGGCTGGGCGGGAAGGGTCTGCAGCATGATCCCGCCCGCGCGCCACTGTTCCGCCCGCCCCGACAGGATCGACCGGCCCTGCGCCAGGGCAAAGCGCGTGGGCAGCTGTTCGGACTGGGCGAAATAGGTCTGCGCGCAATCCGACAGCGACATGCCTGCCAGCGGCGTGATCCCCTGATAGGGCAGGCTGCCCGCCCCCTGGTCGATCAGGATGGCGAAGTATCCCTCGCCGATCTGCTGGAACGGCGGGCGGCGGTCCAGCCGCTCGGGATCAAAGCTGGCCCAGGCGCGCACGCGCGCAGGACCGCCCTCGTTCGCAGGCGCGAAGAAGTCCGCCGCCAGCGTGCGGATCGCGCCGTTGCCGCGCACCTGCAACGACAGCTTCCACCGCAGCTTGACGGTGGGCCCGATCAGCGCCGTCAGCAGCGCCAGTTCCGCCACGGCCGCCGCGACCGGCTCGGGATAGTCGTGGCGCGACAGGATGTGATCCAGCACGCCGTCCAGACGGACGACGCGCCCGCGCACCCCCGAACGGTCGAGCTGGAACGGCAGGACGGTATCGTCCCACGCGATCTGGTTGATATCGGTCATCTTGGCCTTTCGGAAATCAGGGTGCGCGCCCGCAGGCGCCGCGTCGGCGTTCAATATAGAGCGTGGGGCGCAAAACCCAAACCGTGCCGGGCGGACGGCCTCAGATCCAGCCGCCCAGGTTGTCGGCCACCAGATCGGTCAGCACCGCGATATGCGCGTCGTCGTCGTTCAGGCAGGGCACATAGGTGAACGACTGCCCGCCCGCATGTTCGAACGCCTCGCGGATCTCGCCGTTGATCTCCTCCAGCGTCTCGATGCAGTCGGTGGCGAACGCGGGCGAGATCACCGCGATGTCGGTGATGCCGCGCCGCGCGAGGTCCGCCACATGCTCGACCGTATAGGGCTTCAGCCATTCCTCGGACCCGAACACCGACTGGAACGACGTGTCGATGGCGTCCGCGTCCCAGCCCAGCCGCTCGCGCAGCAGGCGCGAGGTCTTCTGGCACTGGCAGTGATAGGGGTCGCCCTGCATCAGATAGCGCCTGGGCATCCCGTGATAGCTGGCGACCAGCTTCTGCGGCCGCCGGCCGGCCAGCGTGCGCTCGACCGACTGCGCCAGCGCGTCGATATAGTCGGGCCGGTCGAAATAGGCCGCGACCGTGCGGACCGCGGGCTGCCACTTCTGCTTCATCAGGGCGCGGAACAACTCGTCGTTGGCCGTGGCCGTCGTCGCACCCGCGTATTGCGGATAAAGCGGCAGGAACACGATCCGGTCGCACCCGGCGCGCACCATCCGGTCCAGCACCGACCGGGTCGAGGGGTTGCCGTAGCGCATGCAGAACTCGACCATGACCCCTTCGCCCCAGCGGGCCCGGCAGGCGTCGCGCAGCTTGGCGACCTGCTGCTTGGTCAGGGTCATCAGCGGGCTTTCGTTCGCCTCGTGGTTCCAGATCGACTTGTAGTTCGCGCCCGAGGTGAAGGGCCGCTTGGTCAGGATGATCCCCTGCAGCAGCGGCTGCCACTTCCAGTCGGGGATGTCGATCACCCGCTTGTCGGACAGGAACTCGTTCAGATAGCGCCGCATCGAGCGGTAATCATAGCCGTCCGGCGTGCCGAGGTTGGCGACCAGCACGCCGACCCTGGGGCGGGGCAGCGCGGGGTGGCCCTGGGGCGCATGGGCGGGAACGGCGGCGGGGTCGGCGGGGCGGTGTGCGGTCATGGCGTCCTCGGGCTGAGCGCCGCGGCCAGCGACATCGTGGCCGAACCGGGGCGCAATGGCTTGGGCTGGCTGTCCGCCGGCGCCCAGCCGGTCAGGAACACCAGGTCGAAACCGACGCGGATGCGCCCCGGTTCCTGCGGGTCGGGGGCGATCTCGTCCAGGATCGCGGCCGCGCGCAGCAGCACCGCGCGGCGGGTGGGATGGCGCAGGCGGCGGGCCAGGGCATTGCCCTCGCCCATCGCCCGCAGGTCGCGCGCCAGCGGCAGCAGCCCGGCATAGCTGACGTTCTGGGTGAACTGGTCGGCCACCGGCAGCGCCAGCCCGGCCCGCGCCAACAGCGCGCCCAGATCGCGGATTTCGCCGAATGGCACGACGCGGGGCGACAGCCCGCCCGTGACCTCGATTTCCGCCTGCGCCAGCGCGTCGCGCAGGGGCGCCAGCGTGCGCCCGCCGGGCAGCACGGCGATGAACAGCCCGTCGGGCACCAGCGCACGCGCCGCCTGCGCGATCTGGCCCACGGGATCGTCGGCCCAGTGCAGCGCCAGCGCGTGGATCACAAGATCATGCGCGCCCGCCGCCAGGTCCAGCACCGGATCGTCGGCCACGATCCGCGCGTCCGGGAACGCCGCAGCCCACGGGCCGGGCAGGCCGGTGACCACGGCGGGCGCCGTAAACCGTCTGTTAACCTCTGCGAGCCTATCCTGGACCTCGGCCAGCACCAGCTGGTGCAGCCAGTCCTGCGCCCCGGCGCGGGCCGCGCGGGCGCGATTGCGCGCAAGCGCCGTCCGGTCGGCCAGCCGCGGGGCGCCGGCGCCGGGTGCGACGGGATGGGGGCCGGGAGGGGGCGGGGCGGACTGGGGCGGGACATGATCGGACATGGGCTTGATACTTAGGGGGTTGGCCGCCGCGATGAAAGGCGCGCTGGGGGCAGTATTTCCGCCCCAGTGCCTGTCCTGCGGCGAGGGCGTGGCCGCCGACGGCGCGCTGTGCCCGGCCTGCTGGCGCGAGGCCGAGTTCATCGGCGCCAGCGCCTGCGCCCGCTGCGGCGTGCCCGTCCCGGGCGACGCGCCGCAGTCCGAGGACGAGGCCGCGGCGCTGGTCTGCGACGACTGTCTGATGCGCGACCGGCCGTGGCGGCACGGGCGAGCGGCGCTGGTCTATGGCGGCACCGGGCGCGCGCTGGTGCTGGCGCTCAAGCACGGGGACCGGCCGGACCTTGCGCCACCGCTGGGGCGCTGGCTGGCGGCGGCGGCCGCGCCGTTGGTGCGGCCGGGGATGCTGGTCGTGCCCGTGCCGCTGCACCCCCGCCGGATGCTGCGGCGCAAGTACAACCAAGCCGCCCTGCTGGCCGCGCAGGTCGCGCGTACCCACGGTCTGACGCATCGCCCTGCCCTGCTGCAGCGCACCCGCCACACCGAGATGCAGGATCACCGCGGGGTCGCCGACAGGTTCGCCAACGTGGCCGGCGCGCTGCGCGTGGCCCCGCGCCACACGGCGGCCGTCCTGGGCCGCGCGGTCCTGCTGGTCGATGACGTGATGGCCTCGGGCGCCACCGCCGCCGCCGCGGCCGAGGCGCTGATCGCGGCGGGCAGCGGGCCGGTCAGCGTGGCGGTGCTGGCCCGCGCGCAGCGCAAGGACAGGCCGTCAGCCGGGGACGACCCGGAATGACCCCCGACCCCACGAGGGCGCGGGATGGCGCGAGCGGCAGGCAGGCGGGGGCCGGGCCGCCCGTCGATGAGGCCCCCGCGCACCTGTTCACAAACATTCATCGTCCGTGTCTTTCAATACGGCCTTTCAGGCTGCATCTAGTGGGGATGCTGCAGATCACCGATGACCTCTCGATTGCCGACTGGGAACTGTCCGAGACGTTCACCCGGGCGCAGGGGCCGGGCGGACAGAACGTGAACAAGGTCTCGACCGCCGTCGAACTGCGGTTCGAGGCGGCGCGCTCTCCGCACCTGCCCGATCCGGTCAAGGCCCGTCTTCGCCGGCTGGCGGGGCGGCGCTGGACCACCGAGGGCGCGGTGCTGATCGCCGTTCAGGACACCCGCAGCCAGGCCCGCAACCGCGAGATCGCGCGCGAGCGGCTGGCCGAACTGATCCGCCAGGCGCTGGTCGCGCCGCGCAAGCGCATCGCCACGCGCCCCACGCTGGGCAGCCAGCGCCGCCGTCTGGTCGCCAAGGCCGTCCGCGGCACGGTCAAGTCGCTGCGCGGCCGCGTGGCGGGGGACCCGGAATGACCCTGTCGGTCCGCGACCGGCTGGGCCGGCTGCTGGGCGGGCGGGTGCCCGCGCTGCAGGTGGGCGCGCTCTGCCGCGATCCGGGCACCGGCCGGGTGCTGCTGATCACCAGCCGCGGCACCGGCCGCTGGATCATCCCCAAGGGCTGGCCCATGCCGGGCCGCAGCCTGGCCGGCGCCGCCCTGTGCGAGGCATGGGAGGAAGCCGGCGTCCGCGCCGACACCGCGACCGAGGTGGGCCGCTATCACTATGGCAAGATGCAGCCGCGCGGCTTTGCCATCCCGGTCGAGGTCCGCGTCTTCGGCATCACGGTCCTGGACCTGGGCGACGACTACCCCGAGGCCGCGCAGCGCACGCGGCGCTGGTTCGACCCGGCCGAGGCGGCGCGCCTGGTGGACGAACCCGGTCTGTCGCGGCTGATCCTGGGCCGGGCGTCCGGCGCACCGGCCGCCGACACGGCAGGGTGACGACCCGGATTGAACTTCGCCCCTGCGGCGGGGTTGTAGGACATGCAGCGCCCCGGCGCCTGGCTTGGGCAGGGTGATGCCGGACTTCAGGATACTCGACAAGGATCTGGACCGGCTGTCCAACGCGCAAAGCGCCTGGGTGCAGGCGGCGGGACCGCTGGTGCGGCTTGGCATCGCGGTGATCTTCGTGGCGCTGGCGGCGCTGGCGCTGTCGGGGGGCGGGCCGCCCGGCCCCACCGCCCCCGGCGTGCTGATCGCGGCGGCGGCCGCCGCGGGCGCGTTCCTGGCGCTGTCCATCGGGGCCAACGACGTGGCGAACGCGCTGGGACCGGCGGTCGGCGCCGGGGCCATGCCGATCGGCGCGGGCCTTGCCGCCGTCGCCCTGATGGAGGTCGCGGGCGCGGTCCTGGCCGGATCGCCGGTCAGCCACACCCTGACGGAGGGCATCCTGCCGGCCGAGCGGATGATGACCGGGACGCAGCCGGGCATCGTGATGCTGGCCGCGATGCTGGCGGCGGCCTGCTGGATCACGCTGGCCACCTGGGCGGGGGCCCCGGTCAGCACCACCCATGCCATCGTGGGCGGGATCGCCGGGGCGGGGCTTGCGCTCTTCGGACCCGGCGCGCTCAACTGGCCGGGAATCGCGCGCATCGCGCTGGGGTGGGTCGGCACGCCCATCGTCTCGGCGGTGCTGGCGGCGTCCGTGCTGGCGCTGCTGCGCGCCAAGGTCTATCGCGCCGCAGACCCCAGGGCAGCGGCGCTTCGCTGGATGCCCGGGGTCGTCGCGGCGACGACGGGGCTGTTGCTGCTCTATGCCCTCAGCGTCCTGCCGCTGCCGGACTGGGCGGTGCTGGCCTTGGGGGCCGGGGGGATGGGCATCGCGCTGTGGGACACGCGCCGGCGGCTGGCCGCCCCGCCCGACGACGGGCTCAGCAACGCAAAGCAGCTGTATCGCCTGTTCAACCCGGCCCTGGCCGTCAGCGCCCTGCTGATGGGCTTTGCCCACGGCGCCAACGATTCCGCCAACATCGCGGGGCCGCTGTCCATCGTGGCGCAGGCCGGCGCGCTGGGCAGCGCGGGGGCGCTGTCGCCGTGGCTGCTGCTGCTGGCGGGCCTTGGGATCGCGCTGGGCGCGGCGCTGTTCGGGCGGCGGCTGGTGCACATGGTGGGCAGCCGCATCACCCGCCTGTCGCCGGTGCGGGCGCTGTGCGTGTCGCTGGCGACCGGGGTGACGGTGCTGACCGCCTCGCATCTCGGCATGCCGGTCTCGACGACGCATATCGCGGTGGGCGGGGTGTTCGGCGTCGGCTTTTACCGCGAGTGGGAGGAACGCCGCCACCATCAGGCCCGGCTGGCCCCCCTTCCCGCCGAGGAGCGCCGCCGCCGCAGGCTGGTCCGCCGCGGCCATGTCGTGCGGACGCTGGCGGCGTGGGTGGTCACCGTGCCCATCGTGGCACCGCTGGCGGCCCTGATCGCGCGGCTGATCGGCTGACGGGGCGGCGGTCAGGGCGGCGGTCAGAACGCCTTGAAGGTCATCGTCGTCAGTGTGCGGCAGATGCCGGGGATGTCGAACAGGCGGTCGGACAGAAACCGGCCGACGTCCTCGTCCTCGGGGATATAGACCTTGGCCAGCAGGTCGAAATCGCCCGAGGTGGAATAAAGCTCGCTGACCACCTCGCGTTCATAGATGGCGTCAGCGACCTCGTAGGTCTTGCCGGGGGTGCAGCGGAACTGGACAAAGACGGCGCGCATCGGAACCTCGGTCAGGGGGCGGCAGGCGGGGCCCGGGCGGGGCCGGTGCCGGTTGCGGCGGCAGGTTAGCCCCGCCGACCGCGCCTGACCAGAGGCGGCCGCGCCCGAGCCCCCGCCCCTCTCCTCAGGCCGGGGTCGTGCCCGGGCGCAAGCGCCCGCGGCCCCAGAACCGCGCCATCAGCGCCGCCGCCGCACAGCTCAGCCCGGCCAGCAGTCCCAGCCAGATCCCCGCCGGCCCCATCCCCAGCGGGAACGCCAGCAGCCATGCCGCCGGCAGCCCGACCAGCCAATAGCTGACGATCGCCAGCACCATCGGCCTGCGCGTGTCCTGCACCCCGCGCAGCAGGCCCAGGGCGATGACCTGCATCGCATCCATCACCTGGAAAAGGGCGGCATACAGCATCAGCCCCGCGGCCAGCGCCACGATCGCGGGGGCCTGCGGATCGGCCGGGTTCAGGTAAAGGCCGGTCAGCAGCCGGGGCATCGCCAGGAACGCGGTCACCGCGATCAGCGCAAAGCCCGCCGACAGGATGATCGCCGCGGCCGCGGCCCCCCGCATCCCGCCCGCATCCCCCGCTCCATGCGCGCCGCCGATCCGGATCGTGGCCGCGTTCGACAGGCCCAGGTGGACCATGAACGTCACCGCCGTGATCTGCAGCGCAATGCCATGCGCGGCCAGGGGCACGGCACCGAACCAGCCCATCATCACGTTGGCGCCGGTGAACATGCCGCTTTCCGCGACCAGCGTCAGGCTGATCGGCAGGCCCAGCCACAGCACGGCGCGGAACGCCACCCAGTCGGCCCGCCACAGGCGCTGGAACAGTTGATAAGGCCGTGCCGCCGCCATCAGCCCCGCGCAGGCCGCCAGCGCGGCCATCTGCGCCCACATCGCGGCCAGGCTCGCCAGCGCCGCGCCGGTGACGCCCAGCGCCGGAAAGCCCGCGTGGCCGAAGATCAGCGCCCAGTTCAGCGCCGCGTTCAGCGGGATGGCCGCGACCGTGATCGCCAGCACCACCTTGGCCCGCCCCAGCGCGGCCAGAAAGCTGTTCAGCACCATTCCGCCCAGCGTGGCGGGCATCGCCCAGACCATGACGCGCAGGTAATCCTGCCCCAGCGCGGCGATTTGCGGCTGCTGGCCCAGCGCGGTCAGAATCGCGCCCGACCACCACAGCACCGGCGCGACCGCCAGCGCGTGCAGGCCGCTCAGCCACAGCGCCATGCGCGTGGCGCGGCGCACCTCGGCCTCGTCGCCGCGGGCGCGGGCGGCGGCGATCAGCCCCAGCACGCCCAGGCCATAGCCCGCCCCCAGCATCGTCAGGATGAAGAAATACGAGTTCGCCAGCACCAGCGCCGCCAGCGGCTCGGCCCCTGCGCGGCCCACCATCAGCGTGTCCGTGACGCCGATCATCATCCGCGCCAGATGGCTGCCCACCAGCGGCAGGCCGACGGCGGCGGTGGCGACCAGTTCGGGGCGAAGACGGGACAGCGCGGGCATCTGCGCCTGATAGCCGCGGGGGCCCGGCGCGGAAAGGGGGCGTGCGGACGGCCGCGGTGCGGGGCCCTTGGGCGCGCGCGCCCCAACCCTCAGTCCAGCTGCGGCGGCAGGTCCATGCCGCGCAGCAGCTCGGCCGCGGACATCACGCGCTTGCCGGGGCGCTGCGCCTCCAGCACCTCGACCGCGCCCTCGCCGCAGGCCACGGTGAAGCCGCCCAGCACCTGCCCCGCCGGACCCGCGCCGGGCACGACGCGCGAACGCAGCAGCTTGACCCGCTCGTCCCCGATCCGGCACCACGCGCCGGGAAAGGGCGAGAGGCCGCGGATCAGGCGGTCCACCTGGACGGCGGGGCGGGTCCAGTCGATCCGCGCCTCGGCCTTGTCGATCTTGGCGGCATAGGTCACGCCTTCCTGCGGCTGCGGCGCGCCCGGCAGCGGCAGGCGGTCCAGCACGTCCAGGATCAGGTCCGACCCCAGCGCCGCCAGCCGGTCGTGCAGGTCGCCCGTCGTGTCGGTCGCGCCGATGGGGGTGCGCGCCTCGGCCAGGACCGGGCCGGTGTCCAGGCCTGCGTCCATCTGCATGATCGAGACGCCGGTGTCCGCGTCCCCCGCCAGGACCGCGCGATGGATCGGCGCGGCCCCCCGCCAGCGCGGCAGGATCGAGGCGTGGATGTTCACGCAGCCCAGGCGGGGCGCATCCAGCACCGGCCGCGGCAGGATCAGGCCGTAGGCCACGACCACCGTCACGTCCGCACCCAGCGCGGCGAAGTCGGCCTGATCGGCGGCATCCTTCAGCCGCTCGGGCGTCCGCACCACCAGCCCCAGCGCGTGCGCCGCGGCATGAACCGGGGTCGGCCGCGCCTGCTGGCCCCGCCCGGCCGCGCGCGGCGGCTGCGAATAGACGGCCGCAACATCGTGGCGCGCGGCGATCGCCTGCAACGCCGGCACCGAAAATTCGGGCGTTCCCATGAAGACGACGCGCATGGATTCTCCTTGGTCAACGGCGTCACGGCGGGTCCGCAGGCCCGGCGCCCGGCCGGAATGGCTAGCGCCGCGCCAGCTTGGCCGATTTCGCCACCAGCATCTTGCGCCGCAGGGGCGTCAGGTGGTCCACATACAGCCGCCCGTCCAGATGGTCGATCTGGTGCTGGACGCTGGTCGCCCACAGGCCGACGAAGTCGCGGTCCTCGATCTGGCCGTCGGCGTTCAGGAACCGCACGGTGACGGCGCGGGGGCGCTCGATGCGGGCCGACACGCCGGGCAGGTTCGGGCTCGCCTCCTCGTGCGCGCGCAACTGGACCGACGCGTGCAGGATTTCGGGGTTGGCCATCCGCACCGCCTGGCCGCGCCGGGTCGAGGCATCGACGACCGCCAGCCGCAGCATGATCCCGATCTGGGGCGCGGCAAGGCCCACGCCGGGCATCGCCTCCATGGTGTCGATCATGTCGTCCCAGATCATCCGCACGGCTTCCGTGACCCCTTCGACCGGGGCGGCAGGACCGTGCAGGCGACGGTCGGCATAGGGCAGGACCGGGCGGACGCTCACGCCATGGGCCCGGGCGCGGCCCCGCCGAATGCCCCCTTGCCGGACCCCCCATTGCCGGACCCCCCCTTGCCGGACCCCCCCTTGCCGGACCCGTCGGGCTGTCCGGCGCCCGGTGCGTCGATGATCAGCCGTCCGTCGAGGTGGTCCATCTCGTGCAGCGCGATGCGCGCCTCGGCCCCCGACAGGTCGGCCGTGCAGGGCTGCCCGTCCAGGTCCACATGGCCGACCCGGATCGCCAGCGGGCGCGTCACGCTGACGGGCCGGTCGGGGATCGACAGGCACCGCTCGACGTCGCAGGCCTGCTCGGGCGACTGCCACAGCAGGACGGGGTCGATCAGGGCGCGGGGGCAGGACGCCCCGGTCTTCCAGCCGGCATCCATGACGAAGACGCGCCGCGTCTCGCCGACCTGGGGCGCGGCGAGGCCCCTGCCCTGTGCGGCGTAGACCGTGGCGAACAGGTCGGCCACCAGCGTCCGCAGCGCAGGGGGCGCCATCCCGGCGGCGGGGCGGCAGGACTGGCGCAGGATCGGGTCGGGATGGATCAGGACGGGCCGGACACGCCCCTGCGGCAGGCCCGGCAGGGGGCCGCCCGGCCGCCCATGGGCCATCCCCGGATCGTCGCCCGCGGCGTCGCCGCGGTCGCCCGGCTGCGCCGCCGCGCGTGCAAGGGTGTCGTCAGGCACGGGCCAGCTCTCGCTTCATCTTGGTCATTCGCCGGGTGATCAGCTGCCGTTTCATCGGGCCGACGTGGTCGATGAACAGCTTGCCGTTAAGGTGGTCCAGCTCGTGCTGGGCACAGGTCGCCCACAGCCCCTGAAAGTCGCGGCTGTGGGTGGCACCGTCAAGCCCCGTCCAGCGCATCGTGACCTCGGCCGGGCGCGTCACCTCGGCGTACTGGTCGGGGAAGGACAGGCATCCCTCCTCGTAGACGTTCAGCGCCTCGGATGTCGCCTCAAGCTGGGGGTCGATCATCACGATGGGGGCGCGCGGCGCATCCGGGTCCTTGGTGCAGTCCATCACGAACAGCCGCAGCAGCACGCCGACCTGCGGCGCAGCCAGTCCCACGCCAGGCGCGGCATACATCGCGGCCAGCATGTCCGCGGCCAGCGTCTCGATCTCGGGCGTGATGCGGCCGATCGGGGCGCAGGCCTTTTTCAGGCGGGGGTCGGGAAACAACAGGATGGGGCGGCTCATGGCCCCCAGATATTGCGCCGACCCCGAGAAGGGCAAGGGTTTAAGCCGCGGGCCAAGCCGCTATGGTGTCGCCGACAGCGCAGGAACCCCGCGAAAGGACCGCCATGAGCCCCGACTTCGACGAGATCATCGACCGCCGCGGCACGCTGTGCAACAAATGGGACGACATGGACGCGGTGTTCGGGGGCGTGCCGGACGACACGCTGGCGATGTGGGTCGCCGACATGGATTTCCGCGCCCCCCCGTCCGTGCAGGCGGCGCTGCAGCAGGTGGTGGCGGGCGGCATCTACGGCTATCCCGGCGCGAACCCGCCCTATCTGGACGCGATCCGCTGGTGGATGGACCAGCGCCACGGCTGGAGGGTCGCGGGCGACGAGATCCTGTCCGTCCACGGGCTGGTCAACGGCACCGCGCTTGCGGTCGAGGCCTACACCCGGCCAGGCGACGCCGTGATCCTGATGACGCCGGTCTATCACGCCTTTGCCCGCGTGGTGAAGGCCGCGGGCCGCACGGTGACGGAACTGCCGCTGGCGGTAGAGGGGGGCCTGCTTGCGCTGGATTGGGACGACTGGCAGGGCCGCCTGACCGGGCGCGAACGGATGCTGATCCTGTGCTCGCCCCACAATCCGGGCGGCCGGGTCTGGTCGGCCGACGAGCTGCGCCAGATCGCCGCGTTCTGCCGCGACCGCGACCTGGTGCTGGTCAGCGACGAGATCCACCACGATCTTGTCCTGCCCGGCAGTCCGCGCCACAGCGTCACCGCCCTGGCCACGCCCGAGGCCATGGACCGGCTGGTCACGCTGACGGCGGCGACCAAATCCTTCAACATCGCGGGGGCGCACCTGGGCAACGCGATCATCCCCGACCCGGCGCTGCGCGAGCGGTATGCGGCGCGCATGGCGGCGCAGGGAATCTCGCCGGGGCTGTTCGGTCTGCCGATGGTGACGGCGGCCTATTCGCCGGCGGGGGCGCAATGGCTGGACGCGCTGACGGCGTATCTGGCGGGCAACGCGGCGCTGTTTGACGCGGGCGTGAACGCCATTCCCGGCGCGCGGTCGATGCCGCTGCAGGCGACCTACCTGGCCTGGGTCGATTTCACCGGCACCGGCCTCTCGGCGGACGAACTGCACGCGCGCATCCTGCGGGGCGCGGGCATCGCCGCGAACCGCGGCGAAAGCTTCGGACTGGGCGGCGAGGGGCATGTCCGGTTCAACCTTGCCACGCCGCGGGCCCGGGTGGCGCAGGCGGTGGACCGCCTGCAACGGGCCTTCGCCGACCTGCAATGAGGGCGTGGCGCTGGCTGGTCCTTGCCGCGCTGGCGCTGGCTGCGGCGATGATCTGGACGGGCGGGCGCTGGCCCCTGGGGCCGGTGCCGACCGCGCCCGCGCCAGACCTGCCGGGGTTGCCGCCGGTCCAGCGGCCGCTGCCGCGCCCCACCGGCATCCCGCCGCTGCCCCCTTTGGCGCCGCAGATCACCAGCCCGGTCGAACGCATCCTGATCGAAAAGGCCGCCCGGCGGATGACCGTGTGGCAGCGCGACGGCCACCCGCGGGTCTTCGACATCGCGCTGGGGTTCGCGCCGGTCGGCGACAAGGCCCGCCAGGGCGACGGCCGCACGCCCGAGGGTGTCTTCAGCGTGGACCGCCGGAACGACCGCAGCCGCTTTACCCTGTCGCTGGGGCTGGATTATCCCCGCCCGCAGGACCGCGACCGCGCGCGCCGCGCGGGCGTCGATCCGGGCGGCGACATCATGATCCACGGCCAGCCCAATCAGGTCGCGGACGGCCTGCGCGTCAGGGGCGACTGGACGGCAGGCTGCATCGCCCTGGCCAATGCCCAGATCCGCGAGCTGTTCGCCCACACCGCCCTTGGCACCCCGGTCGAGATCCGGCCCTGAGCCGCGTCGCCTGCGCCCGGCCCCCTGCCCGCGTCCCGCTTGCCCGGCGATCCCGCGGCCCCGTGCAGCGCGGCGGCGCCGCATCCCCGCGCCCTGCGCCCCGCGTCACGTCCCGCGCGGCTTGGCGCGCAGCGTGGGGTCGGCGGCGGTCGGGTCCTCGGGCCAGGGATGGCGGGGATAGCGGCCGCGCATGTCGCGGCGCACATCGCCGTAACCGCCCGCCCAGAACCCCGGCAGGTCGGTTGTCACCGCCACCGGCTTGCCTCCCGGCGACAGCAGCACGATCCGCAGCGGGCGCGACCCGGCGATCGGGTGGCGGGTGACGCCGAACAGTTCCTGCAGGCGCGCCTCGATCGTCGGCGTCTCGGCGTCATAGTCGATGGGGATGCGGCGCCCCAGCGGCGAGGTGAAGGCCGCGGGCGCGGCCTGGTCCAGCAGCCGCTGCCCGTCCCAGCCGATCAGCGCCTTCAGCGGCTCGGTCAGGTCCAGCGCGCGCAGCGCCCCCGCCGTGCGCGCGGTCTCCAGCCAGGGCAGCAGCCACGCAGGCTGGTCCAGCAGGGCCGCGTCCGAGACGTCGGGCAGGCCGGGCACCAGCGCAATGCGCGCGCGCAGCCGCCGCGCGGCGGGCGTCCAGGGCAGCCCCAGGTCGCGCAGCCCCTGCCACGCCGCACGCGCCACGGCCTGCGGGTCGGGATCGTCCAGCGGCTGGTCCGCCAGCACCAGCGCCCCCAGCCGGTCCTGCCGCCGCGCCAGCACCCGCCCCTCGCGGCGCGACCAGTCCACCCTGTCCACCCGCTCGATCCGGTCGCCGTAAAGCGCCCGCAGGTCGGCCTCGTCCAGCGTCGCGCCCATGCGGACCCGCGCCTCGCGCAGGTCGCCGTTCAGATCGGTCGCCACGATCAGGCGGGCCGCCCCCAGCGGGTCGCCCTCGGCCACGACCGCGCCCTTGCCGCCCGACAGCACAAAGCGCGGCGCCTCGCCCCGCCGGCGCAGGCCGATGCGGTCGGGATAGGCCAGCGCGGCGCTCGCAGCGGGGGCAAGCGGCGCCTGCGCGGCGGGGCGCGCGGCGGCATCGGGGGCTGCGGCGGGGCGATCGGGCACCAGGCGGCGCAGGCGGCGGCTTTCGGCGCGGATGCGCTCGATCGTCGCGCGGTCGGCGGGCCAGGGGTGGCGGTCGGCAAAGCCGCGGGGGTCGCGGATGGCAGCCAGCCGCAGCGCCAGGTCGGCGGGCGCGCCGCGGATCGGATCGCGCTCGGCCAGCAGCGCCGCAAGGTCGGCCGCGTCGCGCCCGGCGACCAGCAGCATGTGCGCCAGCCGCGGATGCAGCGGCAGCGCAGCCATGGCGCGCCCGTGCCCGGTGATCCGCCCGTCCGCATCCAGCGCCCCCAGCCCCGCCAGCAACGCCCGCGCCTCGGCCAGCGCGGCGGCGGGCGGCGGGGTCAGGAACACCAGCCCCTCGGCCGATCCCCAGGCCGCCAGTTCCAGCGCGAGGCCGGTCAGGTCGGCCGTCGCCATCTCGGGCGGGGCAAAGGCGGACAGGCCCCCTTCCTCGGCGCGCGCCCACATCCGATAGCACAGGCCCGGCGCGACGCGGCCCGCGCGACCCCGGCGCTGTTCGGCCTCGGCCCGGCTGACGCGTTCCGTGACCAGCCGGCTCATCCCCGATCCCGGGTCGAACCGCGCCCGGCGCGCGCGGCCCGCGTCCACCACCACGC
This sequence comes from Paracoccus endophyticus, assembly GCF_003286075.1. Classification (GTDB taxonomy): domain Bacteria; phylum Pseudomonadota; class Alphaproteobacteria; order Rhodobacterales; family Rhodobacteraceae; genus Paracoccus; species Paracoccus endophyticus. Next base: position 244,156 of record NZ_QLUV01000002.1, on the reverse strand, counting down.
GCACGCCCGGAATGGTCAGCGAGGTTTCCGCGATGGCCGTCGCCAGCACGATGCGCCGCCGTTCGCCGGGCGGGGCAAGGGCGGCGCGCTGGGCGGCAAAGTCCATCGCACCGAACAGGGGCACGACCTCGGCGTCCAGGTCCAGCATGGCGGCCACGCGGCGGATCTCGCCCTCGCCCGGCAGAAAGACCAGGATCGTGCCGCCGGGATTCGCGCGCGTCTCGGCCTCGGCCCGGGCGACAAGGCGCGCGGCCTCGGGCACGAGGCGGTGGCCTGCGGGCAGCGGCCGGTCCAGCCAGCGGGTGTCCACCGGAAAGGCGCGGCCCAGCGAGCGGACCACCGGCGCATCGTCCAGCAGCGCCGCGACGGGTTCGGCGTCCAGCGTGGCCGACATCACCAGCACGGCCAGATCAGGGCGCAGCACGGCGCGCGATTCCCACGCCAGCGCCAGTCCCAGGTCGGCGTTCAGGCTGCGCTCGTGGAACTCGTCGAAGATCACGCAGCCCGTGCCGGTCAGCGCGGGGTCGGACTGGACCATGCGCGTCAGGATGCCCTCGGTCACGACCTCGATCCGCGCGCCCGGCACCGAATCGCCGCGCACGCGATAGCCGACATCGCCGCCGACCGGCTGGCCCAGCGTGGCGGCCATGCGCTCGGCCGCCGCGCGTGCGGCCAGTCGGCGCGGTTCCAGCATCAGGATGCGGCCGGGAATCATGTCCATCAGCGCCAGCGGCACGCGCGTCGTCTTGCCCGCGCCGGGCGGCGCGACCAGCACGGCGCGGCCGTGGGCGGACAGCGCCGCGCGCAGGGCGGGGATCGCCTCGTCGATGGGCAGGGGGGGCGGGGTCGGATCGGCGCTCATGGGGGAACGCTTGGCCGAAAATCGGCGGCGCGACCAGCGGCATGGCCGCCATGCGCCCGGCTTGCGCGCTGAACCCAACCCCGTCAGTGTTCGTTGACCGCCCGGCTGCCTGCCTGACAGCTTAATGATTTCAAGGGGGCCCCAATGGGTTTGACCGACACTGCCGACAGCCTGATGCGCGGGCTGGGACTGTCCGATCCGGTGATCCGGCTGGGCGTCACCGGGCTTAGCCGCGCGGGCAAGACGGTGTTCATCACCTCGCTGGTGGCCAACCTGCTGGACCGCGGCCGGATGCCCGCGCTGCGCGCCGCTGCCGACGGCGCCATTCGCGCCGCCTGGTTGCAGCCGCAGCCCGACGACACCGTGCCGCGCTTTGACTTTGAACGCCACCTGGCGGCGCTGACCGGCCCTGACCCGCACTGGCCCGAGGGGACGCGCACCGTCAGCCAGTTGCGCCTGTCCCTGAGGGTGCAGCCGCGCGGGCTGCTGGGCGGCCTGCGCCGGATGCAGACGCTGCACGTGGACATCGTGGACTATCCCGGCGAATGGCTGCTGGACCTGCGGATGATGGACCTGAGCTTCGCGGAGTGGTCGGCGCAGGTGCTGGACCGCATGGCGGGCCGGCCCGGCGCGCAGCCGTTCCTGGACGCGCTGGCGCGGCTTGACCCGCAGGCGGGGTTCGACGAGCCGTCGGCCCAGCGGCTGGCCGCATCCTATACGGCGCATCTGAACGCGGCGCGCGACGCAGGCCATTCCGACACGACGCCCGGCCGGTTCCTGCTGCCGGGCGAGCTGGAGGGGTCGCCCGCGCTGACCTTTGCCCCGCTGCCCGCGCCGGACCGCCGCCCCTCGGCCCTGTACCGGGAATTCGGGCGGCGCTTCGACGCCTACAAGTCGCGCGTGGTGCGGCCGTTCTTCCGCGACCATTTCGCGCGCATCGACCGGCAGGTGGTGCTGGTCGATGTGCTGGGCGCGATCCATGCCGGCCCGCCGGCGGTCCAGGACATGCGCCGCGCGATGGCCGACATCCTGTCGGCCTTTCGCCCCGGCCGGGCGGGCTGGCTGGCGCAGTTGCTGGGCACGCGGCGGGTGGAACGCATCCTGTTCGCGGCGACCAAGGCCGACCATCTGCACCATCTGCAGCACCCCCGGCTGGCCGCGATCCTGACGGCCATGCTGCGCGAGGCGCGCGACCGCGCCGATTTCCAGGGCGCCCGGACCGAGGCGCTGGCCATCGCCGCCCTGCGCACCACCACCGAGGAGATGATCCACCAGGACGGCGAGGACCTGCCCGCCGTGCGCGGCACGCTGATAGACGGGCGGCAGGCGGCGTTCTATCCGGGCGAGCTGCCGGAAAACCCCGCCGCCCTGCTGGCCCCCGCGGCCGATGGCGCGGCCCGCTGGCTGGACGGGGACTATGCCGCGATGACCTTTGCCCCCGCGCCCGATACGCTGCGTCCCGGCGACGGCCCCCCCCACATCCGCATGGACCGCGCGGCCGAGTTCCTGATCGGGGACCGGCTGTGACCGCCGCGCGCCCCCTGTCCGCCCCGCCCCCCTTGTCCGAAAGGCGCCACCATGGCTGAGGCCCCGAAGCCCCCCCGCCGCGGCCCGGTTCTGGTCGAATACGGCCCCGCGGCGTCCGTGCCGCAGGACGATGCCGCCCCGCCGGCCGACGCCGCCGCGCCGCCCGCGGACAGGCCGGGCGACGGCCGCGATGCCCGGCCGCCCCGCGCGCGCCCGTCGGCCGGGGGCAACGCCGCCCCCTCGCCCGCCGACGCGCCGCCCATCGACGACGGGTTGCCCGGCGCCCTGCCCCAGCCGCGCACCATGCAGATGGTCATGCGGCTGGCCGGGCGGGGACCGTCGCGGGTGACGCGGTTCTTCATCAACTCGCTGGTGGCGCTGCTGACCTTCCTGCTGTCGATGGCGGCGCTGCGGTTCTTCGAGGATCTGATGGCGCGCTATCCGCTGCTGGGCTGGCTGGGCATCGCGCTGTTCGCCGCCTTCACGGTCGCGACGCTGGCCATGGCGGTGCGCGAATATGCCGCCTGGGCGCGGTTCGGGCGCATCGACGCGATCCACCGCAGCGCGGGGGCGGCGCTGGCGGCGGCCGATCTGGCGCAGGCGCGGCAGGTGGCCGACCAGCTTGACGGCCTGTATGCCCACCGGCCGGACCTGGCCTGGGCGCGCCGCAACCTGGCCGCGCGGCGCGGCGACGCCTTCGACGCCCACACGCTGCTGTCGCTGGCCGAGGGCGAGCTGCTCGCCCCCCTCGACCAGCAGGCCCGGCGCGAGATCGAGGCCGCCGCCCGCACCGTCGCCGCCGCGACCGCCCTGATCCCGCTGGCGATGGCCGACGTGCTGGCGGCGCTGGCCGCGAACCTGCGGATGATCCGCCGCATGGCCGAGATCTATGGCGGGCGCGCCGGCGCGGTGGGGGGCTGGCGACTGGCCCGGACCGTCATCACGCATCTGGTGGCCACCGGGGCGGTCGCCGCGGGCGACGACCTGATCCACACCGTCGCGGGCGGGGGCATCCTGGCCAAGGTCAGCCGCCGCTTTGGCGAGGGGGTCGTGAACGGCGCCCTGACCGCCCGCGTCGGCATCGCCGCGATGGAAGTGTGCCGTCCGCTGCCCTTCATCCAGCAGCCGCGCCCCAGCGTCGGCAACCTGGTCGCACGCGGCCTCAAGGGGCTGTTCGGCACCGACGACGCGCGCTGACCCGCCGCACGCGGGCTTTCCGGCCGGCCGCGCCGCATCCTGTGCCCCGTTCCCCGCGCCTTGCCGGCGCGCAGCGCTTAGGAATGGCGCCCGACCGGCCACGGGGCGCCCCACGACGGCCGCGCAACGACGCCCCTAGGGTGCGCGCCCGGCCTGGGCTGTCGCCCCTTCCCCCGGCCCGCGTAACCCTCTAGCCTGCGCGGCATGAGGTGGAACCTGCCCAACATCCTAACCATGCTGCGCCTGTTCGCGGCGCCCGGCGTGCCGCTGATGTTTCTGTATTTCAGCCGTCCCTTCGCGGATTTCGCGGCGCTGGCGCTGTTCGTCCTGGCGGCCGTGACGGACTGGTTCGACGGTCAGATCGCGCGCGCCTGGAAACAGGAAAGCCGCTTCGGCGCGGCGATGGACCCGATCGCCGACAAGGCGATGGTGGTGATCGCGCTGGTCGTCATCACCGGCTATTCGGGGATGAACCCCTGGCTGATCCTGCCCGCCACCGTGATCCTGTTCCGCGAGGTCTTCGTCAGCGGCCTGCGCGAGTTCCTCGGCGCGGATTCCGGCAAGCTGAAGGTGACCAGGGTGGCCAAGTGGAAGACCACGGCGCAGATGGCCGCGATCGCGATGATGTTCCTGGGCACGGGACTGGCCTATTACGAACAGGGCCACCCGCCGCTGGTGGGCGAAACGCGCCTGCCGTGGTCCGACAGCTGGTCCGACCTGGCCACCCAGGTCGGCCTGGCGCTGATCTGGATCGCCGCCATCCTGACGGCGGTCACGGGCTGGGATTACTTCGACAAGGCGCGGCCCTGGCTGCGGGACACGCGATGACGCTGGACGTGCTGTATTTCGCCTGGCTGCGCGAACGCATCGGCGCGCCCCGCGAACGGGTCGAGACGAATGCGGCGACCGTGGGCGCGCTGGTGGCCGAACTGGCCGCGCGCGACGACCGGCACGCCGCGGCGCTGTCGGACCTGTCGGCGGTGCGCGTCGCGGTGGATCAGGACCTGGCCGACTGGGACACGCCCCTGGCCGGCGCGCGCGAGATCGCGTTCTTTCCCCCGATGACGGGCGGCTGATGCGCGTGCTGGTCCAGCCCCAGCCGTTCGACGCGGGCGCACTGCTGGACGGGTTCGGCGCGGGCGCAGGCGCGGTCGTGACCTTCACCGGGCTGGTGCGCGGCGACGGCGGGCTGGTCGCGCTGGACATCGAACATTACCCCGGCATGACCGAGCGCGCGCTGGCGGCGCACGCGCAGGCGGCGGCCGACCGCTTTGGCCTGGACGACGTGCTGGTCGTCCACCGCCACGGGCATCTGCCGGTGGGCGAGCCGATCATGATGGTCGCCACCGCCGCCCGCCACCGCCGCGCCGCCTTCGATGCGGCCGATTTCCTGATGGACTGGCTGAAATCCCGCGCCCCCTTCTGGAAGCGCGAGATCGGACCCGACGGGCCGCGCGGCTGGGTCGAGGCCAAGGCCGATGACGAGGCCGCGCTGGACCGGTGGTAGGCCCGCGCGGGCCCTCGCCCGCGTTGCAATCCCGCGGCCTGCGCCCCATAACGCATCCGACCAGCGAAAGGCCCAGCCATGACCTATCTGGAATTCGAAAAGCCGCTTTCCGACCTGGAAGGCAAGGCCGAGGAGTTGCGGGCGCTGGCCCGGCGGGGCGAGGGCGTGGACCTTGAGAAGGAGGCCGCGGCGCTGGACCGCAAGGCCGCCGACATGCTGCGCGACCTCTACAAGTCGCTTGACCCGTGGCGAAAGACGCTGGTGGCCCGCCACCCCGACCGGCCCCACTGCATCGACTATATCGACGCGCTGTTCTCGGAATGGACGCCGCTGGCCGGCGACCGCGGCTTTGCCGACGACCATGCGGTCATGGGCGGCCTTGCGCGGTTTCGCGACCAGCCCGTCGTGGTGATCGGCCACGAGAAGGGCAACGACACCCGCTCGCGCATCCACCGCAACTTCGGCATGACCCGCCCCGAGGGGTACCGCAAGGCCATCCGCCTGATGGAACTGGCCGACCGCTTCGGCCTGCCGGTCATCACGCTGGTGGACACCCCCGGCGCCTATCCCGGCAAGGGGGCCGAGGAACGCGGCCAGTCTGAGGCGATCGCCCGCTCGACCGAGAAATGCCTGCAGATCGGCGTGCCGCTGGTGTCGGTCATCATCGGCGAGGGCGGGTCCGGCGGCGCCGTGGCCTTTGCCACCGCCGACCGGGTGGCGATGCTGGAACACTCGATCTATTCGGTGATCTCGCCCGAGGGTTGCGCCTCGATCCTGTGGAAGGACGCCGACAAGATGCGCGAGGCGGCCGAGGCGCTGAAGCTGACCGCGCAGGACCTGAAAAAACTGGGCGTGATCGACTGCATCATCAGCGAGCCCGTGGGCGGCGCCCAGCGCGCCCCCGCCGAGGCCATCGCCGAGGTCGGCCGCGAGATCGGCACGCTGCTCGACCAGCTCAAGGGGGTCAAGCCGGCCGAGCTGGTCCGGGCGCGGCGGCAGAAATACCTGGACATGGGGTCGCGCGGGCTGGCCGCCTGACCATCGGCGGTGCGCCTTGGGCGCCCCCCCCGGACCACCCTTTGGGCGGTGCCGCGCCTGGCGAAGGGAACCGTCCCGACTCGGGACACAGGGGGCTGTCTGCCCCCTCTGGCCCCCGTGCGTGCCACTTCCGTGGCCTTCCTCGCTGGAAGCAGTCCACCGGACTGGTTCGCGGGCGCACGGGAAGCCCGAGGATACGTGCCGCCCGAGACCCGCAGGCCCCCGCCAACACGGACGGGGGCCGCTTCGGTCGGCACGGTCATCGGCGTCCCCGCCTGTCCCGCGCAGGTCTTTTCGCATGAGGGTGCGAAGAGTCGGTTAACGCGCCTCGGGCGGCGGCAAATATCCTCGGGGGGTCCGGGGGGCAGACAGCCCCCCGGCGCGGCCGGGCCGCCTCAGGCCTCCTGCGCGCCCGCCATCAGCTCGCCGTCCTGCGGGGCCTTGTGGCGGCCGGGTCCGCGGGCGGCGCGGATCGACGCCTCCAGGATGTCCAGCGCCTCGTCGAAGACGGCGTCCGGCACCGTCAGGGGCGGCAGGAACCGGATGACGTTGCCGTAGACGCCGCAGGTCAGCAGGATCAGGCCGCGCGACAGCGCCTCCTCGCGCACCTTGTTGGTGAACTCGGGGCTGGGCCGGGACCCGACGTTGAACTCGACCGCGTTCATCAGGCCGGGGCCGCGGATGTCCACGATCTCGGGCACGTCGTCGCGCAGGGATGCGAGGCGCTGCTTGAGCCGCTGGCCCAGCCGCTCGGCGCGCTCGGACAGGCCCTCGTCCTCGATCACGTCCAGCACGGCGTGGGCCGCGGCGACGCCCAGCGGGTTGCCCGCATAGGTGCCGCCCAGGCCGCCGGGGTGGGGCGCGTCCATCACCTCGGCCCGGCCGGTCACAGCGGAAATCGGCAGACCCCCACCCAGGCCCTTGGCCATGCAGGTGAGGTCGGCCGCGACGCCGTGCAGCTCCATCGCGAACAGCCGGCCGGTGCGGGCAAAGCCGGTCTGCACCTCGTCGGCGATCAGCAGCATCCCGTGGTCGTCGCACAGCTGGCGCAGCGTTCGCATGAAGCCAGACGGAACGGGATAGAAGCCGCCCTCGCCCTGCACGGGTTCCACGATGATCGCGGCCACGCGGGCGGGATCGATGTCGGCCTTGAACAGCTTGTCCAGCGCGGCCAGCGCGTCGGCCTGCGTCACGCCATGCAGCTCGTTCGGGAACGGCAGGTGCCAGACATCGGGCATCATCCCCCCGAACCCCGCCTTGTAGGGCTGGACCTTGCCGGTCAGCGTCATGCCCATGAAGGTGCGGCCGTGGAACGCGCCGGTGAACGCCACGATGCCCGACCGCCCGGTGGCATAGCGGGCGATCTTGACGGCGTTCTCGACGGCCTCGGCGCCGGTGGTGGCGAAGATGGTCTTCTTGGCGAAGTTGCCGGGCACCAGGCGGTTGAGCCGCTCGGCCAGGGTCACATAGTTTTCATAGGGCACGACCTGGTGGCAGGTGTGGGTGAACCGGTCCAGCTGGTCGCGCACCGCCTGCATCACCCGGGGATGGCGATGCCCCGTGTTCACCACCGCGATGCCGGCGGCGAAGTCGATGTAGCGGTTGCCGTCCTTGTCCCAGATCTCGGCGTTCTCGGCGCGGTCGGCATAGATCTGCGTGGTCATCCCCACGCCGCGCGAAATGGCGGCGTTCTTGCGGTCGGTCATCGTGGTCATTGGCGCATCCCCTGTCGCGCGGCCCGCGTCCGGGCCTGTCCTGCGCCCATCTAGCGCCCCGCCCCCGCGGGACACAATCGCGCGCGGCCGAATCGTCCGGCGCCACGCAACCCCCTGTCGCGCCGTGCGTTGGCCGACACACGCCCCTGCCGGAAGGCCCCATGTTCCCGATCCGCGACCACAATCCGTCTGAGCGGACGCCCTATGTCACCATCGCGCTGATGCTGGCGAACGTCGCGATGTTCCTGCTGACCGCCCCCTGGGCCGGGGGCATGACCGGCCTGTGGGAAGACCTGGCCCTGTATCCGGTCGCGGTCCTGAATGGTTCGCAGGTCTGGGGCGTGCTGACGCACATGTTCCTGCACGCGGGACTGCTGCATCTGGGCGGCAACATGCTGTTTCTGTGGATCTTCGGCGACAACCTCGAGGATCAGATGGGCCATGGCGGCTTTCTGGTATTCTATCTTGCCTGCGGTTTCGCGGCCGCGGGCGCGCAGATGGCGGCAAACCCCGCCGACGGCATCCCCATGGTCGGCGCGTCGGGGGCGATCGCCGGGGTGATGGGGGGCTATCTGCTGATGTTTCCGCGCGCCAAGGTGGACGTGGTCGCGATCATCATCATCCTGATCAAAATGTTCACCATTCCCGCCTGGGTGATGCTGGCGGTCTGGTTCGCGATTCAGCTGGTGTCGGGCTATGCGATGCACGGCGGCGAGGCCGGCGTCGCCTACTGGGCGCATGCGGGGGGGTTCGTCGCGGGCCTGGTGCTGGCGCTGCCGGTGTTCCTGCGCCGGGGCGGGCCGCAGTTCTGGGCGCGCACCCACGGCCACCCGCCGCACCGGCCGGTCGTCTATGCCCCCACCCGCATCCCGCCGGTGCGCCGCTAGCGCCGGACCCCGCGGCTCATGTGACGCTTGCCGGCAAAGCCGGGCGCGCGGGTGACGTCGAACCCCGCCGCGGCCAGCGCGCGCCGCACATGGCCCGCGGCGGTATAGGTGGCAAAGCTGCCGCCCGGCGCGGCATGGGCGCCGACCGCCGCCATCAGCGCATCGGACCACAACTCGGGGTTTCGCGCGGGGGAGAACCCGTCCAGGAACCAGGCATCCGCGCGGCCGTCCCAGGCGGGCAGCGTCTGGCGCGCGTCCCCCGCCACGATCCGGGCGGTCACATGGCCCACCGTCAGCGTCTCGCCGCCCCAGCCTGCGCGCAGCTGCGCCGACAATGCCGCCAGATCGGGGAAGGCCGCATGGGCGCGGGCCAGCTCTGCCAGGCTCAGGGGATAGGCCTCGAAGCTGGTGAAGCGCACGGGCACCGTCGCCACCTGCGCCAGCGCCAGCAGGTTCAGCCCGGTGCCAAAGCCGGTTTCGGCCACGCAAAAGCCCGGGACCAGCCGTGCGGGCAGGTCGTTGCCGGCCAGAAAGACGTGGCGCGTCTCGTCCAGCCCGCCCGCCAGGCTGAAATAGGGGTCGTCGAAGCGCCGCGACACCGGCACGCTGCCGCGCCAGTCCAGCCTGCTCTGGTCGTCAGCCGTCATCCGCGCTACCTCCGGCGCCGGCAATGGCGGGGGCGCGCGGCGATGGCAAGGGCGGTGACGGTGATCGGCGCGGGGATCATGGGCCTTGCCTGCGGCTGGGAACTGGCGCGGCGCGGGGCCGCCGTCACCGTGATCGAGGCGGCGCGCATCGGCGCAGGGTCCAGCGGCGGCACGGTGGGCGCGCTGGCGCCCCACGCGCCGGAGAACTGGAACGCCAAGAAACAGGTGCAACTGGACGCGCTGGTCGCGGCCGAGGGCTGGTGGGCCGCGGTCAGGGCGGCGGGGGGCGTCGATCCCGGCTATGCGCGCACGGGCCGGGTGCAGCCGGTCGAGGCCGCGGCGCTGGAGCGCATCCACGCCCGCATCGCTGCGGCGGCGGCGGTGTGGCCGGCGCCGTTCCGCATGGCGCTGACCGACGCGCCGGCGGGGCCGCTGGTGCCCGACAGCCCGTCCGGTCTGTGGCTGACCGACAGCCTGACCGCGCGCCTGTCCCCGCGCGCCGCGGGCCGCGCGCTGGCCGCGGCGATCCGTGCAACCGGCGGCGCGGTGATCGAGGGCGCGGGTCCCCAGCACCCCGACGCGCTGGCGGGGCCCGTCGTCTGGGCGACCGGCGCGCCGGGACTGGCCGCACTGTCGGCGGATCTGGGGCGGCCGGTGGGGTCCGGGGTCAAGGGCCAGTCGGCGCTGCTGGACCTGTCCGCCCCTCAGGCCGCGCAGGTCTTTGCGGACGGCGTCCACATCGTCCCCCATGCCGACGGCACCACCGCGGTCGGATCGACCAGCGAGCCGGAGGCCACCGACGGGGCCACCGATGCGGGGCTCGAGGCGCTGGTCGCGCGCGCCTGCGCCCTGTGCCCGGCGCTGGCAGGCCGCGCCGTGCTGGACCGCTGGGCCGGCATCCGCCCCCGCGCCGCCAGCCGCGCGCCGCTGATCGGGGTCTGGCCAGGCCGCCCGGGCCATCTGGTCGCCAACGGCGGGTTCAAGATCGGCTTCGGCATGGCCCCGGCGGTGGCGGCGATCGTGGCCGACCTGGTGCTGGACGGCACCGACCGCATCCCCGAGGGGTTCCGGCTTTAGGGCCGAGGGCCTGCTCAGCCCCGGCGCGAATGCCGGCGCGCGTCCTGCGCGATGGCGCGTTTCAGTTCCAGCAGTCCGATCTGGCGCTGCACCGCGCGGCGCTCGGCGGGGTCCTCGATCTGCTCAAGGACCGCGCGCCGGGCCTCGATCTCGCGCGCCAGCGAAACCTCGGCCGGGACGACGCCCGCGTCCGCCATCATCCGGTGCAGCACGTCCTCGGCGCTTTCGCGCAGCCGCTCGGGGTCCAGCGGCTTGCCCTCTCCGGCCAGCCCGCTGAGCTCGCCCCGCGCCGCGGCGGCGTCGATCCGGCGCAGGGCGATGCGCTCGAACCAGTGCATCACATCGCAGCCAGCTGGGCCAGCGCGGCGTTCAGGCGGGCGATCTCCTCGTCCAGGTCGGCCAGCTTGGCGCGGGTGTCCTCGATGACCTCGGGGTCGGCGCTTTCGACGAAGCGCGCGTTGCCCAGCCGCCCGCGCAGGCCGGCGGCGTCGCGGGCGCCCTTGTCGGCGGCCTTCTTCAGCCGCGCGCTTTCCGCCGCCACGTCGATCACGTCACCGATCGGCAGGGCGAAGGACGCGCCCGGCACGGCGACCGCGATGGTGCCGGCGGCGGCCGCGCCGCTGACCGGCGGGGTGACGCGCGCCAGCCGCTCGATCAGCGCGCCGTTCGCCGCCAGCGCCGCGCGGGCGGCGTCGTCGGCCTCGGTCACGATCAGGTCCAGCCGCGCCCCGGCAGGCACGCCCATCTGGGCGCGGGCGGACCGCACCGCCTCGATCAGCCCGATGACCCAGTTCATCTGCCGGTCGGCGTCGGCGTCGATCAGCTCGGCGCCATAGGCGGGCCAGTCGCCGTGGACCAGCATCCGGGCGCGCTGGCCGGTCAGGGCCCAGATCTCCTCGGTGACAAAGGGCATGATCGGGTGCAGCAGCGTCACCGATTGCTCGATGACCCAGCGCATCGTCTGGCGCGTCTCGTCGGCGTGCGCGCCGTCGAACAGGGGCTTGGCAAACTCGACATACCAGTCGCAGACCTTGCCCCAGACGAACCCATACAGCACCGCCGCCGCCTCGTTGAAGCGATAGGCGCCCAGCGCCTCGTCCACCGCCAGGCGCGCGCGCGCGACCTCGCCCATGATCCAGCGGTTGACCGTGTGCGTCGGTGCGGGCTGGGCGGCGGGCTGGGCGGCGGGCTGGCCTGCGGGCGCGGCGAAGACGCCGTTCATCTCGGCAAAGCGGGTCGCGTTCCAGATCTTGGTGACGAAGTTGCGGTTCGCCTCGACGTGCTTGGGCCCCAGCTTGGGGTCGCGCCCCATCGCGGCCATGCTGGTCAGGGTGAACCGCAGAGGGTCCGCGCCATAGGCGTCGATCAGGTCCAGCGGGTCGATGACGTTGCCCTTGGACTTGGACATCTTGGCGCCCTTTTCGTCGCGCACCAGCCCGTGGACATAGACGGTGCGGAACGGCACGTCCCCCACGACGGCAAGCTGCATCATCATCATCCGGGCGACCCAGAAGAAGATGATGTCGAACCCCGTCACCAGCGTCGAGGTCGGAAAATATTTCCGCAGCTCGGGGGTGTCCTCGGGCCAGCCCAGCGTGCCGATGGGCCACAGGCCGGAACTGAACCATGTGTCCAGCACGTCGGGGTCGCGCCAGACGGGATAGACCAGATGGGTGGGGTCCTGCGTCAGCGTGTAATCGGCCAGCGAGGCCGCCAGCGCGTCCACCGCCGCCGCGCGGTCGGCCACCTCGACGATGCGCGAGATTTCCAGCGGTTGCGGCAGGCCCGCAATGTCGTCGCGGAACGCCTCGGCCACGTCGGCGAAATGCGCCGCGGCATGGTGGCGTTCGCCGGCATCGACCAGCCCCTCGGCCAGCAGGGCAAACAGCTCCACGGCGTCCAGCGCGCCGTCGCCCTCGTCGTCGGCAAAGCCCGGCGGCGAATGCAGGTCCAGCCCGTACCAGACGGGGATCTGGTGGCCCCACCACAGCTGGCGGCTGATCGTCCACGGCTCGATGTTCTCCAGCCAGTGGAAATAGACCTTTTCATGCTGCTCGGGCAGGATGCGGGTGCGCCCGTCACGCACCGCGTCGATGGCGGGCTGCACGATGCGGGCGGTGTCCACGAACCACTGGTCGGTCAGCATCGGCTCGATCACCACGCCCGATCGGTCGCCGAACGGCTGCATGATCTTTTTCGCCTCGACCAGGGGTCGGTTTTCCAGATGCTCGGCGCCGGTCTCGGGTTCGATCTCGCGGTGCAGGACGGTGACGGCCAGCCCCTCGGCGGTGATCGCCTCGACCACGCGGCGGCGGGCGTCCAGACGGTCAAGGCCGCGCAGGTCCTCGGGGACCAGGTTCACGGCCGACACGTCGCCCACGTCCTCACCCCGCGCGGCGCGGGTGGCGATGGCGGCGCTTTCGGCATAGCTCAGGCCGTCCTCGCGCATCCGGGCGCGGCCGTCCATCAGCGCATACAGCGGGATGCCGTTGCGCATCGCCACGCCATAGTCGTTGAAGTCATGCGCCCCGGTGATCTTGACCGCGCCCGACCCGAAGCCGGGGTCCGGGTACTCGTCGATGATGATCGGGATCAGGCGGCGCTGGTCGCACGGCCCCACCGGAATCTCGCACAGCTGGCCCACGATCGGGGCATAGCGCGCGTCCGACGGATGCACCGCCACCGCGCCGTCGCCCAGCATGGTTTCGGGCCGGGTGGTGGCAATGCTGATGTAGTCGCGCGTCTCGCGCAGGGTGATGCGGCCGTCCGCGTCGCGCTCGACATACTCATAGGTGGCGCCCCCGGCCAGCGGGTACTTGAAGTGCCACATATGGCCGTCGACCTCGCGGTTCTCGACCTCAAGATCGCTGATCGCGGTCTCGAACCGCGGGTCCCAGTTCACCAGCCGCTTGCCGCGATAGATCAGGCCCTTGTCGTACAAATCGACAAAGACCCGGATCACCGCGTCGTGGAAGTTGCCCTCCTCGCCGGCCGGCGCACCCGGCGCGCCCGACATGGTGAAGGCGTTGCGCGACCAGTCGCAGCTGGCGCCCAGACGCTTGAGCTGCTCGGTGATGGTGCCGCCCGACTCGGCCTTCCATGTCCAGATCTCGTCGGTGAACGCCTTGCGGTCCCAGTCCTTGCGGGCAGGCTTTCCCTCGGCCGCAAGCTTGCGTTCCACGACCATCTGCGTGGCGATGCCCGCGTGGTCCTGGCCGGGTTGCCACAGCGTGTCAAAGCCGCGCATCCGGTGCCAGCGCACCAGGATGTCCTGCAGCGTGTTGTTCAGCGCGTGGCCGATGTGCAGGCTGCCGGTGACGTTGGGCGGCGGGATCAGCACGGAAAACGCGGGCGCCCCCGGTTTCGCGTTGGCGCCGGCGGCAAAGGCGTCCGAGGCCTCCCACGCGGCGGCGATGCGGGCCTCGGCGGCGGCGGCGTCGAAAGTCTTGTCCATCGGCATGGCGGTCATCCCTCTGCTTGCCTGCGGGTCTAGCGAAGCCGGTCCGAAAGGCCAAGAGAGGCCGCCCGCCGCCGGGGAACCGCCCGTGCGCGCATCGGGTATCGCGGGAACCGCACGGGCTCGCGCGAGACCGCGCTAGACCGCGCGGTCGAACTTGGTGGACAGATGCACCAGGCTTTCGGACGACCGCACCCCCGTCAGGTTGCCGATCTGGTCCAGCACCTCGTCCAGCTCGGCCGTGGACGAACAGGCCAGTTGCAGCAGCAGATCGACGCGTCCGGACGTCGAATGGACGCGCTCGACCGCCGGCAGCGCCCGCAGGCGCGCCAGGATCGCCGCCTGCGCCCGCGGCTCGATCGTCAGAAGGCAGGTCGCGCGGATGCGCGACAGGCGCGCGGCCTCACCCAGGCGTAAGGTATAGCCGGCGATGGCGCCGGTGGTTTCCAGCCGCTCAAGCCGGGCCTGCACGGTCGATCGCGCCACCTTCAGGCGCCGGGCCAGCACGGCCACCGACATCCGCGCATCCTGCGACAGCTGCGCGACGATGGCGCGGTCCAGTTCGTCCATGGGCGGGGTCCTGTCATTCTGCCGACGCAACCGGCAGATTAACGTGACCCGTGCGCGTTTCCACCCTTTTCAACGCTGCAACGGGACCGCATAGGCGCGAACCTGCAGGGGGCGGGCGAGCCGCCGTCAGAAAGGACTGGGGATGGGACTGACCGAAGGCCACCTGGCCAAGACCGTATGGGACAATCCGGCCGAGATCATCCGCGCGATGCGGCCGGAAAACCCGGTGATGGTGTTCGCGCCCACCGTTCTGCAGGACCGGGCGCGGCGCTTTCTGGCGGGCTTTCCCGGCCTTGTGACCTATGCGGTCAAGTCGAACCCCGACGAGGCCGTGATCCAGAACCTGGTGGCGGCGGGCATCCGCGGCTTCGACGTGGCCTCGCCGTTCGAGATCGACCTGATCGGCCGCCTCGCGCCGCTGGCCGCGCGCCACTATCACAACCCGGTCCGCTCGCAGGCCGAGATCGCGCACGCCGTCCACGCGGGGATCAAGGCCTGGTCGGTGGACAGCCGGTCGGAGCTGGAGAAGCTGTTCGCGCAGGTGCCGCCCGAGGGGTGCGAGATCTCGCCCCGCTTCAAGCTGCCGGTGGCGGGGGCGGCCTATGACTTCGGCTCCAAGTTCGGGGCGTCGCCGGAACTGGCGGCCGAGTTGCTGCGCGCCGTGGCCGACCGCGGCTATGTCGCCTCGCTGACCTTTCACCCCGGCACCCAGTGCGTCGATCCCGCCGCATGGGAGACGTATATCCGCACCGCCGGCGACATCGCCGACATGGCGGGCCTGCGCCCCGCCCGGCTGAACGTGGGCGGCGGGTTCCCGTCCTGGCGGGTCCACGGGGTCGACCCGGACCTGAATGCGATCTTCGCCCGCATCGGCGAGACCACCGCCGAGGTGTTCGGCGCTAAGGCGCCCGCGCTGGTCTGCGAACCCGGGCGCGGCCTGTGCGCGGATGCGTTCTCGCTGATCACGCGGGTCAAGGCGGTGCGCGACGGGACCAGCGTGTTCCTGAACGACGGCGTCTATGGCGGGCTGACCGAGCTGCCGATCATCGGCAACCTGGACCGCATCGAGGTGTTCCGCGCCGACGGCACGCCGCGCGGCGAGAACGGCCACGGCCGCGTGGTGTTCGGCCCCACCTGCGATTCGGTGGACCGCCTGCCGGGCGAACTGTCGCTGCCCGACGACATCGCCGAGGGGGATTTCGCGGTCTTCCACGGCGCCGGGGCCTATTCGGTCGTCACCAACACCCGCTTCAACGGGTTCGGAGAGATGCGCCACGTCACGGCCCTGTCCCTGGACTGACGCGGCGGTCCCCGGCACGACGGGGACCGCCGCCGCGGTCCCGAGGGCGGGCCACCTGCCGGCCCGCCCGCCGGGCCGGCGAAACCCGTCAACCGAATCGTAACCTTGGGCGTTGAGGGTCTGACCATGACCCAGCCTCGGCGCCCGATCCCCCACGTCATCCTGATGGACGGCACGCTCGCCACCACAAGCGGCCCCCGTGCGACCCACATCGGCACGATTCGCCGGCTGGTGCGCCGCGCGGGTCCGGTGCGGATGCACTATGCGCGCGGGCTTTCCTGGGACGACTGGCGCGGCATCAGCGCGGTCGCCACCGGCCGCGGGGTCGAGGACCGCATCGAAGCCGCCTATGGCTGGCTGGCCAGCAGCTGGCGGCCGGGCGACCCGATCTTCATCTTCGGCTATTCGCGGGGCGCCTTTGCCGCGCGGTCGCTGGCGGGGATGATCGGGCGCGTGGGCCTGCTGACCCCGCAGGCCGCGACCGAACGCAACATCCGGCTGGCGTGGCGGTTCTATCACCGCGGCGGGTCGGCGGCGGCGATGGCGGCGTTCCGCCGCCGCTGCAACCCGGACGTGACCATCGACATGGTGGGGGTCTTCGACACGGTGATGGCGCTGGGGGTGCGGCTGCCGCTGCTGTGGATGCTGACCGAGGCGCGGCACCGCTTTCACGACCAGCGGCTGGGCAGCCATATCCGCTTTGGCGCGCAGGCGCTGGCCCTGGACGAGACGCGCGCGGCCTTCCAGCCGATCCTGTGGGAGGCGGACGCCGCCCAACGCATCGAACAGGTCTGGTTCCGCGGCAGCCATGCCGACATCGGCGGCCAGCTCGACGGGTTCGAGGCGGCACGCCCGCTGGCCAACATCCCGCTGGTCTGGATGCTGGGCCGGGCCGCCGCGCAGGGCCTGCCGCTGCCGGCGGGCTGGCGGGCCGGCCTGCCCTGCGACCCCGACGCGCCCTCGGTCGGATCGTGGCGCGGCTGGGGGCGGGCCTTCCTGCTGCGGGCGCCGCGCACGGTCGGCACGACCGGGACGGATGTGCCGGATGCCTCGGCCCTGCCCTATGACGGGCCGGCGCTGATCGGGGCCGCCCGGCGGCCGCGCTGGCGCACGCTGCGCAAGCCGCTGGGCAAGCTGCGCCCGGTCGCGGGCAGGCTGGGCCCGCGCATGCGACGGATGCGCCTGTCGCGCCGGGCCGCCGCCGCGACCCCGCCCGAGACGGACCCCTCGCAACAGCCGCCTCCCGCGGCGCTGTGACCGCGAGCCTTGCGCGGTCGCAGCGGCGTCGCCGGGGGCGCGGCCGCCCAAGGCTCGGCCCGGTGCCGGCGGTCGTCCCGCGACGACAACGCCACCGCGATGCAAGGCCCGGTCATGGCGCCCGCGGCAAAGACGAAGATCAGCGGCCCCGGCGCGCCGGCCGGGGCGGTGCAGGCCGGGGCATGCGGGCCTCAGGCGGCGACCGCCTCGCGCGCGGTGACGCCCAGCGCGGCGCAGACCTCGGCGGTCAGCTCGGGGCGGTTCAGCGTATAGAAATGCAGCCCGTCCACCCCGCCGGCGATCAGGTCCTGGCACAGCGTGATCGCCAGGTCGCGGGCCAGCGCGCGTTCCCCCTGGGGACCGGCGGCGGCGAACGCCGCCTCGGCCCAGCCGGGCACGCTGGTGCCGCAGCGCGCGGCGAATCGCTTGGCGCCCGCCCAGCCCTGGATCGGCAGGATGCCGGGCCGGATGGGCGCTGTGATGCCCGCCGCCGCGCAGGCGTCGCGAAAGCGAAAGAACGTGTCGGCGTCGAAGAAGAACTGGGTGATCGCCCCGCTTGCCCCGGCATCGACCTTGCGCTTGAGCCAGGTCACGTCGGCGTGACCGTCGGGGCTGTCGGGGTGCGGCTCGGGATAGGCTCCGCAGCGGATGGTGAACCCGCCGCGCGCCGCGATGGCCGCGATCAGCTCGACCGAGCTGGCAAAGCCCTGCGGATGCGCCTCGAAGCGGTCGGCCCCCTGCGGGGCGTCGCCGCGCAGGGCCACGATCTCGGTCACGCCGGCGTCCGCATAGGCCTCCACGATGGCCATCGTCTCGTCGCGGGTCGCGTCCACGCAGGTCAGGTGGGCGGCGACGTTCAGCCCGTAATGGCCCGCCAGCGCCGTCACCGCCTCGTGCGTCAGTTGCCGGGTGGTGCCGCCCGCGCCATAGGTCACGGACACGAAGTCCGGCCCCAGCGGGGCCAGCGCGCGCGCCGTTTCCCACAGCCGGAACGACTGGTCCAGCGTCTTGGGCGGAAAGAACTCGAAGCTGACGGCAGGTGCGGACATGGAAGGTTCCTTTCGCAGGCCTTGTGCCACGAGGGCGAGCGTGAAACAAATTCATCTTGTTCAACTAGACCATGAGCGCGGCTCATCATGCATCTGGAACTGCGCCATCTGCGGACCATCCGCGCCATCCATGACATGGGCGGTCTGGCCCGCGCGGCCGAGGTGCTGAACATCACCCAGTCGGCCCTGTCCCACCAGGTCCGCGCGCTGGAGGATCAGGCCGGCACCGCGCTGTTTCTGCGCCAGACCAAGCCGATGCGCCTGTCCCCCGCCGGGCTGCGCCTGCTGGCGCTGGCCCGCCAGGTGCTGCCGCTGGTCGAGGCGGCGGAATCCGAGATGCGCGGCGTGACCCAGGGGCGCGTCGGACGGATGCACATCGCCATGGAATGCCACGCCTGCTTCAACTGGCTGCTGCCGGCGCTGGACGCGTTCCGCCATGTCTGGCCGCAGGTCGACATCGACGTGCGCGCGGGCCTGGCCTTTACCGCCCTGCCCGCGCTGATGCGGGGCGAGGCCGATCTGGTCGTCTCGTCCGACCCCGAGGACCTGGCGGGCATCGCGTTCGAGCCGCTGTTCGATTATCACCCGCTGCTGGTGGTGCCGTCCTCTCATCCCCTGGCGGGCCGCGATTTCGCCGAGCCCGCCGACCTCGCGACCGAGACGCTGATCACCTATCCGATGGACCGGGCGCGGCTTGACGTGTTCTCGCATTTCCTGGGACCCGCCGGGGTGCGCCCCGCCGTGGTGCGCGAGATCGAGCTGACAGACGTGATCCTGCTGCTGGTCGCCTCGGGCCGCGGGGTGTCGGTGCTGCCCGACTGGGTGCTGGCGCGCGAGGCGGGCAACCCCGATCTGGTGACGCGGCCTCTGGGGCGCAGCGGCGTGACCCGACGCCTCTACGCCGCGCTGCGCGAGGAAGACCGCGGCCTGCCCTTCATGCAGGACATGCTGCGGCTGGCGCGCGAGGCGCGATGACCGGACGCGGCGGCGCGATTTGGGGAACCGGACCGCCGGGCCGGGGCGTTCCCGTCCCGAACCGTCAGGGGAAACACACCATGCTCGCCTCGTTCCTCATGGGCCTTGTCGGCGGCCAGCGATCCATGACGCCGCTGGCGGCGGTCGCGGTCGCCGCCGCGCGGGGCGACCTGCCGCGCGACTGCGCCGCGCCCGGCATCCTGCGGCACCCGGCCGTCGCGACAGGCACCGTGGCGCTGGCGCTGGCCGAGATGGCCGGCGACAAGATGAAGACCGCGCCCGACCGGATCGTCCCCTTGGGGCTGGCCGCGCGGTTCATCGTGGCGGGGCTTGCGGGCGGTGCGCTGGCCCCGCGCGGGCAGTTCTGGAACGGCGCGGCGGTCGGGGGGATCACGGCGGTCGCGGCGTCCTATCCCGGCTGGCGGGCGCGGATGGCCGCGATGCAGGATCACGGCCAGACGCCCACAGGCCTGGCCGAGGACGCGCTGGCCCTCGCGGGCGCCGTGGCGATCGTGGCGGGGCTGCGGGCCGCCCGGGACTGAGGGGGCGGCGGCGCGCAAGGCCCTTGGCCGCGCAGCCGCTTCACTTTCGGCGGCGACCGGCCTAAACGGGCCTGCCCCGACAAAGGACACCCACCATGGCCAGCGCCAATCTGAACGTGATGATCAAGGCGGCGCGCAAGGCGGGCCGCAGCCTGGTCAAGGACTTCCGCGAAGTCGAGAACCTGCAGGTTTCCGTCAAGGGGGCCGGCGATTTCGTCACCCGCGCCGACCGCGAGGCCGAGCGCATCATCAAGGAAGAGCTGCGCGGCGCGCGCCCGACCTATGGCTGGTGCGGCGAGGAAACCGGCACCCAGGCCGGCGAGGACCCGACCCGGCGCTGGATCGTCGATCCGCTGGACGGCACGACCAACTATCTGCACGGGCTGCCGCACTGGGCGGTCAGCATCGCGCTGGAGCACAAGGGCGACATCGTCGCCGCCGTCGTCTTCGACCCCGCCAAGGACGAGCTGTTCTTCGCCGAGCGCGGCGAGGGCGCCTTCATGAACGACCGCCGCCTGCGGGTGTCGGGCCGGCGCGACCTGTCGGCGTCGATCTTTGCCACCGGCGTCCCCTTCGGCGGGCGCGGCACGCTGCCCGCGACGCTGAAGGACCTGGCGCGGCTGATGCCGGTGACGGCCGGGGTGCGGCGCTGGGGCGCCGCGTCGCTGGACCTGGCCTATGTCGCGGCGGGGCGGTTCGACGGATACTGGGAACGCGGCATCCAGGCCTGGGACGTGGCCGCGGGCATCCTGCTGGTCAAGGAGGCCGGCGGCTTTGTCGAGCCGCTGCGCGCCGGTCATGACGGGCCGGTGGCCGACGCCTCGGAACTGGTCGCCGCGAACGCCGTGCTGTTCGACGCCTTCGCCGGGATCGTGCGCACCCGCGACTGACGCGTGGGGCAGCATCCGCGGAACGCTGGTCCCGCAAAGCCGCCGTTGAGGCGCGGGCGCGAGGCGCGTCGCGGCGTTGCGGGCGCGAGGCGCGTCCGCGCCGGGGCCTAGGGCGTGGCGGCGGGCGGCTGCGGCAGGGCATAGCCGCCCGGACCCAGCCGCAGGATCGGCGCGGCGGGCCACGGTCCCGCATCCAGCCCACCATCGGCCAGCGCCCTTGGATCGGGGGCTTTCCTGCCCCCCTCATCGGCCTGGACCGCGGCGGTCCGTCCGGCCGGCCGTGGGTCCGCCGGCGCGATTGCGGCATCGCCGGAGCCGGGCAGGCG
Organism: Paracoccus endophyticus; assembly: GCF_003286075.1. Lineage (GTDB taxonomy): Bacteria > Pseudomonadota > Alphaproteobacteria > Rhodobacterales > Rhodobacteraceae > Paracoccus > Paracoccus endophyticus. Next base: position 223,333 of record NZ_QLUV01000002.1, on the reverse strand, counting down.
GGCCGCATCGGGCAGGACCGCGGCCGCGCCCGGCACGCCCGGCCGCGGGTCAGCGCCGGGGTCGCCGGCCTGACGCACGCCCGCTGCGGGCGGCGCAAGGGTCGCGCTTGCGGCGGCGGCCGCGGCCCCGCGCTTAAGCCTCGCCTCCTCCTCGGCCTTGATGGCCGCGGCGCGGGCGACCAGCCAGGCGGGCGTCGCGCGGGGCCGGTCCGACAGCGCCAGCACCAGAGGCGAGATGCGGGGCGGCGGCATCAGGCCGCCCCCGCGCAGATCCCAGCTGGGCACGACGGGCACCGGGTGCCCCGCGATCCGCGCCCGGTACATCGGCAGTGATTCCGCCACCCGCATCACATAGGTCCGGGTCTCGTCGAACGGGATCATCTCGACCCAGTCCACCGGATCGGCCGCGCCCTGCCCGGTGCGCCGCAGGTCGCCGAAATCGCGCAGCCAGCGCGCCGGACGTCCGGGACCGGCGTTGTATCCGGCCGCGACCAGGGCGACCGAAGGGCCGAACCGCGCCCGCAGCCCGTCCAGATAGGCCGCCCCCAGCCGCGCGTTATAGGCGGCGTCGGTCGTCAGCCGGGCAAGGTCAAAGGGCTCGCCCAGCTGGCGGGCCATCTGCCGGGCGGTGTCGGGCATCACCTGCATCAGCCCCAGGGCGCCGGCCGGGCTGCCGACGGTGTGGTTGAACTCGCTTTCCCGGCGCGCGATCGACAGCACCAGCTCGGGCGGCAGACGCAGGTCCGCGTCCTCGAGCCCGGTCAGCGGGAAATAGGCGGCGGGATAGATGCCGCCCTTGGCCGCCGCGGCCTTGGCCAGACGCAGCGCGTCCCAGGGGCGGTGCAGCTCCAGCATCAGCCGCGCCATGCGGGCGATGTCCTCGTGCGCGGCGGTTTCGGCCAGATGCAGGAAAAACCGCTGCGCCTGCTGCGGCTGGCCGGCCGCCACCAGCCAGATGCCCGCCTGGAACACGCGGTGGTCCAGCAGCGCCGCGCCGCGCCAGTCGGGCAGCGTCTCGACCGCCCGACCCGGCACGGCCAGGGCGGGGGTCATCCGCGCGCCGGTGCGTTCGGCGGCAAGCTGGCCGTAAAAGGCGGACTGATGCACCGCCGCGCGGGCAAAGGCCGCATCGGCGGCGGCGGTGTCGCCCGCCGCCTCGGCCGCGCGGCCGCGCCAGTAATGCGCCCGCGACAGGGTGATGGGGCCGCTGTCGCGGTCGGGCAGCCGGGCGAAATGCGCGGCCGCGCGGTCGGCGGCGCCTGCGCGCAGCGCCGCATAGCCGGCCAGCCAGTCCAGATCGACCGCGTCCTCTCCGCCCGGCAGGAAATGCCCGGCGGCCAGCCGTTCGGCCAGCGCCCAGTCGCCCGCCCGCAACGCGGCGCGGGCAAAGTCGCGGCGCGCGTCCGCCCAACGCGCGGGATCGCGCAGCGCCTCGGCCGATGTCGAGCGGTCCAGCATCAGCGCCCGCGCGGCGTCGCGCTGCTTGACCGCAAGGCGCCAGCGGAAACGGTCCATCGCCAGGCCCGCGTCCTCGCGCAGGGCCGCGGGCAAGGCCAGGATCAGCGCATCGACGCCCGTGCGGCGCGCCTGCACGGCGATCCGCGCGCGGGCCAGATCGGCATCCGGCCCGGGCACAAGGGCCAGCATCCGTTCCGCAGGCGCCCATTCCCCCGCATCCAGCAGCGTCCGCAGGCGGGCGGCATGGTGCGGCGCGACCTCGGGGCCCCAGGCGGCAAGGAAGGCGGCCTCGTCGGCGGGCTCCAGCGCGGTATGGGTCCAGAAATCGGCGACGGCCGCCGCGCGCGCGGGCCCCTCCAGCGCGGCGAACAGCGCCCGCGCGCCGGTCAGCGTCTGCGGGCGCCGGCTGCCGAACCAGGCCAGCACCTCGGCCGCGGGCGGGGCTGGGTCCATCCGCGCCTCGCCGCGCTCGAACAGCAGCTCCAGCCCCGGCCAGCCGGGGTTGCGGGCGGCAAAGTCGCTGTAGTGCGCCCAGGTGCCATGGCCCGCGCGCAACTGCTGCCAGGCGATCAGGTCCGCGGCGATCGGGCCCGACTGCGCCGCAGCGGCGGCGGCGGCCGTCCAGTCCCGCGCCTCGGCCGCGGCAAGCGCGCGGCGCAGCGCCGACGCATCCTCGGCCCCGGCCATGACCGGCAGGGTCAGCGCCACGGCGGTCAGCCAGGCGGTCAGGGTCGGACGGATGCGCCTCATGCGCGCAATCTGGGGGCAGGCGCGGGCTGCGGCAACTCACATCCTCGGCAGGCCTGCTTGGCAACACCGGTCTGCGGTTGTATGCCGCCCCAAACAAGCTGTCAGGACGCCCCCATGTTCAAAGGTTCCATGCCCGCGCTGGTCACGCCGATGACGGCCGATGGCGCCGTCGATCTGGCCGCGCTGGAACGCCTGGTCGAATGGCAGATCGAACAGGGCAGCCACGGCCTGGTCCCCGTCGGCACCACCGGCGAAAGCCCGACGCTGAGCCATGATGAGCATCGCCGGGTGGTCGAGGAGGTCGTCCGCGTGGCCGCGGGGCGCGTGCCGGTGATCGCCGGGGCCGGGTCGAACGCCACGGCCGAGGCGATCGGCCTTGCCCGCCACGCACAAGAGGTGGGCGCCGACGGCGTCCTGGTCGTGACCCCCTATTACAACAAGCCGACGCAGGCCGGGCTGATCGCCCATTTCACCGCCGTCCACGACGCCACCGACCTGCCGATCATCATCTACAACATCCCCGGCCGGTCGGTCGTGGACATGACGCCCGAGACGATGGGCGAGCTGGCGCAGCTGCCGCGCATCGCGGGCGTCAAGGACGCCACCGGCAAGCTGGAGCGGGTCTGCTTCCAGCGCATCACCTGCGGCCCCGATTTCATCCAGCTGTCGGGCGAGGACGCGACGGCGCACGGCTTCAACGCGCAAGGCGGGGTCGGCTGCATCTCGGTCACGGCCAACGTGGCGCCCGCCCTGTGCGCCCAAATGCAGGAGGCCTGCCTGCGCGGCGACTATGCCACGGCCCTGGCCCTGCAGGACCGGCTGATGCCGCTGCATGTCGCCATCTTCCTGGAACCGGGGCTGGTCGGGGCGAAATACGGGCTGTCGCGGCTGGGCAACGGGCTGTGCGGCGAAACCGTGCGGCTGCCGCTGACGCCGCTGTCGGCGGGCGTGCGCAGCCGCATCGATGCCGCCCTGGCCCACGCCGGGCTGATCTGACCGCGGCGCAGGGGGGCGGGACCGTGGCCATGGCCTATGCCGTCCTGATGATCGCCATCGTCCTCGAGGTGATCGCCACCTCGTTCCTGATGCTGTCGCAGCAGTTCACCCGCCCGCTGCCGACCGTCATCATGGCGCTGTGCTATCTGGCGTCGTTCTATTTCCTGTCCCAGGCGCTGCGCCACGTGCCCCTGGGCGTGGCCTATGCGGTGTGGAGCGGGCTGGGCATCGTGCTGACGGCGGGGATCGGCGTCGTCGTGTTCCGCCAGACGCCCGACCTGCCGGCGGTGATCGGGATCGGGCTGATCCTGGCGGGGGTGATCGTCATCAACGGGTTCTCGCAGGCCGTGCCGCACTGACGGGCGGCGGGACCCGACGCCACCGGGGCTAGCCCCGCGCCGCCGCCAGCGCGCCGGGCAGCGCCTCGGCCAGCGCGTCAAGTTCCGGGTCGGGGCCGCAGCTGATGCGGATGCAGCGGTCCTGGGGCGCGACCCAGGGCATGCGCGCAAAGACGCCGCGATCGGCCAGCCCGGCCAGCACCCGGCGCGACAGCGCGCCGTTGCCGCCGCAGTCGATGCTGACGAAGTTCGTGGCCGAGGGCAGCGGGTCCAGCCCGTTGTCGCGCGCGATGACGGCGATGCGGTCGCGCGCGGCGGCGACCTGCGCCACGGTGCGCGCCAGCCACGCGGGATCGTCCAGCGCCGCCAGCGCGCCCGCCTGCGCCATGCGGTTCACGCCGAAATGGTTGCGCACCCGGCCGAACGCCCGGATCAGGTCCGGCGCGCCCAGCGCATGGCCGATCCGGGCGCCCGCCATGCCATACGCCTTGGAAAACGTGCGGAACCGCAGCACGCGCGGGTCGTCGGGGTCGATCCGCGGCAGCGCGGGGGCGAACTCGGCATAGGCCTCGTCCAGCAGCAGCACGCAGCCGTCGGGCAGCGCGGCCACGGCCGCCTCGATCACCGCGGGCGCGTGCCAGCCGCCCATCGGGTTGTCGGGGTTGCACAGATAGATCACCCGCGCGCCGCTGTCGCGGGCGGCGTCGATCAGCCCCTCGGGGTCCTGCCGGTCGTCGCGATAGGGAACGGCGTGGCGCAGGCCGCCAAAGCCCGCGACGTGGAAATCGAACGTCGGATAGCCGCCCAGCGAGGTCACGACCCTGTCGCCGGGACCGACCAGCAGCCGCACGGCCAGGCCCAGCAGCCCGTCGATCCCCTCGCCCACGACCAGGTGGTCGGGGGTGCAGCCCAGGTGCGCCGCCAGCGCCGCCCGCAGGTCGTGGCTGGTTGGATCGCCATATTTCCAGGCCTCGGCCGCGGCGGCCTGCATCGCCGCCACGGCGTGCGGCGGCGGGCCGAAGCCATTCTCGTTCGCACCCAGCCGCGCGCGGAACGGCGCGCCGCGCTGACGCTCCAGCGTCTCGGGGCCGACGAAGGGGACCGCGTCGAGCAGGCTGGCGGGGATGGGCGCAAGGCGTGGGGTCATGGCGCAGGCAAAGCGCAAAGCGGCGGCCCGCGCAAGCATCCGGCGGCAGGCCCGCGGGCGCGGCCGGGTGTCGCGGGTGCCGCGAACCGCCCGCGGGCCGGGGCTCCGATGCGCCAGATGTGGCACCTAAGCGACGCAATCTCATAACATATGTTCCGGCTTGCAACCAATCCGTCACGGCCTCGTTATCACCCCGACAAGGCGCCGGCATCCTGGCCCTTTTGCAGTCAGGAGAAGGCATGAAAAGACGCATCGTGGCCGTGTCGGATTTCTGCGACCCCTCGCCTTCGGGCCCATCCGCACTCGACTATGATCATTTTCATGCTGCCTGGACGCAGATCTCCGTCCCTTCGTCCAACCCGCCCGGCCCGGTGGTCGGCGGCTATCTCGAGCGCCTGCCCCTGGCGGCGGTGGCCGCGGGGCTTGCCGACACGGCCGAGGTCTGGAGCTTTGCGGGCGCCGACGACCGGCCGCGCGACAGCGCCGGGCTGATCACCCCCGGGCCTGCCGGGCTGACCCGCCGCGTCTTTCGCGCCGACGGCCATGCCGCGCCCTACGGCTCGGCCGATGCGCTGGCCCATATCGCCGTCCATGGCGCGCCCGACATCCTGTGCGTCTGGGGCCTGGGCGTGAACGAGGCGCTGCTGGATGCCTGCCGCGACAGCGTCATCATCTACAACTCGATCGACGCGCCCGCGATCCGCATCCCGCCCGCCGTCAGCCGTCATGTGGACATCTTCCTGACCGGGGCCGACTGGCAGTCGGCCGAGATCCGCGCCCGCCATCCCGGCGCGCTGTGCGCGGTGCTGCCGATCGGGCCGGAATTCGCGTCGGACCTGACGTTCCATCCAACCGGCGCGGCCAAGGACTATGACGTGGTCTATGTGGCCGCGACCCAGCCTTACAAGCGCCACGACCTGCTGCTGGACGCGCTGGCCGCGCGGCCGGGGACGCGGGCGCTGTGCGTCGTGGGCTATGGCCACATGGCGGACGCGCTGCGCGACGAGGGGGTGGCCCGCGGCCTTGACATCGACTGGGTCGGTCCCGTCAGCCATGACGAGGTCAACGCGCTGATCAACCGCGCCCGCGTGGGCGTCGTCTGCGGCGTCCAGGACGGGGCGCCCGCCATCCTGACCGAATACATGCTGGCCGGGCTGCCCGTGCTGGCCAATGCAGGGCTGGTCTGCGGCCGCCAGTACATCCGCCCGGACACCGGGCTGACCGCAGCCGAGCCTGACTTCGCCGCCGCGCTGGACCGGCTGATCGCCCGCCACGCAACCTATGACACCCGCTCTGTCGTCCAGGCGAACTGGACATGGCGCCATTCGATCCAGCGCCTGTCCGACCTGATCGACACAGCCTTGGACCGGCACGCCAGAAAGGTTTCCGCATGACCATCGCCCCCCTCAACACGCCCGCAATGCCCGTCCACGCCCCGGTCGTGGCCCCGCTGATCTGTTTTTCGCATCTGCGCTGGGATTTCGTCCTGCAGCGCCCCCAGCACCTGATGGGCCGCTTTGCCGCCGACCGCCCCGTCTGGTTCTGGGAGGAGATGATCCCCGCCGATCACCATTTGCCCTATCTGGAGTTCCATGCCTTTCCCGGCACCACCGTGCAGGCGGTCCGCCCCCGCGTTCCCCGCCATTTCTCGCCCGAGGACACCACCCGTGCGCTGGCGGGCCTGCTTGACCAGTTGCTGGTCGTGACGGGCGCAAAGGCGCCCGTGCTGTGGTTCTACACCCCGCAGATGTGGCCGTTCGCCCGCCACGTCGAGGCATCGGCCGTCGTCTACGACTGCATGGACGAACTGTCGAACTTTCGCTTTGCGCCCCATGACCTGCGGCAGAACGAGGCCGACCTGCTGGCGGCGGCGGACGTGGTCTTCACCGGCGGCCACAGCATCTACGAGGCCAAGCGCAGGCGGCACGACAACATCCACCCGTTTCCGTCCAGCGTCGATGCGGCGCATTTCGCGCGCGCCCGCATGCCCTGCCCCGATCCCGCCGACCAGGCGGCGATCCCCCGGCCGCGGCTTGGCTATTACGGCGTCATCGACGAGCGGCTGGACCTGGAGCTGATCCGCGCCACCGCCGCCGCCCGCCCCGACTGGCAGATCGTGATGATCGGGCCGGTCGCCAAGCTGTCGCCCCACGACCTGCCCCGCGCCCACAACATCCACTGGCTCGGCCAGAAATCCTATGGCGAGCTGCCGTCCTATCTGGCGGGGTGGGACGTGGCGCTGATGCCCTTCGCCATCAACGAGGCCACGCGCTTCATCAGCCCGACCAAGACGCCCGAATACCTGGCGGGCGGCTGCCCCGTGGTGTCCACGCAGGTGCGCGACGTGGTGCGCCATTATGGCGACATCGCCGCGGTGCGGATCGCCGACGGGACGCATGACTTCATCGCCGCCTGCGAGGCGGCGCTGGCCGGCCGCGCCGATCCCGCGCCCTGGCGCGACGAGGCCGATCGCGCGCTGGCGACGCTCAGCTGGGACAGCACCTTCCGCCACATGAACCGCCTCGTGGCCGAGGCCGTGCAGGCCCGCGCCGCGACCCGCGGCCCCGACCGCTTTCCCGCGCCGGGCATCCGGCGGGGCGCGCGCGCCTATGACGTGGTGATCGCGGGCGCAGGCTTTGCCGGATCGGTGCTGGCCGAGCGGCTGGCGCAGGCCTCGGGCCAGCGGGTGCTGGTGGTGGACAAGCGCGACCATGTGGCCGGCAACGCCTATGACCACGCCGACGCCGCGGGCCTGCTGGTGCACCGCTACGGTCCCCACATCTTCCACACCAACAGCGACGAGGTGGTCAGCTATCTCAGCCGCTTCACGCGCTGGCGCCCGTACGAGCATCGGGTCCTGGCGCAGGTGGGCGACCGGCGGCTGCCGATGCCGATCAACCGCACGACGATCAACGGCCTGTACGGGCTGGACCTGACGACCGAGGCCGAGGCGGCCGCCTTCCTGGCCGCGCAGGCCGAGCCGGTGGCCGAGATCCGCAACAGCCGCGACGTGGTGGTGAACGCGGTCGGCACGCGGCTCTACGAGACGTTCTTTCAGGGCTATACCCGCAAGCAGTGGGGGCTGGACCCGTCGCAGCTGGACAAGTCCGTGACCTCGCGCGTGCCCACGCGCACGAACGCCGACGACCGGTATTTCACCGACAGCTTCCAGGCGATGCCGCTGGAGGGCTATACCCGGATGTTCGAGCGGATGCTGGACCATCCCCACATCGACCTGGCGCTGGGGCAGGATTTCCACGACCTGCCCGCAGGCGACCTGGCGCCCCTGACGATCTATACCGGGCCGATCGACGCCTTTTTCGGCCACCGCTATGGCCCGCTGCCCTATCGCAGCCTGTCGTTCCGCCACGAGACGCTGGACACCCGCCGCTTTCAGGAGGTGGGCGTCGTCAACTATCCCGCCGAGGACGTGCCGTGGACCCGCATCACCGAATACAAGCACCTGACCGGGCAGGTGCATCCGCAGACCTCGATCACCTACGAGATCCCGTCGGACGAGGGCGAGCCCTATTATCCGATCCCGCGACCGGAAAACCAGGCGCTGTTCAAGCGCTACGAGGCCCTGGCGCTGGAGCGGCCCGACGTGATCTTTGCGGGACGGCTGGGCAGCTATCGCTACTACAACATGGATCAGGTCGTGGGGCAGGCGCTGTCCATCCATCGCCGCATGGCGGCACGGCTGGCCGAGCGCCGCCCGGCGGGAACGCTGGTCGCCGGGGAATAAGGCGTGATCCTGACGAAGACCGCGACGGTCGTTCTGGCGACCGACAGCCCCGAACCGTCCGGCGTGGGCCGCCACATGCTGACGCTGGCGGCGGCCCTGGCGGGCGACCGCACGGCGCCCGCGCCGCGGCTGCTGTTTCCCGACCACGCCGCGGGCCGGGCCCTGGTGGCCGAGGCCGCATCCCGCGGCCTGCGTGCCGACGCCGTGCCGCCGCAGGGCTGGCCCGCCGCGCTGGCGGGCGCGGCGCTGGTCCATGTCCACGCCGGCATCGGCTGGGAGGGCCACGGGCTGGTGGCCGCCGCGCGCAAGGCGGGGGCCGCGGTGGTGCGCACCGAGCATCTGCCGTGGCTGGTCACCTGCCCCCACCAGCACGCCGAGTATGCGGCGATGGTCGAGGGCGTCGATGCCGTGATCACCGTCAGCCGGGCGGCCGCGCACGGCTGGCGGCGGGTGCTGGCGACGATGCCCGGCCCGCGCCTGCCCATGACCTGCATCCCGAACGGGATCGAGCCGCCGAAGCCCTGCCCCCAGGGTGGCCTGCCACCCTGGCCGCAGCGACCGGGCGCGCCCGTGATCCTGTGCGTCGCGCGCTTCACCCGGCAGAAGAACCACCGCACGCTGATCGCAGCCCTGGCGCGGCTGCGCCGCCGTCATCCCCGCGCGCATCTGGCGCTGGTCGGCACCGGCCCCGAGGAGGCGGCGATCCGCGCCCGCGTGGCCCGGCTGGGCCTGACCCGCGCGGTCGATTTCCTGGGCGACCGCCGCGATGTGCCGGCGCTGATGGCGGCGGCGGACGTGGTCGTGCTGCCCTCGGACTTCGAGGGGTTGCCGCTGGTCGTGCTGGAATCCATGGCGCTGGGCACGCCCGTCGTCGCCACCCGAATCGGCGGCGTGGTCGAGGCGCTGGGCCCCGAGCATCCCTGGCTGGTCGCGCCGGGCGATGCCCGCGCCCTGGCCGCGGCGCTGTCCGACGCGCTGGACGACGGCGCGCAGCGGGTCAAGACAGGGCTGGCGCAGCGCGCGCGTTTCGACGATTTCTACACCGCAACCCGCATGGGCGGCGACACCGCCCGACTTTACGCCGCCGTGCTGCGCGGCAGACCAAGGACCGACGACATGACGACACGGCTGGGCTTCATCGGGGCGGGCGGCATCGCGCACCGCCATTTCGGCGTGCTGGAGCAGATGGACGATGTCCGCATCGTCGCCGTGGCCGATCCCGACCTGCCCCGCGCCGAGGATGCCGCGCGCCGCTTTGGCGCGCAGGCCTTTGCCGATCATGCCGCGATGCTCGGGTCGGTCGAGCTCGACGCCGTCTACATCTGCGTGCCGCCCTTTGCCCACGGCGACGCCGAGCGCGCCTGCATCGCGCGCGGCCTGCCGTTCTTCGTGGAAAAGCCCCTGTCGCTGGACCTGGCGCTGGCCGAGGAGATCGCGGCCGAGGTCGAGCGGGCGGGCCTGATCACCGCCGTCGGCTATCACTGGCGCTATCTGGACACGGTAGACGAGGCGCGCGCCGTTCTGGCAAACAATCCCGCGCAGTTGATGACCGGGTTCTGGCTGGACCAGACGCCGCCGCCGCAGTGGTGGTGGCGCGAGGATGCCTCGGGCGGACAGGTGGTCGAGCAGGCGACCCACATCATCGACCTCGCCCGGTTCCTGTCGGGCGACGTGACCGAGGTGTTCGCGCTGGCGACCCACCGCGACCGCGCCGACTTCGACGGGCTGACCGTGCCCACGGCCACCACCGCCACGCTGCGCTTTGCCTCGGGCACCATCGCCAACCTGTCGGCGACGTGCCTGCTGCGCTGGAACCACCGCGTCGGCCTGCACGTCTTCGCCGACGCCCTGGCAATGGAGATCACCGACCACGACATCATGATCGACGTGGGCCAGGGCCGCCCCGTCCGCAAGGCGCAGGGCGACCCCGTCTGGCGAGAGGACCGCGACTTCATCGACGCGGTGCAGGGCCGCGAGAACCGCATCCGCTGCCCCTATGCCGAGGCGCTGGAAACGCACCGCGTGGCGCTGGCCGTGTCGAAATCCGCCCAGACCGGCGCCCTCGTGACCATGGAGGTGCTGCGGTCCAACCCGCAGCCCTTTTTTCGCCAGGCCTCTGCGTAGGATGCCGACCCTTCCGCACGAGCATCGCCACATCCGCAGCCTGGGGATCGAGCGCCCGAACGAGCCCTATTTCTTCGGCTACGACGAGGGGCCGGCGGGCGAGGGCCAGGTCCGGCTGGACCTGATGTACACCGGACTGTCCGCCGGGACCGAGCTGACCTTCATGAAGGGCACGAACCCCTATCTGCACAGCCGCTGGGACGACTGGCACGGCGTGTTCGTCCCCGGCGAGCCGTCGGCGCACTATCCGGTCAACTTCCTGGGCTACATGGAGGTCGGGCGCGTCATCGACAGCCGAACCCACGGGTTCCGCCAGAACGACGTGGTCGCCACGACCTTCGGCCACAAGACCGGCCACACCGCCAATCCCGCGCACGACCTGCTGCTGAAGATGCCGCCCGACATGGACCCGATCCTGGGCATCTTCGCGGCGCAGATGGGGCCGATCGCGGCCAACGGCATCCTGCACGCCGACGCCGAGCAGTTCGGCGCGGCCGTGCCCTGGCTGGGCGCGGGGGTCGAGGGGCGGCCCGTCCTGGTCTGGGGCGGCGGCACCGTGGGCCTGTTCTGCGCGATGTTCGCGCGGGCGGGCGGCGCGTCCGACATCGTCGTCGTGGACCCCTCGCCCTGGCGGCAGGACCTGGCGCGGCGCATGGGATTCGACGCCATGGGCGAGGACGAGGCATGGCGGCACGCCAAGGCGCGCTGGCACCACAAGGTCGGCGGCCGCGGGGCCGAGGTCGTGTTCCAGACCCGCGCCCGGTCCGAAAGCCTGAACCTTGCGCTGCGCGCGCTGCGCCCGCAGGGCACGGTGATCGACCTTGCGTTCTATCAGGGGGGCCTGGACGGCGCCCGGCTGGGCGAGGAATTCCACCACAACGGCCTGGCGATCCGCTGCGCGCAGATCAACCGGATGCCGCGGCCGCTGGCCCATGCGTGGGACCAGCGCCGTCTGGCGCAGGAAACGATGCAGCTCTTGGCCGACGAGGGCGACCTGATCCGGGAACACATGATCACCCATGTCGTGCCCTACGACGAGGCGCCCGGCTTCCTGCGCCACCTGGTCAACGACCGGCCCGAGTTCCTACAGATCGTGTTCGCCCATGAATGACCATCATCCGCTGAACGAGGCCGAGGCCGCAGCCGTCACCCTGACCCCCGCGGCCCTGGACGAGCAGCCCGCCCACCACGGCGCGGGGCTGAGCCAGCGCGAGCTGGACGACCGGGCGGCCGCGGCGGCGCTGTCGTCGGGACATATCCCGCGGCCGCACCATGACGCCGGCAAGATCCGCATCCTGTGGGTCTTTGCGTGGCTGGTCGTGGGCGGCGAGGAAACCGAGGTGCGGATGCTGGCCCGCACGCTGGACCGTTCGCGCTATCGCATCGACGTGATCCCGTGCTTTCGGCGCGAGGGGATGCCGGACCAGAGCCACGAGCAGTTGCGCGCCCTGGGCGTGCATGTGGACACGACGCCCTACGGGCTGAGCTTTGACGACACCGTCGACTATCTGCGCCGCAAGCTGAACGGCGCGGACATCGTGATCTCGTCGCAGGACGTGGCCGACATCTATCCGGCGCTGGAACGGCTGGCGGTGCGCCCGCCGCTGATCGAACACGGCGGGCTGGTGCGCGAGGCGCTGTCGGGCCCCAAGCATTTCACCGCCCGCTATGTGGGCGCCTGCGACAGTATCCGCGATGCCGCCGCGTCGAAGATGCCCGACCGGCGCCACCATGCGGTCCAGATCCCCTCGATGGTGGACCTGGCCGAGTTCCGCCCCGAGGCGCGCGACCCCGTCCGGGCCAGCCTGGGCATCGCCGGCGACCAGATCCTGATCGGCTGGGTGGGGCGGCTCGACCGCAAGAAGCGGGTCGAGGATTTCATCCGCGCCGCCGCGATCGTCGCGTCGGCCGAGCCGCAGGCCCGCTTTGTCGTGGTCGGCGGCCCCGACGCCTTCATGCCGGAATACCGCGACGAGCTGCACCGGCTGGCCCACCAGCTGGGCCTTGACGGGCGGCTGATCTTTACCGGCGACCGCAAGGACGTGCCCGACCTGATGGCGGCGATGGATGCGTTCTGCTGGCTGTCGCGCGGCGAGGGGATGCCCCATGTGATCGCCGAAGCCGGCGCCGCGGCCCTGCCCGTGATCGCCACGCCCGACAACGGCGCCTGCCAGCAGATCCGCGACGGCGAGACGGGCCTGTTCGTCGCGCACGAGGACCCCGGCGCGGTCGCGGACGCGATGCGTCGGCTGATCCGCGACCCCGCGCTGCGCCGCCGCCTGGGCGAGGGCTTGCGCGCCCATGTCGTGGCCAGCTATTCGGCCGAGGTGGTCGTGCCCCAATGGGAACAGCTGATCGCCACGGTGCTGGCCGAACGGCCGGCCGCGCCGCCGCCGTCCACCTTCTCCAGCTTCGTGCTGGGGGGCTGGGAATGCTCGACGCACCGGCTGCACCACGGGCGGCGGCTGGACGTGCTGGCGACGACCGGCCACGACGTCCACGCCGCGCAGGATTACCGGCAGTTGCAGGACCTGGGCATCCGCGCCTGCCGCGACGGCATCCGCTGGCATCGGATCGACCAGGGGGGCCGGCACGACTTCTCCAGCCTGACCCCGATGATCGAGGCGGCGCGCGACACCGGCACGCAGGTGATCTGGGACCTGCTGCATTACGGCTGGCCCGATGACGTGGACATCTGGTCGCCCGCCTTCGTCAACCGCTTTGCGGCGCTGGCCCGCGCGGTGGGCGAGCATCACCGCAGCCTGACCGACGCCGTGCCGTTCTGGTGCCCGGTGAACGAGGTCAGCTTCTTCGCCTGGGCGGGGGGGGATGCGCGCTATCTGAACCCCTTTGCCGCGGGACGGGGCTATGAGCTGAAGGTGCAGCTGGCCCGCGCCTGGCTGGCCGCCGCGGCCGAGCTGCGGGCGGTGGATTCGCGCGCCCGCTTCCTGATGGCCGAGCCGCTGATCGCCATCCACCACGTCGACTGGAGCGGCCGCCCCCTGTGGGAGGCGCATGGCTGGCACGACGCGCAGTTCCAGGCCTTCGACCTGGTGTCGGGGCGCATCTGGCCGCAGATCGGGGGCGATCCGTCGTTCCTGGACCTGGTCGGGGTCAACTATTACTTCGCCAACCAGTGGATTCACGGCGGCAGGCCGGTGGACGTGGACGACGTGATCTATCGCCCGCTGTCGGACCTGCTGGTCGAGGTCGCGGCCCGCTACGACCGCCCGGTGGTGGTCGCCGAGACGGGGACCGAGGGGATCCGCCGCGCGGCCTGGTTCGACTATGTGATGGACGAGACCCGGCGCGCCCGCGCCCGTGGCGCGCGGGTCGAGGGGGTGTGCCTGTACCCGATCGCCAATCACCCCGGCTGGGACGACGACCGGCTGTGCCCGAATGGCCTGCTGGGCGACCATGTGCAGGGCGGCCGCCGGGACGAGCATGGCCCCCTGGCTCACGCCGTGCGCCGCGAGGCCGCGCTCTGGGGGCCGCGCTAGGGCGGGGCGCCCGTCAGTCGCCCCGTCAGGCGCCCCGTCAGTCCCCGGCCCGGCCGTGCTGCGCAGCCAGGCCCTGCGCCCGCACCTGCGACAGGGTCGCGCCGGGGGTCAGCGCCTCGGGGTCGAGGCGCAGCTCGATAATGGCCATCCGCCCGGCCGCCACCGCCCGCGCGAAGGCGGGCGCAAACGCGGCGTCGTCCGTCACCGTCTCGCCGTGCCCGCCATAGGCGCGCGCCAGCGCGGCAAAGTCCGGGTTGGCCAGGTCGGTCCCCGACACCCGCCCCGGATAGTGCCGTTCCTGGTGCATGCGGATCGTGCCGTAGCGGCCGTTGTTGGCCACCACCACGATCACCGCCGCGCCGTGCTGCGTGGCGGTGGACAGCTCGTTGATCGTCATCTGGATGTCGCCGTCGCCCGCGATGCAGACCACCGTGCGGTCGGGGTGGTGCAGCTTGGCCGCGATCGCCGCGGGCAGGCCGTATCCCATCGACCCCGAGGTCGGCGCAAGCTGCGTGCCCACCCGCTTGAACCGGAAATAGCGGTGGATGAACGACGCGAAATTGCCCGCGCCGTTGGTGATGATCGCGTCCTCGGGCAGGTTGCCCGACAGCCAGGCCATCACACGCTCCATCCGGACGGCGCCGGGGGTGTCGCGCGGCGTCTGCCAGGCCAGATAGGCGGCGCGCAGCCCCGCCGTCCAGGCCTCGGGGCGGCGCGCGGGCGCAGGCGCGTCCGCCAGCGCGGCCAGCATGGCGCGCGGGCAGGCGGCGATGCCCGGATCGGCGCGCCACAGGTGCCCGATCTCGTCGGGGTCGGGGTGGACATGGACGATCCGGCGGCCCTGCCCGCGCGGGTTCATCAGCGTGAACCCGTCGGTCAGCGTGTCGCCCAGCCGCGAGCCCAGCGACAGCACGCAGTCCGACACCGCCAGCGCCCGGCCCAACGCCGGGTTCATGCCGATGCCCAGGTCGCCCACATAGACCGGCAGGCGGTTGTCGATCATGTGCTGGCGGCGGAACGGCACGGCCACGGGCAGGCCCCAGGCTCCTGCAAAACGCGCCAGCCGGTCGGCGTCGCGCTGATCCCAGACCGAGCCGCCGGGAATGACCAGCGGGCGTTCGGCGGCGGCCAGCGCGTCGATGACCGCCGCCCGCTGCGCCTCGGACACGCCGGGCACGGGGCGCGGCGCGGGCGGCAGGTCACGCGCCTCGCAGCGGGCCGACAGCATGTCCTCGGGCAGGGACAGCACCACCGGGCCGGGACGCCCCGACATCGCCAGGTCGAAGGCGCGGGCGACATATTCGGGGATGCGGTCGGTCTGGTCGATCTCGGCCACCCACTTGGCCAGCCCGCCGAACATCCGGCGATAGTCCACCTCCTGAAAGGCGTCGCGGTCGCGGTCGGCGCGCGCGATCTGGCCGACGAACAGGATCATCGGCGTGGAATCCTGCCGCGCGACGTGCACGCCCGCGCTGGCGTTCGCCGCCCCCGGTCCGCGGGTGACAAAGCACACGCCGGGCCGGCCGGTCAGCTTGCCCTGCGCCTCGGCCATCATCGCGGCGCCCCCCTCTTGCCGGCAGACGATGTTGGGAATGCCCACGTCGCGCAGCCCGTCCAGCGCGGCCAGAAAGCTTTCGCCCGGCACGGAATACACCCGCCCGACCCCGTGCGCCGCCAGCGCATCCGCCAGTATCCGCCCGCCATGCCGCATGATCGCCCCCCTTCGTGCGTGACCGCCGCGCCAGCTTGGGACGCCCGCCGCGCGGGGGCAACCCCGCGGCGCGCGCGGCCACCGGCTTTACACGCGCGGCCCCTGCCCCTATCTCTCGCCGATCATGGCGCAGCAGAAATCCGACCCCAACTACAAGATCATCGCCGAGAACCGGCGCGCGCGCTTCGACTATTTCATCGAAAGCGACCTCGAGGTCGGCATCGTGCTGACCGGGTCCGAGGTGAAGTCCCTGCGCACCGGCCAGTCCAACATCGCCGAAAGCTATGCCAGCGTCGAGCAGGGCGAACTGTGGCTGATCAACGGCTATATCGCCGCCTACAAGCAGGCCGGCGTCTTCGGGCACGAGGAACGCCGCCGCCGCAAGCTGCTGGTCAGCCGCAAGGAACTGTCGCGGCTGTGGCAGGCGATCGGGCGCGAGGGGATGACCCTGGTGCCGCTGGTGATGTATTTCAACGACCGCGGCATCGTGAAGCTGAAGATCGGCGTCGCCAAGGGCAAGAAGAACCACGACAAGCGCGACACCGAGGCCAAGCGCGACTGGGGCCGCGAAAAGCAGCGCCTGCTGAAGCAGGGCTGACCCGTCCCTTTGAAAGCCGCGCCACCGGCAGCGATTGCAGCCCCCCGCCCCGTTGGCTAAACCCGGCCAGAGGGGTTGGGAGAGGTGACATGACTGACGATCCGCGCACTGTGGTTTCGACCGACTGGCTGGCCGCGCATCTGGACGACCCCGACCTGCGGATTGTCGATGCCAGCTGGCACATGCCCGCCAGCGGCCGCGACGCGCAGGCGGAATACCGTGACGCCCACATTCCCGGCGCGCGGTTCTTCGACATCGACGCCATCGCGGACACGCGCAGCGACCTGCCCCACATGGCCCCCCAGCCTGAGCTGTTCATCAGCCGCCTGCGCGCGATGGGGATCGGCGACGGCCATCAGGTCGTCGTCTACGACAACTCGGACGTTCATTCGGCGGCCCGCGTCTGGTGGACGTTCCGCCTGATGGGCAAGACCGACGTGGCAATGCTGGACGGCGGCCTTGCCAAGTGGCGCGCCGAAGGCCGCCCGGTCGAGGACATGGCCCCGATCACGCGCGACCGCCACATGACCGTGCAGCGCCAGGCGGCGCTGGTGCGCGACGTGACCCAGGTCGCCGCCGCCGCCAAGCTGGGCGACCACGTCATCATCGACGCCCGCAGCCCGGCCCGCTTTCGCGGGGACGAGCCGGAACCCCGCCCGGGCCTGCGCGCGGGCCATATCCCGGGGGCGCGCAACGTGCCGCTGGGCCAGATCTACAACGCCGACGGCACCATGAAGTCCGAGGGCGAGCTGCGCGCCGCGTTCGAGGCGGCGGGCGTGGACCTGTCGCGCCCCGCCATCACCACCTGCGGGTCGGGCATCACCGCCGCCAGCCTGGCGCTGGCGCTGGAACGGATCGGCAAGCGGGACTGGTCGCTTTACGACGGCAGCTGGACTGAATGGGGCAGCTTTCCCGACCTGAAAATCGCAACCGGAGACGCCTGATGTTCGCCGCCCTCAAACCGCAAGCCCCCGACAAGATCCTGGCCCTGATGGGCGAGTTCAGGGCCGACACCCGGCAGGGCAAGATCGACCTGGGGGTCGGCGTCTACAAGGACCCGACGGGCGTGACCCCGGTGATGCGCGCCGTCAAGGCGGCCGAGCAGCGCATCTGGCAGACCGAGACGACCAAGGCCTATACCGCGCTGGCGGGCGAGCCTGCGTATCTGGCCGCGATGGGCCGCATGGTGCTGGGCGACGCGCAGGACGGCGCGCGCACCGCGTCGCTGTCCACCGTGGGCGGCACGGGCGCGATCCGGCAGGCGCTGGAACTGGCGCGGATGGGCAACCCGGACGTGACCGTCCATGTCTCGGACCCGACCTGGCCCAACCACCTGTCGATCATGCAGTTCATGGGCGTGCCCTTCGTCCAGTACCGCTATTTCGACGCCGCCACCCGCGGCGTCGACTTCGACGGGATGAAGGCCGACCTGGGGCGGGCGAAACGGGGCGACCTGGTGCTGCTGCACGGCTGCTGCCACAATCCGACCGGCGCCAACCTGACCGCGGACCAGTGGGCCGAGGTGGCGGACGTCCTTGATCGCACCGGCGCGGTGCCGCTGATCGACCTGGCCTATCAGGGCTTCGGCGACGGGCTGGAGGAGGACGCGGCCGGCACCCGCCTGATCGTGTCGCGCGCCCCCGAGGCGATGGTGGCGGCGTCCTGTTCCAAGAACTTCGGCATCTACCGCGAACGCACGGGGATGCTGATGGTGCAGGTGGCCGATCCGGCCGCGCGCGACGTGGCGCAGGGCACGCTGGCCTATCTGAACCGCCAGACCTATTCCTTTCCGCCGGACCATGGCGCGCGCATCGTTCAGACCATCCTGGACGACGAGGGGCTTGCCGCCGACTGGCGGGCCGAACTGGAGGAGGTGCGGCTGGGCATGCTGGCGCTGCGCGGGCAGCTGGCGGGCGAGCTGCGCGCGCTGACCGGGAGCGACCGCTTCGACTTCATCGCGCGGCACCGCGGCATGTTCTCGCGCCTGGGGGCGTCGCCCGAACAGGTGCAGCGCATCAAGGAGGATGCGGCGATCTACATCGTGGGGGATTCGCGGCTGAACATCGCGGGGCTGAACCGCGACAGCGTTCCGGTGCTGGCCCGCGCGATCGTGGACGCGGGCGTCTGACAGGCGCGTGCCGGGCCGCCTGACGGGCGCCCGGCCTGGGGGGCAGAACGACAAAAGGCCGGGCAAGACCCGGCCTTCATCAAGAACTCAGCAGTCTTGCGCGGTGATCAGAGGCCGCGCGCGATGCGGTCGATGTCGCTGCGGCACAGGCCGATGTCGTTCAGCTCACGGTCGCTGAGGCGGTTCAGTTCCTTGCGGGTGACCTGGACGTTGACCCAGGACGAGATCGTCTCACGCACGCGGGCGATCAGGCCGAACGAGGGGGCGGGGGTGCTTCTGCGGAAGGTTTCGATAGTGGCCATGATACACCTGTTTTTCTTGCGGGCCTGCCGGATGCAGGCATCAGCGGGGGATGCCGGAGATATAGCCACCCCCCCGCCCGCTCACCACGCACAGGCCGGCAGCCCAGTCATGCAGGGCGCGCAAGTCACGGGCTTGTTGCACGGCTGAAACATGGCTCGCAGCACCGTGAGGCCTGCAAGGATCGTCTGGAAACACTGGCGCGAACGCGCCCCCTTTGCGCGCAATCCCGCTTGTGCAGCAGAAACTTGACTGAAAAAGCCTTGTGTCAGAATGATGACCCTTTAAGGGCCGCGCCTGCCTGCGCATGCCTGACGCTACGTCAAGCGCGGCCCTTGAGTCCCGCTTCGCCCTTTGCCCGCCAATCGCCCAAGGCGGCCTGCCACAACGCCAGCGCAGCGACGGCGGCGGTGTCGGCGCGCAGCACGCGCGGCCCCAGGCTGATGCGCGTGACGCCCGCCATCCCCGACAGCCGCGCGCGTTCGGCGGGCGACCAGCCCCCCTCGGGTCCGATCAGGATCGCCCATGGTCCCTGCGGCAGCCCGGCCAGCGTTTCGGCGGGTCCCGCCAGCGCCTCGTCGGCCCACAGGATGCGCCGGCCGCCGTCCCAGCCGTCCAGCAGGCGCGACAGCGGCTGCAACGCCTCGACCGGGGGGACAAAGGTGCCGCCGCATTGCTCGGCCGCCTCGACGGCGTGCGCCTGCAGCCGGTCGCGGGCGATGCGGTCGGCGGCGGTGTGGTCGGTCTGCACCGGCAGGATGCGCGCGGCCCCCAGTTCGGCCGCCTTTTCCACGATGAAGTCGGTGCGCGCCTTCTTCAGCGGGGCAAACAGCAGCCACAGGTCGGGCGGATCGACCTGCGGGCCGCTGGGGGCCAGCGGTTCGACCTGGCCGCCACGCTTGCCGGCCTGTGTCAGCCGCGCGCGCCATTCGCCATCGCGGCCGTTGAACACCGCAAGCTCGTCCCCCGGGGCCAGCCGCATCACGCCGGACAGGTAATGCGCCTGTCCCGCGTCCAGCGGCACGGGTTGTCCCGCGCCCAGCGGGTGGTTAATGAACAGCCTGATCCGTCCCATCAGGCCGACCCTATGCAACGCCCTGCCCCGACGCAAACGGTCTTGGACGCGCCCCGCGGCAACTGGGTGGACCAGCGGGCGCCCGCGTCCTGGCGGCCCTGGCTGCGGCTGTCGCGGGCCGACCGGCCGATCGGCACCTGGCTTTTGCTGCTGCCCTGCTGGTGGGGGGTGGGGCTGGCGATGATCGTGGACCGGCCGCGCTGGATCGACCTGTGGATCGTGGTGGTCTGCGCGCTTGGCGCGATCCTGATGCGCGGGGCGGGCTGCACCTGGAACGACATCACCGACCGCGAGTTCGACGCCCGCGTGGCGCGCACCCGGTCGCGGCCGCTGCCCTCGGGCCAGGTAACGCTGCGCGGGGCCTATGGCTGGCTGGCCGTGCAGATGGCGCTGGGGGCGCTGGCGCTGTTCACGCTGAACGCGGCGGCGGTGCTGCTGGGGATCGCCTCGCTGGCGCTGGTGGCGGTCTATCCCTTCGCCAAGCGGTTCACCTGGTGGCCGCAGGTGTTTCTGGGCCTGGCATTCAACTGGGGCGTGCTTCTGGCCTTTGCGGCGCATGGCGGCACGCTGCATCCGGCCGCGGTTCTGGCCTATGCGGCGGGGATTTCCTGGACGCTGTTCTACGACACGATCTATGCCCATCAGGACACCGAGGACGACGCGCTGATCGGCGTGAAATCCACCGCGCGGCTGTTCGGGGCGGCCACGCCGCGCTGGCTGCTGACATTCGCCGCGACCGCCGTGCTGCTGCTGGGGCTGGCCCTTGCCGCGACGCGGCCCACGCCCGCGCAGGCGGGGCTGGCGACCCTGGGCCTTGCGGGCTTTGCCGCGCATCTGTGGTGGCAGATGCGGCGCTTTGATCCCGACGACAACGACCGGCTGCTGGCGCTGTTCCGGTCCAACCGCGATGCGGGCCTGTGGGTCGCGCTGTGCCTCGCCCTGGCCGGGCTGGTCTGATTGCGCCAGCGCGGCCGAGGGTGTAAGTCCCGTCAACCGCCCCCAGCGACAAGGCAGGCCTGATGGCCCGACCCTCTCCGCCCCCGGACACCCATGACAGCGCCCCCCCGTCGGTCGGCCGCGCCCGCCGCGGGCGGCCTGTACACCGCGCCCTGGTGGTGCTGGCCGTGCTGGGCCTGGCCGGTGCCGGGGCCTGGCAGGCGGCTCATCTGGCCGCCGACCTGATCGAGCAGCGGTCCGCCCAGGACGTGCGCGCCGCGCTGGACCGGGCGGGCCTGACATGGGCGCAGGTCGCCACCGACGGATTGCAGGTTCGCCTGACCGGCACCGCCCCCGACGAGGTCGCGCGGTTCCGCGCGACGACCGCAGCCGGCAGCGCGGTCGATGCGGCGCGCGTGCGCGACGACATGACCGTCGCACCGCCCAGGGCGGCGCAGCCCCCGGCGTTCCGGGTCGAGCTGCTCAGCAACGACCAGGGCATCTCGGTGATCGGGCTGGCCCCGGCCGGGCTGGACCGCGCGGCGCTGGTCGCGCGTCTGGAACGCAGCGCCGGGGCGGGGCGGGTCACGGACCTGCTGGACCTGGCCGATTATCCCGCCCCGCCCAACTGGGCCGCGGCACTGGACTTTGGCGTGCAGGCGGCCGGCCAGGCGCGCCGGGGCAAGGTGTCCATCACCGCCGACCGGGTCGTTGTCACCGCCATCACCGACGGCACGGCCGAGCAGACGCGCCTGACCGCGGCCCTGCGCCGCGCCGTGCCCGCGGGCGTCCGGCTGACCGCCGACATCAGCGCGCCGCGTCCGGTCATCACCCCCTTTACCCTGCGGCTGGTCCGCAGCAGCACGGGACTGCGCTTTGACGCCTGTTCCGCTGACAGCGAGGCCGCCCGCGACGCCATCCTGTCGGCCGCCGCCGCCGCTGGGGTGACCGGGCAAGCCGACTGCACCCTGGGGCTGGGGGCGCCCTCGCCGCACTGGGGCAAGGCCGCCGTCGCCGCGATCGAGGCGCTGGCCCGTCTGCCTGCCGGGTCCGTGACGCTGACCGGCGCGGCGGTGGCGCTGGACGCGCCCGCCTCGGTGCCCCAGGCGCTGTTCGACGAGCAGGCCGCGCGGCTCGACCAGGCCCTGCCGGCGGTGTTTTCCCTGACCGCGACGCGCGAACAGCCCACCCAGGCCAAGGCGCCCGCCCCGGCCGAGTTCACGGCCGAGGTCACGCCGGACGGCGTTCGCCTGCGCGGGCGGATCACCGACGCGCCGATGCGCGCCGCGGTCGAAAGCCTGGCCGCCGCCCGATTCGGCCCGATCGACAGCGCCCTGCGCGAGGATGACAGCGTGCCCTCGGGCTGGACGGTGCGCGTGATCGGCGCGCTCGAGGCGATGGGCCACCTGGACCGCGGCACGGTTACGGTCACGCCCGACCTGATCCGCCTGACCGGCGTGTCGGGCAGCCGCACCGCCACGGCCGAGGCGGCGCAGCGGCTGGGCGCGCGGCTGGGGCCGGGCGCGCGCTATGAGTTGGAGATCGCGTATGACGAGCGGCTGGACCCGGCGTTGGGACTGCCCAGCGGGCCGGACTGCGTGGCACGGCTGAACGCCGCGCAGGCGGCGACGCCGCTGGACTTTGTGGTGAACCGCGCCGTGTTCGACGGCGACCCCGCACCTGCGCTGGACGCGCTGGCCGGGGTTCTGGCCGACTGCGCCGATTTCAGGATCGAGGTCGGCGCGCACACGGATTCGCAAGGCTCCGACAGCTTCAACGCCCAGCTTTCGTCGGACCGGGCGCAGGCGGTTCTGACCGCCCTGCGCGAGGCGGGCGCGCCCACCGAAAACCTGACCCCCCGCGGATACGGCGAAAGCGAGCCGCTGGCCGACAACGGCACGGACGCGGGGCGCGCCGCGAACCGGCGCATCGCGTTCCGGCTGCTGTCGGATGTCGCGGTCAGCCCCGCCCCCGCGCCCGCGGCCGTCACCGGCGTCACCGCCGAGGGGGCGACCCTGCCCCCTGCGCCGGACGTTCCCGGTGCCCCGAACGCCGCAACCGACCGGCTGCCGGCGCTGCCCCCGGGGCTTGCGGGTCCGCCCGCCGCGGGGGCCACGCGTCCCGGGTCCGGGGCGACCATCGTGACCGCCCGCCCGCCTGCGGCGAACGGGGCGCAGCCCCCCGGCGCACTGCCGGACCCTGCGTCCGAAGCGCCCGACCTGAACCCGGACCCCGGCGCCATCGGCGGGCCGGACCAGGACGACGCCGCCGCACCGCAGACCGCCCCCGAGGCGGAACCCGACGGCGAGGACCCCGCGGCCGGCGAATCGGCCGCCGGACCGGACGGCGCCCTGCCCGACGCCCCGCCCACCCCCGACGAGATCGCGGCCGAGGAAGGGATCGCGCTGCGTCCGGCCCAGATCACCGTGGACGGCGCGCGCATCACCACGCCGGTGCCCCCGATCCTGCCGGGGTCGGCCGCCTCGACGGCGGGGCTGGGCGCGCCGGGCGACCAGGATGACCGCCCGCCCGCACGTCCCGCCACTCTGCCCTGAGCCGCGCCGCCCCGGCGGCGGGACCGCGCCCCCTTTCACGGCCCCGCGCCGCGTGCATAAGATGGCGGCATGGATCGATCCGCGTTCATCATCGCCACGGCCGTCGCGCTGTTTGCGGCGTTCCTGCTGGGCTGGTTCGCCAGCTGGCTGGTCCATCGGCTGACCCGTCCCACCGCGGCCGACCTGGGCGAGCTGGACCGCATGGCCCGGCGGCTGCACGATGCGGGTGTCGCCCGCGACCGCGCGCTGGGCGATCTGGAGGCCCTGCGGGCCGAGCACGCCACCCGCCTGGCCGCCGTCGAGGCAGAGGCCGCGGCCGCCGCCGAGGGGCTGCGCGAAAGCGGCCTCGAGATCGAGGAGCTGCGCCACTATATCGAGACGCGGCTGTCCCGAAACCGGCCGGTCTGACCGCGCGCCTGCCCGCCGCAGGGTGGCGCGCCCGCCCTGCGCCTCAGCCCTTGCGGACGACCAGCGTGGTCCAGTCGCCCAGATCCTCGCGGCGCTCGACCGGCGCGCCGGCGGCGGCATAGGCGTCGGCCACCGGCTCGGCCTGGGTGGTCAGGATGCCCGACAGAATCGCCCGCCCGCCCGGTTCAAGGTTGGCGGCCATCTGCGGGGCAAGGTCGATCAGCGGCTGCTTGAGGATGTTGGCGAAGATCAGCCCGTAAGGCGCGGCATCGGCCAGCAGGGGATGGGCAAAGCCTTCTGACACGACGCATTCCACCCGGCCCGCCAGCCCGTTGGCAATGACATTGGCGGCGGCCGTCTCGACCGCCTGCGGGTCGATGTCGCCCGCCAGCACCACGCCGGGCAGCACCCGCGCCGCCGCCATGGCCAGAACCGCAGTGCCGCAGCCGATGTCCGCCACGCGCCCCGACAGCGCCTCGGCCGTGACCAGGCGGTCCAGCGCCAGCAGGCAGCCGCGGGTGGTGTCGTGGTGGCCGGTGCCAAAGGCCATCGCGGCCTCGATGCACAGGGCCTGCGCGCCGGGCGGCACCCGGTCCGCGTCATGCGCGCCGTGAACGAAGAACCGCCCCGCGACAACGGGGGTCAGCTCGCGCCGCACATGCGCCACCCAGTCCACGTCCGGCAGCTCGGACACCGCAAAGGGGCGCGCGCCGTGGGCTGCGGCCAGCAGCGACAGCGCGATCTGGTCGGGGGGGTCCGTGAAATAGGCCCCGACCTCCCACAGGCCCGAGCCGTCCTCGATCTCGAAGACGCCGGTGCCGGACGGCTCGGGGGCCAGCCCCTCGCAAGACAGCGCCAGCGCCTCGGCGGCGTCGCGGCCTGCGGCGGTGGTCAGCGCCGTCCAGGTGGCCATCAGGCCGCGCCGCCGACCACGGTCGATCCGCCGCCCGCCGACGAGGGCGACGGCTCGGGGTTGCCGTCGCCGGCGCCGACCGCGGCCTCGTGCAGGGCGGCGGCCTGCGACGCCTGCACGCCGGTCCCGCGCAGCCCGCAATAGCCGTGCGGCACCTTGTGCAGATACTGCTGGTGATCCTCTTCGCGCGCGCGCCAGAACCGGGTCAGCGGCGCGATCTGGGTGGTGATGGCCGGAAAGCCTGCGACCGCCAGGCGGTTGTCGTAATCGACGCGGCTCGCCTCGGCGGCGGCAAGCTGGCTGTCGTTGGTCGTGAAGATGACCGAGCGGTACTGGTCGCCCACGTCGTTGCCCTGCCGGTTGCCCTGCGTGGGGTCGTGGTTTTCCCAGAAGATCTTCAGGATCTGCTCGACGCTGATGCGGCTGGGGTCGAAGACGACGCGCACCACCTCGGCATGGCCTGTGCGGCCCCCGCAGACCTGCTTGTAGCTGGGGTCGTCCACGCTGCCGCCCGCAAAGCCGACCTCGGTCAGCCAGACGCCGTCCTGCTGCCAGAACAGCCGCTCGACGCCCCAATAGCAGCCCATGCCCAGAACGATCTCCTCGAACCCGTGGGGGGCGGGCGCGCCCATGGGACGGCCGAATATCGCGTGATTGGGGGCTGTCATGGCGGGCTCCTGTTCCTGGTGGGCCACAGTTAGGGGCGAGGGCGCGATTGCACAACGCCTTGCGCCCTCGCCCGGTTCTGCCAAGCTGCGCCGGGGCGGAAATTCAGGCGGGCGGAGGGGATGGCGATGCGGCTCAGCGGCAAGACGGCGATCGTGACGGGCGGCGGGTCGGGATTCGGCGCCGGCATTGCCCGCAAGTTCGGCGCCGAGGGGGCGCAGGTGATGGTCGCCGACATCAACCCGGATGCTGCGGCCGCGCTGGTGTCCGAGGTGGGCGGGCTGGCGCAGGCGGTGGATGTATCGGATGCCGACAGCGTGGCCGAAATGGCCGCCGTGGCGCTGGAGGCCTGGGGCCGCGTGGACATCCTGGTCAACAACGCCGGCATCACCCACCTGCCCGCCTGCCTGCACGACGTCGACGAGGAAACGTTCGACCGCCTGTTCGCCGTCAACTGCAAGTCGGTCTACCTGACCGCGCGCGCGCTGATTCCCGCGATGGCGGCGGCGCGGCACGGGTCGATCATCAACATCGCGTCCAGCGCCGCCCTGTCGCCGCGCCCGCGGCTCAGCTGGTACAACGCGTCCAAGGGCTGGATGGTCGCGGCGTCCCGGTCGATGGCGATCGAACTGGCGCCCATCGGGGTGCGGGTCAACGCGCTGTGCCCGGTGGCGGGGGACACGCCGATGCTGTCGTCCTTCATGGGCGAGGACACCCCCGAGATGCGCGCCAAGTTCCTGGCCACGATCCCGATGGGCCGCTTCTCGACGCCCGAGGACCTGGGCAACGCGGCCTGCTTTCTCGCCTCGGACGAGGCGGCCATGATCACCGGCGCGGTGCTGACCGTGGACGGCGGCCGCTGCATCTAGCCGATGCGCCCCGGTCGGCTGAACCTCATCACCGATGTCGCCGGCCTGCGGGTCGGCCATGCCGGGGACGGCGCCCTGAAATCCGGCGTGACGGTGCTGACCGCCGAGGCGCCGTTTGCGGCCGGGGTCCATGTGATGGGCGGGGCGCCGGGGACGCGGGACACCGACCTGCTGGCCCCCGACAAGCTGGTGCAGGCGGTCGATGCGCTGGTGCTGGCGGGCGGGTCGGCCTTTGGCCTGGGGGCCTGCGACGGGGTGATGGCGGGCCTGCGCGCGGCGGGGCGCGGCTTTGCGGTGGGACCGGCGCGGGTGCCCATCGTCCCCGGCGCGATCCTGTTCGACCTGCTGAACGGCGGCGACAAGGACTGGGCCGACTCGCCCTATCCCGCGCTGGGGCGGCGGGCGTTCGAGGCGGCCGGCGTCCGCTTTGCCCTGGGCAGCGCGGGCGCGGGGACCGGCGCGCTGACGGCGCAGTGGAAAGGCGGGCTCGGGTCGGCCTCGGCGATCCTGTCGGACGGGACCACCGTGGGCGCGCTGGTCGCGGTCAATGCGCTGGGGTCGGTCAGCGCGCCCTCGGGCCAGTTCTGGGCCGCGCCCTGGGAGCTGGGGTCCGAGTTCGGGGGCCTGGGCCTGAATGGCCCGTTCCGCGCGGACGACGAGCCCGCCGCGCAAAAACGGCTGGGCGAGGCCACGACCATCGCCATCGTCGCGACGGATGCGACGCTGGACAAGGCGGGGCTGACCCGGATGGCGACGGCGGCGCATGACGGGTTGGCGCGCGCGATCGTGCCCTCGCACAGCCCCCACGACGGCGACCTGGTCTTTGCCGTCTCGACGGCGGCGCGGCCTGTGGCGGACGCCTTTGCCCTGTCGCACGCCGCCGCCTGCGTGCTGGCGCGGGCGGTGGCGCGCGCGGTGTTCAGCGCCACCCCGGCGCCGGGCGACCTGCAACCCTGCTGGTCGAACGACCAGGGGCGGGACCCTGCGGCCCCGCCCCCTCGTCCTGCGCGGGCAGAGGGATCACCCGGCGACGATCAGCGATAGATATAGACGATGCGGCGGTCTGCCGGATTGACCAGAACGGGCTGGCCGTTGACCACGACGTACTTGTAGTCGGGCTGCTCGGGAATGTCGTACAGCGTCACCGTCTCGGGGATGCCCGCGCCGACCACGACCTCGCCGTCCAGGACCACCGGGGTCTGGGGGTTCGCGGTGATGTAGGTGCGCACCTCGGGGGCCGGCTCGACGTTCGCGGCGGTGCCGCCCATCGCGGCGCCCACGACCGCGCCCACAGGACCGGCGATCAGCGCGCCGACCGCGGCACCCGCTGCCCCGCCCACCGCGGTGTCGGCCGCCTGGCGGGCGTCACTGACCGCCGGCGCCTCGACCACGGTGACGCCGATGGCCTGGCGGTTGGGATACAGCGGCTCGATCTTGTCGCCGACCTTGGTGGTCAGGTAATCGCCATAGGCCCAGCCGGTCTGGTCCTTGTAGGTGACCTGGCACCAGTTGGCCTGCTCGATGCAGCCGGTCACCGATACCTCGTCGCCGTTGGCGATGACGCCCACGACCTCGGCCGTCGAATTGGGCCCCGAGCGAAGGTTCAGGTCGGTGCCGGCCGTGGCCATCGTCTGGGCCGCGGCCGCGCCGGCAAGAGTGGCCGAGGCAAGAAGGGTGGTCAGGAAAAAGCTGCGCATCTGATCGTTCCTTGAAATCGACCGCCTTGCAGCGGCCCACGGGACGACAACCGTCCGCGGGCGGATCGGTTCGTTCACAACCGCGTTGCCGCAGGCGGCCGCTGGACAAGCCCGGCATCGCAGGGTCAGGATACGGGCCAGCAACCGCATCCGCCGAGGTTCCCATGACCGCCCATTCGACCGACCTGCGCACCCTGCTGCGCGACCCCTCGCTGCTGGAAACGCGCGCCTTCGTGGCAGGCGAGTGGGTGGACGCCGACGACGGCGCGACATTCCCGGTCAGGAACCCCGCGCGCGGCGATGTCATCGCCGAGGTCGCCGACCTGTCGCGCGCCGAGGTGCGGCGCGCCATCGAGGCCGCGGCGGGCGCGATGAAGGCCTGGGCCGCCCGCACCGCCAAGGAGCGCGCGCAGGTCATGCGCCGCTGGTTCGACCTGATGATCGAGAACCAGGACGACCTCGCGCGCATCCTGACCGCCGAGATGGGCAAGCCCCTGCCCGAGGCCAAGGGCGAGATCGCCTATGGCGCCAGCTTCATCGAGTGGTTCGGCGAGGAGGCCAAGCGCGTCTATGGTGAGACGATCCCCGGCCACATGCCCGACAAGCGCCTGACCGTGCTGCGCCAGCCGATCGGGGTCGTGGCCTCGATCACGCCGTGGAATTTCCCGAACGCCATGATCACCCGCAAATGCGGCCCGGCGCTGGCAGTGGGCTGCGGCTTTGTCGCGCGCCCCGCCGCGGAAACCCCGTTGTCGGCGCTGGCGCTGGCGGTGCTGGGCGAACGCGCGGGGCTGCCCAAGGGGATCCTGTCGGTCGTGACCTCCAGCCGGTCCTCGGACATCGGGAAAGAGTTCTGCGAGAACCCCGCGATCCGCAAGCTGACCTTCACCGGCTCGACCGAGGTGGGCCGCATCCTGCTGCGGCAGGCCGCCGAGCAGGTGCTGAAATGCTCGATGGAGCTGGGTGGCAACGCCCCCTTCATCGTTTTCGACGACGCCGACCTGGATGCGGCGGTCGCGGGCGCGATGGCGTCCAAGTTCCGCAACAACGGCCAGACTTGCGTCTGCGCCAACCGCATCTATGTGCAGGCGGGCGTCTATGACGACTTCGCGCGCAGACTGGCGGCGGCGGTGGACACGCTGACCGTGGGCGACGGGTTGACCGAGGGCGTGACCACCGGCCCCCTCATCAACGAGGCCGCGCTTGAAAAGGTCGAGGAACATATCGCCGATGTGCTGGCGAACGGCGGCCGGATCGTGACCGGCGGCAAGCGGCACGAACTGGGCGGGTCGTTCTTTCAGCCGACGGTGGTGACGGGCGTTCCCGCCGATGCCAAGGTCGCGACCGAGGAAACCTTCGGCCCCCTCGCGCCCCTGTTCCGCTTCGAGACCGAGGACGAGGTGGTCGCGAAGGCGAACGACACGATCTTCGGCCTTGCCGCCTATTTCTATGCCCGCGACGTGGGCCGCATCACCCGCGTGCAGGAGGGGCTGGAATACGGCATCGTCGGCGTGAACACCGGCATCATCTCGACCGAGGTCGCGCCCTTTGGCGGCGTCAAGCAGTCGGGCCTGGGCCGCGAAGGGTCGCGCCACGGGATCGACGACTATCTGGAGCTGAAGTACGTCTGCCTGTCGGTGTGACCGGCTGCGGCGCGCGCGGCCCGGTGCCTGACCGGGCGCGGGGTCAGGCCACGATCAGGTCGTCCTGCAGCAGGGCGACGGTCGTGCCGTCGATCAGCAGCCTTGTCCCGAACACCGTCAGGCTGACGCCCGAGACGGTGTCCAGCGCCGTGGCCAGAACGTCGGCCGCGGTCGCGCGGCCGGTCACGATCCGCAGCATGTCCAGATCATCCTGCCAGTCGGTGACGCGACCGCTGCTGCCGGGGCGGAACTGGAACACATCCGCCCCGCCGCCGCCCGACAGCACGTCCCACCCGCCGCCGCCGTCGATCACATTGGCCCCGGCGTTGCCGGCGATGCGGTTGGACAACCCGTTCCCCGTGACACGCGCCGCGGCGCTGCCGGTCAGCGTCACGTGTTCCACATGCGCGCCCAGCGTGACATCCCCGGGACTGAGGATGCGGTCGATCCCGCCGCCCGCCCGTTCCACGACGATGTCGCCCGCGGTGATGGCGAACACGTCGTTTCCCGGCCCGCCCGTCAGCCGGTCGATTCCCGCGCCGCCGGTCAGCGTGTCGGCCCCCAGCCCGCCCATCAGGCTGTCGGCCCCGCGGTTGCCCGCGATCCTGTTTGCGGCAGCGTTGCCCCAGACCACATCCGCCCCCGCGCCGCAGGACAGGTTCTCGATCACCGTGCCCCGCGCGATCGACAGGTTGCCGGTCAGGCCATAACAGCTGGACACTGTGCCGCCGGTCAGGTTGATGCGCTGTCCCCGACTGTCGTTGGCCAGGTTCAGCAGATCGACGCCGCCCTGGTCCTGGATCGTCATCGTGATGTCCGCGCCGGCGGCCATCAGGCGCGTGGCGGTGCCCATCGCGCCGCCGACGGTGCTGCCGGACCCCCATGTGGTGTTGCCCCCGAACAGCGCGCGCGGCGTGCCGTACAGGTCCTGAATGGCCAGAATGTCCGCGATCATCGGGGTCGCGGCAAAGGCGCGGGACGCATCGACGAAGGTGTTGTCCAGCTGGTCGAAATACGACATCACCGTCGCCTGCCAGCTGTCGTTGGGATAAAGTGCGTCGGTCGCATAGTCGCCGCTGCCGTTGTACAGCCCCGCATGGCCCAGGCCCAGGGCATGGCCGATCTCGTGGATATAGGTGTGGTATTCATAGCTGGCGTGGCCCGTGCCCGGGCTGCCGAACCAATAGGCCGGGATGCGGACCAGCGCCTGCGTGACGATGGCCCCGTTCAGGGCGGTGACGGTGCTGTAGGCGCCCTGGCCGTCGTCCACCTCGTCGAACACGATGTTGGCATCGGCGCGGGTCACGGGTTTGAACTGCAGCCCCGACACCTGCGCCCAGCTCGACAGCGCCGACAGCGCCAGGTCGCGCGCCACCGGCCGCAGCGCGGTCAGGTTCACCGTCAGCGTGTCGGCCGTCTGCGCGTCGAAGTGGTGCCGGGCCCACCCGCTGTCCTGCCAGTAGCCGTCGGTCAGGTACCGTGCGACATGGTCCATCGACCAGGGCTGTCCGGGCGACGGAAGGCGGTCCAGCCGCAGCGCATAGTCACCCTGCGATCCGCCGTAGCCGCCCGCGTCGATGTAATACGTCCCGCTTGTCGCCGCGGTCCAGGTCACGACCGAGTTGTCCCATGCGCCCGTGTCGTCGTTCGCGGCCAGCAACGCGCCCCCGGGCCCACGCACGGCGACGACCGTGTCGCGCATCGCGCCCGGCCCGTTCCCGGTCATCGTGACGCGATAGGTGTGCCCGGCGGCCAGCGTGATCGCCACCCAGTCGTGATCGTGGCTGCCCAGGATGGCGCCGCCGAAGACCTGGCCCGGCGCCATCCGCGCCGTGGTCGCGCGGCTTGCGGCGGCGTCCCCCTGTTCCAGGGTGGTGGGCCGCAGGTCGGTGGCCGATAGCGGCGGGACGCCGGTCGGGATCAGGGGTTGGGGCATGGCGGCTCCGTCAGCCAGGGCGGCGGGTCGCCTGGACCCGGTCCCCGTTGCTTAGCACCGCACCCGTTACGATTCGGTTAGCGCCCTCACAGCCGTTCGATGGCGATGGCCGTGCCTTCCCCGCCGCCGATGCAGATCGCGGCGATGCCGCGGGTCTTGCCGCGCCGCGCCAGTTCGTTCAGCAGCGTCACGACGATCCGCGCGCCCGAGGCGCCGATGGGGTGGCCCAGCGCGCAGGCGCCGCCATTGACGTTCACCCGGTCGGCATCAAGGCCCATCTTCTGCATGAAGGCCATGGGCACCACGGCGAAGGCCTCGTTGACCTCCCACAGGTCCACGTCCGAGCGGTCCCATCCCAGCTTGTCCAGCAGCTTTTCGGCTGCGGGAACGGGGGCGGTCGGGAAATCCGCAGGGGCCTGCGCGTGGCCCGCGTGGCCCACGATGCGCGCCAGCGCCCCTTCGGCCCGGTCCGACAGCACCAGCGCCGCCGCCCCGTCGGAAATCGACGACGAGTTCGCCGCCGTCACCGTCCCGTCCTTGCGAAACGCGGGCTTCAGCGACGGGATCTTGTCGGGACGGGCGTTGCCGGGCTGCTCGTCGGTGTCCACCACCATCTCGCCCCCCCGTCCGCGGACCGTGACCGGCACCACCTCGGACGCGAATCGCCCCTCGTCGATGGCGGCCTTGGCGCGGGTCAGCGACCGCAGCGCATAGGCGTCCTGCGCCTCGCGGGTGAACTGGAACTGCGCGGCGCAATCCTCGGCAAAGGTGCCCATCAGGCGGCCCTTGTCATAGGCGTCCTCCAGCCCGTCAAGGAACATGCTGTCCTTGACCTCGGCATGGCCCAGCCGCGCCCCGCCCCGCATCTTGGGCAAAAGATAAGGGGCGTTGGTCATGCTTTCCATGCCCCCGGCGACGATGGTGCGGGCCGACCCCGCCCGGATCGAATCGGCCGCCGACATCAGCGCCTGCATGCCCGAACCGCACATCTTGTTCAGCGTGACCGCCGGCACCGACTGCGGCAGCCCCGCGCCCAGCGCCGCCTGACGGGCCGGCGCCTGGCCTTGGCCCGCGGGCAGCACGCAGCCCATCAGCACCTCGTCCACGGCCTCGCCGGCGACACCCGCGCGTTGCAGCGCGCCCGCGATCGCCGCCGCCCCCAGTTCGGGGGCGGTCAGGCCGGACAGCGCGCCCTGCATGCCGCCCATCGGCGTGCGGACGGCGGCGTGGATATAGACTTCGGCCATGATCGCTCCTGTCGCGGTAACGGGATGGTAAGGGTTTCGGCGTAGGCATGGGCCAAGCAAGGATTCGCCGCAAGGGGGCCGCAATGCCGCTGATGACCGAGGAACTGGCCGACGGGGTCAGGGTTCGCGTCCTGGAAAACCGCCTGGACGCCGCGCTGGCGATCCGGTTCAAGGACCGGCTGCGCGAGATCGCGGCCCGCAACGGCCCGGTGATCCTGCTCGATCTGTCCCGCGTCGACTTCATGGACAGTTCGGGCCTGGGCGCGATCCTGGCGATCCGGCGCACCCTGCCGCCGGACCGCCGGATCGAGCTGACCGGGCTGACGGCCAATGTCGAACGCGTCCTGCGGCTGACCCGCATGGACATGGTGTTCGTCATCCATCCGCCGATCGGCCCCGACAGCGACGTTCCCGTCCCCGCCGCCGCCGGATCGCCGCAGGAGCGTGCGCCATGATCGACCAGGACCACAGCGCGGGACCCACCCCCGCATCCGGGGCACCGCCCGCTTACGACCTGTGGCGGCGCGTCGCCGGCGCCGGCCATCGCCGCGACGGCGCGGATCGCGCCCTGCCGGCACAGACACGGGGCTGGCCGATGTTTCACCGCGTGCTGCCGGCAGACCCCGGCGCGATCCAGGCGACCCTGCTGGAATTGCAGGACCGCTTCGGCCCCGACGTGGACGGGGACGCGCTGGCGCGCGTCGAACTGGTGCTGGCCGAGGTGATGAACAACGTGGCCCAGCATGGCACCGGGCACGGCAAGGGCCCGCATCCGGGGACGCCGGCACGGGCGCTGACCATCCACCTGTCGGTGACCGCGCATGAAGGCGGGCTGGCCTGTGCCGTCACCGACGATGGCCCGCCGCTGCCGCCTTCCTGCCTGTCGGCGCCCGAGTTCGCACGCTCGCCAGAACGGGCGGCGCTGGCGGCCGGCGGCTTCGGCTGGATCATCATCCGCGACCTGACCCAGTCGCTGTTCTATTTCCGCGAGGCGCAGCGCAATGTCCTGTGCTTCAACATTCCCGGCCAGTTGCACCTGAGCCCCCGCTCGCAGTCCGACGTGGCCTGAGGCGCCGGGCCCGGCGGCCCGCCCGCGCAAAAGGCAGCGCACGCGGGCCTGAGCCCGGCCCCGGCCTAGCCCTTGGCCTGGAAGTGGTCGTGGATCGTGCGGGCCAGCGTGGCCGAGATCCCCTCGACCGCCTGCAGGTCGGCCAGACCCGCGCGGCCGACCGCCTTGGCGCTGCCGAAATGCGCCAGCAAGGCCCGCTTGCGCGAGGCGCCCACGCCCGCGATCTCGTCCAGCGGATTGGCCATCACCTGCCGGGTGCGCCGGGCCCGGTGGGTCCCGATGGCCCAGCGGTGCGCCTCGTCCCGCAGGCGCTGGATGAAATACAGCACCGGATCGTTCATCGGCAGCGCCATCGGCCGCTTGCCGGGGCGATGGAACTCCTCTTTCCCGTGATCGCGGTCGACCCCCTTGGCGACGCCGATCACGGGAATGTCCTCGACCCCCAGCTCGGCCAGGATGCCCGACACGGCCGAGACCTGTCCCGCGCCCCCGTCGATCAGCAGCAGGTCCGGCCAAGCCTCGGACTGCCGGTCGGGGTCCTCCTTCAGCAGGCGCGCGAAACGGCGGGTCAGCACCTCGCGCATCATGCCGAAATCGTCCCCGGGCGTGATCTCGGTCCCCTTGATGTTGAACTTGCGGTACTGGCTTTTCATCCAGCCGTCGGGGCCGGACACGACCATGCCGCCGACCGGGGCCGTGCCCTGCATGTGGCTGTTGTCATAGACCTCGATCCGCCGCGGGGCCGCGGGCAGGTC
The DNA here is from genome assembly GCF_003286075.1 of Paracoccus endophyticus. Taxonomy (GTDB): domain Bacteria; phylum Pseudomonadota; class Alphaproteobacteria; order Rhodobacterales; family Rhodobacteraceae; genus Paracoccus; species Paracoccus endophyticus. The sequence goes on along the minus strand of NZ_QLUV01000002.1, from coordinate 188,769 downwards.
GAATGCCTCGGCCAGCCCCTCCAGCAGGCGGCGCTGGGTGGCGCTTTCCGCCAACCGGCGGGCCAGGCTTTCGCGCGCATTGCGGGCGGCGTTCGCGACCAGATCGGCCTTTTCGCCCCGCTGCGGCACGCCGACCGCGACGCGCCGCCCGGCGCGGGTCCGCAGCACCTCGGCCATCAGGTCCGCGTCCTCGACGCCGTGGCTCAGCAGCACCAGCCGCGGCGGCACCTTGTCGTCGTAGAACTGGGCGACGAACGCCTGCATGATCTCGGCCGGGTTCTCGGCGCCGCCGGTCTTGGGATAGAAGTCGCGGTTGCCCCAGCTCTGGTTGCCGCGGATGAAGAAGACCTGCACGCAGGCCTGTCCGCCGTCGAGGTGCAGGGCAATCACGTCGGCCTCGGCCACGCCGCGCGGGTTGATCGCCTGCACCGACTGCACCGCGGTCAGCGCCTTGATCCGGTCGCGCAGGGCGCCCGCGCGCTCGTATTCCATCGCCTCGGCGGCGGCGGCCATCTCGGCCGCCAGATGGGCCTGCACGGCCGTGGACTTGCCCTGCAGGAAGCGCTCGGCATCGCTGACCAGGGCACGGTACGCCTCCTGCTCGATCCGGCCCACGCAGGGGGCGCTGCACCGCTTGATCTGGTGCAGCAGGCAGGGCCGGGTGCGCGAGGCGAAGGTCGCGTCGGTGCAGGACCGCAGCAGGAACACCCGCTGCAGCTGGTTCAGCGTGCGGTTCACCGCGCCCGCGCTGGCAAAGGGCCCGTAATAGTCCCCCTTTTCCGACTTTGCCCCGCGGTGCTTCTTGATCTGGGCAAAGGGATGGGACTTGGCGACCAGGATGTTGGGGAACGACTTGTCGTCGCGCAGCAGCACGTTGTAGCGCGGCTTGAGCTGCTTGATCAGGTTCTGCTCCAGCAGCAGCGCCTCGGTTTCCGTGCGCGTGGTCAGGAACATCATGCTGGCGGTTTCGCGGATCATCCGCGCGATCCGCCCCGAATGCCCCGAGGGCCGGGCATAGTTCGACACCCGCGCCTTGAGGTTGCGGGCCTTGCCGACATACAGCACCGCCCCCTGCGCATCGAGCATCCGATAGACGCCGGGGCTGGAATCGAGCCTGCGGACGTAATCCTGGATCAGCGCATGGCCGGTCAGCGCCGGCCGCTCGGGGGTGTCGTCGCGGCCGCCGGACACAGGGTCGGACGGCGAATGCGGGGGGGGCATGCGGGTCATGGCGTCAAGAAAGTGATTCCTTGGCCCGCCCGCAAGTGCGCTGCTGGCACAAGCGGAAACCTGTCCACGGAATCTGTGGATAAAGCTGTGGACCTGCTGTTGCCTCAGCGGTCCCACAGCAGCAAAGACTGGCCCTCATCCGGTCTGCACATTTATTAGGCATATTTCCACGCCGCTGTTTTTGTTCATTATTTTTACGATGCTGCGGAAGGTGCTGGAATCACGACACCTTTCCTGACAGTCGCGTGACGGTCCCGGGAAACGTGGACAAGCTGCCGCAGCGGCAGACCGGCGGGTCAGTCCAGGCCCAGCACGTCCGGGGTGCGCCAGCCCAGATGCTGGCCGCCATCGACGCAGATCAGCTGCCCCGTGACCGACCGGGCGTCGAGCAGATACAGCAGTGCCGCGGTCACGTCCTGCGGGTCGGCGCCGCGTTGCAGGATGGTCGCGGCGCGCTGGCGGGCAAAATGCGATTCGGTCTGGCGCGCGGCCCGCAGGGTGGGACCGGGGCCGATGGCGTTCACGCGGATGCGCGGGGCCAGCGCCTGCGCGGCGGTGCGGGTCAGCGACCACAGCGCCGCCTTGGCCAGCGAATAGGTCATGAACTCGGGCGTGGGCTTCAGCACGCGCTGGTCGACCATGTTGACGACCAGCCCCCGCGCCTCGGGCTCGGCCCCGCCGACGGGGTCGGGCACCTGCGCGGCGAACTGCTGCATCAGCACGAAGGGCGCGCGCAGGTTCGACCCCATGTTGCGGTCCCATCCCGCGCGCGTCGCCCCAGGCAGGGTGTCATGGTCAAAGGTCGAGGCGTTGTTGACCAGCACCCCCAGCGGGCCCAGCCGCGCCGTGACGGCGGGCACCAGCGCCTGCGTGGCGTCCTCGTCCAGCAGGTCGGCCCGGAACGTCTCGGCGCGCACGCCCAGCGCGCGGGCCTCGGCGGCGGTCGCCTCGGCATCAGTGGCCGAGCGGTCGTAGTGGATCGCGACGTCGTGGCCGCGCCCCGCCAGGGCCAGCGCCATGGCCCGGCCCAGCCGCCGCGCCGCGCCTGTGACCAGCGCCGCGCCCTCAGCGGCCACGGGTCAGCCCCAGCAGGCGCGCCACGATGCGGCGGAACCCCGGCCCCGCCGCCAGCGCGATCGCCACCATGATCAGCAGGAACAGGATCACCGTCTTGACCATCGCGCGCCCCTATCCCTGCGGCGTAACGCGGGCAAAGGCCGCGCGTTCGCTGGCCGCGTCCACCCAGTCGTCCGCCGAGATGCCGAACCGGCGCAGAAAGGGCACCCGCTGGCCATAGGGGACCAGCCGCACCCTGTCGCCGAACAGCTGGCGCATCGTGGGGTCGAGATGGCCGATCCCGTCGGCGAGGCCCAGTTCCACGGCCTCGCGCCCGACCCAGATCTCTCCGCTGAACAGGTCGCGGTCGGCCGCCAGCCGGTCGCCGCGCCGGGCCGTGACCTGCGCCTTGAAGGCGGCGTGGATCGGCTCCAGCAGGCGGTGCAGGCGGGCCACGTCCTCGGGCGTCTCGGGGCGAAACGGATCCAGCCAGGACTTTGACCGTCCGGCGGTGTGGACGCGGCGCTCGATGCCGTGGCGGGCGATCAGATCGGCGAACCCGAAGCCTGCCGAGATCACGCCGATCGAACCCAGCACCGACGACTCGTCGGCCCAGATCCGGTCGGCCGCCGTCGCCAGCCAATAGCCGCCCGAGGCGGCCACATCCTCGACAAAGGCGTGGACGGGCACGCCGTGACGCTCGGACAGGCGGCGGATGCGGGCAGCGATCAGCGCCGACTGGACGGGCGAGCCGCCGGGCGAGTTGATGGCCAGCGCCACCGCCACCGGCCGCCCGCGCCGGAACGCCCGGTCCAGCAGGGTGGCAAGGCCCGCGTCCGACAGGCCCGCCGCGCCGTGGCGGGCGGGAAGGCCGATCGCGCCCTGCAGGCGGATGACAGAGACGGTCGGGCGCCGGCGGCTGAGGAACGGGATGCGCATCTGGGGCAGATAGGCGCGCAGCCGGCCGCAGGCAAGCGTCACGCGCATCAAGGCCCCGGGGTGCCTGGTCGAGTCAGGTCCGGGGCTGGGGTCTGGCGGACAGGAATGCCGCGACCTCGGCCCGGTCGGGCATGGCGTCGCCGGCGCCCGCGCGCGTCACCTGGATCGCGGCGGCGGCGGCGGCCTCGCGCAGCGCCTGCGGCACGGCAAGGCCCGCATCCAGCGCCGCGGCGAACCATCCCGCAAAGCAGTCCCCCGCCCCGGTCGTGTCCACCGCCTGCACCGCAAAGGCGGGCTGGCGCGTCACGCGGCCAGTGCCCAGGTCCCGGTATTCGGCCCCGCGCGCGCCGCGCGTGACCAGCATCGCCGGAACCGGCGGCGCGGTTCCCAGCGCCTGTTCCAGCGCCGCGGCCTCGGGCTCGTTCAGGGCCAGGATCGAGACATGGGGCATGACGTCGCGCAGGGCCGCCACATCGAAGGGGGCGGCGCTGCAGATCACGCGCGCGCCCGCGGCCCGGGCCTGCCCGGCGGCCTCGGCCTGCAGGCTGGTCTCGTTCTGGATCAGCAGCGTGTCGGCGGGACCGATGCCCGCCAACGCCGTTTCGACCGCGTGGCGCGACAGCGCGCGGTTCGCACCGGGATGCACGACGATCGCGTTCTCGGCCGCGTCGTCCACTAGGATCAGCGCGTGGCCGGTGGCGTGGTCCGCCAGCCGGGCGACGTTGGCGCAGTCGATCCCCGCCCGGATCATGCGCGCGATCACCCAGTCGTCGCCCGTGCCCATGGCACCCACATGATGGACCTGCGCCCCCGCGCGGGCCGCGGCCACGGACTGGTTCGCCCCCTTGCCCCCCAGCCCCAGCGACAGGCCGGTGGCCGTGACCGTCTCGCCCGGCGCGGGCAGGCGGGTCAGGCGATAGACATGGTCGATGTTGATCGACCCCAGGTTCCAGATCGCCATGGCCGTTCCCCTGCCGTCCGTGCCCCTGACATGCGAACGCGCCCCGCAGGGCGCGTTCGGCTGGCCTTTCGTGATGCGGTCACATGCCGTCGCCGGGCACGTCCGGGCGATGCTTGACGCGCCACCACAGCCGCTTGTTGGTCAGGTACAGCAGCGCCCACAGCACGATCAGGAACAGCACGGACACCAGCCCGGCCTGCTTGCGATCCATCATCTTCGGCTCTGCCGCCCACATCAGGAACGCCGAGACGTCCATGGCGGCGCTGTGCAGGTCGGCGGGCGAGCCGTCCTCGAACGTGACCTGATCGTCCGCCAGCGGCGGCGGCATCGAGATCCAGCCGCCGGGGAAGGCGGTGTTCGCATACAGCGTCGTGCCGGCCTCTTCCTTTTCCTCGCCGGTATAGCCGTTCAGCAGCGACACGATATATTCCGGCCCGCCGATGCCGTTGAACAGCTGGCTGAGGCCGGTGCCGTAGGGTCCGTGGAACCCGGCACGCGCCTTGGCCATCAGCGACAGGTCCGGCCCCATGCCCTCGCCGGTGACGGTGGGGAAATGGTCGGTCGGAACGCGGGGGCGGTCCTCGCCGGTCTCGGCGTCGGTGATCGACATCTGCGCGGCATAGGCGCGGACCTGATCCTCGGGCAACTGCGGCCCGCCCTCGTCGGCCAGGGTGCGCAGCGCCACCTGCTTCATGCCATGGCAGCCGGCGCAGACCTCGGTATAGACCTGCAGGCCGCGCTGAAGCTGGAACTGGTCGAACCGGCCGAACGGCCCTTCAAAGCTGAAGGCCACGTCCTCGATGTGCTGCTCGTGCGTGACGCCGGGGGTCTCGGTGTGCGCCTCGGGCTGCGCGGGACCGCCGCCCTCGCTGGCCGTGTCGGTCTGCGCGGTGTCCTCGCCCGGCTCGGGCTCGGCATCGGGGACAACCTGGGCCTCGGGCGCGGATTCGGCGGCCGGGCCCGCCTCGACCGCGGGGGCGGCGGCCGGGTCGACCCCGGCATCCGCCGCGGGCGAGGCGTTGGCCTCGGCCGGAGGCGCGGCACCCTCGGCAGCAGCCGCGTCGGCCGCAGCCGCGTCAGCCGGTGCGGCATCGGCGGTCGCAGGTTCGCCCTCGCCCGACGCGGGCGCCAGGCTCTGGGTCGGCTCCTCGACGGGCGCGGCCTCGGCGTCGGGCGCGGGCGCGCCCACCTCGGTCGGGGCCGCAGCGTCCACCGGCGCGACATCGGCCGAAGGCGCGACATCGGCCGCAGGCGTGGCGGCAGCGTCCGCCATGCCCTCGGTCGCGCCGTCGGTCGCCGCGGCGGCCTCGGCCGGAGCTGCCGTGTCCACGGGCGCGGCATCGGCGGACGGCGTGGCGGCAGCGTCCGCCGCACCGTCGGTCGCGCCCCCTGTCGCCGCGGCGGGCAGGCCCTCCTGGGGGGCGGCCGGCGGCTCGCCCGGGGTGCCGGTGGGTTGCGGCGTGACCGGGTCGACGCCCGTTGCGGCCGTTCCGGTTTCAGCGGCGGTCGCCGCCTCGGCCAGGGACGACGCGGGCGCCGGTGTCTCGGCCGTGGCGACGGTGTCCGCCGCGGCCGGGCCGGCAGTCGAGTCGATCGTGGTCGTGCCGTCGGGGTTCCGCGTCACCGTGGTGCCCGGCGCAGTCGGCGCGGGCGCCGCGGTGCCGGGTTCGTTCATCGGCACGGTGATCGTGCGCGTCTGGGCATGCGCCGCCATCCCGAAGGACAGGGCCGCGACCGCCGTGAGCGTAACGTTTCTCAGGGACATTCGCGCCTCTCCTTATTCGGCCGGGTGTTTGGCAAGCCCGTAGTGGGCGTTGAAGTCTTCCTCGATCGTCGCGGGCATCGGCTCGGGACGCTCGATCACACCCAGCAGCGGCATGATGATCAGGAAATAGGCGAACCAGTAGGCGGAGCCGGCCAGCGCGATATAGGGATAGATCCCCTCGGCCGGTTGCGCGCCCACCCAGGTCAGCACGACGAAGTTGATGGCCAGCAGCCAGAACCACCATTTGAACTGCGGGCGATAGCGGCCCGACCGGACCCGGCTGGTGTCCAGCCACGGGACCAGCGCCATCACGATGATCGCGCCGAACATCGCCAGCACGCCGAAGAACTTGGCGTCGATGATGCCGAAGGACAGCCAGTCCACCGCCATCACGACCCACACGTCCGCGGTGAAGGCCCGCAGGATCGCGTAGAACGGCAGGAAGTACCATTCCGGCACGATGTGGGCGGGCGTGACCAGCGGGTTCGCCTCGATGTAGTTGTCGGGGTGGCCCAGATAGTTCGGCATGAAGCCGACGACGGCGAAGAACAGGACCAGGATCAGCGCCAGCGCGACCAGGTCCTTGATGACGAAGTAGGGCCAGAACGGCAGGGTGTCGCGGTCGGCCTCCTCCCGCGAGGTGCGGCGCACCTCGATGCCGGTCGGGTTGTTGTTGCCGGTGGTGTGGAACGCCCAGAAGTGGACGATCACCAGCGCCGCGATCACGAACGGCAGCAGGTAGTGCAGCGAGAAGAAGCGGTTCAGCGTGGCGTTGTCCACGGCCGGGCCGCCCAGCAGCCATTCCTGGATCGGCGCGCCGATGCCGGGGATGGCCCCGAACAGGCCGGTGATGACCGTGGCGCCCCAGAACGACATCTGCCCCCAGGGCAGCACATAGCCCATGAACGCCGTCGCCATCATCGCGACATAGATCAGCATCCCGATGATGTAGGTGATCTCGCGCGGCGGCTTGTAGCTGCCGTAATACAGGTTGCGGAAGATGTGCAGATAGACCGCAAAGAAGAACAGCGACGCGCCGTTGGCGTGCAGATAGCGCAGCATGTGCCCGCCGTTCACGTCGCGCATGATGTGCTCGACCGACCGGAACGCCAGGTCCACGTGCGGGGTATAGTGCATCGCCAGCACGATGCCGGTGACGATCTGCAGCACCAGGCAGAAGGTCAGGACGATGCCCCAGATCCACATCCAGTTCAGGTTGCGGGGCGTGGGCAGGGTGACGAAATCGACGATCAGCTCGACGATCGGCAGGCGGCGGTGGATCCACCGCTCGGCCTGGGTCTTGGGTTCATAGTGGTCCGTGGGAATGCCGGCCATGCTCGCGTCTCCTCAGCCCAGCTGGATGGTGGTGTCGTTCACGAAGGACGCGACCGGAATTAGCAGGTTCTGCGGGGCCGGACCGCGGCGGATGCGGCCCGAGGCGTCATAGTGCGACCCGTGGCAGGGGCAGAACCAGCCGCCGAAGTCGCCCGCGCCGTCGCCGATCGGCACGCAGCCCAGGTGGGTGCAGACGCCGATCATCACCAGCCACTTGCCTTCCTCGTCCATGGTGCGGTTGGCATCCAGGGCCGGCTCGCCCGGCTTGTTGGCGTTCTCGGCGTCGGGGTCGATCAGCGCGGCGCCGTCGTCGGCGCGGGCGCGCTCGATTTCCTCGGCGGTGCGGTGGCGGATGAAGACGGGCTTGCCCAGCCACTTGACGGTCAGCTGCGTCCCTTCGGCGACCCCGCTGATGTCGACCTGGATCGACGACAGCGCCTGCACGTCGGCCGAGGGGTTCATCTGGTTGATGAGGGTCCAGGCTGCAGCCCCGGCCGCGACCGCGCCGGTGCCGGCGGTCGCGTAATAGAGGAAGTCCCTCCGGGTGGCGCCGTGGTCTCCTGCGTGATCGTCAGCGTGGGACACGGTGGTTCTCCAATTTCGTGGCCCTTCGGACGGGCCGGTACGACAGGTCAGGCCGAGCCTTTCGGCACGCCCTCGCAGGCGGGGTTCTAGCGATTGATATCCTGCCAGTCCAGCGGCCTGCCGCCTTTGGCCTGATGCATTTGGCCGCAGTGTGGAATTTGTGACGCGAGGCCCGACAGCCCCCCACAGGCGCGCGCGGGGCCGCGCCAGGGGTCCGGTCACGCCGCCTTGGGGCCGCGGGCGGGCGTCGGTCCCGGCAGGTGCCGGGCGCGGGCGGGGCCGGTGCGGGCAGCATCGCCGCCGCAAGGCACAGCAGCCACCCTGTTGCACGCTCGACCGCCTCATCGAGGCGCCCGGCCTGCGCGTTCACCGGCGCGGGGAGGACGATCCCGATGGCCCGCACCCTGCGCCCCCGCCTGTCCAGCGCCTTTGGCCAGAACCGTCGCGCGGTTGTCCAACCACCCCAGCGCCAGACGCATCGCCGATGGAATGGTGGCCAGAGGGATCGGGCTTGATGGGGCCCGCATGGCCCTGGCCCGGTCCCGTGGCCGCCCCGGACCCGGGCGACGAACGGATGACCGGATCACGGCTGGCGCTCAGCCCCCCGACGCCGGGGCGCTGGGGACGGGCCCGGCGGGCGCGTCGCCGTCCGACACAGGGGCGCCCGACGCGGCTGGTGCCGCGTCCCCGGCCACCGGATCGTCCCCCCCATCGCCCGGCGGGGCGGCCCCCGCATCGCCCGGCGGGGCATCGCCCGGCGGGGCGGCGGCCGAGGGGGCGGCGGCCGGCGGGGCGGCGGCCGAGGGGGCGGCGGCGGGCGGAGCGGCGGCCGGATCAACCGGCGGGGCGGCGCTTGCCGCGCCCTCGTCGTTCAGCCGGTCGTCGCGCCATTCGCCCTCGGCGACGCGGCCGCCGGCATAGGTCATCACCCCCTGCCCCTGCCGCTTGCCCCCCACGAAATGACCCTTGTAGACATCGCCGTTGGCATAGGTCGCCACGCCCTCGCCGTCGATCTCGCCCGCCGTCCAGCCGCCTTCATAGCGGAACCCGTCGGCGGTGGTCAGCACCCCCTGGCCCTGGCGCAGCCCGTCCACGAAACCGCCCCGATAGACGGTGCCGTCGGGATAGGTCGCGGTGCCCGTGCCGTGGCGCTGCCCGGCCTTCCAGTCCCCGTCATAGACATAGCCGTCGGGATAGGTCATGCGGCCCCGCCCCTCGTTGCGGGCGGCCTTGAAGTTGCCCTCATAGACCATGCCGTTGGCATAGGTGGCCCGGCCCGGCCCCTCGATCACGCCGCCGACCCAGCCGCCCTCGTAGGTCGCGCCGTCGGCATAGGTGATCTTGCCCGTGCCCTCGGGCTGGTCGGCCTTCAGCGTGCCCTCATAGACCGAGCCGTCGGGATAGGCGATGCGGCCCTGCCCCTCCATCCGGCCCTCGACCCACTCGCCCTGATAGACATAGCCGTCCACCCCGGTGAACACGCCCTGCCCGTGGCGCTTGTCGGCCCGGAAGCCGCCGTCATAGACGTCGCCGTTGGCATAGGTGGCCCGGCCCAGCCCCTCGCGCCGGTTGGCGCGCATCTGCCCCTCGTACACGTCGCCGTTGGCCTGGGTCAGCGTGCCCTGCCCCGACATCTGCCCGCCCGCCCACAGGCCGTCATAGACAAGACCGTCGGGCATTGTCAGCACGCCCTTGCCCGCCCGCATCCCCGCCAGCATCCCGCCCCGATAGACCGAGCCGTCGGGATAGGTGATCGTGCCCTGCCCCTCTTTCGCGCCCGCCACCCAGTCGCCGTCATAGCGATAGCCGTTCTGCTGGGTCAGCACGCCCTTGCCGTGGTGCAGCGCCTTCAGGAACCCGCCGCGATAGGTCGATCCGTTGGCATAGGTGGCGGTGCCGGTGCCGGTGATCTCGCCCTCCTGCCACTCGCCCTCGTAGCTGCCGCCATCGGCATAGGTGATCTTGCCCGTGCCATGCGGCTTGCCCCTGGCGAACTGCCCTTCATAGACAGACCCGTTGGGATAGGTCGCGCGGCCCTGCCCGCTGATCTCGCCGTCGATCCAGTCGCCCTCGTAGCGATAGCCCGAGGGCAGGGCATAGCTGCCGCGCCCGTGCTGGCGGCCGTTGCGGAACGTGCCTTCATAGACGCCGCCGTCGTCATACTGCTTGGTCACGACCGGCTGCGCCTGTCCCATCGTCGGCGCGGCCGCACCGGCCGCGAGCGCGAGGGCCACAGCGGCAGCCCGGATTGCGGGGTTCATCGCCTGAGCCTTCCCATTGCGCGGGACCGGCGCCCGCCTGCGGCCCCCCGTCTAACCCAGCGCCGGGGCCGACGCAAAGCCTGACGGCCCCCTGCCGCGCCCGCATCCCGCCGGGCGGCGGCGGATCGCCGGCATCTTTCCCTTGCCCCCGGCCGGCCCTATCGTTGCCCCGGCGCGCCTGACCCCCCGTCGCGCGACCCGCGCATGAGGCCCACGATGACCGACCGGTTCCGCCTGACCCTCGCCCAGCTGAACGCCACCGTGGGCGACCTGGACGGCAACGCCGCCAGGGCGCGCGACGCCTGGCAGCAGGCGCGCGCGGCCGGCGCGGACATGGTGGCCCTGCCCGAGATGTTCATCACCGGCTATCAGACCCAGGACCTGGTGCTGAAGCCCGCGTTCCTGCGCGACGCCATGGCCACGGTGCAGCGGCTGGCGGACGACTGCGCCGACGGCCCTGCGATCGGCATCGGCGGCCCCTGGTGCGAGGGGGACAAGCTGCACAACGCCTGGCTGGTCCTGCAGGGCGGGCACATCACGGCCCGCGTCTACAAGCACGAACTGCCGCACAAGGAGCTGTTCGACGAGCTGCGCCTGTTCGACCCCGGCCCGATCAGCGGCCCCTTTGCCGTCGCGGGCGTGCGCATCGGATCGCCCATCTGCGAGGATGCCTGGTGGCCGTCCGTGACCGAGACGCTGGCCGAGACGGGGGCCGAGATCCTGGTGGTGCCCAACGGCAGCCCCTATCACCGCGACAAGCTGGACCTGCGGATGGGCCACATGGTCGCCCGCGTGGTCGAAAGCGGGCTGCCGCTGGCCTATGTCAACATGGTCGGCGGACAGGACGATCAGGTCTATGACGGCGCGTCCTTCGTGCTGAACCCCGGCGGCCACAAGGTGGTGCAGCTGCCCGCCTTCGAGGAGGCGCTGGCCCATGTCGATTTCACCCGCACCCCCCAGGGCTGGCGGGCCGAGCCGGGCGCGATGGCGCCGCAGCCCGAGGCGTGGGAACAGGACTATCGCGCGATGGTGCTGGCGCTGTCGGACTATATGCGCAAGTCGGGGTTCCGCCGCGTGCTGCTGGGCCTGTCGGGGGGCATCGACAGCGCGCTGGTCGCCGCCATCGCCGCCGACGCGCTGGGGCCGGACAACGTGCGCGGCGTGCGGCTGCCGTCGGGCTATTCCAGCCGGCATTCGCTGGACGACGCGGCCGAGCTGGCGGCGCGGCTGGGCATCCGCATGGACACCGTCCCGATCAACGGGCCGGTCGATGCGGTGGCGCAGGCCCTGGCGCCGGTGATGGCCGGGACCGCCCCCGACCTGACCGAGGAGAACATCCAGTCCCGCCTGCGCGGGCTGCTGCTGATGGCGATGTCCAACAAGTTCGGCGAACTGCTGCTGACCACCGGCAACAAGTCCGAGGTCGCGGTCGGCTATGCGACCATCTACGGCGACATGGCGGGCGGCTACAACCCGATCAAGGACCTCTACAAGACGCGGGTGTTCCAGACCTGCCGCTGGCGCAACGAACACCACCGCGACTGGATGGCCGGGCCGGCGGGCGAGGTGATCCCGCCCGCGATCATCGACAAGCCGCCCTCGGCCGAGCTGCGCCCCGACCAGAAGGACGAGGATTCGCTGCCCCCCTATGACGTGCTGGACGCGATCCTGTACGGGCTGGTGGAACGCGACGCCTCGGTCGCGGATCTTGTCGCGCAGGGCCACGACCGCGAGACGGTCAAGCACGTGGAACGGCTGCTCTATGGCAGCGAATGGAAACGCTATCAGGCGGCGCCGGGGCCGCGCGTGTCGCCGCGGGCGTTCTGGCTGGACCGGCGCTATCCGCTGGTCAACAAGTGGCGCGACGAGGGCTGACGGCGCGATCCGAACCGCTCGCCCAGGCGCCGACGTTCGCCCACCGGCTGTTCGACGGGGCCGCCTGGCGCCAGCGGCCAGACGATGACGGCCGACCGCCCCGGCGCGGGCCGCCTGGCGCGCCAGCGGTCAGACGATCACCGTGGACTGCTGCTGGTCGCCCACGCCGAAGACGCGCTTGTAATGGGCGATCAGGTTGGCGGGGCCGGTCGCCTTGGTGGGGTTGTCCGACAGCTTGACCGTCGGCCTGCCGTTCGCCGCGACCGCCTTGCACACCAGCGAGAACGGGGCCAGCCCGTCGCCGGGCACCAGCCCGCGAAAGTCGTTGGTCAGCAGCGTGCCCCAGCCGAAGCTGACCTTGACCCGGCCGTGAAAGCGCCGGAACAGCGCGGCGATCTGGGCCACGTCCAGCCCGTCCGAAAAGATGACCCGCTTTTGCGTCGGGTCCTCGCCGCGCGATGTCCACCAGTCGATCGCGTATTCCGTCATGGCGACGGGATCGCCGCTGTCCACGCGGATGCCCGTCCAGCCCGCCAGCCAGTCGGGCGCCCCCGACAGGAACCCCGGCGTGCCGTAGGTGTCGGGCAGGATGATCCGCAGATTGCCCTCGTGTTCCTCGTGCCAGTCGGCCAGCACCTTGTAGGGGGCCTGGCGCAGCGCCTCGTCGCTGTCGGCCAGCGCGGCGTAGACCATCGGCAGCTCATGCGCGTTGGTGCCGATCGCCTCGATGTCGCGGCGCATGGCGATCAGGCAGTTCGACGTGCCGGTGAACCGCTCGCCCAAGCCCTCGATCAGGGCCTGGACGCACCAGTCCTGCCACAGGAAGGAATGGCGCCGGCGGGTGCCGAAGTCGGCGATCTTCAGGTCCGGGCCCAGCGGGCGCAGCGCCTCGATCTTTTCCCAGATGCGGGTCATGGCGCGGGCATACAGGACCTGAAGCTCGAACCGGCCCAGATCCTTCAGCACGGCGCGGGACCGCAGTTCCATGATGACGGCGAGGGCGGGGATCTCCCACAGCATGACCTCGGGCCAGCGCCCCTCGAAGGTCAGCTCGTACTGGCCGTCGCGGCGTTCCAGGTGATAGGGCGGCAGGCGCAGCCCCTCGAGGAACTCCATGAAGTCGGGGCGGAACATCTGGCGCTTGCCGTAGAAGGTGTTGCCCCGCAGCCAGGTGCTTTCGCCGCGGCTCAGAGACAGATCGCGCACATGGTCCAGCTGCTCGCGCAGCTCGCCCTCGTCGATCAGATCGGCCAGGCGGATGGATTTCGTGCGGTTGATCAGGCTGAAGGTGACGGTCACGTCCGGCCGGTTGCGCAGCACCGACTGGCACATCAGCAGCTTGTAGAAGTCGGTGTCGATCAGCGACCGGACGATCGGGTCGATCTTCCACTTGTGGTTGTAGACGCGGGTGGCGATGTCGATGGTCGGGATCATCATGCCAGATGCACCCCGGCCGCGCGCATCGCCGCCTGCGCCGCCGCGCGCGAGCCGTCGAGGTCGATGGCGCGGGTCGCCTTTTCGATGACGGTGGCGCGGAACCCCAGCCGGGCCGCGTCGATGGCCGACCACGCGACGCAGAAATCATGGGCAAGGCCGACGAATGTCAGGTCGCGCAGGTCCCGCTCGCGCAGGTATCCCGCCAGCCCGGTGGGGGTGGTGCGGTCGTTCTCGTGGAAGGCCGAGTAGCTGTCGATCTGCGGGCGGAACCCCTTGCGGACCACCAGGTCGGCCACGTCCACCGCCAGCCCGGGATGGAACGCCGCGCCGGGCGAGCCGATCACGCAATGGCGCGGCCACAGCACCTGCGGGCCGTAGGGCATCTGCACGGTCGCATAGGGGTCGCGGCCGGGATGCGCGTCGGCAAAGCTGGAATGGTCGTGGGGGTGCCAGTCCTGGGTCAGCACCACGGCGTCGAAATCGGGCATCAGGTCGTTGACCGCGTCCACGATCTGATCCCCGCCGGGCACGGCCAGCGCGCCGCCGGGACAGAAATCGACCTGCAGGTCAACGACGATCAAGGCCCGCATGGTTTTCCCCCCTGTGATGGGCGGACCCTAGGAACGTCAGGCGGTTGCGTCAATGTCGCGCCGCCGCTATGGCCCCGCCATGCTGACCGTCGCCGCGCTGTACCATTTCGCCCCCCTGCCCGACCCCGCCGCCCGGCGCGGGCCGCTGCTGGCCGCCTGCGCCGCGGCAGGCGTGCGCGGCACGCTGATCCTGGCGGCCGAGGGCGTGAACGGCACCATCGCCGGACCGCCCGACGGGATCGCCGCGGTGCTGGCGCATCTGCGCGGCCGGCCGGGGTTCGCCGCGCTGCGCTGCAAGGAAAGCGGCGCGGACGCCATGCCCTTTGGCCGCATGAAGGTCCGCGTCAAGGCCGAGATCGTGACGATGGGCCAGCCCGGCGTAGACCCGGCGGCACGTGCCGGCGCGCGGGTCGCGCCCGCCGACTGGAACGCCCTGATCTCTGCGCCCGACGTGGCGGTGATCGACACCCGCAACGATTACGAGGTGGCGATCGGCACGTTCCGCGGCGCCGTCGATCCGGGCACGCGGTCTTTTCGCGACTTTCCCGCATGGTGGCGCGCCAATGCCGGCCGCTTTGCCGGCCAGCGCATCGCGATGTTCTGCACCGGGGGCATCCGCTGCGAGAAATCGACCAACTTCCTGCTGGCCGAGGGCGTGCCCGAGGTGTTCCACCTGGACGGCGGGGTGCTGAAATACCTTGAGGACGTGCCCGAGGGCGACAGCCTGTGGGACGGCGCCTGCTTTGTCTTCGACCGTCGCGTCAGCCTGACCCACGGGCTTGCCCCCGGCGGGCATCTGCTGTGCCACGCCTGCCGCCGCCCGCTTGCGCCCGCCCACACGGCACGGCCCGAGTACGAGGAGGGCGTCGCCTGTCACCTGTGCGCGGACGACTACACCGACGCCGACCGCGCCCGCTTTCGCGAGCGCCAGCGGCAGGTCGCGCGGGGCGAGCTGTTTTCAGGCTGAGCCGAGGGAGGCGAAGATCTCGGGCCAGTCCGGCGGCGCGTCGCTGACCCGTTCGGCAAAGCGCAGCATCGCCGCAAAGTCGGGTTGCTTTCGGATGACCGAGAAAAAGCGCGGCTGCGGGTCGATGCCGACGCGGCCCAGGGTAAAGCGATCAGCGTCGAAGCAGGCGCCGACAAGCGGCTGGTCCGGCCGGGGCGCGCCGCCGTTGTGATGCCGGCACGCCTCGGCCACCAGGTCCGCGCGCGACGGTCCCAGCAGCGCAGGCAGCACCGTGCTGCCCCGCGCCACGCGCGCCGCGGCCGCGCCGTGCAGGGGATCGCGGGTTTCGCTGACCCGGCGGCAGTCGTGCAGCACCGCAAAGGCCACGCAGATGTCGGCCGCCACCCGCGCGTCGGCCCGGGCGATCCGCAGGCCGACCGCGGCCACCGCGCGCCAGTGCCGTTCGCCGTGGGCGGCCGAGGCGCGCAGGGCCGAGCCCTGCCGCGCCTCGGCCAGCAGCTCGGGCCAGCTCACCTTGCCTGTCCCAGCCGGCCCGCGGCAATCGCGGCCATGTTCAGGATGTCGCTGACGGTCGAGTTGGTGGCGCAGATCTGGATGGGCTTCGGCACGCCGGTCAGGATCGGGCCGATCACCGTGGCGCAGGCCAGTTCCTGCATCAGCTTGACGCTGATCGAGGCGGAATGGCGCGCCGGCACCACCAGCACGTTGGCGGGGCCGGTCAGGCGGCTGAAGGGATATTTCGCCGCCTGGTCGGGGTTCAGGGCCACGTCCGCGGTCATCTCGCCCTCGTATTCGAAATCGGCGCCGCGCCGGTCCAGCACGCGGGCGGCATCGGCCATCTTGGTCGCCCGCTCGCTGACCGGATAGCCGAAGGTGGAAAACGACAGGAACGCCACCCGCGGGTCCAGCCCCAGGCCGCGGGCCACATGGGCGCCGCGGGTGGCGATCAGGGCCAGGTCCTCGGCCTCGGGCCATTCGTGGACCAGCGTGTCGCCGATCAGCACGATCCGCCCGCGGTGCAGGACCGCGGTGATGCCGACCGCGCCGTCCTGCGGGCGCACGTCGAAAACCTGCCCGATCTGGGCCAGCACATGGGGCGCCTTGCGCGTCGCCCCCGTCACCAGCCCGTCGCCATGCCCATGCGCCAGCATCAGCGCGGCAAAGACGTGCCGGTCGCGGCGGACCAGCTTGGCCGCATCCTCGCGGTCCACGCCCTGACGTTGCAGCCGCCGATACAGGAAATCGTGATAGTCCCCGAAATGCGCCGTGTTGCCCGAGTTGACCACGGCCAGTTCCCGCACCGCGTCCCCCAGGCCCGCAAGGGTCAGCTTTTCGGCCACGTCCGCCTCGCGCCCGACCACCAGCGCCTGGCCCATGCCGCCGCGCTGCCAGGCGACGGCGGCGCGCAGGATGCGCGGGTCGTCGCCCTCGGCAAAGATCATGCGCGCCTGCGCAGCCCGTGCCCGGGCATGAAGGCCCTGCATGATCGTGGCGGTCGGGTCCATCCGCGCCTTCAGCGACTGGACATAGGCGTCCATGTCGATGATCGGACGGCGCGCCACGCCCGTATCCATGCCGGCGCGCGCGACCGCCGGGGGCACCACGTGGATCAGCCGGGGGTCGAAGGGCGTGGGGATGATATAGTCGCGCCCGAAGGTCAGCTTGCGCCCATAGGCCACCGCGACCTCGTCGGGCACGTCCTCGCGCGCCAGTTGCGCCAGCGCGCGGGCGCAGGCGATCTTCATCTCGTCGTTGATGGCGCGGGCGTGGATGTCCAGCGCGCCACGGAACAGATAGGGAAAGCCCAGCACGTTGTTGACCTGGTTGGGATAATCCGACCGCCCGGTGGCGACGATGGCGTCGGGGCGGACCTCGTGCGCCTCCTCGGGGGTGATCTCGGGGTCGGGGTTGGCCATGGCGAAGATGACCGGGTTCGGGGCCATCGACTGCACCATCGCCTGCGTTACCGCGCCCTTGGCCGACACGCCCAGGAACACGTCGGCCCCGCGCATCGCGTCGGCCAGCGTGCGGGCGTCGGTGTCGGCGGCATGGGCCGATTTCCACTGGTTCATGCCCTCGGTCCGGCCCTTCCAGATCACGCCCTTGGTGTCGGCCATGATGCAGTTGTCGTGCCGCGCCCCCATCGCCTTCAGCAGTTCAAGGCAGGCGATCCCCGCCGCCCCCGCGCCGTTCAGCACGATCCGGCAGTCCTCGATCCGCTTGCCCGACAGTTCCAGCGCATTCAGCAGGCCCGCCGCGCAGATCACCGCCGTCCCGTGCTGGTCGTCATGGAAGACGGGGATGTCCATCAGCTCCTTCAGCCGGCTTTCGATGATGAAGCATTCGGGCGCCTTGATGTCTTCCAGGTTGATGCCGCCGAAGGTCGGCCCCATCAGGCGCACGGCCTGGATGATCTCGTCGGGGTCCTCGGTGTCCAGCTCGATGTCGATGGCGTTCACGTCGGCAAAGCGCTTGAACAGCACCGCCTTGCCCTCCATCACCGGCTTCGAGGCCAGCGCGCCGAGGTTGCCGAGGCCGAGGATCGCCGTCCCGTTCGAGATCACCGCGACCAGGTTGCCCTTGGTGGTATAGTCATAGGCCAGTTCCGGGCGCGCGGCGATCGCCTCGACCGGGACGGCGACGCCGGGGGAATAGGCCAGGCTCAGGTCGCGCTGGGTGGCCATCGGGGTGGACGGCACCACGTCGATCTTGCCCGGCCGCGGCTCCAGGTGATAGGCCAGCGCCTCTTCGGCCGTGATGCGCGACGTGCGCGGCGCGTTGCTGTCGGTCATGCGTCCCCCCGTTTTGGCAACTGTATGCACCCACGGCCCGCCGCAGCAACAGCCGCGGCGCTGGAACGGCCAGCGCCCGCGTGCTAAGGGCTGCCGCGCATTTTCCCGCGAGGCCCCCATGACCGATCCCGACCGCTTGCGTTCCACCTGGCTTGCCCGCGTCGCCGAGGCCGAGGGCGTCGCCGCGCTGGAGGAGGTGCGCCTGGCCGCCCTGGGGAAAAAGGGCGAGATCGCGCTGATGATGCGCGAACTGGGCCGCATGACCCCCGAGGAGCGGCAGACCACCGGCGCCGCCCTCAACCGCCTGAAGGACGAGATCGACGCCGCGCTGCGCGCCCGCAAGCTGGCGCTTGAGGACGCGGCGCTGGACGCGCGCCTGGCGGGCGAGTGGCTGGACGTCACCCTGCCCGGCCGCCCGCGTCCGCAGGGGACGATCCACCCCGTGTCTCAGGTCATGGACGAGGTGACGGCGATCTTTGCCGACATGGGGTTTTCCGTGGCCGAGGGGCCGCAGGTCGAGAGCGACTGGTTCAACTTCGACGCGCTGAACATCCCGCCCGAACACCCCGCGCGGCAGGAACACGACACGTTCTTCATGGCCCGCGCGACAGGCGACACCCGCCCGCCCCATGTGCTGCGCACCCACACCTCGCCCGTCCAGATCCGCGCCATGCAGGCGCAGGGCGCGCCGATCCGCGTGATCGCGCCGGGCCGCGTCTATCGCATGGACATGGACCAGACCCACACGCCCATGTTCCACCAGGTCGAGGGGCTGGCGATCGGGAAGGACATTTCCATGGCCAACCTGAAATGGACGCTGGAGGAATTCTGCCGCGCCTTCTTCGAGGTCGATCAGGTCGAACTGCGCTTCCGCGCCTCGCATTTCCCCTTCACCGAGCCGTCCGCCGAGGTGGACATCCGCTGCGACTGGTCGGGCGGGCAGCTGAAGATCGGGCAGGGGGAAAGCTGGCTGGAAATCCTGGGGTCGGGCATGGTCCATCCCAAGGTGCTGGAGGCCGGGGGGATCGACCCCGCCGAGTGGCAGGGCTTTGCCTTCGGCATGGGCATCGACCGGATTGCCATGCTGAAATACGGGATTCCCGATCTGCGCGCGTTCTTCGAGAGCGATTTGCGCTGGCTGCGGCATTACGGGTTTGCGGCGGGGGATGTGCCGTCGGTGAGTGGGGGGTTAAGCAGATAAATGGCTGAGGTACATGCATCGGCTGATAGTGAAGTCAAACTTACTGATCCTGCACGGGAGATAGTCCAACTTTTAAATGGATTGCGGCAAGGCGAGACACATCTCCCCGGGGGAGAGTTCCTAGGACAACACTTCGACGTTGAGCCTTGGACTCCTGATTTCTATCGGATACTTACTGCTATAATTGAGCGCATTGATGAGCTGCGATCTCTGGTTCGACTGGTGCAGATAGATGACGATCACCAAAGCGACCTGCTGGCGGCAATTGACGAGATCCAACTTGCGTTTAGTCATTCTGGATTC
This sequence comes from Paracoccus endophyticus, assembly GCF_003286075.1. Classification (GTDB taxonomy): domain Bacteria; phylum Pseudomonadota; class Alphaproteobacteria; order Rhodobacterales; family Rhodobacteraceae; genus Paracoccus; species Paracoccus endophyticus. The sequence goes on along the minus strand of NZ_QLUV01000002.1, from coordinate 169,472 downwards.
GCGCATCCTTGGGTAAATTTTGGCCTGAACCAGATATCACAGACAAATATCGCCCTCCTTCGAGGACTATCCCCGCCACTTCGTCAGGTTTTTTCATATCGAAGAATCTCAGACGATGAACGAATCGAGCTGATCGACATGGTTGCGCAGCTTTCGTCTTGGCTGAAGGAGCGGCAACTTTCAGAGCAAGATTTCTTAAGAGAGGCCCTACTTACTGGGTTGGCGTCACTTGAATTTAGATTGTCAATGTTTCCCTTTTTTGGTCATCGATATACGCTTCAATCTTTGCAAGATACCGTTGCGGCCTACATGGCGCTAGAGCGAAACTTTCCTGATCTTAAGAATAATCCTGACGCAGAGGCGGTGCTGAATAAGACAGAAACTGTGATAAAGGACGTATATGCGAAGCTGCGGTCTGCCAAAGAACTATGGGAAATTTCAGACTGGCTGCTCAAGGTATATGGAGCGACGACTCTGGCGATCACGACTGCCCGCCCAGTTATTGCTCTGCTGACTGGTCCATGACTCTACGGACACTGCCACATGAAACTCACCCTCTCCTGGCTCCGTCGCCATCTCGACACCACGGCGACCCTGACCGAGATCACCGACGCGCTGACCGACCTCGGGCTCGAGATTGAGGAGGTCGTCGATCTTGCCGCGGGGCTTTCCTCCTTCACCCTCGCGCGGATCGCGCAGAGCTAGCCGCATCCCGAGACCTGTCGGCTGCGAGTGGAGGCCCGCAGGAACGAGAATCCCGCCACGTTCCGCGCCCCACAGACGCGGGACCGACCCTCTCCTGACACCCTGCCCACCCCCGCCCGCTGGCGATCCGTCGCGTCGGCATGGCAGATCGCCCTTCCCTCTCGACATCGTGACCGTTGCCAAGGCAACCTGCCCGCCAATCACGCAGAGGGGGGACAGGATGGGCGGCATCCACGACTTTTTCACATGGCTCAACGGCATCGTCTGGGGCGTGCCGATGATCGTGCTGATCCTCGGCACCGGGCTTTACCTGCAGATCCGGCTGCGCTTCATGCCGCTGCGCAAGATCGGCTACGGCTTCCGCATGGTCTGGCAAAGCCGCCGGCCCGACAGCGAGGCGGACGGCGAGATCTCGCCCTATGCCGCGCTGATGACGGCGCTGTCGGCGACCGTGGGCACCGGCAACATCGCCGGCGTCGCCACCGCCATCGCGCTGGGTGGCCCCGGCGCGGTGTTCTGGATGTGGATGACGGCATTCGTCGGCATGGCCACGAAATACGCCGAGGTCGTGGTCGCCGTGCAATACCGCCAGCTTGACGACCAGGGCGAACACGCGGGCGGCCCGATGTATGCGATCAAGAACGGCCTCGGGCGGCGCTGGGGCTGGCTCGGCACGGCGTTCGCGCTGTTCGGCGGGCTGGCGGGCTTTGGCATCGGCAACATGGTGCAGTCCAACAGCATCGCCGAGGCGATGGGCAACGCCTTCGGCCTGCCCAGCTGGATCACCGGCGTGGTGCTGACGGTGCTGACCGCGGCGGTCGTTCTGGGCGGCATCCGCCGCATCGGCGCGGTGGCCGAACGGCTCGTCCCGGCGATGGCGGTCGGCTATATCCTGGCGGTGCTGGTGGTGCTGGCGGTCAACATCCAGGCGGTGCCCGCGGCCTTCATGACCATCATCACCTCGGCCTTTACCCCCACGGCGGCGACCGGCGGGTTCATCGGGGCCAGCGTGCTGGCCGGCATCCAGCGCGGCGTCGCCCGCGGCATCTTCTCGAACGAGGCGGGCCTGGGCACCGCGGGGATCGCCCAGGCGGCGGGGGCCACCCGCGACCCGGTCTATTCCGGGATGATCGGGATGATGGGCACCTTCATCGACACCATCGTCATCTGCACGATGACCGCGCTGGCGATCATGGTGACGGGCGTCTGGACCTCGGGCGCGACCGGCGCGGTGCTGTCGGCCTCGGCGTTCGAGCAGGCGATGCCGGGCGTGGGCGAGGAGATCCTGGCGATCCTGCTGGCGGTCTTTGCCTTCACCACCATCCTCGGCTGGGCCTTCTACGCCGAGAAATGCTGGGAGTTCCTGGCCGGCTCGGTGGTCGAGACGCCGTTCCGCCTCTTGTGGGTGGCGGCGGTGTTCCTGGGCACGGTGGTGTCGCTGGATTTCGCCTGGCTGATCGCGGACACGCTGAACGCGATGATGGCGATCCCGAACCTGATCTCGCTGCTGCTGCTGTCGCCGGTCATCATCAAGCTGACAAACGAATACCTGGCGCAGGGCGGCCATCACGTGCCGGACGCCCCGCGCTGACGCGATTCCACTGCGCGGCCCCGTTGCGGGCCGCGCAGGCTTGACCCCGCGCGCGCGGGACGGTTCAAGGCGACAGCCGCCCCGCCCCCAGGGCCCGGGGCACCCGGAACCCGAGGCGCTGCGATGAAATTCACCCTTTCCTGGCTTCGTGACCATCTCGACACCACGGCGACGCTGGCCGAGATCACCGAGGCGCTGACCGACCTGGGCCTCGAGGTCGAGGAGGTCGCCGACCCCGCGGCGAAGCTGGCGCCCTTCACCCTGGCGCGGATCGAACACGCCGAGCAGCACCCCGATGCCGACCGGCTGCGGGTCTGCCGCGTGCTGACCGACCAGGGCGAAAAGCAGATCGTCTGCGGGGCGCCCAACGCGCGGGCGGGGATCACGGTCGTTCTGGCCAAGCCCGGCGACTACGTCCCCGGCATCGACACGACCCTGGGCGTGGGCAAGATCCGCGGCGTCGAATCGCACGGCATGATGGCGTCCGAGCGCGAGCTGGAGCTGTCCGAGGAGCATGACGGCATCATCGAGCTGCCCTCGGGGACGGTCGGGCAGCGCTTTGTGGACTGGCTGGCGGACAATGCGCCCGACAGGATCGACCCGGTGATCGAGATCAAGATCACACCAAATCGCCCCGATGCGCTGGGCGTGCGCGGCATCGCGCGCGATCTGGCGGCGCGGGGCTTGGGGGTGCTGAAGCCGCTGATCGTGGCCCCGGTGCCCGGCGGGTTCGACAGCCCCATCGGCGTGACCATCGCGGCGCAGGCGGCGGCGCGGGCCCCGCATTTCACCGGCCGGCTGATCCGGGGGGTGACGAACGGCCCCAGCCCCGACTGGCTGCAACGGCGGCTGCGGGCGATCGGGCTGCGGCCGATCTCGGCCCTGGTGGACATCACCAACCTGTTCACCTTTGACCTGAACCGTCCGCTGCATGTGTTCGATGCGGGCAAGGTGTCGGGCGATCTGGTCGTGCGCGGCGCGCAACCCGGCGAAACCCTGCTGGCGCTGGACGGCAAGGCGTATGACCTGCGGCCCGGCGACCTGGTGATCGCCGACGCCCGCGGCCCCGAAAGCCTTGCCGGGATCATGGGGGGCGAGGCGTCAGGCGTCACCGCCGAGACGACCGACGTGTTCCTGGAAAGCGCCTGGTGGCAGCCCATCGGCATCGCCGCCACGGGCCGCGCGCTGCGGATCAGCAGCGATGCGCGCTATCGGTTCGAGCGCGGCGTGGACCCGGCCTTCACCCGGCCGGGGCTGGAGCTTGCCACCCGGATGATCCTGGACCTGTGCGGGGGCGAGGCCAGCCGCGTGGTCGAGGCGGGCGCCGTGCCGGACACCGGGCGCGCCTATCGGCTGGACCCCGCGCGGACGGCCAGCCTTGTGGGCATGGACATCCCCGAGGCGCAGCAGCGCGCCACGCTTCAGGCGCTGGGGTTCCGGCTGGAGGACGACATGGCCCATGTGCCCAGCTGGCGCCCCGACGTGCAGGGCGAGGCCGATCTGGTCGAGGAAATCGCCCGCATCGCCAGCCTGTCGCGCCTGCAGGGCCAGCCCCTGCCGCGCCCGCGCGCGGGCGTGCCGCAGCCGGTCCTGACCCCCCTGCAGCGCCGCGAATCCGCCGCGCGGCGGACGGCGGCCGCCCTGGGCTACAACGAGTGCGTGACCTACAGCTTCATCGACCAGTCCTCGGCCGCGCTGTTCGGCGGCGGCTCGGACGCGGTGCGGATCGAGAACCCGATCTCGTCCGAGATGACCCATCTGCGCCCCGACCTGCTGCCCGGCCTGCTGGCGGCGGCGGCCCGCAACCAGGCGCGCGGCTTTGCCGATCTGGCGCTGTTCGAGGTGGGCCCGGTCTTTGCCGGCGGCGAGCCGGGCGAACAGGCGGTGCAACTGTCCGGCCTGCTGGTCGGGGCCTTTGCCGCGCGCGATCCGCATGGCTCTCGCCGCACCGTGGACATCTTTGACGCCCGCGCGGACGCCGAGGCGATCCTGTCGGCCGCGGGCGCCCCCGCCCGCGCCCAGATCGACCGCAAGCTGGACGGCTGGTGGCATCCGGGGCGCGCAGGCAACATCGCGCTGGGCCCGAACCGGCTGGCCACCTTCGGCGAGGTGCATCCGCGCGTCCTGCGGGCGCTGGACGTCAAGGGGCCGGCGGTGGCCTTCACCGTACATCTGGCCAAGGTGCCGCTGCCCAAGGTCCGGACGCCCACCCGCCCGGCGCTGGCGATCAGCGACCTGCAGGCGGTGGACCGCGACTTTGCCTTCGTGGTGGACGAGCGGGTCGAGGCGCTGGCGATCGTCAACGCGGCGCAGGGGGCCGACAAGGCGTTGATCGAAAGCGTCCGCGTCTTCGACCAGTTCACGGGCGAGAAGGCGCAGGCGCAGATGGGACCGGGCAAGAAATCGGTGGCGATCACCGCGCGCCTGCAACCGCGCGACAAGACCCTGACCGACAAGGACATCGAGGCGGTCGCCGCGAAGATCGTGGACAAGGTCGCCAAGGCCACGGGCGGCACCCTGCGGACCTGACGTCAGGCTGGCGTCGTGACGGCGCGGTGCTAGCCTGCCGGGCATGAGGTTCGATCATGTCATCGTCGGCGGCGGCTCGGCCGGCTGCGTCCTGGCCGCCCGACTGTCCGAGGACGCGGGCACCTCCGTCTGCCTGATCGAGGCGGGCGGCGGCGGCGACGGCCCGCTGGTCCGCATCCCCGGCGGGACGGCGGGGATGGTGTCGGGACTGCCGCGGATCAACAACTGGGCGTTCCACACGACCCCGCAGCCGGGCCTGGGCGGTCGGCGCGGGTTCCAGCCGCGCGGGCGGTGCCTGGGCGGGTCATCGGCGATCAATGCCATGCTGTATGTGCGGGGGGTGCCCCGCGACTATGACGAATGGGCGGATCTGGGGGCCGAGGGCTGGGACTGGCATTCGGTCCTGCCGTATTTCCTGCGGGCCGAATCGAACGGGCGCGGGGCCAGTGCCCTGCATGGCGCGGACGGGCCGTTGCACGTGTCCGACCAGCGCGCGCCCGCCGCGATCTCGCTGGCCTTCGTCGAGGCCTGCGCGGCCGCGGGCCACCCCCGCAACGACGACATCAACGGACCCGTGCAGGAGGGCGCGGGCCTGTATCAGGTCACGCAGTTTCATTCCGGCCCGCGCCGGGGCGAACGTTGCTCGGCCGCGGCGGCCTATCTGTTCCCGGTCCGCCACCGTCCGAACCTGACCGTGCTGACGCGCACCCCGGTGGACCGGATCATCGTGGAAGACGGCCGCGCCGCCGCGGTCGTCACCCGGTGCGGCCGCCGGATCGAGGCCACGCGCGAGGTCATCCTGTCGGCAGGCGCCTTCGGCTCGCCGCATCTGCTGATGCTGTCGGGGATCGGCCCGGCCGATCACCTGCGCGCCCACGGCATCGCGGTCCGGTGCGACCTGCCGGGCGTGGGGGCCAACCTGCAGGACCACCTGGACCATGTGCTGGGCTTCCGGTCGCCGCGCCGCGACGTGATCGGGCTGAACCCGCGGGCGCTGCTGCGGCTGGCGCTGGCCGGGCGCGGCTGGCGGCGGGACCGGGGCGGGCTGTGGTCCACCCCCTATGCCGAGGGCGCGGCCTTCCTGAGGTCCCGCCCGGACCTGACCGTCCCCGACCTGCAAATCCATTTCGTCATCGGCATCGTCGATCGGCACATGCGCCGGATGCATCTGGCGGATGGCTGGTCGGCCCATGTCTGCCTGCTGCGGCCGGACAGCCGGGGGACGGTGCGGCTGGCCTCGGTGGACCCTGCACGCGCGCCGCTGATCGACCCCGGTTTCCTGTCCGATCCGCGCGATGCCGCGGCGATGGTCCGGGCGGTGCGGGTGCTGGCGGACATCCTGGCCCAGCCGCCGCTGGACCCGTGGCGGGGCAGGCCCCTGTGGCCCCATGACGGCAGCGACGCGGCCATCCTGGCCGACATCCGGGCGCGGGCGGACACGATCTATCACCCGGTCGGCACCTGCCGGATGGGACAGGACGATCTGGCCGTCACCGACCCGCAGCTGCGGGTGCGCGGGGTGGGCGGGCTGCGGGTGGTGGACGCCTCGGTGATGCCGCGGCTGATCGGCGGCAACACCAATGCGCCCACGATCATGATCGCCGAACGCGCCGCCGACCTGATCCGCGGCCGGGCCTAGGCGTCGGGCGCGGCCGGGATCGTCAGCCCCCGTGCGACCGCGGGCCGCGCCATGAAGGCATCGAGCCATCGGGCGATGTTGCGGAAATCGTCCAGGCCCACCATGTCGTGGGCCTCGTACCCGGTCCGCAGGTTGCGCACCCAGGGTCCGATGGCGATGTCGGCGATGGAATACTCGCCCGCGATCCAGTCCTGCCCGTCCAGCTGGCGGTCGATCACGCCCAGCAGGCGCCTCGCCTCGTTGACGTAACGGGTCAGCGGGCGCTTGTCCTCGATCTCGCGGCCCTTGTAGCGGTGAAAAAAGCCGATCTGGCCGAACATCGGCCCGACGCCGCCCATCTGGAACATCAGCCACTGGATCGTGCGATAGCGCGCGGCCCCGTCGGGCGGCAGGAAGCGGCCGGTCTTGTCGGCCAGATAGATCAGGATCGCGCCGGATTCCCACAGCCCCATCGGCTGCCCGTCCGGCCCGTTCGGGTCGATGATCGCGGGGATCTTGTGGTTGGGGTTCAGCGACAGGAACTCGGGCGTCATCTGATCCTCGGGGTCGCCGATGCTGATGCGGTGGACGTCATAGTCGAGGCCGCATTCCTCGAGCATGATCGACGCCTTGACCCCGTTCGGCGTGGGCAGGCTGTAAAGCTGGATCACGTCCGGGCGCTGCGGGGGCCAGCGGCGGGTGATCGGGAACGAGGACAGATCGGCGGGCATGGGCTTTCCTTCGGCTGCCGCAAGGGCGGAAAAACTGTCGCCCTCCAACGGGCCGGACCGAACCGGCGCGGCAGAGGAGGGCAGGAGACATGATCGGAGAGTTTCGCGATTTCATCGCCAAGGGCAATGTCATGGACACGGCCGTGGGCCTCATTGTCGGCGCGGCCTCCACGGCGATCGTCACTCGATGGGGAACGACCTGATGCAGCCGGCGCCGGAACCAGCGACCGGCGGCACCGATGTGTCCACCCCTTGCCGGCCGATGAACGGCGACGACCATCCCGCCGTTCAGGCCGCGCGCGATGCCCCGGTCCTTGCCTAGGGCAGCGTTCTGACGGCGGTCATCCCCTTCCTCATCATCGCCTTTGCGGTGGTCCTGCCGGTCAGGGGCGTGAACCGCAGGTCACGCCAGCACGTCCTCGGGCCTGACGGCCGCAATCCCCAGCGCCTCGCCCACCGGGGGCGAGGTCAGCGTGCCCGCGTGGACCGCCAGCCCCGCACGCAGATGCGGGTCCGTGGCCATCGCCTCGCGCCAGCCGCCCGCCAGCGCCAGCACGAAGGGCAGCGTGGCGTTCCCCAGCGCCTGCGTCGCGGTCCGCGCCACCGCGCCGGGCATGTTGGCCACGCAATAGTGCATGACGCCGTCCACCTCGTAGATGGGGTCCTGGTGGGTGGTCGGGCGCGAGGTTTCGAAGCAGCCGCCCTGGTCGATCGCCACATCGACCAGCGCCGCGCCCGGCAGCATCGTCGAAAGCTGCGCGCGCGACACCAGCCGGGGCGCGGCCGCACCCGGGATCAGCACCGCCCCGATCACCATGTCGGCGGTGGGCAGCAGGTCGGCGATGGCGCCCGCGCTGGAATACTGGGTCGTCAGCTTGCCCATGAAGATGTCGTCGAGATAGCTCAGCCGCGCCACGTTGCGGTCCAGCACGGTGACGTTCGCCCCCATGCCGACCGCGACGCGGGCCGCCGCCGTGCCCACCACGCCACCGCCGATGATGACCACGCGCGCGGGCCGCACGCCCGGCACGCCGCCCAGCAGCACGCCGCGCCCGCCGTTGGCCTTTTGCAGGGTCCATGCGCCCACCTGCGGGGCCAGCCGTCCCGCGACCTCGGACATCGGCGCCAGCAGCGGCAGCCCGCCGCGCGCGTCCGTCACCGTCTCATAGGCGATGGCGGTCGCGCCCGAGGCCAGCAACTCGCGCGTCTGGTCGGGATCGGGGGCAAGGTGCAGATAGGTGAACAGCACCTGCCCCTTGCGCAGCATCGCACGCTCGGCTGCCTGGGGTTCCTTGACCTTGACGATCATGTCCGCCTGCGCGAACACCCCGTCCGCATCCGGCACGATCCGCGCCCCTGCCGCGGCATAGGCGTCGTCGGCGAATCCCGACCCCAGCCCCGCCCCGGACTGGACCAGCACGCCATGGCCCCTGCCGACCAGTTCGCGCGCGGCATCGGGGGCAAGGCCCACGCGGAATTCCTGCGGCTTGATCTCTGTGGGACAACCGATCTGCACGGCACGCTCCTGTCGTTGGGGATGGTGGATGCTGTCACGGGGCGGACGCAAGTTTCTGCTTATCTTGCCCGGCTTGTGGGTCTAGCATCGCAGGGTCTCGCGGCGCTGGCCGCGCCCGTCGAAGGATCTGCGAGGATGGAGCATCTGGACGCAACCGACCGCCGCATCCTGTCGGTGCTGCAAAAGGACGGGCGGATCAGCAACGCGGACCTTGCCGCACGGGTGAACCTGTCGGCCAGCGCCTGCCACCGCCGCGTGCAGCGGCTGGAGGAGGCGGGCTTCATCGCCGGCTATGTCGCCCTGCTGAACCCCCGCAGCCTGGGCCGCACGACCACCGTCTTTGTCGAGATCACGCTGTCGGGACAGGCCGACGAGCTGCTGGACGCGTTCGAAAAAGCCGTCCGCGCGATCCCCGACGTGCTGGAATGCCACCTGATGGCGGGGACGGCCGATTACCTGGTCAAGGTCCTGGCCGAGGACACCGACGACTTTGCCCGCATCCACCGCCAGCACCTGTCGCGGCTGCCGGGCGTGGCGCAGATGCATTCGTCGTTCTCGCTGAGGACGGTGATGCAGACGACCGCGGTGCCGGTCTAGGCGTCCCCGGCAGCGCGGCGCTTGCCGCCCGCGCGCAGTCGTGCCGCCCTGATCGCAGGGCAGCCTTGTGCCGGTCCGGGGGGTGGGGGGCGGCGCGACGGCGGCGGATGCGGCCTGCCCGCTCAGCCCTTGGGCCGGAACGCCACGATCCGCGCGGGGTCCGTCTCGATCCGCGCGGCGCCGATCAGGTCCAGGCAATAGGGTACGGCGGCAAACACCGCGTCCAGGCAGGTGGCGATGGCCGCGGGCTTGCCCGGCAGGGTGATCATCAGGCAGGCGTCGCGGATGCCGGCGGTCTGGCGCGACAGGATCGCGGTCGGCACGCCCTCGTCCAGCGAGGCGCGGCGCATCGCCTCGCCAAAGCCGGGCAGCTCCTTTTCGATCACGTCGGCCAGCGCCTCGGGGGTTTCGTCGCGGGGCGCGGGGCCGGTGCCGCCGGTGATCAGGATCAGGTCGGCGCCGTCGCCGTCGGCCAGTTGCCGCAGGGTCGCGGCCACCCCCTCGCGCCCGTCGGGCACGATCCGGCGGGCGATCTCGGCCGGAGAGGTCAGGGTGGCGCGCAGCCACGCCTCGGCGGCGGGGCCGCCCTTGTCCTCGTACTCGCCGCGGCTTGCGCGGTCGGACACGGTGACGATGGCGATGCGGGCGGTGTGGCGTTGGGTCATGCGGACCTTGGGGCTGAGGGAATGGCAGGGACGATGGCGCGGCGCGGCCCGGCCCATCCTGCCCCGCCGTTTCGGCAAAGGGAACCGTCCCGGCAGCCGTGCGGGCCTATCACGGTTGCGCGAACCGCCGCCCCGCCGCGCCCTGCGGCGGTCCAGCGCAACGTTGCCCGCGGCGAAAAACCGTGCGAAGAACGGCCCAGATGCCTCAACCAGGTTCACCCTCGATGATCGATTTCCAGCAGCGCCGCACGATGATGGTGGACACCCAGGTCCGCCCCAACGACGTCACCAAGTATCCCGTGATCGCCGCCATGCTCGAGGTCCCGCGAGAGGAGTTCGTCCCCGATGCCCGCCGCGACATCGCCTATTCGGGCGAGAACGTGGACCTCGGCCATGGCCGGGTCCTGTTGGAGCCGCGGACCCTGGCCAAGATGATCGACGCGCTGGACGTGCAGCCGACCGACCTGGTCCTGGATGTGGGCTGCGGCCTGGGCTATTCGGCCGCGGTGCTGGGGCGGTTGGCGCAGGCGGTGGTCGCCGTCGAGCAGGACGCCGAGATGGCCGCCGCGGCGCAGGCGCGCCTGGCCGCCTGCGGCAGCGACAACGTGGCCGTGGTCCACGGCAAGCTGGTCGCCGGCGCGCCCGAGCAGGCGCCCTATGACGCCATCCTGATCGGCGCGGGGATCGAGCAGCTGCCCGACACCATCGCCGACCAGCTGGCCGACGGCGGCCGCATCATCGCCCTGTGGGTCGAGGGCGCGCTGGGCGTCGTGCGGCTGGGCACCCGCCTGGACGGGCGGCTGATGTGGCGCTTTGCCTTTCACGCCCATGCGCCCGTTCTGCCGGGCTTTGCCCATCCGCGCGGGTTCACGTTGTGAGCGCGCTGCGCCGGGGGCTTCTGGCCTGCGCCGTCATGCTGGCCGCCCTGCCCGCCCATGCCGAGACGCTGGCCGACACGATGGTCGCCGCCTATCGCCATTCCGCCCTGCTCGACCAGAACCGCGCCCTGCTGCGCGCCGCGGACGAGGACGTGGCCGTCTCCATGGCGGCGCTGCGCCCGATCGTGGAATGGGCGGCCTCGCATGAGTTCCAGCGCACCGACGGGACCGAGGCGGTGCAGACGTCGCTGCGGCTGGTGGCGCAGATGACGCTGTTCGACTGGGGCCGCAACCAGCTGGCGATCGACATCGCCAAGGAAAACGTGCTGGCCACCCGCGAATCGCTGATCGCCGTCGAACAGGACGTGCTGCTGACCGCCATCCAGGCCTATCTGGACGTGCGCTCGGCCGAGCAGCAGGTGGCGCTGCAGGAAAACTCGGTCAACCTGCTGGGCGAGGAACGCCAGGCCGCGCAGGACCGCTTTGACGTGGGCGAGATCACCTCGACCGACGTGGCCCTGGCCGAGGCGCAGCTGGCCGCGACCCGCGCCGGGCTGGCCTCGGCGCAGGGCGCGCTCGAGATCGCGCGCGAGAACTATCGCACGGCGGTCGGCCGCGCGCCGCGCGACCTTGCGCCGCCGCCGCCCCTGCCCGCGCGCCCCGCCTCGGTCGAGGCCGCGCAGGCGGCGGCCCGCCAGACGCACCCTGTCGTCCGCCAGGCCCAGCGCACCGCCGCCGCCGCCGAACTGCAGGTGGCCGCCGCCGCGGCCGAACGCAGCCCGACCGTGACCGGCAGCGTCGGCCTGTCGGCGACCCGCCAGCCGCAGACGACCCGCAACGCCTTCGGCCTGCCCGGCGGGACCGAGGCGAACAACTCGGGGACGCTGTCGGCCTCGATCCAGATGCAGCAGACGCTGTATTCCGGCGGCCGCCTGCCCGCCGTGCACCGCCGGGCGATGGCCAACCGCGATGCCGCACGGGCGACGCTGCTGAACTCGGCCCGCCAGGTCAGCCAGTCGGTGGGGATCGCCTGGGCCAACATCGACGTGGCACGCGCGCAGATCGCGGCCATCGACGAGCAGATCTCGGCCGCCCAGCAGGCCTATGAGGGCGTGCGCGAGGAGGCGACGCTGGGCGCGCGCACCACGCTGGACGTGCTGGACGCAGAACAGGACCTGCTGCAGGCGCGGGCCGACGCGATCACCGCGCAGGCCAACCTGCAATTAGCACATTATCAACTGTTGGCTGCTATGGGGGTCTTGACGGCACAAGACCTGAAGCTGGGGATCCCCACCTATGACCCATCGGCCTACTACACCGCAGTGCGCGACGCGCCCTATACCAGCCGCCAGGGCAAGAACCTGGACCGCGTCCTTCGCGCGATCGGCAAGGACTGAACCCGGCCAGGAAACCGGCGGGTGCGCCGCTTGTCAGGGGCGCGCGCGATGACCGAGATGCCCGCCCGCCACCTGCCCGGGACGCTGGCCACCCCGGCGCGGCCGGGAATGTCCCCCGACGACCTGGGCGACGTTCTCGCCTCGATCCGCCGACTGATCGCGCGCGAGGACGGGGACATGGCCCTGGCGGGGCCATCCCCGGAGGCGGCGGCGCCTTGGACCGCGCCGACGATGCTCCGCGACCCGGGCGGCACCGGGTTGCCGGCCGCGGCACAGCCGGGCCCAGCGTCCCGCGCCGTTCCGTTGCAGGCCGACCCCACCAGCGCGCAACCGCCTGCACCCCATGGCGACGCGGCGTCGCTGTTCGGCGCATCCCATCCCACCCCGGACCGCGGGGCGGTGAATGACAGCGCCCCGCTGCGCCTGCACCCCGATGCCCTGATCCCGCCCGCAGGCACGTTCCGGCGCCCCGAGGGGCGGCTGCGGCTGCGGTCCGTCCTGGAGGCGAACGAGGCACCGGCCGCGCCAGGCGGCTGGATCGGCGCGACCTGCGCGGGCGAGCCGTCCCCCTCGCGGGACATAGGCCTCGATGACGGGACCGTCGCGGGTGCGGCGGCTGTCGGGGACGTGCACGCCGACCTGCCCGCAGAGGAGGCCCTACACAATCCCGCCGCGGCGCTGCCTGGCACGCCGCACCCTCATCGCGCATTCACGCATCCCGTTGCCCCCGAGCACGCGGCCCTTGCAGCGCCTGTCCCGTCCCAGGCCCCATCGCTTGTTGTCGCCGGTGCGCCTGCCCTGTGGACGGCCGAGCCGTCAGGCGGCTGGGCTGCGGCGCTGCCGCACGGCGAAGCCGACACCTTTCACAGTGCCGAGCCGCGTGCGCCCACAATCGCTGTCGAGCCCGCGGCCCTGCCCGAACCCCCTGCGCCGGCGTCCACGCTGCTGGCCGACGCGCCGCCGGCACCCGCCAGCCTGCGCGGCCTGGTCCGCGCGGCGATCCGCCAGGAAATCGAGGGCGAGATCGACCGGCTGGTCCACGGGCCGCTGCACCGCCTGATCCGCGCCGAGGTGGCGCGCGCCGTGGCCGAGGTCTTTGACAGCACCGAGATTGTCAGGCCCGGCCAGGGCTGACCGCTGCGGGGGAACGCCTGCAATCGTGGCGCGCGTGGGTCCTTGCCGGCCCTGCGCGACTGGATCAGGCCGGTCCATCCCCTTGCGGGGCGGCTGCGGGCAAGCCTGCCCCGGGTCGTTGCCCACGCCCTGCGGCACCCGGACCTCGGCGCGCGGGATTGCCCCGGGCCGCCAGGAGCGCCCTGCGGAGAGGGGCCAAGGCGCGGCGGTCCTTCTCAGAAGGGCAGGCCGCAGCAGGCGGGTTTCGGTCGCGTACAGAGAACTGGGGGCCTGCTGTAGAACGCTTGCGAACCCTGAACGGAAGCGAACCGACCGTCGCGGCCGTGCGGGAAGGCACGCCACGGCAGGCGATGGCCGTGCCTTGCAGATACTCCTCGGAGTCCACGCTGTCGAAATACCAGCGCCCAACCCTGGGGCGCCCCGATGACCGTGCCTTACAGATACCCCTCGGGGTCCACGCTGTCGAAGCCCTTGCGAACCTCGAAATGCACGACGCCTTCGCTGCGGGCGGTGCCGATGGACTGTCCGGCCTTGACGCTGTCGCCCTTGGCGACCGTCAGGCCCTCGATGCCCGCATAGACCGTCATCAGCCCGCCGTCGTGGCGCACGACGACGATGGGCACGCCGTCGGTGTCGCGGGTCACGGCGGCCACGGTGCCGGACGACGCCGCCTTGACCGGCGTGCCGGGTGCGGCGGAAATGTCGATCCCCTCGTTCGTGCCCTTCTTGTAGGGGCGCACGATCGCGCCGTTCACCGGCATGCCGAACCGGCCGCTGCCCGACGCGGCGGTGCGGCTTTTCCCCAGGTCGGGGGCGGCCGCCTTGGGGGGCGGGGCCGAGGCCGGGGCCGTGCGCTCGGCCGGCAGCGGCTTGGCTGCGGACGGCGGCTGCGGCGTGGGCGAGCCGCTGCCCGGTGCCGTCACGACGGCCACGGTCGTGGCTCCCGCGGCGGGGGGGATCGTCAGGCGCTGCCCCAGCCGCACGGCCATGCTGGCGGGCAGCGCGTTGGCCTTGGCCAGCGCATCGACCGACAGCCCGTACTTGCGAGAGATCGACCACGCCGTCTCGCCCGCGGCGACCGTGTGGGACCGCGCGGCGACCTGCACCGGCGCCTGGGCGGCGCCCTGCGCGGGGGCCTGCGAGGCGGGCGCGGCGGCGACGCGCGTTCCGGCGGGGGGAATTGTCGGCTGTCGCACACCCTGCCCGGCAAACGGGTCGTTGACCTGCGCCGCCGTGCCTGCCGCGGGCGCGGGTCGTCCCCACGGCAGGGTGAACCGCGGCATCGTCATCCGAGAGCCGGGCCCCTGCGCCGCGCCCGTCTGCGGGGTTCCCGCGGGAACCGCGGCCGCCTGGGGCGACCCGACCTGCGGCATGGCGACCTGGGGCATGGCCACTTGCGGCATCGCGACCTGCGGCATCCGCATGCGCGACATGGCCAGCGGCGTCGAGGCCGCAGGCCCCTGCACCACGCCGCCCGGCGGCGCGGGGGCCGATCCCGGCGCGCCGGCGATGGGCTGCACGCAGCCCGACAGCGCCAGGATCAGCGCGCAGGACCCTGCGCGCGGCGAAAATCGTGTGACCATCTGCCCGTCCTCATCGTTCGTCTTCGGGGGTCATGTCTGTCCCAACCCCTCGATCAGCGGCACGAACCGCACCTGCCGCAGCTCGTCGTAGGCATAGCCCGTCCCCGTCCGCGTCACGCGGATCAGGGTCTGCACCGCGTCCGACTGCCCGACCGGCACCACCATGATACCCCCGATCTTCAGTTGCGACAACAGCGGCCCCGGCGGGTCCTCGGCCGCGGCGGTCACCATGATGCGATCAAAGGGCGCCTGCTCGGGCAGCCCGCGCGAGCCGTCGGCCACCCGCGCGGTGATGTTGGTCAGGCCCAGCTCGCGAAAGATCGCCTCGGCCTCGGCGACCAGGCGGCGGTGGCGGTCCACCGTCAGCACCCGCCGGCACAGCACCGACAGGACCGCCGCCTGGTATCCGCTGCCGGTCCCGATCTCCAGCACGGTGTCGCGGGGGCCGGGGTTCAGCGCCTGGGTCATCAGCCCCACGACGCTGGGCTGGCTGATGGTCTGGCCGCAGGCGATGGGCAGCGGCGTGTCGTCATAGGCCCGGTCCTCGAAATGGCCGCGCACAAAGGCGCCGCGGTCGATCCGCTCCATCGCGGCCAGGACCCGGGGGTCCGTCACCCCGCGCGAGCGCAGCGCCAGCAGCAGGCGCATCTGCCGTTCGGCCGGTGCGGGGCGCGGGCCGTCGCCTGCCGCGGGGTCGGGGCTGTCCTCGGCGGCCATCATCCCTCGTCCAGAACGGCGGCCAGACGGCCGGTCTCGACCCGGCAGGTGATGTCGGGCCGCATCGGCGTGACCGAGATGTAATGCGCGCCCAGCGCCTCGACATCGCTGCCGGGCGTCGCCGGGGCATGCTGCGGGCCGCCGGTGATCCACAGGAACCGCCGGCCGTTCGGGGCGACATGGGGCTGCACCCCGAACCGCACGCCGCGCCGGCGGCCCTGGGGCGCGACGCGCGTGCCGCGCACGCCGGCGGCCCCGCAGGGGGGAAAGTTGACGTTGTAGAACAGGCGGAAATCGTCCTCGGCCGTCCAGTCGGCGCGGTCCAGCAGGGCGCGGACCACCCGCGCGCCATGGCTGCGCGCGCATTGGAACGGGTCGTCCAGCCGCGCCGTCTCGGGCCCCAGGTACTGCGACAGCGCGATCGCCGGCAGGCCCTGCAGCGCCGCCTCCATCGCGCCGCCGATGGTGCCGGAATACATCACGTTCTCGCCGGCGTTGTTGCCGCGGTTCACCCCCGACAGCACCAGATCGGGGGGCGATCCCACCATGATGTCGGCCAGGGCCGCCAGCACGCAGTCGGCTGGGCTGCCCTCGGCCGCCCAGCGGCGGGGCGCCATCTCGGCGATCATGGTGGGGTGGGTATAGCTGATGCAATGCGCCACGCCCGACTGCTCGAACGCGGGGGCGACGGTCCAGACCTCGCCCCCGGGCCCGGCCAGTTCGCCCGCGATATCCTCCAGCGCCGCCAGTCCCGGCGCGTTGATGCCGTCGTCGTTGGTGATCAGTATCCGCATGCTGCCCCTTTTCGCGCCCGCGCGCCGCCTGTGTCGTCCGCGCCTGTGCGCCCCCCGGCCCGCGCCGGCGGGCCTCTCTTGCGCCAGCCATCTTGTGGGCACACGGCGCAGGCGCAAGGGGCGCCGCCCCCGGCCCCCCGCGGGTCCCCGGACCGCGTGCGGACGCCGCCCTTGCCAGCGACCAGAATCCGCACCGGCCCGCCGCCCGTCCGCACCCTGATTAGCCGGGCCGGACGCACTGTGGCAAGCTGCACGCGAATCGCCGTTTGACCTGCATTGCGGCCCCGGTCAGGATGAGAAAAACGCAGGCGGCCATGCAGATCTATCTTCCCATCGCCGAAGTGTCGGTGGACGCTTTCATGCTGGTCGCCCTGGGCGGCGTCGTCGGGCTGATGAGCGGGCTGTTCGGCGTCGGCGGCGGGTTCCTGATCACGCCGCTGCTGTTCTTCATCGGCATCCCCCCCGCGATCGCGGTGGCGACCGGCGCCAACCAGGTCGTCGCCTCGTCCTTTTCCGGGGTTCTGGCGCATCTGAAACGCAAGACGGTCGATGTCCGCATGGGGGTCGTGCTGCTGATCGGCGGCATTGCCGGGTCGGCGCTGGGGGTGGGCGTGTTCGTCCTGCTGCGGCGATGGGGCCAGGTCGAACTGGTGGTCCAGCTCAGCTATGTCGTGTTCCTGGGCTTCATCGGGCTGACGATGCTGCGCGAAAGCCTGGGCGCGCTGCGCGCCTCGCGTGCGGCCGCGCCGCCGCGGCGGCGGCTGCACGCGCACAGCTGGGTCCACCGCCTGCCCTGGAAGATGAAGTTCCGCGCCTCGGGGCTGTACATCAGCGTGATCCCGCCCCTGCTGGTCGGGCTGGCGGTGGGGGTGCTGGCCGCGATCATGGGGGTGGGCGGCGGCTTCATCATGGTGCCCGCGATGATCTATCTGCTGGGGATGCCGACCAAGGTCGTGATCGGCACCTCGCTGTTCCAGATCGCGGCGGTCAGCGCCTTCACCACGCTGATGCACGCGGTCAGCTCCAACACCGTGGACATCATGCTGGCGGTGCTGCTGATCGTGGGGGGCGTGATCGGCGCGCAGGTGGGCACGCAATGGGGCGCCAAACTGCGCGCCGAGCAGTTGCGCGTGCTGCTGGCGCTGCTGGTGCTGGCTGTCTGCGGCAAGCTGGCCTTCGACCTGGTGGCGCGGCCCGACGACCTGTATTCGCTGGCGCGGGGCCAGGGATGACCGGCCCGGACGCCCCCGCCCGCGGGCCCTGGCGCGGGGCCGCGCGGCTGGCGCTTGTGGCGGCGCTGGCCGGGGCCGCGCCCGCGATGGCGCAGGACGGCGCGTCCCCTGCCGCGGGGGCGCAGGCGGCGGACACGCCCGTTCCGCCCGGTCCCACGCGCACGACGATCCCCGCCCCCCGCCCCCCGGCCGAGGAGGTCGTGGCGGGCCTGTCGCAGGACGACGTGGCGATCACCACCAGCTTCGACGGCTCGCAGATCCTGATCTATGGCGCGGTCAAGCGGCAGACGCCGATCCCGGCCGGCCCCGGACTGGGCGTGATCGTGACCGTCGAGGGGCCGTCCCAGCCCGTCACCGTCCGCCGCAAGGAGCGCCGCGCCGGCATCTGGATCAATGCCGAACAGCTCGAGATCGGGGCCGCGCCCGATTTCTATGTCGTCGCCACCAGCGCACCGCTGGACACGCTGCTGACGCCCGAAAGCGACACGCAGTACCGCATCTCGCCGGCCTTGGCGGTGCGGTCGTTCGCGGGCCCCGTCGAGATCGAGGACGCCACCGCCTTTACCGAGGCGCTGCTGCGCCTGCGCACCGAACAGGGGCGATACCGCGTGGACGAGGGCACCGTCCGCGTCGTCGAGGAGACGCTGTTTCGCGCCGATGTCACGCTGCCGTCGAACCTGATCGAGGGCACCTACAAGGCGCGCATCCTTCTGGTGCGGGGCGGCCGGGTGGTGGACGTCCACCGCGCGCCCATCGAGGTGCGCAAGGTCGGGCTGGAGCTGTGGCTCTATCGTCTCTCGCTGGAACAGCCGTTCTGGTACGGGCTGATGTCGCTGGCCATCGCCATGGTGGCGGGCTGGGCGGCCTCGACCGCGTTCCGGGCGCTGCGGCGGACCTGACCCGCATCCGGGGCGGGCGACGCGCAAAGGCGATGCGGCAGGGCGATCCCTGCGCCGCGGGCCGCCGGCCGGACCCGCAGGGCGGGGTGCGGCGTTGGGGCGTCACACCACAAGGGAGATCACCGCCATGACAGCCGTCCTTACTGGTCCGACCACACGCCGCGCGCCCCCGCGCGCCCTGATCGGCGCGGCCCTGCTGACGCCCCTGCTGGCGCTGTCGGCCGTCGCCCAGACGACGCCGGCCGCCGACACCGCCGCCCCTGCCGCGACCGCACCCGCCCCCGCCGCAGCCCCTGCGGCATCGGGCGCGCAGGACCACGGCACAGGCCACGCCATGCCCGCGGCCCAGTCGCCCGCGCCGGGCACGCCCGCCTCGACCGCCGCCTATCAGGCGGCGATGGACAAGATGCACATGGGCATGGCGATCGCCTATACCGGCAACGCCGACGTCGATTTCGTACGCGGCATGATCCCGCACCATCAGGGCGCGATCGACATGGCCCGGATCCAGCTGGAACACGGCACCGACCCTGAACTGCGCAAAATGGCCGAGGAGATCATCGCCGCCCAGGAAGACGAGATCGCGACGATGCAGGCGTGGCTTGAAAAGAACGCGCCCGATGCCGCCCGCGCCGATGCTGCCAAGACGGAATCGATGGCCGCCAGCAGCCCCGTGACCGGCCAGCCGCCCGAGGCAAAGCCTGCCGGGGCCGAAACCCCCGCCGCCGCGCCCGAGGCAAAGCCCGCCGAAGGCGGCGCGACCGCCCCGCAGGCCAAGCCGGCCCACCCCACCGCCCCGGCCTCGAACTGACGCCCCTGCCCCGCCGGTCGCCCGGCGGGGCTTTCCCGCCCGCCCTGCCGCCACGCAGGGCGGGACGCACGCCGGGACAACCAGGCGCTCGATGGCGCCCCGGCCTTTCACCCGGCAGGACGCACCGGCGCGCTCAGGGGGCGTGGCCGGCCAGCCGCCCGATCTCGGCCGCCGCGGCGGCCACGCCGCCCGCTCCGTGCGAGATGCCCAGCGCCATCATCCCGGCTTCGACCACCGCCAGCGTGCCCAGCAGCCCGTGGGCGCTGACATGGCCCATGTGCGCGATCCGCAGCGCGTCGGCGGGCGTCTCGGCGCCCAAGCCGATCCCCAGCGTCAGGCCCGCGTTGCGCTCGGTCCAGGCCCGCAGGCGGTCCGCGCCGGGCAGCCGCACGGCCGTCACCGACCAAGCCCGCGCGTTCGGGTCGGGCACACTGGCGGCGATGCCGCTGCCGTTCGCGCCCCAGGCGTCCAGCGCGGCCCAGGTCGCGCGGGCCAGCCCCTCGTGGCGCTGCCAGGCGGCCGCGAGCCCCTCCTCGTCCAGCAGCATCGCCAGCGCCTCGGCCAGGCCGTACAGATGCTGCACCGGCGGCGTGCCGCCCCAGAACCGCCACAGTTCCTCGGCGCGGGCGCGGGGGGTCCAGTCCCAATAGGGGGTGGCCGCGCCCCGGCCCGCCGCCACCCGATCGGAAAACCACACGAACGCCAGGCCCGCAGGCACCATCAGCCCCTTCTGGCTGGCCGAGACCAGCACATCGACACCCCAGTCGTCCATCATCATCGGCTCGCACCCCAGCGAGGCGATGGCGTCCACCGCCAGCGCCGCAGGGTGACCGCCCATTGCGGCGCGCAGCGCGGGGATGTCGGCGCGCACGGAACTGGCGGTGTCCACCTGGCAGACCAGCACGGCGCGGATCGCGCCCGCGCGGTCGGCCGCCAGCCGGTCGGCCAGACGCTGCGGGTCGGGGGCGGCGGCGTTGCCGAAGTCGATCTCCTCGACCTCGACCCCGATGGCGCGGGCGGTGGCGGCCCACGAGCGGCCGAAATGCCCGCTGGTCAGCACCAGCGCCCGGTCGCCGGGCGCAAACAGGTTGATGTTGGCGGCCTCCCACCCGGCGTGGCCGTTTCCGATATAGGCGGCAAGGTTCTGGCGCGTGCCCGCCAGCCGCCCGAGGTCGGCCATCAGCCGCAGGTTCATCTGCGTCAGCGCCTCGCCATAGATGTCGGGCGAGGCCCGGTGCATCGCCCGCAGCACCCGGTCGGGAACGGGCGAGGGGCCCGGAATGGCAAGCACGGGACGGCCGGCGGCGAAACTCATGAACGACCTCGACAGGATGGGACGGCAAATGCCTAGGGCGGCATCGCGCGGCCGTCCAGTGGGCGTCCGGGTGGGCCAACGGGCGGCCGTCGTGGGGCGAGCCAGCGGCAGGGCAGCGCCGCCGCGCCGCCCGCCGGGTCGCAGCCGCCCCGACAACGGTCGCACGCCCAACGCCTTCACGGCAGTCCGCACGGCCGGCAACCGTCCGCCACCTTTCCAACCCTCCTGCGCCGCGCTATCCGTGGCCCCTGATCTGGGAAGGAGCCCATGCCCACACGCGCCGACCGACCGCGCGGCCTGGCGGCCCGCCTGTGGCGCGATTACCTGCGCCCCTTCTGGCCGCGCATGGCCGTGGCCAGCGTGCTGATGGTGATCGAGGGCTCGACCCTGGCGATCCTTTCCTGGATGCTCAAGCCGCTGTTCGACCGGGTGTTCGTCGGCCGCGACGCCAGCGCGATCTGGTGGGTGGGGGCGGCGATCCTGGCGCTGTTCGTGATCCGCGCGCTGACCTACATCAGCACGCGCGCGATCCTGACCTCGGTGCAGCAGGGCGTCGCGGTGGCGATGCAGTCGGACCTGCTGCGCCACATGCTGACGCTGGACGGCGCGTTCTTTCAGGTGAACCCGCCCGGCGCGCTGATCGAGCGCGTGCAGGGCGACACGCAGGCGGTGCAGGGGATCTGGACGACCTTCATCACCGGCGCCGGACGCGATGCGGTGTCGCTGGTGGCACTGTTCGGGGTGGCCATCGCCATTGATCCGTGGTGGACGCTGGCCGCGGTCGTCGGCGCGCCGCTGCTGATCCTGCCCACGGTGTTCGTCCAGCGGTACGTGCGACGCAAGACGCGGCAGACCCGCGCCGACGCCAGCCTGCGCGCGACGCGGCTGGACGAGGTGCTGCACGGCATCGCGGCCGTCCGGCTGAACCGGATGGAGGCGTATCAGTCCGGCCGGTTCGACCGGATCATCACCGCCATCCGCCGCCGCCAGACCAAGGTCAGCGCGATCTCGGCGGTGATCCCGGCGCTGATCGACGTGGTGACGGGCCTGGGCTTTGTCGGCGTGCTGGCGCTGGGGGGCGCGCAGGTCATGCGCGGGGAACGCACGGTCGGCGACTTCATGTCGTTCTTCACCGCGCTGGCGCTGGCCTTCCAGCCGCTGCGCCGCCTGGGGGGGCTGGCGGGGGGCTGGCAGACCGCCGCCACGTCGCTGGAACGCATCTATGCGATCTTCGACACGCATCCCACGATCCGGTCCGGGCGGCGCAGCGCCCCGCCCGAGGATACCACGATCCGGCTGGAGGACGTGCATCTGGCCTATGGCGCGCATCCGGTGCTGCGCGGGCTGACCTTCACGGCCGAGGCGGGACGGACCACCGCGCTGGTCGGCCCCTCGGGGGCGGGCAAGTCCACCGTGTTCAACCTGCTGACGCGCATGGCGGATCCCACGGCGGGCACGGTGACGCTGGGGGGCATCCCGGTCGCGGACTTCGACCTGGGGACGCTGCGCGACCAGTTCTCGACCGTCAGCCAGGACAGCGCGCTGTTCGACGAGACGCTGCGCGAGAACATCGTGCTGGGCCAGGACGTGCCCGAGGACCGGCTGCGCCGCGCCGTGACCGCGGCCCGCGTCGCGGATTTCGCCGACGCCCTGCCCGCGGGGCTGGAGACACCGGCAGGGCCGCGGGGATCGGCGCTGTCGGGGGGCCAGCGCCAGCGCGTCGCCATCGCCCGCGCGCTGCTGCGCGACGCGCCCGTCCTGCTGCTGGACGAAGCGACCTCGGCGCTGGACGCCGCGTCCGAACGGCTGGTCCAGCAGGCGCTGGAAGAGCTGAGCGCCGGGCGCACCACGCTGGTCATCGCGCACCGCCTGTCCACGATCCGGGCGGCCGACAAGATCGTGGTGATCGAGGCGGGGCGGGTTGTCGAACAGGGGACGCATGACCAGTTGATGGCGGCGAACGGCACCTATGCGGCGCTGGTTCGCCTGCAATTCGGAGGCGACTGATGCGGACCATCCTGCGCGTGACCGGCGCCGACCGCGTGACCTTCCTGCAGGGGCTGGTCACCAACGACGTGACCCGCGCGCCCTGCTGGGCCGCGCTGCTGACCCCCCAGGGCAAGTATCTGGCCGATTTCCTGATCGTGCCCGACGCCGAGGCGCTGCTGATCGACGTGGACGCGCGGCTGGCCGACGACCTGGCGCGGCGGCTGTCGATGTATCGGCTGCGGTCCGACGTGCAGATCGAGCGGTCGCCGATGACGGTCGCCCGCGGCACGGGGCCTGCGCCCGCGGGCGCCATTCCCGATCCGCGCCACCCGGCGCTGGGCTGGCGCCACTATGGCGCGGCGGCCGAGGACGCGACCGACTGGGATGCGATCCGCGTCGCCCATGTCATTCCCGAAACGCTGGTCGAGCTGATCCCGAACGAGACCTTCGTGCTCGAGGCCGGGTTCGAACGGCTGCACGGCGTCGATTTCCGCAAGGGCTGCTATGTGGGCCAGGAGGTGACGGCGCGCATGAAGCACAAGACCGACCTGCGCAAGGGCCTGGTCGGGGTCACGGTCGAGGGCGCGCCCCCGGTCGGCACCCCCATCCTGATGGACGACGGGCGCGAGGCGGGAACGCTGTTCACGCAGTCCGGCGATCGCGCCATCGCCCATCTGCGGTTCGACCGCATGGCGGGGCCGCTGACCGCGGGCGAGGCGCGGATCAGCGCGGCGGGGTGATGCCGGGCGCCGCATCCCGCCGCATCCCGCCGCACCGGGCCAGCACAGGACGGCGGGCGCGGGACTGCATGGTGCGGGCGCACCGATGACGACAGGGCGCGCCACGCGGCGCACCGGCCGGACCTTTCGGCCACAGGGGACACACGGGCGGCCCGTCGTCCCTGCCCGACCGGCCCGCTGCGGGACCGCGCCCCTGGCCGCCCGCGCGCCGTGACCCGCCGCGCGCCATGACTTCGCCTGATCCTGCCGCGGTCCGCCGGATCGTCCACATCGACATGGACGCCTTTTTCGCCAGCGTCGAGCAGCGCGACGATCCCGCGCTGCGCGGCAGGCCGGTCGCGGTCGGCGGGTCCAGCCTGCGCGGGGTCGTCGCCGCCGCCAGCTACGAGGCGCGGCCCTTCGGCGTGCGCTCGGCGATGCCCTCGGTGCGCGCGGCGCGGCTGTGCCCGGGGCTGGTCTTCGTCAAGCCGCGGTTCGAGGTCTACAAGGCCGTCAGCCAGCAGATCCGCGCCATCTTCGCCCGCTTTACCCCGGTGATCGAGCCGCTGTCGCTGGACGAGGCCTATCTGGACCTGACCGACCATCTGGACGGCCGCACGGCGACCCGAATCGCGCAGGAGATCCGGGCGCTGATCCGGGCCGAGACCGGGCTGACCGCCTCGGCCGGGGTCAGTTACAACAAGTTCCTGGCCAAGCTCGCCTCGGACCAGAGGAAACCCGACGGGCTGTTCGTCATCCCGCCCGAGGCAGGGCCGGAGTTCGTGCTGTCGCTGCCCATCGGGCGGTTCCACGGGATCGGCCCGGCGACCGCGGCCAAGATGGAACGCCACGGCATCCGCACCGGCGCCGACCTGCGCCGCCAGACGCAGGCATTCCTGATCGCGCGCTTTGGCAAGTCGGGGCAGTACTACTTCGACGTGGCCCGCGGCATCGACCATCGCCCCGTGCGCCCCGACCGCATCCGCAAGTCCATCGGCGCCGAGACGACGTTTCTCGACGACATCCACGACCCCGCCGCCGCCGCCGCCGCGCTGGCGCCCTTGGCGGACAAGGTCTGGCGGCACGCCGAGGCGCACGGCCTGGGCGGGCGCACCGTGACGCTGAAGGCCAAGTACAGCGATTTCCAGATCGTCACCCGCGCCCACAGCCTGCCGCGCCCGGTGGCGTCCCGGGCCATGCTGCTGGCGCAGGCGGTGGCGCTGTTGGCGCAGGTGCTGCCCGATCCCCGCGGCGTGCGGCTGCTGGGGGTGACGCTGTCGGGGCTGGGGACCGCGCCCGAAGGCCCTGCGCCTCCCGACCAGCTGAGCCTGTTCGACTAGCCCAGGAACCAGATCGGCAGGCCGAAGGCCCCGGCCAGCAGGACGAAGTTCAGCGTCAGCACCACGGCCGCGCCGATCGCCGCCAGCACCCGCACCGGCCACGAGGCGACGAACTCGCCCATCACCCGGCGCTGCGCGGTGAACCAGACCAGCGCCAGCATCGGCACCGGCAGCGCGATCGACAGCACGACCTGGCTCATCACCAGGGCGTCGGTCGCGTTGACCCCCGCCGCGACGACGGCGAAGGCCGGCACCATCGTCACCAGCCGGCGCACCCAGATCGGGACATAAAAGCGCAGGAACCCCTGCATGATGACCTGCCCGGCCATGGTCCCCACGACCGACGACGAGATGCCGGACGCGATCAGCGACACCAGGAACACAGTCGCGGCCATGCCCCCCAGGAGCGGGGTCAGCATCAGATAGGCGGTCTCGATCTCGGCGACCTCGACCTTCCCCTCGAAAAAGGCGGCGGCAGCCATGATGATCATGGCGGCGTTGATCATCCCGGCAATGGCCAGCGCGACCACCACCTCGACGTTGGAAAACCGCACGAGCTTGCGGCGCTGGGCCAGGGTGGCGCCGGGCATGCGTTCCGCCGTCAGCCCGGAATGCAGGAAGATCGCGTGCGGCATGACGGTCGCCCCGATGATCCCCACCGCGATGGTCAGCGCGCCCATGTCGGGCAGCGCGGGGGTGACGAACCCCGAACCCGCCGCGGCCCAGTCCACCGGGGCGATGAACAGCTCGACCAGATAGCACAGGCCGATGATGCCGACGAAGGCCGCGATCACCAGTTCCATCGGGCGAAAGCCGCGCCCGCCCAGCATCAGGATCGCATAGGTGATGACGGCGGTGACGGCCATGCCCCAGATCAGCGGCAGCCCGAACAGCAGCGACAGCCCGATGGCGCCGCCCAGGAACTCGGCCAGGTCGGTGGCCATCGCGGCGATTTCCGAGATCACCCACATCACCCAGACCAGCGGCCGGGGCAGGTTGTCGCGGCTGACCTCGGCCAGGTTCTGGCCCGTGGCGATCCCCAGCCGCGCCGACAGCGACTGGAACAGCATGGCGATCAGGTTCGCCATCAGCACGACCCACAGCAGCGCAAAGCCGTATTTCGCCCCCGCCTGAATGTTGGTCGCATAGTTGCCGGGGTCCATATAGGCGATGGACGCGATCACCGCCGGACCGGCGAACAGCAGGAACGACATCCGCCCCCCGCGCCCGGCCAGCGCCTCGACCATGCCGTGGCGGGTGCGGTCGGTCAGCGTGTCGGAGCCCATCAGGCCGGGGCCGTGGGCGGGTTGCGTCGGGGCAGTGATGAGGGTCGGGCGCACGGGGGGCCTTTGGACGGGGCTGAGTCGCCGTGAAATGTAGCCTTGGCTACACTCGTGTCAACCAGGCAACCAAGTTGCGCTTCACCAACCGCGGCTTTAGTCTGAGGCCATGATCGGTCAGGACCCCGCCCCCGAACTGCCTGTGGCCGCGCACGCGGATCGCGGCCGGCCCGCTCTGCCCGCCCCCCGGCCCGACCGGCACGAACGCGCCCGCCATGCCCAGGCGCAGGCGCTGCTTGAGGATTATACCGAGCTGATCGACGACCTGATCGCCGCCACAGGCGAGGCGCGGATCACCGACATCGCGGCCCATCTGGGCGTGACGCATCCGACCGCGACCAAGGCCGTGGCCCGGCTGCGGCGCGAGGGGCTGGCCCAGTCGCGCCCCTATCGGGGGGTGTTCCTGACCGACAGCGGCCAGCGCATGGCGGCCCGCGCCCGCGCCCGCCACCGCACCGTCGTCGATGTGCTGGTGGCGCTTGGCGTGCCGGTCGAGGCCGCGGAAAGCGACGCCGAAGGGATCGAGCACCACGTGTCCGACAGCACGCTGGCCGCGTTCGCCCGGTTCCTTGACCGGCGCGGCTGAGCCCCGCGCCGGCCGGGCCGGCCTCAGGCGCGTTCGGAATACTCGAACAGCTCGGTGTTGACGACGATCGCCTCGCCCGCGCCGACGAAGGGGGGCACCATCACCCGCAGCCCGTTGTCCAGGATCGCGGGCTTGTAGCTTTTCGAGGCCGTCTGGCCGTTCAGCACCGGCTCGGTCTCGGCCACGCGGCAGACGACCTTCTGGGGGATCGACACGGCCAGCGCCTCGTCGCCGTAATACTGCACCGCGGCGGTCATGCCGTCGGTCAGGAACGGCCGGCGGTCGCCCAGAAGGTCGGCGTCCAGTTCGGTCTGCTCGAACGTGGCGCTGTCCATGAACACCAGCTTGCCGTCGGTCTCGTACAGGAACTGCTGGTCCTTCATGTCCAGCTGCACCTGGTCCACCCGGTCCTCGGACCGGAAGCGTTCGTTCAGCTTGCGCCCGTCGCGCAGGTTCTTCAGCTCGACCTGCGCGAAGGCGCCGCCCTTCCCGGGCTTGACGTGGCCGACCTTGACCGCCGCCCACAGGCCGCCGTCGTGTTCCAGCACGAAGCCGGGCTTGATCTCGTTGCCGTTGATCTTGGGCATGGGATGACCTTGCGTGGGATTGGGGGGGCGCGTGCAGGCGCGCAGGCGGCGCTGGTACAATGCGGCGCCACGACGTGCAACCAAAACGGTACGCAAAGGTTGTCAAGCGGTGCCGACATGCTTACCTGCTGCCGGAACGTCATGAAACACGGGTAAACCCCGCATTGCGCCGGTTGCATGGCGGCAATGCGGCGGCAGGGATAACGAATCGGACGTCTCGCAGGCTAATCCTGCCAGACGCCCGAACACGGAACAACCGCGGGTCCGGCACCCGCAGCCGCCTTGCGATGGGCGAAGACAGGATGATCATCATGCGCGATTTCGTCGACGGTTCGGCCTTCAATTTCGAACAGGGGCAGCGGGCCCGCAAGCTGTTTGCGGCCGTGGTTCTGGCCGCCCTCGACGATGCCATCGCGGATGACAAGAAATACGGCAACGGCGCCGAGCAGATCGCCCGCTGGGCCCGCTCGCGCGACGGGCGCGAGGTGCTGAGCTGCGCGGGCATCGACCCGAACGAACGGGTGGTCAAGGGGCTGGTCGAGTTCGTGGCCAAGGGCGTGCGCACCTCGGTCGCGCTGTCGCGCGAGGAAAGCGAACGCCGCATGGCCGCCGAGGAAGCCGAGGCCGCCTGAGGCCGCGTCCGCCCCGCCCGGACGGCGGACAGCCACGCACCATCGCCGCGGGTCGCCAAGGGGCGGCTTCTGTCCGAATGGCCAGGGGTGCCCTTCAGCCCCCTGCGCCCCGGTCCCTGGACCCGCCCGTGGGCGGCCCGTTCCCCCGTTCAGCCGAACAGCCGCAGCGCCAAGGGCGCGATGAAGGCGGTCAGGATCGCGTTCAGCCCCATGCCGATGCCGGCGAATGCGCCAGCGGTGGGGTTCACCTGGAATGCTCGCGCGGTGCCGATGCCATGCGCCGCGGTCCCCACGGCCAGCCCGCGCGCGCGCCAGTCCCGCAGGCCCAGCGCGTCGAACAGGGGCGTGACGATGATGGCCCCCAGGATGCCCGTGGTCAGCACCAGCACCGCCGTCAGCGTGGGCTGCCCGCCCAGCCGTTCCGCGATGCCGATGGCGACGGGGGCGGTCGTGGACTTGGGGGCCAGCGCCGCCAGCACCGGCCCCTCGATCCCCAGGCCCCGCGCGATCGCCAGCGCCGAGACGACCGCCACGGCCGAGCCCGCGACCAGACCGGCCAGGATCGGCAGCGCCGCCGCCCGCATCCGCGGCAGGTTGTCGTACATCGGCAGCGCCAGGCACACCGTCGCCGGGCCCAGCATGAAATGGACGAACTGCGCGCCCTCGAAATAGGTGGCATAGGGCGTGCCCGTCCCCAGCAGCAGCAGCCCCAGCAACAGCACCGCGATCAGCACCGGGTTGGCCCAGCCTTGCCGCCGCGCGGCGCGCGATATCCAGTCGCCTGCCGCATAGGCCGCCAGCGTCGCCGCCAGCCACAAAAGCGGCCCCTCGGACAGATAGGCCCAGATCAGCGCGGGATCGGCACTCATCGCTCCTCCTGCCCGGTCAAGCGGGCGACAAGGGTAAAGGCCAGCGCGCCCGCAACCAGCGCCAGCACCGTCGAGCCGAGGATCGCCGCCAGCAGCGCCACGCCATGCTCGCGCAGCAGCGGCAGATGGCCGATGATGCCGACCCCCGCGGGCACGAAGAACAGCGACAGATGCCCCAGCACCCCCTGTGCCACCGGGCGCAGCCATTCGGCCAGCGCAGGGCGCAGCCGCATCGCGCCGACAAGCAGCACCAGCCCCACGACCGGGCCGGGCACCGGCAGGCCCAGCCCGCGCGACAGCACCTCGCCGGCAAGCTGGAACGTCAGGATGGTGACAAGCGCGTGAACCATGGCGGATGGTTAGCACGGCCGCGCGGCTTTGAAAGCCGCCGCAGGCCAGGGTTTGCGCGATGTGGAAAGCGGTGGGCCGGCCGTGGCGCGTTGACTTGGCGGCGCGGGCAGGGTGGAACAGGGGCCCGTTGACCTGCGAAAGTCGCGTTCCTTGCGTTTCGACCGCCTGCGCCTGACCGGCTTCAAGAGCTTTGTCGATCCGACCGAGCTGGTGATCCGCGACGGGCTGACCGGCGTGGTCGGCCCCAACGGCTGCGGCAAGTCCAACCTGCTGGAAGCCCTGCGCTGGGTCATGGGCGAACACCGCCCCACCGCCATGCGCGGCGACGGGATGGAGGACGTGATCTTCGCCGGCACCACCCGCCGCCCCGCGCGCGGCCAGGCCGAGGTGACGCTGGTCCTCGACAACCGCGCCCGCCGGGCGCCGGTCGGGTTCAACGACGCCGATGTGCTGGACGTCACGCGGCGGATCACCCGCGACGCGGGCAGCGCCTATCGCATCAACGGGCGCGAGGTGCGGGCGCGCGACGTGCAGATGCTGTTCGCCGACGCCTCGACCGGGGCGCAATCGCCCGCGCTGGTCCGGCAGGGGCAGGTCAGCGAGCTGATCAACGCCCGGCCCCGCGCCCGCCGCCGCATTCTTGAGGACGCGGCCGGCATCGGCGGGCTGTATCAGCGCCGGCACGAGGCCGAGCTGAGGCTGAACGGGGCCGAGGCGAACCTGTCGCGCGTGGACGACACGCTGGACCAGCTGGCCGCCCGGGCAGCGGCGCTGGCCCGCCAGGCAGGGGTCGCCGCCCGCTATCGCGAGATCGGCGCGGCCCTGCGCGCGGCCGAGGGCGCGGCCCTGTGGCGCCGCTGGTCAGAGGCCGCCACCGCCCTGGCCGCCGCCACCGCAGCCCTGGGCGCGGCGCGCGCCGCCGCCGCCCAGGCCGAATCCGCCGCCCTGCGGGCGAGCGCGGCGCGCGAAGGGGCCGAGGCCGCCCTGCCCGCCCTGCGGTCCGAGGAGGCGGTCGCCACGGCTGTTCAGGCCCGCGCAGCCGCCGACACGGGCGCGCTGGACGAGGCCGAAGCCCGCACCCGCGCCACGATCGACGCGCTGAGCGCGCGCCTCGTGCAGCTTGACGGCGACATCCGGCGCGAACAGGCGCTGAACCGTGACGCCGAGGAGGTGATCGCCCGGCTTGCGTCGGAACAGGCCGCGCTTGAGGACGCCCACGCGGGGCACGACGACCGCCTGTGCGCCGCCAGCGCCGCCGCCCAGACGGCCGCAGCCGCCCTGCGCGCCGCCGAGCAGGCGCTGGGCGAGCGGACCGCCGAGGCGGCGCGGCTGACGGCGCAGCATCAGTCCGCCGAACGGCAGGCCGCCGACCTGCGCGCACTGCACCAGCGCGCATCGCGCGGCGCGGCCGAGGCGCAGGACGCCGCCGCGCGCGCCGAGGAGGCGGGTCGTGCCGCGCAGACGGCCGTGACCGCCGCCGAAGCGGCGCACGCACAGGCCCGCCACGCCACGGATGCGGCCGAACAGGGGCTGGTCCAGGCCGAGGCCGCGCGTGCCCGCGCAGAGACGGCCGAGACCGCCGCCCGCGCGGTCCGCGCCGCGGCCGAGGGCGAGGCCGCCGCGCTGGACAGCGAACGCGCCGCCCTGACCCGGCTGGTTCAGCGGGGGCGGGGTGACGGCGGCACGATGCTGGATGCCGTCACCGTCGCGCCGGGGGCCGAGCTTGCCCTGGGCGCGGCGCTGGGCGACGACCTGCGGCTGCCCGCCCGTGCCGACGGCGCGGGCTGGCGCGCGCTTCCCCCCTGCCCCGACGCGCCCGCGCTGCCTGATGGCGCGGCCCCGCTGGCGGCGCGGGTCACGGGGCCGCCCGAATTGGCGCGCAGGCTGGCGCAGACCGGGATCGTGGCGGACGCAGCCAGCGCCGCCGCCTTGCAGGCCCGGCTTGCCCCCGGCCAGCGGCTGGTGACGGCGGCGGGCGACCTGGTGCGCTGGGACGGGCTGACGCTGCCTGCGGGGCAGGCGGCATCGGCCGCCGCGCTGCATCTGCAACAGGTCAACCGGCTGGCGGACCTGGGGGCGCAGGCCGACACCGCCCGCGCCGCCGCCGCCGTTGCCACCGCGGCGCACGAGGGCGCGCGCGCCGCGCTGACGCAGGCCGCGGCGGCGGAATCCGCCGCGCGAGAGGCCGTCCGCGCGGCCCACCGGGCGCTGACCGACGCGACCCGCGCCGCCAGCCGCGCCGAAGCCGACCTGTCGCTGGCCAAGGGCCGCGCGCGGGCGGCGCTTGCCGACCTGGACCGCCACCGCGAGGACGCGGCCAAGGCGGCGCGCCTGCGGACCGAGGCGGATCGCGCGCTGGCGCAACTGCCCGACCGGGGCGCCGCCGCCGCGGCGGTCGAGCAGGCGAAGACCGCGGCCGAGGCCGCCCGGACGGCGACGCTGGCCCGTCGCGGCGCGCTGGACGCGTTGACGCGCGACGGCGCGGCGCGCCTCAGGCGGCTGGAGGAGATCGCGCGCGAGACCCAGGGCTGGCGCCTGCGGCTGGACCAGGCCGGCACCCGCAGCGCCGAACTGGCCGGGCGCCGGGCCGGCTTTGCCGCCGAACTGGCCGCGGCTGCGGCGCGCCCTGCGGACCTCGCCGCCCGGCGCGCCGCGGTGTCCGCCCGCGCCTGCGAGGCCGCGGCCCGGCTGGACCGCGCCCGTGCGGCGCTGACCGCGGCCGAAGCGGCGCTGATCGCCGCCGCCGCGGCCGAGCGCGAGGCCGAGCGCGCCGCATCCCAGGCGCGCGAAAGCCGCGCCCGCTGCGAGGCAGGCGCCGAGGCGGCCCAAGGGCTGGAGGCCGCCGCCCGCGCCCGCATCACGGACGCGACCGGCGATTCCCCTCAGGCGCTGGCCGCGGCCCTGGCGGTGGACGCGGACGCCCTGCCCGCCGCCGCTGCGCTGGACGCGCAGATCACGCGGCTGCGCGCCGCGCGCGATGCGCTGGGTCCGGTCAACCTGCGCGCCGAGGAGGACCGGCGCGCCCTCGAGGCCGAGCGCGAGACGCTGGCCGCCCAGCGCGCCGACCTGACCGCCGCGATCCACACGCTGCGCGGCGGCATCGCCAGCCTGAACCGCGAGGGGCGCGAGCGCCTGCTGGCCGCGTTCCAGGCCGTGAACGAAAGCTTCGGCGCCCTTTTCGCGCATCTGTTCGGGGGCGGCGAGGCGCGGCTGGTGCTGGTCGAATCCGACGATCCGCTGGAGGCGGGGCTGGAGATCCTGGCCCAGCCGCCGGGCAAGAAGCTTTCGACGCTGAGCCTGCTGTCGGGGGGCGAGCAGACGCTGACGGCGCTGGCGCTGATCTTTGCGGTGTTTCTGGCCACGCCCGCGCCGATCTGCGTGCTGGACGAGGTGGACGCGCCCCTGGACGATGCCAACGTCACCCGCTTCTGCGACCTGCTGGACGAGATGGCGCGCCGGACCGACACCCGGTTCCTGGTCATCACCCACCACGCCGTGACCATGGCGCGGATGGACAGGCTGTTCGGCGTCACGATGGTCGAACCGGGCGTCAGCCAGCTGGTCAGCGTGGACCTGACGCACGCCGAGGCGCTGGTCGCGTGATCCTGCCGGGCGTGCGCGGTCGTGCGGTGCCCCGGGCGGCGGCCCTGCGGGCACGGACGGCTTTGCCAAACCGCCCGCGAACGGTCTAGGATCGCGCCGACCCTTGCAGGAGCATGCCATGTCGATCGAAGCCCGCCTCTCCACGCTGAACATCACCCTGCCGGACGCGCCCGCACCGGCCGCGAACTATGTTCCCTTCGTCCGCACGGACAACCTGCTGTTCGTGTCCGGCCAGATCTCGGCCGGCCCCGAGGGGCTGATCCGCGGCCGGCTGGGCGATGATCTGGACGTGGCCGCGGGCGCTGCGGCGGCGCGGGCCTGCGGGCTGTCGCTGCTGGCGCAGGCGCGGGCCGCGCTGGGGTCGCTGGACCAGGTGGCGCGGGTGGTCAAGCTGACCGGCTTTGTCAACTCGACGCCCGATTTCACCGACCAGCCCGAGGTGATCAACGGCTGCTCGGACCTGATGGTCGAGGTCTTCGGGGACAAGGGCCGCCACGCCCGTGCCGCCGTCAGCGCCGCCGCCCTGCCCCGCGGCGTGGCGGTCGAGGTCGAGGCGGTGTTCGAGATCGCGGCCGGCTGAGCGCCGCGGCGGTCGCATCGTTCGCCGCATCTGATGCCGTCGCGCCGCGATCGCGCGACTGCACCCACGCCAACCCGACAGGCGCGCCATGCTGCATCCCGACTTTCTGTCCCATCCGATTGCCCATCGCGGGCTGCACGGGCCGGGCGTGCCCGAAAACACCATGGCCGCGTTCCGTGCGGCCATCGATGCGGGCCATGGCATCGAACTGGACCTGCAACCGGCCGAGGACGGCACGCCGCTGGTGTTCCACGACTATGACCTGCAACGCCTGACCGGCAGTGGCGGCGTCGTGTCGGCCCTGTCGGTGGCCGAGGCCGGCGCGCTGCAACTGGCGGGATCGGACGAGGGGATTCCGACGCTGGCCGCCGTGCTGGACGAGGTGGCGGGCCGGGTGCCGGTCCTGATCGAGATCAAGGACCAGGACGGTGCGCTTGGCCCGGACATGGGCGAGCTGCCCGGCCGCGTGGCCGAGATCGTCGCCCCTTACCATGGCCCGGTAGCGGTGATGTCGTTCAACCCGCACGCCGTGGCCGCGGTCCACGCCGCGGCGCCGCATGTCCCCGTGGGGCTGACCAGCTGCGCGTTCCCGGCCGACGACTGGCCGGGGGTTCCCGCCGCGCGCCGTGCGGGGCTGGCGCGGCTTGAGGATTTCGACCGTGTCGGGGCCTGTTTCATCTCTCACGACCACCGTGACCTGGACAACCCGGCCGTGGCCGCGCTGGCCGCGCGCGGCGTGCCGGTGCTGTGCTGGACGATCCGGACGCCCGAGCAGGCCGCCGCGGCGCGCCGGGTCGCGGCCAACATCACCTTCGAGGGGTTTGCGCCCTGAGCCTGCGCGCCGCCCCCAGGC
This sequence comes from Paracoccus endophyticus, assembly GCF_003286075.1. Classification (GTDB taxonomy): domain Bacteria; phylum Pseudomonadota; class Alphaproteobacteria; order Rhodobacterales; family Rhodobacteraceae; genus Paracoccus; species Paracoccus endophyticus. The sequence goes on along the minus strand of NZ_QLUV01000002.1, from coordinate 135,311 downwards.
GTGCGCCCGCACGGCGTCACAGAAACCCTTGCGGGTCGATGTCCACCGACAGGCGCAGGTTCGCGGGCGCGCGGGGCGCCGCCGCCAGCCACTCGGCGATCGCCGCCTGCACCGGCGCCTGCCGTGGCGCGCGGACCAGCATCCGCACCCGGTAGCGCCCGCGCACCCGCGCGATCGGGGCAGGCGCGGGCCCGAACAGATCCGCCCCGATCGCGCGCAGGGGCGCGGCCCGGCGCGCAAGGTCGGCGGCATAGGCCTCGACCACCGGCTGGTCGGGGTGGGACAGGATGATCCCCGCCAGCCGGGCAAAGGGGGGCATCCCGGCGGCGCGCCGCGCCTCGGCCTCGGCGTCCCAGAACTCTTCGTCCCGGCCTGACAGGATGGCGCGGATCACCGGGTGGTCGGGCTGGTGGGTCTGCAGCAGCGCAAGGCCCGGCCGGTCGCCCGCCTGCCGCCCGGCCCGGCCCGCGACCTGCCGCATCAGCTGGAACGAGCGTTCCGCCGCGCGCAGGTCGGCCCCTTGCAGCCCCAGGTCCGCGTCGATCACGCCCACCAGCGTCAGGGCGGGAAAGTTGTGGCCCTTGGCCACGATCTGCGTGCCGATGATGATGTCGGCGCCGCCGCCGGCGATGGTGGCGATGCTGTCCTTCAGCGCGCGGGCCGAATGGAACAGGTCGGACGACAGCACCACCGCCCGCGCCGCGGGAAACCGGGCCGCGACCTCTTCGCCCAGCCGTTCCACGCCGGGGCCGATGGCCGCCATCCGCCCCTCGACGCCGCAGGCGGGGCAGGTCGTGGGCACGGGCTTTGTCGCGCCGCACTGATGGCAGATCAGCCGGTTCTGGAAGCGATGCTCGACCATGCGCGCATCACAGTCGTCGCAGCCGACCTGATGGCCGCAGGCCCGGCAGGTGGTGATCGGCGCATAGCCGCGCCGGTTCAGAAACAACAGCGCCTGTTCCCCCCGCGCCAGCCGGTCGTCCACCGCGCGCGCCAGCGTGGGCGAGATCCAGCGCCCGTGCGGCATGTCCTCGGCGCGCAGGTCGATGGCGGCCATGTCGGGCAGCTCCGCCTCGCCGTAGCGCGCGCGCAGGTCCAGCCGCGCGTATCGGCCCTGCGCCGCGTTCACCCAGCTTTCGACGGACGGCGTGGCCGACGCCAGCACCACCTGCGCCCCGCTGACCGCGGCCCGCAGCACCGCCATGTCGCGGGCGTTGTAATAGACCGTCTCGTCCTGCTTGTAGGACCCGTCGTGTTCCTCGTCCACGACGATCAGGCCCAGGTCGCGGAACGGCAGGAACAGCGCCGAGCGGGCGCCCACGACCAGCCCGACCTGGCCCTGCCCCGCCATGTGCCACAGCCGGCGCCGTTCGGTGCGGGTGATGCCGGAATGCCATTCGCCGGGCCGGGCGCCGAACCGCGCCTCGACCCGGTCCAGGAACTCGGCCGACAGGGCGATCTCGGGCAGCAGCACCAGTGCCTGCCGGCCCATGGCGAGCGTCTCGGCCACCGCCTCGAGGTAGACCTCGGTCTTGCCCGACCCGGTGACGCCGCGCAACAGCGTGGTGGCATAGCCCCCCGCCCGCAGCCGGGCGCGCAGGGTGTCGGCGGCGGCGGCCTGGTCGGCCGCCAGCGGCTTGCCCGGCCGCGCGGGGTCCAGGGCCGGATAGGGCGCATCGCGGGGCGCCTGAGTCTCGACCAGCGTGCCAGCGGCGACCAGTCCCTTGACGACACTGGTGCCGACGCCGGCCAGCGCCGCCAGCTCGGCCGGGGCAAAGCCCGCGCCGCCGTGATCGTCGGTGACGCGCAGAACCGCCGCGCGCGCGGGCGTCATGCGGTCAGGCGGCGGTCCCGCGCGGTGGACCACGCGCCGCGCCGCGGGCGGCTGGTCCAGGTCGGGCGCGCGCAGCGCCATGCGCAGCATCACCGGCAAGGGCGTCAGCGTATAGTCGGCGGCGCGCGCCAGGAACTCGCGCATCGCGTCGCCCAGCGGCGCGGCCTCGATCACCTGCGCCACGGGGCGCAGCCGGGCCGCGTCGATGTCGCCCGTGCCCGGTCCCCAGACGACGCCCATCACCCGGCGCGGCCCCAGCGGCACCAGCACGACCTGGCCCGGCGCAATCCCGTCCGGCGGCGCCAGATAATCCAGCAGCCCGACGGGTTCGGTGGTCAGCACGCCGATGCGGGCGCCGGGGGGGAAGGAAGGGGTCATGTCGGCGGGTGTCGCCCGGCAGGGGGAATGCGTCAACCGGGCGCGCGCCCGGCCGGGATCACGGCATGAACAGCCGGTTGAACACCCAGTAGCAGGCGGCGACGCCCAGGACCGCCAGCAGCATCTGCCCGGTGGAGAACGCCCAGATCGTCGGCGCGAACACGACCGCGGTCAGCAGCAACTTGGGAATCAGGGGCCATTCTCTCATGGCGCCGTGATCGCCCGGCGGCCGCGGGGCGTCAATGCGGCAAGCTGGCAGACTGGGCGGCCGACCGGCGCACAGGCTCAGAGGCTCACAGGCTCACAGGCTCACAAGCTCACAAGCCGAGGGCCAGCGGCAAGGCAGGCGCAGCGGCTGGCGCTATCCCTCGACCGGGACCATCGTGCCCAGCAGAGTGGCGACGTGCTTGCGGACCTCGCCGGATTCCGCCCAGACCTCGGCGCCCACGACGACGATGCGGCGGCCGGGGCGGACCACGCGGCCCTCGGCCACCAGCCGGTCGCCCACGGCGGGGGCCAGCAGGTTGATCTTCATCTCGACGGTGACGACCTCGGACCCCTGGGGCAAAACCGACAGCGCTGCATAGCCGGCCGCGCTGTCGCCCAGCCCGAAGGCCAGCGCCGCATGGGCCGCCCCCTGCTGCTGCAGCACGTGGGACGCGACGGGCGCGGCGATGACCACCCGGCCCAGCCCGGCCGTGACCATGGTGGCCCCCAGCGTCTGCATCATCGTCTGGCGCGCAAAGCTGTCGCGCAGCCGCCGTTCCAGGTCATCCATCGAACAATCCCGCCTGTGCCGTCTTCGGCTGGTCCAGCCCCAGGTGGCGCCAGCCCAGTTGCCCCAGCATCCTTCCGCGCGGGGTGCGCTGGATCAAGCCCTGCTGCAGCAGATAGGGCTCGATCACCTCCTCGATGGCGTCGCGGCTTTCCGACAGCGCCGCGGCCAGCGTTTCCACCCCCACCGGCCCGCCGCCATAGTGATCGGCCATCAGCGTCAGATAGCGCCGGTCGGCCCCGTCCAGCCCCAGGTCGTCCACGCCCAGCCGGGTCAGGGCGATGTCGGCGATGGCGCGGTCCAGCCGCCCGTTGCCCTCGACCAGCGCGAAATCCACCACCCGCCGCAGCAGCCGGCCCGCGATGCGCGGCGTTCCGCGCGACCGCCGGGCGATTTCCAGCGTGCCGTCGGGGTCGGCGCTGATCCCCATCAGCCGCGCGCCGCGGGCGACGATCAGGTCCAGCTCCTCGATCGTGTAGAACTGCAGCCGCGTGGGGATGCCGAAGCGGTCGCGCAGGGGCGTCGTCAGCAGGCCCAGCCGCGTCGTAGCCCCGACCAGGGTAAAGGGCTGCAGCTCGATCCTGACCGTGCGCGCCGCCGGCCCCTCGCCGATCACCAGGTCCAGCTCGAAATCCTCCATCGCGGGATACAGGATCTCCTCGACCGCGGGGTTCATGCGGTGGATCTCGTCGATGAACAGCACGTCGCGGGCGTCCAGGTTGGTCAGGATCGCGGCCAGGTCGCCCGCGCGGGCCAGCACCGGCCCGCTGGTCATCTTGAAGTTCACGCCCAGCTCGCGCGCCATGATCTGCGCCAGCGTCGTCTTGCCCAGGCCCGGCGGGCCGTGGAACAGCGTGTGGTCCATCGCCTGCCCGCGCATCCGCGCGCTTTCGATGAAGACGCGCAGGTTGGCCCGCGCGTCGGCCTGACCGACGAAATCCTCAAGCCGCTGGGGGCGCAGGGCCCGGTCCTCGGCGTCGCCGTCCAGGGGCGCGCCGCGCAGGGTCGGGTCGGGGGCAAAGTCGGTCATGCGCGCGCCAGGGCCGCCAGCCGGTCGATGCGGTCCTGCGTCGGCGGATGGGTCGAGAACATCCGGTCCATCCGCAGTGCGCCCAGAGGGTTGATGATGAACATCGCGGCGCTGGCCGGGTTGCGTTCGGCCGGGACGTTGACGGTCCGCCCGGCGGCGGCGGCGATCTTGGCCAGGGCGCGCGCCAGCGCCAGAGGCTGCCCGCAGATGGCCGCGCCGGCGCGGTCGGCCTCGTACTCTCGCGTGCGCGAGATCGCCATCTGCACCAGCGAGGCCGCCAGCGGCGCGAGGATCACCGCCAGGATGCCGCCCAGCGCGCCGCCCCGATCGCGGGCACCGCCGCTGAACAGCGCCATGTTGCCCAGCATGGCGATCGCGCCGGCCATCGTGGCGGTCACCGTCATCGTCAGCGTGTCGCGGTTGCGGATATGCGCCAGCTCATGCGCGATGACGCCGGCCAGCTCGTCCCGCGTCAGGATGCGCAGCAGCCCCTGGGTGACGGCGACGGCCGCGTTCTGCGGGTTGCGCCCGGTGGCAAAGGCGTTGGGCTGTTCGGTCGGCAGCAGATAGACGCGCGGCATCGGCAGGTTCGCGTTGCGCGCCAGCTCTGCCACCAGCGCGACCAGCTCGCCCCCCTGCGCGCCGGTCAGCTCGACCGCGCCCTGCTGGCGCAGCACCGCCTTGTCGCTGTTCCACCAGGCCCACAGGTTGCCCGCCCCCGCCACGACCAGCGCCACGATCGCGCCGCCCTGCCCGCCCAGAAGCCAGCCCAGGCCCATCAGCAGCGCCGTCATGGCCGCCATCAGGATGAATGTGCGCGCGTGTCCCGCCATCGTCAGATCCCCATTATCCCTTGGGCGCCAGCAGCTTCAGTGCCGCGCGAATCAAACCGGCCGTGGCGGCCGCGGGTTCCAGGGCCGAGGCCTCGGCCACGGCCGCCGCGGCCTCGGACGGGCCATAGCCGAGATTGGTCAGCGCCGACATCGCCTCGGCCGAGGCGGCGGGGCCGCCGCCGGCGCGGGCGGCGGTCGCCGCGGGCGCGGCCCCGGTCGCCTCGACCAGCGCCTCGTCGGGGGCGGGGGTGCCCGCGTCCACGGTCAGCGCGCCGCCCAGGGCGATGATGCCGGGGGCCTTGTCCTTCAGCTCCAGCACCACCCGCTGCGCGAGCTTGGGGCCGATCCCCGGCGCGCGGCGGACCGCGGACCAGTCGCCCAGCGCGATGGCGCGGCCCACGCCGTCGGCTCCCAGCGCGCCCAGGATCGCCAGCGACGCCTTGGCCCCGATCCCCTGCACGCTGGTCAGCAGCCGGTGCCATTCCTTTTCCAGCAGGGTCGGAAAGCCGAACATCTGCAGCAGGTCCTCGCGCACCAGCAGATCGGTATAAAGCGCGGCGGCCTGCCCCACGGGCGGCAGGCTGGCCGCGGTGCGTTCGCTGACATGCACGATATAGCCCACGCCGCGCACGTCGATCAGCACATGATCGGCCGCGCGGTGCAGGATGATCCCGGCGACCCGCCCGATCATGCGACCACCTTGATCCGCAGCACCCGCGATTGCAGGTGGCGCGCGTGGCAAAGCGCGATGGCCAGCGCATCGGCCGCGTCCGGCCCCGCCAGGTCCACCCCCGGCAGTTGCAGGCGGACCATATGCTCGACCTGCTGCTTTTGCGCATGGCCCACGCCGACGATGGCCTTCTTCACCGCGTTCGGGGCGTATTCGCCCACGGCCAGCCCCGCCTGCGCCGGCGCCAGCAACGCGATGCCGCGCGCCTGCCCCAGTTTCAGCGTGCCGACCGCGTCCTTGTTGACAAAGGTCTGCTCCACCGCCGCGGCGTCCGGCGCATGCGCCGCGATCACCGCGACCAGCCCGTGATACAGATCCACCAGCCGCGCGGGCAGCCCGTCCCTGTCCGACCGGATGATGCCGTTGGCGATGTGGCGCACTCGCGCGCCGTCAACCGCGATGACGCCCCAGCCCATGTTCACCAGACCCGGGTCGATCCCCAGAACGCGCATGTTGACTGCCCCATGTTTTTCCATGGGTTAGCACGAAACACGAACATCGCCTAGCGGGTATTCGCGGGTCGCTTGACAAGACCCGCCCCGGCTTGGGACACCCATGCGTGAACCGCGAGGAACGATGTCCCCTGCCCTGATCGCCCTGCTGCCGTTTCTGGGCGCGCTGCTGCCCGGCCTGATGGTCCGCGCCGGGCGCGACGCCGCGGCGGCCGCCTGCGCCACCGCCACCGGGCTGGCGCTGCTGGGCCTGTGCCTGCACATCCCCGCGGTGCTGGCGGGCGAGGTGATCGCCACCCGCCTGCCGTGGATGCCGCAGATCGGGCTGAACGCCGATTTCCGCATCGACGGCCTGGGGCTGCTGTTCGGCATCCTCATCCTGGGAATCGGGCTGCTGATCATCCTGTATGCACGCCACTATCTGTCGCGCGAGGACGCGGCGGGGCCGTTCTTCACCTATCTGATGCTGTTCCAAGGCGCGATGACGGGGATCGTGCTGTCGGACAACGTCCTGTTGCTGCTGATCTTCTGGGAACTGACGTCGCTGTCGTCCTTCCTGCTGATCGGGTTCTGGAAGCACCTGCCCGAAGGCCGGCAGGGCGCGCGCATGGCGCTGACCGTGACGGGCCTGGGGGGCCTTGCGATGGTCGCGGGGATGCTGATCCTGGGCCAGATCGCCGGGTCCTATCGGATCGGCGACATCCTTGCGGCGCGCGACGCGATCCAGGCCTCGCCGTTCTATCTGCCCGCACTGGCGCTGATCCTGATCGGGGCGTTCACCAAGTCGGCGCAGTTCCCGTTCCATTTCTGGCTGCCGCGCGCCATGGCCGCGCCCACGCCGGTCAGCGCCTATCTGCATTCCGCGACCATGGTAAAGGCCGGGATCTTTCTGATGGCGCGGCTGTGGCCGGTGCTGGCGGGCACGCCGGAATGGTTCGCCGTCGTGGCTACCGTGGGGCTGGTCACGATGATCGTGGGCGCGGTCATCGCGCTGTTCCAGGACGACCTGAAAGGACTGCTGGCCTATTCCACGGTCAGCCACCTGGGGCTGGTCACGATGCTGCTGGGCTTTGGCACCGAACAGGCGGCGGTGGCGGCGATGTTTCACATCGTGGCGCACGCCACCTTCAAGGCGGCGCTGTTCATGGCGGCGGGGATCGTCGATCACGCGGCGCACACGCGGTCCATCGGCCGGCTGGGGGGGCTGCGCAGGCTGATGCCGCTGACCTTCGCCATCGTGGCGATCGCGGCGCTGTCGATGGCGGGCCTTCCGCCGCTGAACGGCTTCATCTCGAAAGAGCTGATGCTGGAACAGGCGACCCACGCCGTCTGGGGCGGACACACGGGGCTGGTCGCGGGGCTGGCCACGCTGGGGGCGCTGGTGTCGGTCGCCTATTCGCTGCGGCTGGTCGCGCATGTGTTCCTGGGGCCGCCGCGCGACGACTATCCCGCGCCGCCGCACGATCCCGGCATGGGCCTGTGGCTGGGCCCCGCCATCCTGGCCGCGCTGGTCGTCGTAATCGGGCTTGCGCCCGACACCATGGTCGGCTGGCTGGTCGGCGCGGCGGCAGGCGCGGTCACGGGACAGGCGCAGCACGTGCATTTCGCGCTGTGGCACGGGGTCACGCCGGCGCTGATGCTGTCGGTGGCGGCCATCGCGGGCGGCGCGCTGCTGCTGGCCGCGTGGAGGCCCGCGGACCGGCTGCGCCGCGCCTTGCCGCGCCCCGACGCCAAGGCGCTGTTCGACGCGATGACGCTGACGGCGGAACGCTGGGCGCGCCGCTTTGGCAACGGGCTGACCAACGGGTCGATGTCGCGGGCGCTGGCGGTCTTCGTGCTGACGGCGGTGATCTGCGGCATCGCGGCATGGGAGACGGGCCGCGTGGGCCCCGCCGTGCGCCCGATGCTGCCGGTCCAGCCGATTGCGGCGATCGGCTGGGTCATGGCCATGGTCGCCATCGGCTGCACCGTGGCCTTTCACCGCCGCCGCATCCTGGCCCTGGTGCTGGTCAGCATCGTCGGGCTGATCGTGTCGATGGGCTTTGTCTATCTGTCGGCGCCCGACCTGGCGCTGACCCAGATCAGCGTCGAGATCGTGACCGTCATGCTGCTGCTGCTGGCGCTGAACTTCCTGCCCAAGCGAACGGTGCTGGACACGGGCAACCTGAAACGCGGGACCGACGCGTTCGTCGCCGCGCTTGCGGGGCTGGGCTTCGGCGGCCTTGCCTATGCCATCATGCGGCGGGACTTCGCGTTTCCCAGCATCTCGGGCTACATGCTGGACACCAGCCACACGCTGGGGGGTGGCGACAACGTCGTCAACGTGATCCTGGTCGATTTCCGCGGCTATGACACCTACGGCGAGATCACGGTGCTGGGGATCGGCGCCCTGGCGATCTTTGCGCTGACCGAGACGCTGCTGGCCGGGCGGTCGGGGCGGCGGCTGCGCAACTGGGTCCACGACATGCGCCGGGCAGGCGACCGCCACCCGCTGATGCTGGTGGTGGCGACGCGGGTGATCCTGCCCATCTCGCTGGTGGTGGGGCTGTACATCTTCCTGCGCGGGCACAACGCGCCGGGCGGCGGGTTCGTCGCGGGGCTGGTGGTGTCCATCGCGCTGGTGATGCAGTACATGGCGTCGGGCCTTGCCTGGGCGCAGGCCCGCCAGAACATCCCCTATCACGCGCTGATCGGCCTGGGGGTGCTGGCCGCGGGCGTCACCGGCGCGGGCGCGTGGTTCGCGGGCAAGCCGTTCCTGACCTCGGCCTATGGCTATTTCAAGCTGTACGGGATCGAGCCGTTCGAGCTGGCGACCGCGATGGGGTTCGACACCGGGGTGTTCCTGTGCGTGGTCGGCGCGGTGATGCTGGCGCTGAACTCTCTGTCGCGGATCGCGCGGGCGGCGGGCCAGCAGGTCAACCTGCGCCCGATGGACATCGACCTGCCCCAGGAGGAGCCGCGCTGATGGAGCTGCTGATCGCCATCGCCATCGGCGCGCTGACCACGGCGGGGGTCTATCTGATCCTGCGCAAGCGCAGCTTCGCCGTCGTGCTGGGCATGACGATGCTGAGCTATGCGATCAACCTGTTCCTGGTCGTCTCGGGGCGGCTGGTCGTCGATCAGCCGCCCATCCTGCAGACGGGCGTGGACCGTTATACCGACCCGCTGCCGCAGGCGCTGGTGCTGACCGCGATCGTGATCTCGTTCGGGATGACGGCGCTGGTGGTGATGATGGCGCTGGGCGCGTTCCTCGAGGGGGGCGACGACCGCATCGACATGCCCGGGCGCGACCTGACCGGCGCGCCGCGGCCCGGTCCGCCCGCCCAAGGGACCGCGCACGGGACACCGCGGCAACCGGGGGATGCGGCATGAACCACTGGCTGATCGCGCCGGTGGTGGTGCCCGCCTTTGTCGCGCCGCTGATCGTGCTGTCCATGCGCCACGACCTGGTGCTGCAGCGCGTCGTGTCGGTGGCCGCGACCGCGGCGCAGCTGGCGATCGCGCTGGCGCTGATGGGCCTGGCCGCGGACGGAGAGATCCACGTCTATCGCCTGGGCAACTGGGCCGCGCCCTTCGGCATCGTGCTGATGCTGGACCGGCTGGCGGCGCTGATGCTGGTGCTGGCGGCGGGGCTGGCGCTGATCGTGCAGCTTTACGCGCTGGGGTCGGGCTGGGACCGCAAGGGCTGGCATTTCCACGCCCTGTGGCAGTTCCAGCTGATGGGCCTGAACGGGGCGTTCCTGACCGGCGACGCCTTCAACCTGTTCGTCTTCTTCGAGGTGCTGCTGATCGCCAGCTATGGCCTGATGATCCACGGGGGCGGCGAGATGCGGCTGCGCGCGGGGGTGCAGTATGTCGTCTACAACCTGGCCGGATCGACCCTGTTCCTGGCGGCGCTGGGGACGATCTATGCCGTGACCGGGACGCTGAACATGGCCGACCTGGCGGTCAAGGTGGCGCAGATGCCGCCCGGCGACACCGCGCTGCTGCGGGTGGGCGCGGTGCTGCTGATGCTGGTCTTTGCGGTCAAGACGGCGCTGGTGCCGCTGCATTTCTGGCTGCCCGCGACCTATGCCCGCGCGCCGGGGCCGGTGGCGGCGCTGTTTGCGATCATGACCAAGGTCGGGGTCTATGCGATCATCCGGTTCTTCACCCTGGTGTTTCCGTCCGACAGCGTGATGGAGCGGCTGGCCGCCGACATCCTGCTGCCGGCCGCGCTGGCGACGCTGGTGATCGGGCAGATCGGGGTGCTGGGCAGCCGCCACCTGGGCCGGGTCGCGGCATTCGCCGCGCTGGCGTCGGTCGGCACGCTGATGATCGGCGTGGCGCAGTTCCGCCAGCCGGGGCTGGTCGCGGCGATCTGGTACATGATCCATTCGACGCTGGCCGCGGGGGCGCTGTTTCTGGTCGTGGACCTGATCGGCGCGCGCCGGGCGGGCGGCAGCCTGTGGCTGCGACCGCTGCCCCCCATCGCGCAGGGCGGCATCGTGGCGGCGCTGTTCTTTGCGGCGGCGATCGGCGTGGCGGGCCTGCCGCCGCTGTCGGGGTTCCCGGGCAAGCTGGCGATCCTGCAGGCGACGCGACAGGCGGACTGGGCGCTGGCGATCTGGGCGGTGATCCTGCTCAGCTCACTGATTGCGATCTATGGCCTGTCGCGGGCCGGATCGACGGTGTTCTGGAAGGCGCACGAGCTTGGTCCCGACCCCGCACCGCAGGCCGCCCCGCATGAAAGCCAGCGCCCCCTGCCCGCCAAGGTCGAACCCGACGAGGACGTGCAGGACCTGGCCGACAGCGCATCCCCGGCGCTGGCGCTGACCGCGACGGGCGCGCTGGTCGCGGGCATGGTCGCGCTGGCGGTGTTCGGCGGGCCGGTGATGGATTACGCGCGCGAGACGGCCCGGCAGCTTGTCGATCCGGCGCCCTATGTGGACGCCGTCCTGCTGCGGCAGGAGGGGACGCGATGACCCGGGCCCCTGCCCCCCGTCCGGCCGGCGCACCCGGCGCGGGCACCGCCCCCCCCGCGGCGCGCGCGCGGCGGCGGTCGCGGCCGGGATCGCTGGTCCGCCGCCTGCTGCCGCATCCCGGCCTGTCGCTGATCGTGGCGCTGGTCTGGATGATGCTGGTCAACCGCTTTGCCTGGGGCTCGCTGGTCTTTGCCGCCGTGCTGGGCCTTATCGTCCCCGTGATGACCGCGCCCTATTGGCCCGACCGCCCCCGCGTGGGCAGCCCGCGACGGATCGCGGCCTATGTCGGCATCGTCCTGATCGACATCGCCAAGGCCAACATCGCGGTCGCCCGGATCGTGCTGTTCCTGCCCAAGCGCGACCTGCGCCCCTGCTGGCTGACGGTGCCGCTGGACCTGACCACGCCCGAGGCGATCACCGTGCTGGCCGCGACGATCACCCTGACCCCCGGCACCGTCAGCTGCGATCTGTCCGAGGACGGGCACGCGCTGCTGGTCCACTGCCTGCACGCCCCCGATCCCGCCGCCGTGCTGGACGAGATCAAGACCCGCTACGAAGCCAGGCTGAAGGAGATCTTCCGATGACCGCATGGGTCCTGTCGGCCGCCTTGTGGTTCGCCTTCGGCTGCTTCGGGCTGGGGCAGCTGTTCTGCCTGTACCGCGTCGTCTTTGCCCCCGGCCTCAGCGACCGGGTGCTGGCGCTGGACACCATGACGATCAACATGATCGCGCTGCTGACGCTGTTCGGCATCCTGCACGGCACGCCGATGTATTTCGAGGCGTCGCTGCTGTTTGCCATGGTCGGCTTCGTCTCGACCGTGGCCTTCGCCAAGTTCGTGCTGCGCGGGGACATCATCGAATGACCGGGATCGCCGAGATTGTCGTGGCGCTGCTGCTGATCGTGGGCGGCGCCTTCGGAGTGGTGGGGTCCTGGGGGCTGGTGCGGCTGCCCGACCCGATGACGCGGCTGCACGCGCCGACCAAGGCGGCGACTCTGGGGGTCGGCTCGGTGCTGATGGCGTCGATGGCGCATTCATGGTTCCTGCTGGGCCGCGTCACCTGGCACGAACTGCTGATTGCGATATTTCTGTTCCTGACCGCGCCGGTCACGGGCCTGTTCATCGCCAAGGCCCACATGCACCTGTCCTGGGACAAGCGAGAGCTTCCGCGCCCGCACCGCGACGACGACTGGGCCACCTTTGGCGACAGCGCCGCCGAAAGCCCGATGGTGCGCGCACCCGACCCGCCCCCGCGCAGCGAGTGACGCCGTCAGCCGCGGGGATGGGCCGCGCGGTGGGCGGCCAGCAACTGCGCGTCGTTCACGCCGGTATAGACCTGCGTCGTGGACAGCCGCGCGTGGCCCAGCAACTGCTGGATCGTCCGCAGATCGCCCCCCGCCGCCAGCAGATGCGTGGCAAAGCTGTGGCGCAGTGCGTGCGGGGTGGCGGTTTCCGGCAGGCCCAGCGCCACGCGCAGCCGCGCCATCGCCGCGGCCACCGCCTGCGGATACAGCGCACCACCCCGCAGGCCCCGGAACAGCGGCCGGCCGGGCGCCACGGGCCAGGGCGACAGGCGCAGATAGTCCGCGACCGCCGCCCGCGCGACGGGCAGAACCGGGACCACGCGCTCGCGCCCGCCCTTGCCGCGCACGACCAGCGCATCGCCCAGCGGCCAGTCGCCGCCGTCCAGCGCCAGCGCCTCGCCGATCCGCAGGCCCAGGGCATACAGCAGCGTCAGCACCGCCGCATCGCGCGCGGCGATCCAGGGCGTGTCGTGGCCCTGCCCGGCCAGATCCAGCACCGCGCGGGCCTGGTCCACGGCCAGCGGGCGCGGCAGGCTGGGGCGGTGCCTTGGCCCGCGGGTCGACAGGGCGCGGCTCGCGTCGAACCCCTCGCGGTCCGACAGCCAGCGCAGGAACGACCGCACCGCCGACAGCCGCCGGGCAAGGCTGCGCGCCGACAGGCCGCGCGCCCGTTCCGCCGCGGCGAAGGCGCGCATGTCGGTCTGCACCACCTCGCCCAGCCGGCCGGGCAGCGCGGGTTGGCCGTGATAGCCGCCCAGAAACATCAGGAACGCCAGCACGTCCCCCTGATAGGCGCGGATCGAATGGTCCGACCGTCCCCGCGTCGCGCGTTCTGCGTCCAGCCACCGGGCCAGCGCCTCCGCCATGGCGGGGGCCAGCGCCAGCGGCTGCGGGGCGGTCATGCCGACAGCCAGCCCAGCAGCACCAGCCGGAACGCCTGGCCGAAGAACCGCAGCAGGTCGGTGCCCTGAGCGGGCGTGAAGCGGCCGGGTTCCATCGAGCCGATCAGCAGCAGCGCCGGACGCCGACCGGGGCCCAAGTCCAGCGGCAACAGCGCCTCGGACGCGACCTCGGTGCCGTGCAGGGCGCGGGTGTCGGCCACCGCCCGGCGCAGCACGATGTCGTCGCCGCGCGGCGCGCGCCGGCCTGCCGCGACCATGCGGGCGACGGCGCCGGGCGGCACCATCACCAGCGTCCCGCCGGCCTGCGGGGGCGGGCCGCCGTCGCCTGCGGTTTCCATCACCAGGCGCAGCGTCTCGACCCGCAGGATGGGGGCGACGTGGCTGTCCAGATTGTCCAGAAAGCCCGCGAAATCCAGCGGCTCGAGCAGCGACAGGACGGCGCGGTGGATGGTGTTCATCCCCGACTGGTTTTCATACGCCGCCGAGATCACGCTTTCATGCGCGGCCTCCAGCCGGTCCAGCCGATGCTCCAGCGCCTCCATCGCGCGGCCGCGGATATCGACGACATTCGCGCCCAGTTCGGCCTCGCGCGCGGCGACCAGCGCGCGCATCAGGTCGCGGTCGGCCAGGATCAGGGCCGGCTCGGCGATCAGTTGCGCGCGGGTGGCATCGTCCAGCGCGGCGGGCGCGGCGGTCTCGGTCATGCGCCGATCTTCTGGCCCGTCTTGGCCCAGTCCGCGGTGAACTGCTCCAGCCCCTTGTCGGTCAGCACGTGGCTGGCCATGGCCTTGATGACCGCGGGCGGCGCGGTGATGACGTCGGCGCCGACGCGGGCGCAGGCGATGACGTGGTTGACCGACCGGATCGAGGCCGCCAGCAGGTTCGTCTCGTAGCCGTAGTTGTCATAGATCTGGCGGATGTCGGCGATCAGCTCCATCCCGTCCAGGCCGATGTCGTCCAGCCGGCCGATGAACGGGCTGATGAAGGTCGCGCCCGCCTTGGCCGCCAGGATCGCCTGCGCAGCGGTAAAGCACAGCGTGACATTGACCATGTGGCCGTCGTCGGTCAGGGCCTTGCAGGCCTTCAGCCCGTCCCAGGTCAGCGGCACCTTGACGGTGACGTTGGGCGCGATGGCGGCCAGCTTGCGCCCCTCGGCGATCATGTCGGCGGCCTGTTCGGCCACCACCTCGGCGCTGACCGGGCCGGGCACCAGTTCGCAGATCTCGCGCGTGACCTCGAGGATGTCGCGGCCGGACTTCAGGATCAGCGAGGGGTTGGTGGTGACGCCGTCCACCATCCCCAGCTCGTGCAGTTCGCGGATCGCGGCAATGTCGGCGGTATCGACGAAAAATCTCATGGCCGGTGGCCTCCTGGGAATGGCTGCTGCGGGTTTAGCCCAGTTCCCCCAGCACGAAAAGCCCGACGCGGCGGCTTGCCCGCGAACCCGGTCCCGCCTATCTGCGGCGGCAGGAAACCAGGGGGCCAGGGCATGGAAAAGGCGTTCGAGCGGCTGCTGTTTGCGTCGCGCTGGCTGATGGCGCCCATGTACCTGGGGCTGGTCGCGGTGCTGGCGATGATGCTGGTCGTGTTCCTGCGGCAGACCGCCTATTATCTGGCGCAGGCGATGACCATGACGGCGGAAACCGCGATCCTTGCGGCGCTGTCGCTGATCGACCTGACGCTGGCGGCGAACCTGCTGCTGATCGTGATCTTCTCGGGCTACGAGAACTTCGTCTCCAAGCTGGACATCGGCAACGACAGCGAACGTCCGGCCTGGATGGGCACGGTCGATTTCTCGGGGCTGAAGATGAAGCTGATCGCCTCGATCGTGGCGATTTCCGCCATCGACCTGCTCAAGCGGTTCATGGAGCTGGGGCGGCCCAACATCGTGCCGCTGGGCGACCGCGAGCTGCGCTGGCTGGTCATCATCCATGTGGTCTTCGTCGTGTCCGGCCTGCTGATGGCAGCCATGGACTGGCTGGTCGCCCGCAGCGGCAAGAAATACGGCGGATCGTAAGGGCCAAAGGCGCCGCCACGGGAAATGGGGGCGCGGTGGCGCGCCCGGTGGCGGAGCCGCGGGCCGTGGATCGCCCGGCCCTAGGGCGTCAGCCCCTGCGGATCGGGCAGGCCGTTCACCCGCGCCGTGGCGGTCAGCGTGTTGGCCAGCAGGCAGGCGATGGTCATCGGCCCCACCCCGCCCGGAACCGGCGTGATCGCGCCGGCCACGGCCCGCGCCGCGTCGAAGTCCACGTCGCCCGTCAGCCCGTCGTCGGTGCGGTTGATCCCCACGTCGATGATGGTAGCGCCCGGCCTGATCCAGTCGCCCCGCACAAAGCGCGCCCGACCCACCGCGGCCACCAGGATGTCGGCGCGGCGGCACAGGTCGGGCAGGTCGCGGCTGCGCGAATGGGCGACCGTGACCGTGGCGCTGTCGGCCAGCAGCAGCTGCGCCATGGGCTTGCCCACGATGTTGGATCGCCCGATCACCAGCGCGTTCAGCCCCGACAGATTGCCCAGCCGGTCGCGCAGCATCATCAGGCAGCCCAGCGGCGTGCAGGGCACCATCGCCCTTTGCCCGGTGGCCAGCCGCCCAGCGTTCAGGACCGTGAAGCCGTCCACGTCCTTTTCCGGCGCGATGGCGTTGATCACCGCCCCCTCGTCCATGTGGCGGGGCAGCGGCAGCTGCACCAGGATGCCGTTCACCGCCGGGTCCCGGTTCAGCCGCGCGATCAGCGCCAGCAGGTCGTCCTGCGGCGTTCCGGCCGGCAGGCGGTGCTGAAAGCTTTCCATTCCGACCTCGACCGTCGCCTTGCCCTTGGACCGGACATAGACGGACGAGGCGGGGTCCTCGCCCACCAGCACGACGGCAAGGCCCGGGGTGATGCCGTGATCGGCCCGCAGCGCGGCGACCTGTTCGGCGATGCGCCCTCGCAGCGCCGCGGCAAAGCCCTTGCCGTCGATCAGTTCAGCCGTCATCGCGTTCCCCCAGCGCCCGCGCCTCTTGCGCGATGAAATGCTCCATCATTCGCCTCCACAGGGCCTCGGCCAGGTCCGGGTCCAGCCCGGCACGGACGGCGTTCGCGCGGGCGTTCGCGGCGACCTCCTCGACGCGCCAGCCGATGCGGGCGGGCAGGCCGGCCTGCGCCTTGATCTGAGCGGCGCGGTCGATCAGGCGCGAGCGGTCGGCCAGCAGGTCAACCAGCCGCCGGTCCAGCGCGTCGATGGCAGCGCGCAGGGCGGTCATGTCGGTCAGGGCGGCGATATCGTCGGGCGTCAGGGGCGAAGTCATGCCGCCTCATGCCCGCCCCCGCGCAGCGGCGCAAGCCGTCGCGGCCGCACGCCGCGCGCCGCGGCCCGCCGCGCCACCGGGCGGTCGTGGCAGGAATGTCGCAGAGCCTCGGCGGTTTTCCGCGCAAACGGAACAGGCGCGGCACCCTGCGGTTGAACCATCATCATGGGCACGCACGCCCGCATCGGAAAGGACGCAGCCATGGACGCCGTCTCGTTCGTCATCAACCTCGGGTTCGCCCTCGGGCTGACGCTGGGCGCCGCGCTGCTGCTGGTCGTCTGACCCTGTCCGGCCGCCCCGCCGCGCATGAAAAAGCCCCGGCCGTGCGGCCGGGGCCCGATCCTGTCACCGCCAGCAGATCACGCCTGGGGCAGCGGCTCTCCGGCCGGGCGCACCGGGCGCGGCACCGCCGGAATCGACGGGATGGCCGATCCGGGCAGGTCGTCGTCGCCGCCCAGAGGCTCGCCCCGGATGACCTTGCCGATTTCCTCGCCGGTCAGCGTCTCGTACTCCAGCAGGCCCCGGGCCAGGCGCTCGAACTCCTCGGACTTTTCCAGCAGGATGCGGTGCGCTTCCCGATAGCCGTTCTCGATCAGCTCGCGGACCTCCTGCTCGATCAGCTCCTTGGTCGAGGCGCTGACCGAGAACCCGCCGGTATTGCCGGAATAGCCCTCGTGCGCCTCGGCGTAATCCACCGCGCCGACCTTTTCGGACATGCCCCAGCGCATCACCATCGCGCGGGCCAGCGCGCTGGCCTGCTGAATGTCGCCGGCGGGACCGTTCGAGACGCCTTCCTCGCCATACTTGATGATCTCGGCGGCCTTGCCGGCCATCGTCATGGTGATCTTCTGCTTGGCCTCGTCCTTGTGGAAGTTCAGCCGGTCCACCTCGGGCAGGCTGACCACCATCCCCAGCGCGCTGCCGCGCGGGATGATCGTCGCCTTGTAGACCGGGTCGCACTTGGGCAGCGACAGCCCGACGATGGCGTGGCCGGCCTCGTGATAGGCGGTCTTTTCCTTCTGCTCGGGCGTCAGGACCATGCTGCGGCGTTCCACCCCCAGCATCACCTTGTCCTTGGCGCTCTCGAAATCCTCCATCGTGACAAAGCGGCGGCCGATGCGCGCGGCCATCAGCGCGGCCTCGTTCACCAGGTTCATCAGGTCGGCGCCGCTGAATCCGGGCGTGCCGCGGGCGATGATCCGCAGGTCCACGTCAGGGCCTTGCGGCACCTTGCGGGCGTGGACGTTCAGGATCTTCTCGCGGCCCTTGATGTCGGGGTTCGGCACGTGGATCTGGCGGTCGAAGCGGCCGGGGCGCAGCAGCGCCGGGTCCAGCACGTCCTTGCGGTTCGTGGCGGCGATGATGATGATCCCCTCGTTCGCCTCGAACCCGTCCATTTCGACCAGCAGCTGGTTCAGCGTTTGCTCGCGCTCGTCGTTGCCGCCGCCGATGCCGACGCCGCGGGCGCGGCCCACCGCGTCGATCTCGTCGATGAAGACGATGCAGGGGGCGGATTTCTTGGCCTGCTCGAACATGTCGCGCACGCGGCTGGCGCCGACGCCCACGAACATTTCCACGAAGTCCGAGCCCGAGATGGTGAAGAAGGGCACCCCCGCCTCGCCGGCGATGGCGCGGGCCAGCAGGGTCTTACCCGTGCCGGGGGGGCCGACCAGCAGCGCGCCCTTGGGGATCTTGCCGCCGAGGCGGCTGAACTTCTGCGGGTTGCGCAGGAACTCGACGATCTCCTCAAGCTCCTCCTTGGCCTCGTCGATGCCTGCCACGTCGTCGAATGTGACGCGGCCGTGCTTTTCGGTCAGCAGCTTGGCCTTGGACTTGCCAAAGCCCATGGCGCCGCCTTTTCCGCCCCCCTGCATCCGGTTCATCATGAAGATCCAGACGCCGATCAGCAGGATGAAGGGCAGCCAGACGCCCAGCAGCGACATGAAGCCCGACTGCTGCTGGCGCTCGACCTTGACCTCGACGTTCTTGTCCAGCAGGCGGCTGGCCAGCTCGTCCCCGGCGGGGCGGACGGTGACATACTGCTTGCCGTCGGTGGCGGTGATCAGCACGTTCTCACCGTCGATGGTGACGCCGGTGACCTGGTCGTCGTTCACCCGCTGGATGAAATCGGAATAGCTGATCTGGCGGCTGTTCATCTGGGACTGCCCACCGCCAAAGGCGTTGAACAAGGCCAGGATCATCAGGAACAGAACCACCCAGAAGGCGATGTTGCGCGCGTTGCCCAAGGGCAGGTCCTCCGCGGGAATGTCATTGGGCCTAAAATAGGTCGTCGCGTCCCCGGTATCAATGCGCCGACAGGCTTGCCGTGAAATCAGCCGCATCGCGCAGCGGTCGCGCACGGATCGGCCCCGCGTCCAGCAGCGGCACCACCGATCCCTGCGCCGCCTGGACCAGCGGCGCAGCCAGCAGTGCGGCGCGCGACAGGCCGCCGGCGCGCCACTCGCGCACCGCCAGGTCGGCGGCGAGGGTCGCCCGAACCCGGCATCCGTCGGGCAGGCCGGTCAGGTGCCAGCGGCCGTCCCAGACCGCCGTGCCGCCCCGCGGGGCGGCGGTCGCACGGGCGGCGGCGGCGGGCTCGCGGGCGAACGCGATCCACTCGGCTCGCGGCCGGGCGATGACGCCCCCCAGCGTCGCTTGCCGGCCCGCTGCCAGCGCCGCCACCAGGCGGTCCACGGGTTCGCGCCGGGGCGGGTAATCCGCCCCCGTGACCCAGCGCAGCGCGGCCACGGCCAGGCGGCGGCGCAGCTCGTCGGGCGCGTCGTGCCAGGGGCCGCGCGGCAGGCTCAGCACGCCGCAGTCCGCGCGCACGCCCTGCGCGGCCGCCCGGGCGGCGTGCCCCAGCGCCGCGCGCGCCTGCGCCAGGTTCGCCGCCGATCGGGCCAGCGCCCCCACGGGCAGGTCCAGCCCGGCCAATGCGCGGCGGATGCGCACGCGGTCGAAGTCCGCGTTCTCGTTGGTCGGGTCGTCGATCCAGGCCAGCCCCTGCCCCTGCAGCCAGCCGCGCAGATCGGCCCCGCGCGTGCCCAGCAGCGGCCGCAGCCACAGCACGCCCGCCGCCGGCCGCGCCTCGGCCATGCCCGACAGCCCGTCCACGCCCGCGCCGCGCGCAAGCCGCATCAGCAGGGTCTCGGCCTGGTCGTCCATCGTGTGGCCCAGCGCCAGCGCCGGCACGCCCCGACCCTGCGCCCAGTCCGACAGCAGCGCCATGCGCGCGCGGCGGGCCGCCGCCATCAGGTTGCCGGCCGGCGCCCCGGCGCGGTCCCAGCGCAGCACGTCATGCGCCACCCCGGCGTCCGCCGCCATGCGGCCCGCACAGGCGGCCTCGGCGGCGGAACCGGGGCGCAGGGCGTGATCGACCGTCGCCGCGACGATGGGCACGCCCCGGGCCCGGCCCCAGTCGGCTGCGATCCGCAGCAGCGCCAGGGAATCGCCCCCGCCAGACAAGGCCACGCCCAGCGCGGGCAAGGACCCGGCCAGCCTGTCGAGTGCGGCGATGACAAGGGGCTGCGGGTCAGTCCCCATCGGCCAGGTCGGCCGCGGCCTCGGCATCCGCGCCGGCCGTTGCCGGGATTGCATCCGCGTCCTCGGGCGGGGCGCCCGTGTCGCAGCCGGCCGAGGCCATGCGCTTGGCCGCCTGATCCGCCTGCGACGTGCCGGCAAAGCGCGTCGTCAGTTCCAGCAGATAGACGCAGCCCTCGGACGCGGGGCGGCCGGTGGCGCTGACCCGCGACAGGCCCAGCAGCGCGTCGGGCGCGCGCGGCCCGGTCGGGTCGGCGGAAAACGCCGACAGCCAGGCTGCGGTCGCCCCCTTTGGATCGGACGCGGCATCAAGCGCTGCGCCCTTGAGAAACAGGGCCTCGGCCGCCGCCGGGCTTCCGGCGTGAACGATCGCGAACGTGCCGTAAAGCTGCGCCGCCCCTGTGAAATCACCCGCCTGCATCGCCTGAGCGGCCCGGTCCAGATCGGCGCGCTCCTGCGCGGTCAGCGCGCCGGGCAGCGGCGCGTCCCCCGCGGACCCGCGCATGACGGGGGGGGACACGCGCACTCCGGCACCGTCGGGATCGCCCAGCGTGGGGGTGGTCAGCGCGCCCAGGTCGCAGCCCTCCTCCATCTCGCACAGGCGGAACTCGATGTCGCCCACCCGGTTGGTGCCGTCCTTGACCACGCGATCGATGCGGTTCTTCAACCGCTCGGTCTCGCCGGTCAGGCGCGAGAGTTCGGATTCCATTGCGTTCATGCGGTCGATGGCGCTGTCGCCGCCGGCGGCCTTGAACCCGGCCGCGCCCGAGGCGTTCAGCTCGGCCCGCAGCGATTGCAGCTCGGCCGTCAGCGCGCGCAGGTCGGCCCGCACATCCGCCAGCGTGGCCGCGGGGCGCTGGTCCTGCGCGGCCGCCGGAAGGGTGAGCGGCAGCGCCAGCAGACCGGCCGCCAGCACCGCGCCGCGGATGCCGCGCAGCCTCATACCCCCGCCCCCGGCTGGACGATCGTCACCGCGCGGCGGTTCTTGTCATAGCATTCCGGCGTCGAGCACACCTCGAGCGGACGTTCCTTGCCCATCGACCGCGTGGTGATCCGCCCCGCCTCCACGCCCTGCGCGATCAGGTATTCCTGCACCGCGCCGGCGCGGCGGGCGCCCAGCGCAAGGTTGTATTCGCGCGTGCCCTGTTCGTCGGAATGGCCCTCGACCACCGAGGAGAAGCTGCCGTTCCGCTTGAGCCATTCGGCCTGCCGGACCAGCGTCGCCCGCGCCTCGGCGCCCAGCGTGGCCTGGTCCTGCGAAAACAGCACGGTGTCGCCGGCGGTGGTGCGAAAATCCTCGGCCGTGGCCCCCAGCCCGGCCAGGTTGCCCGTATAGCCCGCGCTGGGCCGTCCGGCATAGGGATCGACCACCAGCGGGGCGGGCGCGGGCTGCGCGCAGGCCCCCAGCAGACCCAGCAGGGCCGCAGCGCCCGAAATGCGGAACCGAACCATCGTCACCCTCATCGTCATGGCAAAAGCGGGCCCCAGTCGGGATCGGAGGCCGCGCCCTGCACGTCGACGGGGCGCATGTTGCGTCCGGTGACATCGACGGAATGCAGTCGCGGCGTGCCATCCCCGCCCGGAGTCTGGCGCGTGAACATCACCACGCGGCCATTGGGGGCCCAGGTCGGGCCCTCGTCAAGGAACGATTCCGTCAGCATTTTCTCGTCCCCGCCGTCCGGGCGCATGACCCCGATGTGAAAGCGGTCGTCCTGCTGGTTGGTAAAGGCGATCAGGTCGCCCGTGGGGGACCAGACCGGCGTGCCATAGCGGCCGGGGCCGAAGCTGATGCGCGTGGGCTCGCCCGATCCGTCGGCGGGCATGACATAGATCTGCGGGCTGCCCGACTGGTCGCTTTCGAACACGACCTGCGTGCCGTCAGGGCTGTAGCCGGGCGAGGTCTCGATCCCCGGCGTGCTGGTCAGCGGCCGTTCCGCGCCGGTCGCCACGTCCATCTGCCAGATGTCGGTGTTGCCGGATTTCTCGCGCGAATAGACGATCCAGCGGCCATCGGGCGAAAAGCGCGGCGCAAAGCTCATGGTGCCCGCCTCCTGCTTCAGCGCGCGGGTGTCCAGCGTGGTGATGTCCATCAGCATGACCTGCGGCGCGCCGCGCGCAAAGCTGGTGAACAGCAGCTGCTGTCCGTCGGGCGAGAACCGCGGCGCCAGCACCAGCGCGCTGTCGTCGGTCAGCCAGATCGGGTTGGCGCCGTCGTAGTCCATGATCCCGATGCGTTTGAGGCGCGCGTCCTTGGGACCGCTTTCGGCGACAAAGGCGACGCGGCTGTCGAAATACGGCGTCTCGCCGGTGATCCGCGCATAGACCTGATCGGCCGCCTTGTGCGCCGCGCGGCGCCAGCTTGTCTCCTCGACATCGAACTGGATGCCGTCGCCCAGCGGCTGGCCCGAGAAGATGTCGAACAGCCGGAACTTGACCGTGACCCGGCCATCGGCCACGGCGACGGCCCCCGTCACCAGCGCCTCGGCGTTGACGGCCCGCCAGTCGGCATAGGCGACCGGCTCGTCGAAGCCTTGCGGGCGCGCGACATGGGCCTCGGGCGGGATGGTGCGGAACAGGTCGGTGCCGGTCAGGTCGGCGGTCATCACCTGCTGGACCTGGCGGGCCATCTCGGCGGCCCCGCCCTCGTCGAAGAAGGGGGCGACGGCGATCGGCATCGCCTCGACCTGCCCGCCGGTGATCTCGATCCGCAGGGGGCCGCTGTCCTCGTCCCCCGCCACGGCATCCGCCGAGGGAGCGGCCTCGGCGACCGCACCGGCGGCCGGGGCCTCCTGCGCCAGCACGGGGCCGGCCAGCGGCAGCCACGCCGCCGCCACCGCCGCAAGCAGGGTGGGCAGGGCAGCCTTGGGACGATGGGCGCAGGTCGGTGTGCGGGTCAAACGGATCATGGGCGCAGCCTTATCGGAAAAGCGGGTCGGAAGCCATGGCGGCCAGGGCGCCGGTCTGTCATCGCAGCGTGGGCCCCCCGGTCGGACGGAAATCGACGATGACCTCGCGCCAGCGGGCGTATTTCTCGGGCGGCAGGCGATAGCCGTCCTGTTGCAGGGCGCAGCGCCGGATCGCGCGGCGCGCGGCCTCGAACGCCTGTCGCGCGGCCGCGTCCGAGCCACCCTCATGCGCGATCAGGCGAATCGATTCGGCCTCGGGCATCCCGTCGCGGCCCATCGAGAACCCGACGCTGACCGTGGTGCGCTGGGCCTCGCGCGACAGCGCGCCGATGTTCCAGCATTCCGCGATGGTCAGGCGAAAGCTGTCCTTTTCCCCCGCCGACAGGGGCGGGGCGTCGGGCGCGCGGCCGCCGCCGCCCTCGGCCCCCGCGCCCTCGGGCAGGTCCATCGCCTCGTTCAGCGCAGCGGTCAGGGGGTCTGCGTCCGGGGCGGGGCGCGGGGCCTCGGCCTGTTCGCGGGCTAGGGCCTCGGCCTCGATCCGCGCGGCTTCCTCGGCGGCGCGGGCCAGGGCCTCGGCCGCGGCCTGCGCGGCGGCCTGCTCCTCGGCCCGGCGCAGTTCGTCCTGGGCCTCGCGGCGCGCGTCCTCCTCGGCGCGGCGGGCCGCGGCGCGGCGCTCGGCCTCCTCCTGCGCCTGCCGCTCGGCCTCCTGCCGCTCGGCCTCGGCTTGCGCGGCCTGCATCGCCGCCTGCCGCTCGGCCTCCTCGCGGGCCTGCGCCTCAGCCTCGGCGCGCTCGGCCTCTGCGGCGGCGGCCAGGGCGGTCTCACGCTCGGCCTGCGCGCGGGCTGCGGCCTCGGCCGCAAGGCGCTGGCGTTCGGCCTCGGCAGCCTCCTCCGCGCGCTGGCGTTCGGCCTCGGCGGCGGCGTCGGCACGGCGCTGGCGGTCCTCGGCGGCCGCCTCGGCCGCAGCGGCCTCCGCCGCGCGCTGGCGTTCGGCCTCGGCGGCTGCGGCCAGCCGCTCGGCGCGCCTGTCGCGCGCCGCGGCCACGTCGAAGGGCGCGCGCGAGGTCGTCAGCACCGGCGCGGGCGCGGTCGCGATCACCGGCGCGTCGGACGCGGGCGGTGGCGGGGCCAGCGCCGGCCCTGCCGCGGTGGCGCCTGTGCCTTCGGCCGCGGGGACGGGGGGCGCATCGTCGGCGGCCGGGCTGGGCTGTCGCGGCTCGGGTGCGACGGTCGCCACCGCGACGGGGGTCTGGGGCTGCTGCATGTCGCTGACATCGGGCGCGGCCTCAGGCGCGGCCAGCGGCGCAGGCAGGGCCGAGGGATCGGCGTCCGGGGTCGGCGGCGACACGGCCTGCGCGCCGCCGGGCACCACCTCGTCGTCAGGCGGGCGCGGCTGGGCGGGGGTCGCCGCGGCCTCGTCGGCGACAGGGCCGCGGCCGCGGCTGGCGGCCGCCATCTGCTGGAACTGCGCCTCGGACATGGTCTCGACCTCGGCCATGCGGATGGCGGGCGGGGCCTGCGGACGGAACAGCGCGCCGCCCAGCGCCACCCAGGCGATCAGCGCGGCGTGGCCCGCGCCGGAAATCCAGGCGGCAATCCGGCGCTCGCGCGCCTCGTCCGGGGGAAACGGGTCAGCCATCCATCCGCGGGCCGCCGGCGTCGGTCACCAGCACGATGTCGCTGTAACCGGCGGCGTTCAGCGCCCCCATGACCTGCATGACGCGCGCATAGGCCACGTTGCCGTCGGCGCGCAGATAGACCCGGCTCGAGGTCCGCTCGGCCGCGACGGCGCGCAGGCGGCTGACCAGCTCGCCCTCGGGCACCTCGGATGTCATCAGGACCAGCGGCCCTTCGACCGGGATCGAGATCGTCAGCGGCTCCTCGGGCTCTTGCGCCACGGCCTCGGCGGCGGTGCGGGGCAGCTCCAGCGGCACGCCCACGGTCAGCAGGGGCGCGGCCACCATGAAGATGATCAGCAGCACCAGCATCACGTCCACGAACGGCGTCACGTTGATCTCGGCCATGGGCGCGTGGCGGCGGCGGCCGGGACGCGCCGCCGCGCGGCGGTTGATGCCCGCGCCCATTCAGGCGTCCTCGATCTGGCGCGACAGGATGGTCGAGAACTCGTCCGCGAAGGCCTCGTGCCCGGCGGTGATGCGCTCGGCGTCCGACGCGAGCTTGTTGTAGAAGACGACGGCCGGAATCGCCGCCAGCAGGCCCAGCGCGGTCGCGACCAGCGCCTCGGCGATGCCGGGGGCCACGACGGCCAGGCTGGTGTTCTGCGACAGCGCGATGCCCTCGAACGCGGTCTTGATGCCCCAGACGGTGCCGAACAGCCCGATGAAGGGCGCGGTCGATCCGACCGTCGCCAGGAACGGCAGGCCGCGCGTCAGCCGGTCGCTTTCGCGGTTGATCGCCACGTTCATCGCGCGGTCGATGCGCGGCTGGGTGCCGGGGATCAGCGCGCCGTCGTCGCGCTGGGACCGCCGCCATTCCGCCATGCCCGCCGAAAAGATCCGCTCGGCCGGCCCGCCCGCGCGCCCGTTCATCGCGTCATACAGGTCGTCCAGCGGCTGGCCCGACCAGAACTGGCGGTCAAACCGCGCCGAATCCCGCCGCGCCGCGCCTTGCACCATCAGCTTGCGGATGATCACCGCCCATCCCCAGACCGACGCGGCAACCAGGATCACCATCACGATCTTGACCACCAGCCCCGCGCGCAGAAACAGCGCGATCAGCGAGAAATCGACCGGCGCCCCGACGGCGAGTTGTTCCATGTGACTGCCCCTTGTTGCCGGCCTTGGCGGACGCGCCGCGCCCGGGAAAGGTCGCCCTGCCCCGGCCCGGTCCGCTGGTCGCGGCGTTTTGCCAAGCTTCTAGCCCTGAATGCCAGCCCCGCGCCAACACAGTTGCGCGATGCCGGCGAACCGCCGCCCGCGGGAACGCGGCGTCAGCCCGTCCCCAGCGCCGCCCGCACCGGCCCCGGAACCCGGTGCGCCCGCATCGCCGCCAGATCGACGCAGACCAGGGTGACGCGGGCGGAAAACAGCGTCTGGCCGCCCCGTTCCACGGTCTGGGTCAGCGTCAGCCGCGATCCCGCGATCGCGTCCAGGACCGTGACCACCTCGACCAGGTCGTCAAAGCGCGCCGGGCGCAGGTAATCCGCCTCGACCCGGCGCACCACGAAGGCCAGGTTGTGATCCGCCAGCATCCGCGCCTGATCCACCCCCGCCGCGCGCAGGTATTCGCTGCGGCCGCGCTCGATGAACTTGAGGTAGTTGGCATAGTAGACAACCTGACCCAGGTCGGTGTCCTCGTAATAGATGCG
This sequence comes from Paracoccus endophyticus, assembly GCF_003286075.1. Classification (GTDB taxonomy): domain Bacteria; phylum Pseudomonadota; class Alphaproteobacteria; order Rhodobacterales; family Rhodobacteraceae; genus Paracoccus; species Paracoccus endophyticus. Next base: position 109,048 of record NZ_QLUV01000002.1, on the reverse strand, counting down.
GATCGGCAGGCGGTGGGTCATGGCGGGCTCCGGCAGGGTCGATCGCCTTCAATCACGGCCGGGCCGGGAAGGGAACCACGCCCGCAGCCTGCCCGCGTCGGGCGAAACCCCGGGCCGGCGGCGTCAGAGCCGCGCGGCCAGCCGCAGCGCGTGGCTGGCATCGCGCGCCGCCACCGGCAGCGCGGGGTCATAGGCCGCGCGGACCAGCGCGGCCAGCGCGGGCGTGGGCACCACCGGGCGCGCGAAGGACAGCATCGCGTTCACCGCGACGCTTTCGGCCAGCCGCGCCGGATGCATGGCCCCCAGCGCGCCGCCCAGCCGCAGGAACGACAGGCAGGCGCGGATGCCCCCGTCCGGGTCAAAGCGCAGCAGCCCGTAGCGGTCGGTCCCCTGCCCGCCCGCGGCGGCGGACAGGCGCGCGGGCAGGTCCTCGACCCCGGTCAGCCGGTCAAGGTCGGGCACGCCCGCCAGCTCGGCCCAGTCCCGGACGGCAAAGATCATCAGGTTCGCGCCCATGTCCGGGTCGGTGTCGGCCAGGGGATGGCGCACGTCGGCCAGGACCGCGGCCAGCGCCGCGCGAAAGATCGCCAGCGTCTCGTCGGCCAGCCCGAAGGCCACCGGCGCCACCGGGCGGCCCCAGCGCGCGCACAGAAAGCCCCCGTCCGCCCCGGTGAACAGGGCGGCGATGGCGTCGGGGGTCAGCCGGTCGGGCGGGTGCCCGGTGGCGATCATGTCCCCGCCTCGTCCGCAGGCCTGCCTGCCGGTGCAGCAGGAGGCCCGGCGCTCTCCGGGCCGTCCGCCGCGCCGTCCGCCGCGCCGTCCGCCGTGCCGAGCCTGCGGAACAGCACCGGGTAGTCCAGCACAAGTCCCAGGTCGTCCACGGTCAGTTCGGCGGTGAAGTCCCGGAACAGCCCGTCATAGCGCCAGACCCGGTCCGCCAGCCGCGTGTATCGCTGCTCGGCCGGCCGGGGGCGAAAGGCGTCCTCGATCTCGGAGGGCAGCGGGACATAGGCGGCGCGGACGGCACGCGTTTCGCCGGGGGCAAGGCCCAGCCGCCGGATCGGCAGCGTGTTGGTCGCGGGCGTGATCCCGATGTCCACGTCCAGGCAGCCGTCGAGATCGGGCAGCGGGGTGCCGCGAAGGACGTCGTGCCAGCGGGCGTTCTCGTCCGCCGTCAGGTGCAGATCGGGCCCGCCCACATAGCGCAGGCGAACCTCGCGCTTGCGGCCCTGCGCGTCGGCGCGCACCGTGTAATGCGCGCCGTAAGACCCGTCGCGCGTGCCGGCCACGGCGCCTTCCAGCACCAGGCCCGCGCCGTCGAGGGTCAGCAGGCAATGTTCCAGCCCCCGGCCCCCGGCGTCGGTCCAGCGCAGTTCGCGCCGGACCGTGCCGTCAGTCGACAATCGTCGCCTCGGTCGCGGCGCGCAGGTCGGCCTCGGTCACGCCATCGGCCAGCTGCACGATCTTGAGCCCGCCGGGCACCACGTCCAGCACCCCCAGGTTCGAGATGATGCGGTCCACCACCCCCTTGCCGGTCAGCGGCAGGGTGCATTCGCGCAGCACCTTGGATTCGCCGGCCTTGTTGGTGTGGTCCATGACCACGACCACGCGACGCACGCCCGCGACCAGGTCCATCGCTCCGCCCATGCCCTTGACCAGCTTGCCCGGGATCATCCAGTTCGCCAGGTCGCCGTTTTCCGCGACCTCCATCGCACCCAGGATCGCCATGGCGATCTTGCCGCCGCGGATCATGGCAAACGACTGCGCGCTGTCGAAATAGGCGGAATGGGGCAGTTCGGTGATCGTCTGCTTGCCCGCGTTGATGAGGTCGGGGTCCTCCTCGCCCTCGTACGGGAAGGGACCCATGCCCAGCATCCCGTTTTCGGACTGAAGGGTGACCTGGACACCCTCGGGAATGTAGTTCGACACCAGCGTCGGGATGCCGATGCCGAGGTTGACGTACATGCCGTCCTCAAGCTCCTGCGCGGCGCGGGCGGCCATCTGGTTGCGGTCCCAGCCCTTTGCGTCAGTGGCCATCAGGCTTCCTCCCCTTGCGCGGCGGGCGCGGTGTTCTGATCGGCGCGCTTGCGGACAGTGCGCTGCTCGATGCGCTTCTCGTGCCGACCCTGGATGATGCGGTGGACGTAGATGCCGGGCAGGTGGATGCCGTCGGGGTCCAGGCTGCCCGCGGGGACGATCTCCTCGACCTCGACCACGCAGACGCGGCCGCAGGTGGCGGCGGGCACGTTGAAGTTGCGTGCGGTCTTGCGGAAGACGAGGTTGCCGGTCTCGTCGGCCTTCCAGGCCTTGACGATGGCAAGGTCGGTGACGATCCCGCGTTCGAGGATGTAGTCCTCGCCGTCGAAGGTCTTGACCTCTTTTCCGTCGGCGATGACCGTGCCCACGCCGGTTTTCGTGTAGAAGCCGGGGATGCCCGCGCCGCCGGCCCGCATCCGCTCGGCCAGCGTGCCCTGCGGGTTGAACTCAAGCTCAAGCTCGCCCGACAGGAACTGGCGCATGAACTCGGCGTTCTCGCCGACATAGGACGACTGCATCTTCCGGATCTGCTTGCTGTCCAGCAGGATGCCCAAGCCGAACCCGTCCACGCCGCAGTTGTTGGACGCGATGGTCAAGTCCCTGACCCCCGAGCGATGGATCGAGGCGATCAGCAGCTCGGGAATGCCGCACAGGCCAAAGCCCCCTGCGGCGATGGACATTCCGTCCCTCAGCAGCCCGTCCAGCGCCGCGTCGGCGTCATCATAGACCTTTTTCATCCGGCCCCCCTTTTGTCGCAGCCGTGTTTGGCGGCTGGGTCACGCTGTGTCAATCTGGCGCGGCAGCAAGGTATCGCATCATGCACATGATCGACAGGAGGCGCGCCTGTGACCCGCCGGACGACGGTAACGGCCGGCGGGTGCTGGTGGACCGATCTGGCTGCGGGGCGGGACGCACAACGCATGGCGCGTCGCCGCGGGGTTGAAGGACAATGCCGTTGCCCTGCGCGGCTGGCTGCGGGGGCCGGTCAGTCCGGTTCCTTGCAGTCGGCCATCAGCACCTTGTCGCCCTCCGGTCCGGCATACAGGGTCGCCGTGTCGCCCTTGGTCCAGAACACCCGGTCGTCGCCGGGCGAGAGCGCCGTGTAACGCGCGCCCGAGGCCGAGATCGCCACCTGCATCGGCACCAGGTCGTCGCCGGTGCGGACCACCGCATAGCTGTTGCCGGCGGCGGTGTTGAGGAACACGACATCCAGCCACTGGCCGTCCGCGCAGGTGAATCGCACCGCCAGGATGTCGTCCTGTGCGGCCGCGGGCAGCAGCGGGGCGGGCACCGTACCGGGCGTCCCGGGCACGGCCTGCGCGGGTGGCGGGGTCTGGGCAAGGGCGGGGCCGGCCGCAACAAGCAGCGCGGCGCAGAGCAGCCGGTTCATCGCAAGGGGTCCTTTCGTGGCCTGCCGGGGGACCCCGCGAGTCTGGCGCGGCAGGCCGCGCGACACAACAGCGGCGCAGCGCCTGGGGCGGGGACCACGTGGGGGCGGAGCTGCGTGTCGGCCGCGTGCCCGTCGCGCGGGCCGGTGCGCCGCGCGGGCCGCGCCGGGATGTCTCGCGCCCTGCCCCGGATGCCTACGCCTCGGCCGCCTTCTTTCGCGCGGCGGTCTTGCGGGCGGGCCCGTCGGCATCGGCCGCGGGCTTGATCGCCGTCTTGCGCGCGGCAGGCTTGGCCGCCGCTTTCGCCGCCGCAGGCTTGGCGGGCTTCTTCGCCGCAGGCGTCTTCGCGGCGGCCGGTTTCGCCGCAGGCGTCTTCGCGGCGGCCGGTTTCGCCGCCGCCTTCCTGGCCGCCGGTTTCTTCCCGCCCTTCGACGCCTTGGCCGCGATCAGCTCAAGCGCCTGGTCCAGCGTCACGGATTCGGGCGCCATGTCGCGCGGCAGGGTGGCGTTGACCTTGCCCCATTTGACATAGGGTCCGAAACGGCCGCTCAGCACCTGGACCGGGCCGCCGTCCGGGTGCTCGCCCAGGTCCGCCAGGGGGGCCGCCGCCGCGGCGCGCCCGCGCTGGGGCTTGCTGGCCAGCACCTCGACCGCGCGGTTCATGCCGATGGTGAAGACCTCGTCCACCTCGGGCAGGTTGGCATAGCGCGACCCGTGCTTGACGTAGGGGCCATAGCGCCCGATCCCCGCCTCGACCGCCACGCCGTCCTCGGGATGGGGGCCAATGGTGCGCGGCAGGTCCAGCAGCCTCAGCGCCTTGTCCAGGTCCATCGAACCCGCCTCCCAGCCTTTGGGAAGCGACGCGCGCGGGGGCTTGGGCTGGTCCGCCGTCGCCTCGCCGCGCTGGACATAGGGGCCGAAGCGGCCGTTCCTGAGGCTGATCTCAAGGCCCTGCGGGTCCAGCCCCAGGACGGTGTCGCCCATCATTTCGCCCTCGCCCCCGGCCAGCGGGCGGGTATAGCGGCAGTCGGGATAGGTGTTGCAGCCGATGAAGGCCCCGCCCGACCGCGCCGTCTTGAGGTTCAGCCGCCCCTTGCCGCAGAGCGGGCATTCCCGCGGATCGCCCCCGTCGGCGCGCGCGGGGTAAAGATGCGGCGCCAGCGCCTCGTCGATCGCCTCCAGCACCTCGGTGATGCGCAGCTCGGACGTGCCCTGAAGCGCGGCGGTGAAGTCGCGCCAGAACCGCCGCAGCACCTCGCGGTACTCGCGCGACCCCGACGAGATGTCGTCGAGCTCGCCCTCGAGATCGGCGGTGAAGTCGTAGCTGACGTAGCGGGGAAAATAGCGGGTCAGGAACGCCGTGACGAGGCGGCCCTTGTCCTCGGGGATCAGGCGGTTCTTGTCCTTGCGGACATATTCGCGGTCCTGGATCGTGGTGACGATGCTGGCATAGGTGGACGGGCGGCCAATGCCCAGCTCCTCCATCCGCTTGACCAGCGTCGCCTCGGTATAGCGGGGCGGCGGCTGGGTGAAATGCTGCTCGGGCACCACGCCGCGCTTGGCCGCCGTCTCGCCCTCGGCGATCTGCGGCAGGCGGGCGCTGTCCTCGCCCTCGTCGTCGTCGGTGCCCTGGTCGTAGACGCGCAGGAAGCCGTCGAACAGCATCACCTGCCCCGTCGCGCGCAGGCCGACCTGCGCGTCGGCGCTGGCGATCTCGACGCTGGTGCGCTCCATCCGCGCGGCCTCCATCTGGGACGCCAGCGTGCGCTTCCAGATCAGGTCGTAAAGCTTCCTCTGCTCGGGCTCGACGTTCAGCCTGTCGGGGGACAGCATCATGTCGGTCGGCCGGATGCACTCGTGCGCTTCCTGCGCGTTCTTGGCCTTGTTCTTGTACATCCGCGGCGACTTGGGAACGTAGTCCGCCCCGAAGCGCGCCTTGATGGCGTCGCGCGCGGCCATCACCGCCTCGGGCGCCATGTCGATGCCGTCCGTCCGCATGTAGGTGATGTGGCCCGCCTCATAGAGCCGCTGCGCCGCCGACATGCAGGCGCGCGCGCCAAGGCCCAGCTTGCGGCTCGCCTCCTGCTGCAGGGTCGAGGTCATGAAGGGCGGCCACGGGTTGCGGCTGGCGGGCTTGGACGTGACCGAGGTCACGCGCAGGTCGCGGCTTTCCACGGCCGACACGGCCAGCCGCGCGGCCTCCTCGTTGGCGAGGTCATAGCGTTCCAGCTTTTTCCCGGCATAGCTGACCAGCGTGGCGCGGTATTCGTCGCCCTTGGGCGTCGCCAGCGTGGCGTGGACCGTCCAGTATTCACGGGCGCGGAAGGCTTCGATCTCCATCTCGCGGTCCACGATGATCCGCAGGGCGACCGACTGGACGCGGCCCGCCGACTTGGCGCCTGGCAGCTTGCGCCACAGGACCGGCGACAGGTTGAATCCGACCAGATAATCCAGCGCCCGGCGCGCCAGATAGGCATCGACCAGCGGCTGGTCGATCTCGCGCGGGTTCGCCATCGCCTCGGTCACGGCACTCTTGGTGATCGCGTTGAAGGTCACGCGGCTGACCTGCGCGCCCTTCTTCAGCGCGGGGGCCAGCGCCTCGCGCAGGTGCCAGGAAATCGCCTCGCCCTCGCGGTCGGGGTCGGTCGCCAGGATCAGGTTCGGGTCCGACGCCAGCGCGTCCTTGATCGCCTTGACGTGCTTTTTCGACTCCGCCGCGACCTCCCACTTCATCGCGAAATCGGCGTCGGTATCGACCGAGCCGTCCTTGGGCGGCAGGTCGCGGACATGGCCGAAGGACGCGAGGACCGTGTAGTCGTCGCCCAGGTACTTGTTGATCGTCTTGGCCTTGGCGGGGGATTCGACGACGACCACGGGCATTGGCGGACCTTTTCACGGATTGGGGCGGGAACATGGGCGCGCGGCGGCCCGCTGTCAACGCGCCACCGAACCCCGCGCCTGCTTGCCTCACGGGGTCAGCCCCCGGACAGACCGGGGGCGCCGGACCATGCGGCCCGACGCCCCCGGCGCTTTGCCCGACGGGCTGTCTTACTTGGCGCCCATGCCCTGCGCGTGCTCGGCATGCATCTGCAGCGTCGGCAGCGTCTTGGCGGCGAACGCGGCCAGGTCGGCGTCGTTGTTGCTGACCGACTGGGCCTGGAACAGCATGATCGCCTCGGCGTGGGCCTTGACCTGATGCTCCATATAGACCGCGTCGAAGCCGTCGCCCTCGGCGGCCATCACGGCGGCCATGTGCTCGGCGGCGGGGCCCGTGGGCTCGGCGGGGGCGGGCAGGTTCTTGGCCATCGCGATCGTCATCAGCTCTTTGTTGGCCTTGGTGTGATCGTCGATCATCATCTGGGCAAAGGCCTTCACGTCGTCCGACTTGGCGCGCTCGAGCGCGAGTTCGCTGGACTTGACCTCGAACAGCCCGCTGCTGGCGGCCATCTCGACGAACTGCTGCGCGGTCAGGTTGGCCATCTCGGGGTTGGTCGCGCCCGCGGTCACAGCCGCAGCGCCGGCCGAGCTGGCGGATGCATCGGACGACCCCGCGGCCGTTCCGGCGCTGCCCGCGTCGGACGAGCCGGCCGGGGCGCCGGCGCTGCCCGCGCTGCTGGCGTCGCCGCCGGCGGCGGCCGGGGGCATCGCGGACGAGGAGTCGGCAGAGGTGCCGGCCGCGGCCGGAGCCGTCGCCGCAGCGCCCCCGCCCGAGGAATCAGTCGCCGTCTGTGCTGACACAGCGCCCGCCGCTGCAAGGCTGAGGACGCTGACGAGGATCATCTTGTTCATTGGGTCTTCTCCGCTGTCGTGGACTGGGCTTGCACCCCGGAGAAGAACCGGCATGGATCACCCCGGTTCCTTGAACAAAAGTTGTGCAGATTGTCAGCGAATCAGATCCCGTCTCCGACGAAGGCCTTTTCGACAACGAATTCCTTGGGGTCGCTGTTGGCGCCCTCGCGCAGACCGAATCCTTCAAGAACCGTTTTCACGTCCACGTTGAAGGCCAGCGATCCGCAGACCATCGCGCGGTCCTCGGCAGGGTTGATCGCCGGCAGGCCCAGGTCGGCGAATACCTTGCCGCTGGTCAGGTTGTCGGTGATCCGGCCCATGCGGTCGGTCGTCTCGCGCGTCGTGGTCGGGTAATAGATCAGCCGGTCGGCAAAGCCGTCGCCATGAAGTTCGGTCAGCAGCGGGTCGTGGCGCAGGTTCTCGACCAGGTCGCGGCCATAGGCCAGCTCGGCCGCCTCGCGGCAGGTGTGCATCATCACCACCTGCTCATAACGTTCGAACGTCTCGGGGTCGCGCATCAGGCTGGCGAAGGGGGCAATGCCGGTGCCCGTCGCCAGGAACCACAGCCGCTTGCCGGGCAGCAGCGCGTCCAGGACCAGCGTGCCCACGGGCTTGGGCCGCAGGATGATCTGGTCGCCGGGCACGATGTGCTGAAGCCGCGAGGTCAGCGGCCCGTCGGGGACCTTGATCGAATAGAACTCAAGCTCCTCGTCCCAGTTGGGCGAGGCGATGGAATAGGCGCGCAGGATCGGCTTGCCGCGTTCGTCCGGCAGGCCGATCATCACGAACTCGCCCGACCGGAAGCGCAGGCTGGCGGGGCGCGTCACGCGGAACGAAAACAGCCGGTCGGTCCAGTGGCGCACTGCGGTCACCGTCTGGGCGTCGGGCATCAGGGTGGCAGTCGAGATGGGCGTGTCGGCCACGGGCAGGTCCAGTGTCATATCATCGTCCCGGAATGCATAAGGGAAAGGCGCGGCGGCGGCTAGCCCACCAGCCGCGACCGGTGGTCCCAGGCCCGCCAGTCGGCACGGGCGAGCCATTGGGTTTCCGGCTGGCGGCGGGCCAGCGCGGCCGAGATCTGCACCTCGTCGATGCCGACCCGGCGCGCCATTGCGTACTGGTCGGCGATCAGCCCGCCGGTGGCGCGCAGCCGCCCCGCAAAGCCCAGCTCGCGCAGGATGCGCGCCAGCGAAAACCCGCGCCCGTCGGTCATGGCCGGAAACTCGACCGCGATCAGCGGCGCGTTCAGATACTGGCCCAGCGTCGCGGGGTCGGTGTCGGGCGGCAGGCTGACGGTCGGCTCGCCCTCGACCGGGTGAAAGCCGTCGTCGCGCACCAGAACGGGGGCCTCCGGCAGGGCATGGATCGTCGCGGTGGGCGTATCGGTCATGGTCGGGCGTCCAGGCTGGTCTGCGGAAAGGGGGGCGGCAGCGGCGGCACGCGCGCCGGCAGGCGCGACCCCGGCGGGCGGGGCGGCGTCCACCCGCGCGGCAGCGGCGGGCATCGGTTCGGCGGGCATCGCATCGGCGGGCATCGGTTCGGCCGGGCCGGTCTCGGCCGGCACCGGCCCGCGCACGATCTTGCCGCCGATGAAGTGGATGCCGCACTCGGTCTTTTCGGACCCGCGCCAGCGCCCGGACCTTGGGTCCTCGCCCGCCCTGACCGGCGAGGTGCAGGGCGCGCAGCCGATCGACGGATAGCCGCGCGCGACCAGCGGGTGCCGGGGCAGCGCGTTCTCGTCCATATAGTCGGCGACGTCCTGCGGGCGCCAATGCGCCAGCGGGTTCACCCGCAGCCGCGACGGCGCCTCGGGCTCGAAGAACTCCAGCTCGACCCGCTGGCCGCCCTGGAACCGCTTGCGCCCCGTGATCCAGGCGTCGAACCCCGACAGCGCGCCTTCCAGCGGCAGCACCTTGCGCAGGTCGCAGCAGGCATCGGTGTCGCGCCGGTGCAGCGTGCCGTCCGGGTCGGTCGCCGCCACCGCCGCCGGATCGGCGCGGATCACGCGGATGTCGGTCAGCGGCAGGCGGCCGGCCAGCGCCCGCTGATAGTCCAGCGTCTCGGGGAACAGCATCTCGGTGTCGATGAACAGCACCGGCGTGTCGGGGCGGGCCACCGACAGCATGTGCAGCAGCACGACCGATTCCGCACCAAAGGACGACACCAGCGCCACCCGCCCCAGGTCGGGGTCGGCCAGCGCGTGGCGCAGCACCTGCACCGCCGCGTGGTTGCGATAGCGCGCGTTCAGCGTGGCCGCGCGGCTGTCGAGATCGGCGTCAAGCATGCGCGGCCTCGACCGGATACAGCGCCGCCTTGAAGGGCGCGGGCCCCAGCCGGCGCAGCGCGTCGATGAAGCGTTCCTCGGGCGTCTCGCGCACCGCGAGATAGGCGTCGATCAGCCGCCCGATGGCGGGCACCACCTGGTCATAGGGAAAGCCCGCGCCCGCGCGTTCGCCAATGGCGGGCTGGTCATAGCCGTCGCCGCCCAGCGTGATCTGATAGTTCTCGACCCCCGCCCGGTCCAGCCCGAGGATGCCGACATGGCCCAGGTGGTGATGCCCGCAGGCGTTGATGCACCCCGAGATGCGGATGTCGAACTTGCCGATGTCGTGTTCCAGGTCGCGCGCGCGGACATGGGCCGCCAGTTCCTGCGCGATCGGGATCGAGCGGGCGGTGGCCAGGGTGCAGAAATCCATGCCGGGGCAGGCCACGATGTCGGTGATGTGGCCGGCGTTGGCGGTCGCCAGCCCCGCGGCGCGCAGAGCCTCGTACAGCGCCGGCAGCTCGGCCCGGTGGACATGCGGCAGCACGACGTTCTGGTCGTGCGCGATGCGCAGGTCGCCGTGGGCGTGGCGTTCGGCAATATCGGCCAGCAGCCGCATCTGCGCGGCCGAGCAGTCGCCCGGCGTCGCCCCCGGCGCCTTGAGCGTCACGGTCACGCTGGCATAGCCGGGCACGCGATGGGCCGACAGGTTGCTGTCGGTCCACGACCGGAACCCGGCGCGTCCGGCCCGCGCCGCGTCATATGCGGCGTCGTCGGGCGCACGGAACGTCGGCGGGGCAAAGCGCGCCCGCAGCCCGTCCATCAGGTGCAGGTCCATGCCGGTGAACACCGCGCGGCGGCGGACGAACTCGGCCTCGATCTCGTCGCGCATCACGTCCAGGCCGCGTTCGGCGACCGTGACCTTGATGCGGGCCTTGTACTTGTTGTCGCGCCGGCCCGACAGGTTGTAGGCGGCCAGGATCGCCTCGACGTAGGGAAGCAGGTCGCCTGCGGGCAGGAACTCGCGCACCACCTGGCCCAGCAGGGGCGTGCGGCCCAGTCCCCCGCCGATCCAGACCTGAAAGCCCAGCTCGCCCTCGCGGCGCACCAGCCGCAGGCCGATGTCGTGCGCCGGAACCAGCGCCCGGTCGCGCGCCCCGCCCGATACGGCGATCTTGAACTTGCGCGGCAGGAACTGGAACTCGGCGTGGTCGGTGGACCACAGGCGCAGCAGTTCCGCCCAGGGGCGCGGGTCGTCCACCTCGTCGGCCGCGGCGCCGGCGAAGGCGTCGGTGGTCACGTTGCGGATCGTGTTGCCGCTGGTCTGGATGGCGTGCAGCCCGACATCGGCCAGCGCGTCCAGCATGTCGGGAATGTCCACCAGCCGCGGCCAGTTGAACTGGATGTTCTGGCGCGTGGTGAAATGGCCATAGCCGCGGTCCCAGCGGTCGGCGATGCCGGCCAGCCCGCGCATCTGGTCGGGGCTGATCGTGCCGTAGGGGATCGCCACCCGCAGCATGTAGGCGTGCAACTGCAGATAGACGCCGTTCATCAGCCGCAGCGGGCGGAACTCGTCCTCGGTCAGGCTGCCGTCCAGGCGACGCGCGACCTGGGCGCGGAACTGCGCCGCGCGGTGGCGCAGATAGGCGTTCGGCTCGGCGGCGGCGTCAAACATGGGCGACCTCGGCGGGGGCGTGGGTGGCGGGTGCGTGGGTGGCGGGGGCGTGAGTGGCGGCGTCGGGCGCAGAGGCGGCGGCAGGGGTGCGGGCGGCCGGCTCGGTCGAGGGGCCGCGCTGGCGGAACGCCTCGCGGAAATGGGCGGGGCCGGGGGTGCCGTCGGGGTTGCGCACCGCCTCGACCAGATAGGGGCCGACGACCAGGTGGCCCTGCGCCTGCGCATCCAGCAGCGCGAACTCGGCCAGGTCCGCATCCTCGAACAGGGTCGCGGCGCACGGGTCGGTGGTCCAGTCGTCGCCCGATTTCCACACGCTCAGCCCATCGCGCAGCAGGTTGGCCGTCAGCACGGCCGGCGTTCGGGCAGAGGGGACGAAGGTCTTGGACATGGCTGCACCCGTTGGTTCCTGCATCCAATATAGGAAAAATTTGTTGCCTGCGGCCATATGCCGGGGAAAATAAGGACGCAAGTCATGCGCTCTACGAAGCAGAACAGGAAAAACGTCCCCATGCCCCCGAACGCGCAGAACCCCGTCCGGCTGGATGACACGGATCGCAAGATACTCTCCCTGCTGCAACGCGATTCCAGCCTGCCGCTGGAGGAGATCGCGTCGCGCGTGGGCGCCTCGCGCACCCCGGTCTGGAACCGCATCCGCCGGCTGCGCGAACAGGGCGTGATCCGCGGGCAGGTCGCGCTGCTGGATGCGGAATCGCTGGGGCTGGAGGCGTGCTTCTTCGTCCTGATTCGCACCGCCGAACACGACGCCGACTGGGCGGCGCGGTTCCTGGCGGCCGTCCGCGCCCGTCCCGAGGTGATCGAGGCGCACCGCCTGGCCGGCGAGATCGACTATATCCTGAAGGTCGTCGTCCGCAACGCGCGCGCCTACGACCGCTTTTACCAGTCGCTGATCGCCGAGGTGCGCATCCAGAACGTCACCGCGCTGCTGTCGATGGAGGAGATGAAGGCCACCACCGCCCTGCCCATCGAAACGGCCTGATGCGCCCGCCCGCCCCGGCACGGTTGCGCCGGCGCACGGCTGGTGCGACAAGCACGCCCATGACATTGCGATTCAAGGCCCTGGCGGTCCACCTGCTGACCGCAACCGGCGCGGTCCTGTCCATGCTGGCGATGCTGGCCGCGGTCGAGGAACGCTGGACCGCCATGTTCGCCTGGCTGGTGGTGGCGCTGGTCGTGGACGGCATCGATGGGCCGCTGGCGCGCCGCTATCACGTCAAGACGAACTGGCCCAACTATGACGGCGTCCTGATGGACCTGATCATCGACTACATGACCTATGTGTTCATCCCGGCCTATGCGCTGTTCAAGTCGGGGCTTCTGCCCGGCTGGACGGGATGGATCGCGATCATCGCCATCGTCTACGGCAGCGTGATCTATTTCGCCGACACCCGCATGAAGACGCGCGACAACAGTTTCGCGGGCTTTCCGGCCTGCTGGAACATGGTCGTGCTGGTTCTGTTCGCGCTGCGCCCGAACTTCTGGATCAGCCTTGTCGTGGTGGTGGCGCTGGCGATCACCATGTTCACCAACGTCAAGTTCATCCACCCGGTCCGCACCGAACGCTGGCGCGCCGTCTCGCTGTCCATGGCGGCGGCCTGGGTGGGCTTTGCGCTGTGGGCCGTCGCCGTGCAGTTCCATCCGCAAAGCTGGGCCATGTGGGGGCTTGTAATCAGCTCGCTGTGGCTGCTGCTGGCGGGCCTCGCGCAGCAGATGATCCCCGCGCGCCGCGGCTGAAACCCCGCGCAGCCGCCGTGCCAGCGGGGGGCACGCGCGACACGCCCGCCCCTGCGCCCGCCCCCTCATCACCGCTTGCAGCCTTTCTTCGTCCCGGATGGGGCGTCGTTTCACGCAGGACAGACCATGGACGAACCCGTCATCGCCTTCGAACTCAAGCGGATGCTGGTCGGCGATCATCCGGCGCTGTTCTACCTGGAAATCGTCGTCCGCACCGCGATCATCTATGGCTATACCCTTGCGCTGATCCGCTGGATCGGCGGGCGGTCCGTGGCGCAGCTGTCGATGGTGGATTTCCTGCTGGTGATCGCGCTGGGCTCGGCGGTGGGCGACGCCATGTTCTATCCCGACGTGCCGCTGCTGGCCTCGATGGCGGTCATCACCGTCGTGGTGGGGATCAACAAGGGCCTCGACACCCTGATCGAGCGGTTCGACCGCGCCAAGCAGCTGATCGACGGGCGCAGCATCGAGGTCGTGCGGACGGGCCGCATCCTGCCGCAGCAGCTCAAGCACCGCGACCTGTCGGCCAAGGAGGTCCGGGCCATGTTGCGCGTGGCGGGCGTGTCCAACCTGGGCCAGGTCGAGGCCGCGTTCCTCGAGGCCGGGGGCGGGCTGTCGGTGTTCCGCCGCGACCGTCCCCTGCCCGGCCTGTCCCTGGTGCCCCCCGCCGACGTCCGGCCGCAGCCGCCCTTGCGCGACGCGGGCGGGCCGGACGCGCTGGCCTGCTGCGCCAACTGCGGGGTGCTGCGCCGCGCGGCCCTTGTGCTGCCCGACACGCCCTGCCGCGACTGCGGCCGCAGCCTGTGGACGCAGCCCGTGACCGCCCGCGACCGCGACCCCGACCCGATCGACTGACCGGGCCGCGCGCGACCGGGCGCACCGGCGCGGACCGGCCGGGTGTGCCCGCAGCCCCCTTGCCGCGGCCGGCGCCGCCCGGACCCTTGCCAAACGGCGGCTCATCCCCCATCCCCCGGATCAGGGACGGCGGCTCGGCCGAGGGTGGGGGGCGGAACATGGCGCAACAGGTCTATACGCTGCTGGTCGAGGTCGGGCGCAAGCCGGGCGACGGGCTGCCCGAGGGCGCCATCGGCGCGGCGCTGGTCTGCTATGCCTCGGGCAAGGACCAGGCCGAGGCGGTGCGCGAGACGGTCGCGATCCTCAAGCAGGCCGATCTGGCGCCCCTTGAGGTGCAGGGCTACGGCAGCCTGGACGAACGGCTGGCCGAGTGCCACGAGATCCCCGACGAGGAGCGCGCGCTGATGGACCGCGCGCTGGACGAGAACTCGGTCATCGTGGCGCAGATGGACCCGTTCTTCGACGAGGCCGACCGACTGGGCGGCGCGGGCGATCCCGCCTGACGATGATCGCGCGGCGCGGGTCCGGTTCGGCTTGCGCGCAGCCCCCCGGTTGCTAGACTTTGCGCAAAGAACGGCAACAACCGACACCAGGATCAAAGGCAGTGATCATGACGTTTTCGATGACCCGCATCGCGGCTTCCGCGGCGCTGATCGCCCTTCTGGGGTCCTGCGGCGTGGCGGTGCAGGGCGTGGGCCCGATGCCGGGCAGCCCGTCGGGCAGCAGCATCACGCCCACGCCGATTCCCGCGGCCTCGCCCGAGGATGCCGCCGGCCTGCAGCGGTTTGTCGAGGGCTTCCGCCCGCGCGCGCTGGGCGCGGGGATCGCGCCCGCGACCTATGACCGCGCCATGAGCATCGCCCGCTACAACCCCGACGTGGTGCGGCTGGACCGCAAGCAGGCGGAATTCTCGCGCCCGGTGTGGCTGTATCTCGACAGCGCGGTGTCGGACGTGCGGGTGGCCACCGGCCGGCGGATGCTGGCGCAGCACGGCCGCACCCTGTCGGCGATCGAGGCGCGCTTCGGCGTCCCGCGCGAGATCGTGCTGGCGGTCTGGGGGATGGAGTCGAACTTCGGCGCGAACCGGGGGCGGATGCAGATCATCCCGTCGCTGACGACGCTGGCCTATGACGGCCGCCGCGGCGAGATGTTCCAGAACCAGCTGATCGCCGCGCTGCGCATCATCCAGGCCGGCGACACCGCCCCCGAAACGATGCTCGGCTCGTGGGCGGGCGCGATGGGACACACGCAGTTCATGCCCACCTCGTTTCTGGAGTATGCGGTCGATTTCACCGGCGACGGGCGGCGCGACATCTGGTCGGACGACCCGACCGACAGCCTTGCCTCCACCGCCGCCTATCTGGCGCGCAACGGCTGGGTGCGCGGTCAGACCTGGGGGACCGAGGTGGACCTGCCCGCGGGCTTCAGCGCCGTGGGCAAGGGCACGCGGCAATCCTCGGCCCAGTGGGCCGCGATGGGCGTCACCCGGCGGGGCGGCGGCGCGCTGCCCGGCGGCACCGGCTCGATCATCCGCCCGGCGGGGGCGCGGGGGCCGGCGTTCCTGATCCTGGACAACTTCCGGTCGATCCTGCGCTACAACAACTCGGACAATTATGCGCTGGGCGTGTCCTACCTGGGCGAGGCGATCGCCGGACGGCAGGGCATCACCGGCGCCTGGCCGCGCAGCGACCGACCCCTGACCAACGCCGAGCGGATGGAGATCCAGCGCCAGCTGGCGCGGCGCGGGTTCTATGCCGACGAGATCGACGGCAAGATGGGATCGGGCACCATGGAGGCGATCGCCGCGTTCCAGCGGTCGATCGGCGTGCCGCCCGACGGCTATCCCACCTCGATCCTGCTGGGACAGCTGCGGGGCTGAAGCGGCCCGGACCGGGGACATGAACAGAGGGGGCCGCGGTGCGAACCGGCGGCCCCTTTCATGTGGTCCCCTGCCCTGCGGATCGGCGCTGGGGGGGCGGTCAGGCCAGGCCCTGGACGATCCAGATCAGAAACAGCGCACCGACCAGGGCCGCGATCCCCTGGGACAGCCAGCTGCCGGCGCGCAGGTTGATGCCGGCCAGTCCCAGCAGCCAGTTGCCGACCAACCCGCCCACGATGCCGACGACGATGTTGGCGATCAGGCCGGTCCCCGTGTCCATGATCCCGGCCGCGATCCAGCCCGCAAGGCCGCCCACGATGATCGCGCCCAGCCAGCTCAGTCCCTTCATGCCCTCATCCTTCCTGCGTTGCACATCCCTCAATGCGGGGGCGGCCCGCGGGGTTTCAGTCGCGCAGCAACTCGTTGATCGAGGTCTTGCTGCGGGTCTTCGCGTCCACCCGCTTGACGATCACCGCGCAGTAAAGATGCACGCCGTTCTTCGAGGGCAGCGACCCCGCGACCACGACCGATCCTGCCGGCACCTCGCCATACATCACCTGCCCAGTCTCGCGGTCCAGGATCTTGGTGGACTGGCCGATGAACACGCCCATGCCCAGGACCGATCCCTCGCGGACGATCACGCCCTCGACCACCTCGGACCGCGCACCGATGAAGCAGTCGTCCTCGATGATCGTGGGACCGGCCTGCATGGGTTCCAGCACGCCGCCGATGCCGACGCCGCCCGACAGGTGGACGCGCTTGCCGATCTGGGCGCAGGACCCGACCGTGGCCCAGGTGTCCACCATCGTGCCCTCGTCCACATAGGCGCCGAGGTTCACGAACGACGGCATCAGCACCACGCCGCGCGCGATATGGGCCGACCGGCGCACGACGCAGGTCGGCACCGCGCGAAAGCCCGCCTCGCGCCACTGGTCGTCGCCCCAGTCCTTGAACTTGCTGTCCACCTTGTCCCACCAACCGCCGCCCTGCGGGCCGCCCGGCTGCGCCTGCATGTCCGACAGCCGGAACCCCAGCAGCACGGCCTTTTTCGCCCACTGGTTGACGTGCCAGTCGGACCCGCGCCGCTCGGCCACGCGCAGCGCGCCCCGGTCCAGCGCGTCCAGCGTGGCCTCGACCGCGTCCCGGACCTCGCCCCGCGTGGCGGGGGTGATCGCGTCGCGGGTGTCCCACGCAGCCTCGATGGCGGTTTCCAGCGCAGCGTTCGACATGGGGGCTTCCTTGGGGGGGTTGGGTGGAATTCTTTACCATTGGCCTATAAGCGGGGGGTCAGGGCCGCGCAACCGCAGGCCAGCACCGAGGTTTGGATGACGCCCCCGCCCCCCGACGACGACCGCAGCCACACCCTGCGCCACAGCGACCAGGACGCCCTTGTTGCCGCGCGCGAACCCGACACCCCCCAGACCCGGGCGCCGTCCTATCGCCTGGCGTTCGTGGACACCGAGTTCCTGCTGCGCGAGGAGCTTCGCCCCGTCCGGTTGCAGCTGGAACTGCTGAAGCCGCAGATGATCATGGACGAACACGGGGTCGTCTCGACCGTGGTGATGTTCGGCGGCGCGCGCATTCCCGCGCCGCGGGACGCGGGCCGCGCGCGCACGCCGACGCTGGGCGCGCTCTCGCGCTATTACGCCGAGGCCGAGCGGTTCGCCGGGCTGATCACCCAGCGGTCCATCGCCAGCCAGGGGCGCGAATGGGTGATCTGCACCGGCGGCGGCCCCGGCGTGATGGAGGCGGGCAACAAGGGCGCGCATGACGCGGGCGGACAGTCCATCGGGCTGGGGATCGTGCTGCCGCACGAGCAGGCGCCGAACCTGTACGTGACGCCCGACCTTGCGTTCAACTTTCACTATTTCGCCATCCGCAAGATGCATTTCCTGATGCGCGCGCGCGCCATCACCGTCTTTCCCGGCGGGTTCGGCACGCTGGACGAGATGTTCGAGGCGCTGACCCTGATCCAGACCGGCCGGATGAAGCCCGTCCCGTTCCTGCTGTTCGGCACCGCCTTTTGGCGCCGGATCATCGACTGGGACGCGCTGGCGGACGCCGGCACGATCAGTCCCGAGGATCTGCGGCTGATGAGCTTCGTGGACACGGCCGATCAGGCGATGGCCGCCATCGACGCCTTCGACGACGCCCTGGCCGCGGCCGCGCCGATGGATCAGGCGCAGGGGTCGGCCCGCCAGGCGCGGTGATCAGGCGCGGTGATAGGGCGATCCGGCCAGGATCGTCGCGGCGCGGTAAAGCTGCTCGGCCAGCATGACCCGCGCCAGCATGTGCGGCCAGACCATCGCGCCAAAGGACACCACCAGATCGGCCCGGTCGCGCAGGGCGGGGTCCAGCCCGTCCGCGCCGCCGATCAGGGCCACCGCGTCGGACCGGCCGTCGTCGCGCCAGCGCCCCAGCGCCGCGGCAAAGTCGGGCGACGACAGCAGCCGCCCGCGTTCGTCCAGGGCGATGACCGCGGCCCCCTCGGGGACGGCGCGCCCCAGCAACGCCGCCTCGGCCAGCCGGCCGCCGCCGCGCCGGTCCTCGACCTCGACCACTTCGGCGGGACCCAGGCCCAGCGCGCGCCCGGTCTGGGCAAAGCGCGCCAGATAATCGTCGATCAGCGCCCGTTCGGGGGCGCGGGCGGCCAGGCGGCCGACCGCGGCGATACGGACGCGCAGCATGGGGGTCGGGTCAGTTGGCCAGCGGCGCCGTCGCGGCCGCATCGCGCGCCGCGTCCGACCGCAACGCGCCCAGCGCGTCGGTCGGCATCCACATCTTTTCCAGCTGATAGAACTCGCGCACCTCGGGCCGGAAGACATGGACGATGACGTCGTCGGTGTCGATCAGCACCCAGTCGCCGGTGTCCTTGCCCTCGACCCGGGCGGTGCGGCCGGTGGCCTGCTTGAGCCGCTCGACCAGCTTTTCGGCGATGGCGCCGACCTGCCGGGCGCTGCGGCCAGAGGCGATGACCATGTGGTCGGCCATGGCGGAACGCCCGCGCAAGTCGATGGAAACGATATCCTCGGCCTTGTCGTCATCGAGCGAGGCAAGGACGCGGGCCAGCGTGTCTTCGCTGGTTTCCGCGGCGGTCGCGGTCGGCGTTGACGCCGACGGGACGGTGGTGGACAGGGGTCTTCCTCCGGTCAACGCGCCGCATGACCCCGGCGCCGGGTTGCCACCAACATAGCACGCCTGCCGCCGTTTTCAATGAAGGCCGCCCGCAGCGGCGCCCTGGGCGGCAGACCGGGCGCCGTCCCAGGGCCGACCGCGGGGGCATGCGGCGTCCGGGACGCTTGATCCCGGCGGCGCCGCGGCCTATCCTGACGGCCATGATCCGGTTCTTCGACATTCACGACCGCGCCCGCCTGCCGGGACGCTTTTACGGCGAAAGCCGGTCGGTCACGGCCCGACTGTGACGCCGCCCTGCCGCTGCGCCCGCGACCGCGGGCCGCCGCGCCGACGAATGTCCGCCCTTCCCCGCCCCACGCGACCCCTTTCCCGAGAGAGACAGCCATGACCGGCACCCCCGAGGCCCACGGCCCGCGCACGCTTTACGACAAGATCTTCGACGCCCATGTCGTCGATCGCCAGCCCGACGGCACCTGCCTGCTGTACATCGACCGCCACCTGGTCCACGAAGTCACCAGCCCGCAGGCGTTCGAGGGGCTGCGGATGTCGGGCCGCAAGGTGCGCGCGCCCGAAAAGACCATCGCCGTGCCCGACCACAACGTGCCCACGACGGCCGACCGCGTGAACGGGATCGAGAACCCCGAGGGCCGCCTGCAGGTCGCCGAACTGGACAGGAACGCGCGCGACTTCGGCCTGAACTATTACCCGATGAACGACGTGCGCCAGGGCATCGTCCACATCGTGGGCCCGGAACAGGGCTGGACCCTGCCCGGCATGACCGTCGTGTGCGGCGACAGCCACACCGCCACGCACGGCGCGTTCGGCGCGCTGGCCCATGGGATCGGCACGTCCGAGGTCGAGCACGTCCTGGCCACCCAGACGCTGATCCAGAAGAAATCCCGGAACATGAAGGTCGAGATCACCGGCCGCCTGCGTCCGGGCGTCACCGCCAAGGACATCACCCTGTCGGTGATCGGCCTGACCGGCACCGCCGGCGGCACCGGCTATGTCATCGAATACTGCGGCGAGGCGATCCGCGCCCTGTCGATGGAAGGCCGCATGACCGTGTGCAACATGGCGATCGAGGGCGGCGCCCGCGCCGGGCTGATCGCGCCCGACGAAAAGACCTTCGACTATGCCAGGGGCCGCCCGCACGCGCCGAAGGGCGCCGCGTGGGAAGCGGCGCTGTCCTGGTGGAAAACCCTGTTTTCCGACGAGGGCGCGCACTGGGACAAGATCATCACCATCCGCGGCGAGGACATCGAGCCGGTCGTGACCTGGGGCACCTCGCCCGAGGACGTGCTGCCGATCGGCGCCGCGGTCCCGGCGCCCGAGGATTTCGACGGCGGCAAGATTGAGGCCGCGCGGCGCAGCCTTGACTACATGGGCCTGACGCCGGGGACGAAGCTGACCGACATCAGGGTGGACGCGGTCTTCATCGGGTCCTGCACCAACGGCCGGATCGAGGATCTGCGCGCCGCCGCCGAGGTGCTGCGCGGCCGCCACCTGGCGCCGGGCGTGCGCGGGATGGTGGTCCCCGGATCGGGCCTGGTCCGCCTGCAGGCCGAGGAGGAGGGGCTGGACCGCGTCTTCACCGATGCCGGGTTCGAATGGCGGCTGGCCGGCTGCTCGATGTGCCTGGGCATGAACCCAGACCAGCTTGCGCCGGGCGAACGCTGCGCCGCGACCTCGAACCGCAACTTCGAGGGGCGGATGGGCCGGGGCGGACGCACGCATCTGATGTCGCCGGTGATGGCGGCGGCGGCGGCGATCACCGGGCACCTGACCGACGTGCGCGAGATGCTGGCCGAAACCGCCTGATCAGCCCCTGATCAGCGTGGCGACACGGTCCGGCCGCGGGGCGACAGCAGCATCAGCGCGTTCAGCGCGATCAGCGCCAGCCCCGCGGTCTCGAACAGGAAATTGGACCGGATGCCGCCGAAATCCCGGTTGATGAGCAGATCGACGTGATGAAACCCCACCGCGCGCACCAGCACGAAGGCCGCCAGCACGACCAGCCCCGCCAGCGCCAGGCCGTTGCGGCGCAGGCTGCGGCGCAGCGTCACCGCCAGCCCGGCGATGACCAGCGCCCCCATCGCCAGCAGCCCGGCGATGAAGGCCAGCTGCACCTGCGCACGGCTGTCGTACCAGCCCTGCGCCTGGGCCATGCAGCGCCCCGTGGCGGTCAGCGCGGTCTGCAGGTCAAGCTGCTTGTTGACGGCCAGGAACGCCAGCAGCGGCACCAGCAGCATCCAGAACCGCCGCCCCGCCACGTGCGGCCGTCGCACGGCCACGGCCCAGGCCAGCCCGCAGCAGGCCAGATAGGCGGCGACCGTCAGCCAGCCCGAAGGCCCCGGATCGCCGATCCCCGGTTGCCAGCCCTGTCCCAGACAGGCCCAGGCGGTCGCCGCAGATCCCATCGCTGTCGCCTTTCTGGCGGCCAAGCGCCCCTGTGACCCGCGCCGGACCTCGCGGGTCCGGTTCCCCCCCCGTTTACCTGCGAGGACAGCAATGGACAAGTTCACCACCCTGACCGGCATCGCGGCGCCCATGCCGCTGGTCAACATCGACACCGACATGATCATCCCCAAGCAGTTCCTGAAGACGATCCACCGGTCGGGCCTGGGCAAGAACCTGTTCGAGGAGATGCGGTTCTTTCCCGACGGGACCGAGAACCCGGACTTCGTGCTGAACAAGCCCGCCTGGCGGGGCGCGCAGATCATCGTCGCGGGCGACAACTTCGGCTGCGGATCGTCGCGCGAGCACGCGCCCTGGGCGCTGCTGGACTATGGCATCCGCTGCGTGATCTCGACCAGCTTCGCCGACATCTTCTACAACAACTGCTTCAAGAACGGCATCCTGCCGATCGTGCTGCCGCAGGCCGCGGTGGACGCGCTGATGAAGGACGCCGAGAACGGCGCCAACGCGCGGCTGACCGTCGATCTTGCGGCGCAGACCGTCACGGCCCCGGACGGCACCGCCCATCCCTTCGACATCGACCCGCATCGCAAGCACTGCCTGCTGAACGGGCTGGACGACATCGGGCTGACCATGGAAAAGGCGGCCGCCATCCAGGCCTACGAGACGCAGATCGCCCAGTCCCAGCCTTGGGTCTGAAAGCCGCACTGGCGCTGACCCTGGCCCTTGCCGCGCCCGCGGGGGCCGGGACGCTGCGCGTCGCCACCTGGTCGCCCGACCTGACCCGCGACGGGCCGGGCCTGCTGCTGCGCGACATCCGGTCCGGCAAGGACGACCAGATCGCCGCCGCCGTGCAGGTCATCGTGGCGGCCGACGCCGACGTGCTGCTGCTGACGGGGTTCGACTGGGATCACGAGGGGCGGGCGCTGTCGGCGTTCGCCGACCTGCTGGCCCGCGCGGGCGCGCCCTATCCGCACCGCTTTGCGGGCCGGCCGAACGCCGGTCTGGCCAGCGGGCTGGACCTGGACGGGGACGGCCGGCTGGGCACGGCCGATGACGCGCAGGGCTTTGGGCTGTTCACCGGCCAGGGCGGCATGGCGGTCCTGTCGCGCCTGCCGCTGGGTCCGGTCACGGACCATTCCGCGGCGCTGTGGCGCGACCTGCCGGGACATCTGATGCCCCCCACCGCGCCCGACGCGGCGGCGGCGCAGCGCCTGTCGTCGGTCGCGCACTGGCAGGTGCCGGTGCTGGCCGAGCCTCAGCCGCTGACGCTGCTGGCGTGGGCCGCGACGCCCCCGGTGTTCGACGGCCCCGAGGATCGGAACGGCCGGCGCAACCATGACGAGGCCGCGTTCTGGCTGACCCGCCTGCCACCCGCGCGCTTTGTCGTTCTGGGGGACGCCAACCTCGACATGGCAGACGGCGACGGCCGCCCGCAGGCGCTGGCCAGCCTGATGGCGCGCACCCGCGACCCCCGGCCGCGCAGCGCGGGCGGGGCGGCGGCGGCGCAGACCGGGGCCAACGCCACCCAGACGGGCGATCCGGCGCTGGACACCGCGGACTGGGCGGACGCCGACGGGCCGGGCAACCTGCGGGTCGATTATGTCCTGCCCTCGCCCGACCTGGCGGTGACGGGTGCGGGCGTGCTGTGGCCCGCGCCGGGCCAGCCGCTGGCCGACACGGTTCTGGTGGCCTCGCGCCACCGGCTGGTCTGGGTGGACCTGGCGCTGCCCTGAGCGATGCCGCCAAGTTGTCACATCCCGGACGCAAACCTGTCACAGCCGCGCCCTAACCACCGCCGCATCCGCCATGCAGAAGGATGCGAGCGATGACTGATTCCCGCCACACACCCCGCATGTCGGCCGACGACTGGGACGAGCAGAACTTTCCCCGCCCGGCCGAGAACGACTTTGACCGCGTGGTCGAACGCGCGCTGTCGCGGCGCGGGTTCCTGGGCGCGGCGCTGGTCTTCGGGTCGGGCGCGGCCGTCATGGGTCCGGGCTTCCTGACCGGGGCCGCACGGGCGCAGACCGCCGCGGGTCCCGCCGCCGCCTTCCCGTTCAAGCCGATCCCGATCGCCACGGACGGGACCATCCAGGTTCCCGCCGGCTATGAATGGCGCGTGCTGACCGCCTGGGGCGAGCCCATCTTCCCCGACGTGCCCGAGTTCGATCATGCCACGGGCGGGTCGCTGGACACCTCGGACAAGGTGTTCGGCGAGAACACCGACGGGATGGAGTTCTTTGTCATCGGCGACCGCCGCGTGATCGCGGTGAACCATGAATACGTGAACCCCAAGGTGAACCTTCCGCAGGCCACCGACGGCGTGCCGCGCGATGCCGCCGACGTGCGCAAGCTGCAGAACCTGCAAGGCGTCAGCGTCATCGAGGTGGCGGACGGACCCCAGGGATGGTCCGTGGTCAAGGACAGCCCGCTGAACCGCCGCATCGACCACAACACGCCCATGACGATCGCCGGGCCTGCCGCCGGTCACGCGCTGATGCGGACCGCCGCCGATGCGACCGGCACCACGGCGCTGGGCACGCTGAACAACTGCGGCTCGGGCCGCACGCCGTGGGGCACCTATCTGACCTGCGAGGAGAACTTCAACAGCTACTTCGGCGCGACCGGCGTGCTGCCGACCGAGGGGGCGGTGGCCGAGGGGTACGCCCGCTACGGCATCGCGGCCGCGGGGTCGGGCTATGACTATCACAAGTGGGACCCCCGCTTCGACGTGACCGCCACCCCGAACGAGCCGCATCGCGCCGGCTGGGTGGTCGAGATCGACCCGGCCGACCCTGCGTCGGTGCCGGTCAAGCGCACCGCGCTGGGCCGTTTCAAGCACGAGAACGCGGAATGCGTCGTGGCGCCCGACGGGCGTGTCGTGGTCTATCTGGGCGACGACGAGCGGGGCGAGTTCCTGTACCGCTTCGTCAGCGCCGGCACCTTCGTGCAGGGGGGCGACACCGCGGCGCTGCTGGACGAGGGCCAGCTTTACGTCGCCCGGTTCAACGACGACATGAGCGGCACCTGGGTCGCCCTGACGCCCGAGGCGACCGGCATGGACGCCGCGACCATCGCGATCTTCACCCGCCAGGCCGCGTCCCGCGTGGGCGCCACGACCATGGACCGCCCCGAGTGGGTGGCGGTGAACCCCCTCAAGCCCGAGGCCTATTGTGCCCTGACCAACAACAAGAACCGGGGCGTCAAACCGAACGAGGGCGGCGACGCCACCCCTGTGGGCGGCGCGAACCCGCGCGAGGCCAACCACTACGGCCAGATCGTGCGCTGGCGCCCGGCGGGCGGCGACCACGCCGCGGACGGGTTCGACTGGGACCTGTATGTCATGGCCGGCAACCCGACCGTGCATCAGGACGCCTATGCCGGATCGGCCAACATCAACCCCGGCAACCTGTTCAACTCTCCCGACGGGATGGCGGTGGACCAGACCGGACTGGTCTGGATCCAGACCGACGGCGAGGACACGAACGAGGGCGACTTTGCCGGCATGGGCAACAACCAGATGCTGTGCGGCCACCCGGACACGGGCGAGATCGTGCGGTTCCTGACCGGGCCAAAGGGCGCCGAGGTCACCGGCCTGTGCTGGTCGGACGACCGCAGGACGATGTTCGTCGGCATCCAGCATCCCGAAGGCACCTTCCCCGCGCCCGAGGGGACGACCGGCGTCCTGCCCCGGTCGGCGGTGGTCGCGGTGCGGCGCGCCGACGGCGGGCTGGTCGGCTGAGGCGCAGACGGCAGACGGCAGACGCAACGCACGGGGGCCGCGGCAGCGCGGCCCCTTTTCACAGGGCGCTCGGCCCCTGCCCGGCGCGGACGTCCTACTGCGAGCGGTCGAGCGGCGCGGTGCCCCCGCCCATGCCCTTGAGCCGCGCGATCAGCGGCCGGGCGGTCGGGCCAATGCGGTCGCAGGCCCCCGGGTCGTCCAGCAGCCGGAACGCCGGCGCGTAATAATCGCGGTCATAAGCCGAGGCATCCAGCCCCAGCTGCGCCGCCAGCCGGTCGCCGGTCGCCGTGACCAGCGTCCATTCCCCGTCTGTCAGGCCATAGCCGGGACAGTTCGACGTGATGACGTTGACCTGCGCCAGCGCGGTCATCAGCGCCTGCGCCTCGGCCTGCGGCAGGCCGGCGGTGTCGGGCAGCCGGACGGTCATGCCGCCGTCGGCCAGCGCGGTCCCGGCGCAGGCCGCCCACAGGACAGCGGCTTTGATCGGGGTCATGGCAGGCTCCTTGCGTCGGTCGCCGGAATGCGGCGGTCGCCGGCATACCGCCCCGCCGGGCCCCGGACCGCAAGCCAAATGCCCGTGAACTTGACCGCGCGGAACGCCCCGGCTAGGCGGGACCGGACCCCTGAACGCCCCTGACGCGAGGCCCCCATGACCGCATATTCCCTGTTGATCCTGCCGGGCGACGGCATCGGCCCCGAGGTGATGGCCGAGGTCCGCAAGGTCATCGACTGGTTCCAGGCGAACCGCGGCATGCAGTTCGACGTGTCCGAGGACCTGGTCGGTGGCGCGGCCTATGACGCGCACGGCACGCCCCTGACCGACGCCACGATGGCGCGGGCGCAGGCGGTGGACGCGGTGCTGCTGGGGGCGGTCGGCGGCCCGGCCTATGACAACCTGGATTTCAGCGTCAAGCCCGAGCGCGGCCTGCTGCGCCTGCGCAAGGAGATGGACCTGTTTGCCAACCTGCGACCCGCGCAATGCTTTGACGCGCTGGCCGATTTCTCCTCGCTCAAGCGCGAGGTGGTGGCGGGCCTCGACATCCTGATCGTGCGCGAGCTGACCTCGGGCGTGTATTTCGGCACGCCGCGCGGCATTCAGGCCGACGACAACCCCGACAACGAGGGCGGCCGCGTCGGCATCAACACCCAGCGCTATACCAGCGGAGAGATCCGGCGGGTGGCGCGCGCCGCGTTCGAGCTGGCGCGCAAGCGCTCGAGCCGCGTCTGTTCCATGGAAAAGGCCAACGTCATGGAATCGGGCATCCTGTGGCGCGAGGAGGTGCAGTGGGTCCACGACCACGAATACCCGGATGTCGAACTGACCCACATGTATGCCGACAACGGGGCGATGCAGCTCGTCCGCCGCCCGCAGCAATTCGACGTGATCGTGACCGACAACCTGTTCGGCGACATCCTGTCGGACGCCGCGGCGATGCTGACGGGCTCGCTGGGGATGCTGCCGTCGGCAAGCCTGGGCGCGCCCGCGGCCAACGGCCGCCCCAAGGCGATGTACGAGCCCGTGCACGGCTCGGCCCCCGACATCGCGGGCAAGGCGCTGGCCAATCCGATCGCCTGCATCCTGTCGTTCGCCATGGCGCTGCGCTATTCCTGGAACGAGGGGGCCGCCGCCGACGATCTGGAACGGGCCGTGGAAACGGTGCTGGCGCAGGGCGTACGCACCGCCGACCTGATGGGCCCCGAGGGCGGCACCCCCATCACCACGTCCGAAATGGGCGACCGGATCGTTGCGGCGCTGGCGGCGGCCTGATCCATGGCCACGCCCGGCGCGAACCTGACGGGGGCCGCGCTGGGCCTGGCCGCAATGGCGGCCTATGCCACCCATGACGCCGCGATCAAGGTGCTGGGGGCGGGGCAGTCCCCGTTCCAGGTGATCTTCTTCATCGCGCTGCTGTCGATGCCGGCGGTCGCCGCCATCGCGCTGGCCCGCGGCGGCGGATCGTTGCGGCCGCGCCATCCGGGGTGGGTCGCAGGGCGCACCGCGGCGGGCACGGCGGGCGTTCTGGGGGCGACGCTGGCCTTCTCGGCCCTGCCGCTGGCGCAGGTCTATGCGATCCTGTTCTCGATGCCGCTGCTGATCACGCTGATGGCCGTGCCGCTTCTGGGCGAACGGGTCGGCCCGCACCGCTGGGCCGCGATCGTGGCGGGGCTGGTCGGGGTGCTGATCGTCCTGCGCCCCGGCCAGACGCCGGTGTCGGCGGGCCATTGGGGGGCGCTGGCGGCGGCGGTCGCGGGCGCGCTGTCGGCGGTCATCGCCCGCCGCCTTGCCGGGCGCGAGGCGACGCAGGTGCTGGTCGCCTGGCCCATCATCCTGAACCTGATCGTGGCTGCACTGGCCCTGCCTTGGGTCTATCGCCCCATGTCCGCGCCGGAACTGGGGCTGGCGGCGCTGATCGCGCTGTTCGGCCTGATCGGCGCGGCGCTGCTGGTGCTGGCCTATCGCGCCGGAGAGGCGGCGGTCGTCGCGCCCATGCAGTACAGCCAGATCGGCTGGGCGGTGCTGTACGGCTGGCTGCTGTTCGACGAGACGCCCGACCGTCCCACCGCGCTGGGGCTCACGGTGATCGTGGCGTCGGGCCTGTATATCCTGTGGCGCGAATCGCGCGGCGCATCCGCCACGCGCCCGGTCACCGAAAGCGACCGCGCGGGGGACGCCCTGCCCTCGCCCCGGCCCAGCCCCGTCGCCCGGCTGCTGCGCCGGTGATCCCCGCTTTTCCCCTGCCAAGGCCTTGCATTCCGCCGCGCCCCGGGCTACCTGCCCCACCTACGGTCGGAGCGTAGCGCAGCCTGGTAGCGCACCTGCTTCGGGAGCAGGGGGTCGGAGGTTCGAATCCTCTCGCTCCGACCAGTTTTTCCCGAACTTTCACCATCTTGCCTGCACAGACCGCGGACTGCCCTCCTGTTGCTGCGACCGAGACACCCGATGGATGAGCCGGTCGCAAGCGTAGCGCGGTCCCTGGGCAATCCCCTTGGGCGCGGCGCCTGCGCAGGCCTGCCCGGGATCTTGCGAACATCACAGCACAACGCGGCGATCCCCCGGGATCATGGCCGGTTCGGTAAGCGGGCGCGCCCGCCAGGTTGAGGCCTGACCGGGCCTTGCGGCTCAGACCCAGGTCGATCTTGCCCCCTCTCTCCTTGTGTTCAGGCGACGCGAAGGATCCCGGCGTCATCGAAGATCGAGAGGCGGTTCAGGGGGGCGATGCGGGCAGGCCAATGGCCGACCAGACGCCTGCGCCATGTGCGGTGGGATCGCTGCCGCGCTCGGGATGCCGTGTCAGGATTCTTCGGCCGCGTGCTCAAGCGCGGCGCGGTCGATGATCCGCAGTCCGCCATATTCGATGCGCACCGCGCCGGTCTCGATCAGCGACTTGAAGGCGCGCCGAAAGGCGGCGCGGCTCATGCCGGCCATCCGGCCCAGATCGTCCTGCGTCGCCCGGACCGATCCGTCGGGCGTTGCGAGCCTGAGCACCATGCGCGCAAAGCGGGCCCGCGGGGTCAGCGACAGGACCTCGGCGAGGATTCGCACCGCAAGCGTGGCATTCGCGTGATTGAGCCGGAAGAAGCACGTCCAGTCTTCCGGGTACTCGGCAAGGCTGCGACGCACCGCGCCGACCGGGATGCGGAAGACACGGCTGTCCACGGCCGCCGACACGGTAAGCGACCGGGTCGTCCCGGCCAGCAAGGCGGAGTCCCCGATCCAGAAGCCCGGTCGCGCCCGGTAGATGGTGACCTGCTCGTCGCCCCTGATCGGAATCGACACGTCGAGCAGGCCTTCGCCCAGACCGTAGATCGCATCCGGGGCATCTCCGATGGTGTAGAGAGTTGCGCCGCGCGGGACGATCGTCCATCGGCCGGCCATCGCCATCCGGGTCTGAAAGGACACCGGCTGCTCTGCCAGCCAGCCCAGGGGGGGCAGGTGGCGAAACACGTCGGGATATTTTTGCTCCGATTGCTGCATCCGTCACAATCCCTCTCACAGGAAGCGCATAGGCTTTTGACGTGACGTAACACGGCCGCGCCCAAACTGTCGTTGGCCCAGATCAAATGGACCGTCTGCGGGACAGTGCCGCAGGCGGGAACGTGGCAAGTCCCGGTCCGACGCGCCGACGACCGACCGGGACCCTCAGGCGAGGGAACGCGGCCGTCGAGGCGTCGGCTGAACAAGGTGGGAATCGACGGTGATGACCTGGACAAGACGGCTGATCGCGGCCCTGATGATCGCCCCGCTGGCGGGCGCTGCGGTGGCGCAGGATACGGGCTGGGAGGTCACGGTTTCTCCCTATGTCTGGGCGCCCGGCATCTCCACCTCCATCGAGACCCGCTTCGGCACGATCGAGCCGGAGGCGGATATCGGCGATGTCCTGTCGGCGGCGGACTTCGTGCTGATGAGCATGATCGAGGCCCGCCGTGGCCGCTGGGGCCTGATCGGCGATCTTGTCTATGCCGATCTTTCCGAAAGCCAGGACGCGCCGCTCGGCGGCCTGTTCTCTCGCGCGTCGGCCGACGCCGAGATGTGGATCGCAAGCGGCTATGCCGCCTATCGCGTGCATGAGGACGCGCGGATGTCGGCCGACCTTCTGGGGGGCTTTCGCGCGGTGCGGGCGGACCTGGACGTGGCGCTCGCCCCGGGCGCGCTGCCCGGCCGGCGGTTCGACCTTGGCGAAAGCTGGATCGACCCTGTTGTCGGCGGCCGCGTCCAGTTCGCGCTGGACGAGCGGTGGTCCGCCATGGCGATGGCCGATATCGGCGGATCGGGCGGCGGGTCCGACGGCACATGGCAGGCCGTTGCGACCGTGGGCTATCAGATCAACGACCGCTGGTCGGTGCATGGCGGATGGCGCCAGCTCTCCATCGAAAAGGACATGGACGGGCGTGATGTCGATATCGATCTCAGCGGACCGGTGCTCGGCGTCAAGGCCCGCTTCTGACCTGGGCAGACCCTTTCCAAGGAGAGCATGATGACCACCAGACGCCAGTTCGTGGGCGCGATTCCGGCTGCTGGTGCTGCCCTTGCCGTCGGGGGCGTTCTTGGCCCGCAGCGCAGCGAGGCGCAGGTTGCCCCCGTGACCCTGGATGGGTGGCACAGCCCGTCGCTGACCGAAGCGACCGTGACGGCCCCCAACGGGGCGATCACCACGCAGGTCGCCATCGACGTGAATGCGCGCCACGGTGCCCTGGGCAAGTCGGCGGCGGAAGTCGCGGACGGGGTCTGGCTGCTCAGCGGCTGGGGCCTGGGCCATTCGATGGCGGTCGCGGCGCCCGAGGGCTGGATCATCGTCGATACCGGCGATTCCACCGCCACCGCCGCCGACATGCGCGCCCATCTGGAACGGGCTGTCGGCGCCCCCATCCGCGTCGCCGCCATCCTTCTGACCCACTGGCACTATGCCGACGGCACCGCGGCCTGGATGGATGAGGGAACCGAGATCTGGGGCCACGAGTGGCTCGACGCCAATCGCGCGGAAGCGACCGGCGTCAGCGTCAAGAGCGGCTTCTATCGCGCCCGCGCCGTTGCCCAGTTCGGCGTCCTGCACCCTCTCGAAGGGTCAGACGCTGCGCCCAACATGCTGGGTTTCACGGTCGAGAAACTGATGGGGGAATCGAGCTACCAGCCCCCCACCCGGCTGTTCCAGAACGGCAAGATCGACAGATTCACCATCGCCGGCGAGGAGGTCGAGGTCGGCCCGAACCGGTCCGACAGTTCCGACAGCGTGGGCTTCCATTTCCCGGCCCGGCGGACGCTGATCAGCAACTTCATGGTGCCGGGCTTCATCTTCAACATCTATTCGCTGCGCGGCGGCCCTTTCCGCAATCCTCTGCCGTTCATCGAGGACCTGCGCTGGATGGACTCGCACGGGGCCGAGGTCCTGCTGGACCTGCACGCCGCGGCCGTGACGGGGGCTGACGCGGTGCGCGAGGCCATTCATCGGTCCTCGGATCAGGTGCAACTGATCCACGACCAGACGCTGCGGATGATCGCGCATGGCATGGACGGGCGGCAGGCGGCCGAGAACGTCTATCTTCCCGCCGATCTGCGGCAGGGGTGGGAAGCCTATGGACAGGTCGAAAGCCATGTCCGGCAGATCTACAACGGAACGGTCGGCTGGTTCGGCAATGACGTCTATGACATCAACCCGCTGTCGCTGCAGGACGAGGCCGCCCGCACCGTGGCGATGATGGGCGGGGCGGATGCGGTACGCGCGGCGGCCGTGGCCGCGGCCGACGAAGGCGGCATCGGCAACTGGCAATGGGCGCTGCGGCTGACCTCGATGCTGCGGACGCTCGACCCCGAGGACGCCGGGGCGCGCAGGGCGCGGGCCACCGCAGCCCGCGCGCTGGGGCAGCGCACGACCTCGTCCAATGCCCGCGGCTGGTACATCACCGAGGCGCTTGAACTGGAAGGCGGCCTTCTGGTCGCGGGGCGCCCGGTGACGCTGGCCCTGGCGCGGGCAGCCCTCGGCACACCCGACATCGCGGCGCTGCTGGCCGCGCCGGTCGAGGCCAATCTCGACCTCCTGCGCTATCTGGTCGATCCGCGCGCGGCCGAGGGCAGGCGCGCGGCCTTTACCCTTGCGGTGGCCGACGACCCCCGGACCTGGCGGCTGGAGCTTCGCAACGGCGTGGTCGTGGTGTCGCCTGCGCCCCCGGCGGCGGCACCCGATGCGACGGTCTCGCGCCGGGAACTGGCCGAATTCGTGCTGGGGCTGAGAGCGATTGGCCCAGGAAACGCGGCAATTTCGGATTTTTCCGAGGTCCTGGACCGCAGCCTTTTCCGTGCCTCTGCCGACCTCGGGGACGTTCTCGACGACCCGCACGAGCAGGAGCGCGTCGATGCCTACGGCGAACATTGAAGTCCAGAAGGAGTCGGAACATGACCACCAGACGCCAGATCCTCACGAGCCTGCCCGCCACCGGCGCGGCCTTCGCGCTGGGCGGCTTTCCGTTCGGTGAAGGCACCGCCCACGCGCAGGAGGCCCGCGTGCCCTTGGAGGGCCATTTCCACCCCAAGGGCAAGGCACCGTCCGAGCACACGCTGAAGGTTCTGGCCGAGGCCAAGGCAACGCTGCCCTTCGACGACACCCGCGACCTTGACGAGCAGGCGCGCGGACTGATCGCGCGCAGGGCCGACCCCAAGATCATGGCCGACGCGGGCAATGTCGCCTTCGACATGTCGGACTACGACTTCCTGAATGGCAAGGACGAGTTCGACAGCATCCACCCCTCGCTGCTGCGGATCGCGCGGCTCAACAACAACTTCGGCCTCTACGAGGTCATTCCCGGCATCTATCAGGTGCGCGGGCTCGACCTTTCCGACATGACCTTCGTGCGCGGCAAGACCGGCTGGATCGTCTTCGACACGATGACGACGACCGAGACCGCGCGGGCCGCCTGGGATCTGTTCCAGGAGCATGTGGGCGAGGGTCTTCCCCTTGTGGCGGTGATCTACTCGCATACGCATGGCGACCACTTCGGCGGCGGCCGTGGCCTCATCTCGGACGAGGACCTTGCCGCGGGCCGCGTCCAGATCATCGCGCCTGCCGACTTCATGGAGTTCGCGATCTCGGAGAACGTCTTTGCCGGGAACGCCATGAACCGGCGCCTGTTCTATCAGTACGGCCTGCTGCTGCCCGTGGCCCCGCACGGCTTTGTCACCCAGGGCCTTGGCCACCGCGTCCCGGCGGGGGCGACCGGCCTCGTGCCGCCCACCCGCTTTGTCACCGAACCCATCGAGGAATTCGAGGTCGACGGCGTGCGGATGATCTTCCAGAACACGCCCAACACCGAGGCCCCGCGGGAGATGAACACCTACATCCCCGATCTCAAGGCGCTGTGGATGGCCGAGAATGTAACGGCCCAGTTCCACAACATCTACACGCTGCGCGGCGCGCTGGTGCGCGACGCGCTCAGCTGGTCGAGATACATCAACGAGGCGCTGTACCGCTTCGGGCACGAGGCCGAGGTCATGTTCGCCTCGCACCACTGGCCGCGCTGGGGCAACGAGCGCATCCGCGAGGTGCTGCGCGACCAGCGCGACCTTTACGCCAACATCAACAACCAGGTGCTGCACCATGCCAACCAGGGCGTGACCATCAACCAGATCCACCACGTCTATCAGACGCCCAAGAGCCTGCAGGCGAAATGGCACTGCCGGGGCTATCACGGTTCGCCCCAGCACAACGCGCGCGGGGTCGTCCAGCGGTTCCTGGGTTTCTGGGACGGCAACCCGACGACGCTGATCCCGCTTTCGCCGGCGGACTCGGCGCCGCTTTATGTCGAGATGATGGGCGGCGCCGATGCCATCCTGGCCCGGGCGGGCCAATTGCACGACGCGGGCGACTATTTCCTGGCCACCGAGATCCTCGACAAGCTGGTGCAGGCCCAGCCCGACAACGGCGCCGCCAAGGACGCGCTGGCCGACGCCTTCGAGCAGATCGGCTACCAGCAGGAGAACCCCGGCCTGCGGAACAGCTTCCTGGCCGCGGCCTATGAACTCCGCTCGGGCATTCCGCAGGGCGCCATCACCAGCACCTCGAGCCCGGACATCATCCGCGGCATGTCGACCGAACTGTTCCTCAACTTCCTCGCCATCAGGATGGACAGCCGCCGCGCCGCGGATCTCGCCTTCGTCATGAACCTCGAGACGCCCGACAACGGCGAGCGCTTCGTCGTCGAACTCGCCAACGAGACGCTGACCAACCTGCCGGGCTTTCACGCGGAAAAGGCCGACCTGACCCTGACGGTGAACCGCTCGGACCTCGACCGCGTGATGGCGGGCGAGACGGATCTGGGAACGCTGCTGGCCGATGGCACGGCACGGGGCGAAGGGGATCTCTCGGTGCTTGAAAAGCTCGCATCGCTCATGGTCAGCTTCGATCCGCGTTTCGAGATCATGCCCGGCACGAAAGGCCGCACCGAAATCGCTGCGGCCGAGCCGTTCGAGGGTGATATCGGGGCCGTGATCCCGGAATGACATGTCGGCGGTCGCCCCGATGGTGCGACCGCCAATGTCCGGGGCCGCCATGGCCCCGGCGTGACCGCCGTCGGCAGAACCACCCGGCTCGGCCATAACAACAAGCAGAGAGAGGAAGGAAAACGTTATGAAACTTCGTGGTCTTTTGATTGCAGGTGCGGCGATGGCCGCGCTTTCTGTCAGCGCCTGCACCGATGATCGGAACCTCAACGCTGCCACCGGCGCCCTGGCCGGGGCTGCGGTGGGAACCCAGTTGGGCCAGGGCCGGGGACGGACCGCAACGACCCTCATCGGCGCCGCCGCCGGAACGGCCATCGGCGCCAACGCTGCAAGGGGCACCCAGAACCCACAGGGCACGATGTGCGTCTATCGCAATCCCACCACCGGCGAGTCCTGGCAGGCGCCCTGCCGAAACTGATGCCGGGATAATCGGGAAAACATGCAGGTGGCCGAACCCGCCGTACCCGACCTCGATGGTCTGGAAACCGCCGGCCTGGCGGCGTCCACGACCTGATGTCGGCATCGGTCCCGGCCACCTGTCCGCACCGCGCCATCGCCAGCGCGTCGGGCGACAAGGCCTTGGCGCCCTCACCAGGAGACGTGTCATGCGAAGATCCAACCTGACGACGGCTGTTGTCCTTCTGCTCGGCGGGACCTGGGGTGGGCTGGCTTCGGCCCAGGACGCCGAGGATCTTGCCCAGCAGCTCGCCAATCCGGTCGCCTCGCTGATCAGCGTGCCGTTCCAGTTGAACCATGACGACGGCATCGGACCGGATGGGGACGGCTCGCGGGTTCTTCTGAACGTCCAGCCGGTCATTCCGTTTTCCCTCGGGAACGACTGGAACCTGATCTCGCGCACCATCATTCCGATCGTCGATCAAAGCGACGTGTTTCCCGGCGCGGGATCGCAGACCGGCCTGGGCGACATCGTTCAAAGCTTCTTCCTGTCGCCGAAAGCACCGACCGCCGGCGGCCTCATCTGGGGGGTCGGCCCGGTCTTCCTTCTGCCAACGGCCAGCGATGATCTGCTCGGCACCGGGAAATGGGGGGCGGGGCCGACAGGTGTCGTGCTCGTGCAGCGCGGGCCGTGGACCGTGGGCGGACTGGCCAACCACATCTGGTCATTCGCGGGCGACGACGACCGCGCGGACGTCAACCGGACGTTCCTGCAGCCCTTCGCCTCGTACACCACCCCCGACGCCTGGACGTTCACGCTGCAGACCGAGAGCACCTATGACTGGGAAACCGAGCAATGGTCGGTTCCCGTCAATGCGGTGGCCTCCAAGCTGACGCGGATCGGCACGCAGCCGGTCAGCCTGTCGGGCGGCGTCCGCTACTGGGCCGAAAGCCCCGAGTCCGGCCCGGAGGGCTGGGGTGTCCGCGTCGGCATGACATTCCTGTTCCCGCGGTGACTTCGTTGCCGGTGACAGCATAGACTGACGAACACAGGATCGACCCGAGCGCGCAGGATGACACGTCCCGTCACTCTTACCGACCTGACCCGTCGCCACTGTCTTGCGTTGATCGGGGCGGCGACGGTCGCGGGGTGCGGTCCGCGCGGCAGCATCGCCATGCTGCCGCCCGAGGCCGTTGCCGGGGCGAACGTCCAGCGCGTGATCGTGGCGACGTCGCGCGCGCCCGCGCCCGCACCCGTGTTCTTCTCGGGCCGAAACGCCTTTCGGACAGGGTTCGCGCGCTTTGACGCGGCCGTCCCCCCGGACCGCCCCGCGGGCAGCATCCGCTTTCCGCGCGGCACGCCCGACCCGCGCCGGGACTTTCTGGTCACGCATGCCGAAAGGCTCTCAGGGTCCCGTGCCTTCGTGCAGCAGGTGAACGCGGCCGCGGCCAGCGCCCCGCACTCGCGCATAGGGGCCATGTTCGTCCATGGCTTCAACACCAACTTCGCCGAGTCGCTGATGCGGCATGTGCAGTTGCGCCACGACCTCGCGGCGCCGGGCGTCGGCGTCCTGTTTTCGTGGCCCACCGCGGCGAATCTGCTCGCCTATGCCGTGGACCGCGAACATGCGTTGTTTTCGCGCGATTCTCTCGTCGAGACGATGCAGCTCATGCGCCGCACCAGATTGTCGGGCTACAACCTGATCGCCCATTCGATGGGGGCGTTCCTTGCCATGGAAAGCCTTCGGACGCTTGCCCTGCTGGGGGACCGGGCCAGTCTTGGCAGGATCGGCGCGGTTGTCCTGATCGCGGCCGATCTCGAGGTGGACCTTTTCCGCCGCCAGGCCGAGCCGGTCCTGGCGGCAGGCGTTCCGATCTATCTGCTGGTGTCCAGCCAGGACAGGGCGCTGCGCTGGTCGGCCACCCTGCGCGGAGAGTCGCGCCGTGTCGGCAACGTCTACACGCGCGAGGAACTCGGCGGCCTGGATGTCGGCATCATCGACCTGAGCGCCGTGAACCCCGGCGAGATCACCGGCCATCTCAAGGTCGGCAGCTCTCCCGAGCTGATCGCCCTGGTCCGGCGCATGCGGCAGCGCCAGGCGACCCTCTTCGGGGGCGACGCAGGCCTTCTGGATGCGGGCGCGACCGTGTTGCAGGGCGCCGCGGGGCTGGTTCTCGCCCCCCTCTCTCCCTGAAGGGCGACGTTGCCGGACGGTGGGAAGGCCGCATCCGGTCAGATCAGCTGTCCGATCTCCTCCGCGCTCAGCACCCTGCCGGTCGAGACGACCTTTTCATCGACGACCAGGCCGGGCGTGGACATCACGCCATAGGCCGCGATCTGGGCCATGTCGGTGACCTTGACGATCTCGGCCTGCTTGCCGGCCGCCGCGGCCGCGGCCCTGGCATTCTCACCAAGGGCGATGCATTTCTTGCAGCCGGAACCGAGGATCTTGATGATCATGGCAGATCTCCTGTCAGAGGAACCAGTGGGTGATCTCGTTGAAGGTAAAGCCGATGATCAGGATGCCCGCGCCGACCACGCCGACAAAGGTGAGCAGAAGCGGCATCCTTACCACGCGCTTGAGCATGATCATCGAGGGCAGGGACAGGGCCGTCACCGCCATCATGAAGGCCAGCACCGTGCCCAGCCCCACGCCCTTGCCGACCAGCGCCTCGGCGATGGGCAGGGTGCCGAAGATGTCGGCATACATGGGAATGCCGATCGCGGTCGCCAGCGGCACGGCCCACCACTTGTCCTGACCCAGCAGGGCCGTGATGGTGTCCTGCGGGATCCAGTTGTGGATCGCGGCCCCGATGCCGACGCCGATCAGCACATAGGGCCAGACCCGATGGATGATCTCGACCACCTGGTCCCGGGCATAGGCCAGCCGCTGGCGGCGGCTCATCGTCCCCACCTCGCCCGTGACGGGAACCGTCCGCACGAAGTCGGCAACCTGAGCCTCCAGTCCCAGCTTTCCGATGACCGTGCCCCCCACGACCGCAACGAGCAATCCGACTGCGACATAGGCCAGCGCAATGGACCAGTTGAAGATCGAGGCCAGCAGGATCACCGAGGCCAGGTCCACGAGGGGCGAGGAGATCAGAAAGGAAAACGTGATCGCCAGCGGCAGCCCCGCCGCCGTGAAGCCGATGAACAGCGGGATCGACGAACAGGAACAGAAGGGCGTCAACGTGCCCAGAAGGGCCGCGAGGATAGTGGCCCCCAGACCGGAGCGACCGCCCAGTATGGCGCGCGTCCGCTCGGGCGGAAAATGGCTCTGGACGTAGGAGATGGCGAAGATCAGCATCGACAGCAGCACAAAGATCTTGATGACGTCATAGACGAAGAACTGCACCGAGCCGCCCACCCGCGACGCAGGGTTCAGCCCGATCGCCGCCACGCCCTGACCGACCAGATCGTTGAGCCAGGTCATCCGCAGGACCTGATCGTTCATCCATCCGAATAGGGTCATGCTGTAGTCTCCGGCGCCCCGGGATCATGGGACAATGCAAGGAAAACCGCGTGCGCCACAAGCCTGAGACGATCAGGTTTGAACCGATCGCGCACCCTTTGCACGTCGCGCCGGACCAGGCAGCAGCCCCGCTGTCCTCAGGACCGGCATGGGGCGCGACATCGGCCTGTCGCAAGGGGATGCCGTGACGGGCCGCGGCTGCCGATCCTTTCCCTGCCCCTTGCAGAACGGCCCAAGGACTGGTGGCGACGCTCGGAACAAGCGCCTGCCTGTCGCGTTCGGCGGCATCGTGGTGCCAAGGCGCTTCGCGTCTTGCGCCATCATCAACAGACGCCGACAGCCAGCGGCGTCCGATCACAAGGGCAGGGAACATGGCAACCAATCGCACAATCGGAACGCGCAACGCTGACCTTCTGGTCGGCACGCCGGATCGAACCATCATCCTGGGGCTTGCGGGCAACGACAGCCTGCTGGGTGACGGCGACGTCACGCGGGGGGACGGCGCGCAGGCTCTTCTGCGCGGCAATGCCGACCAGTTGTTCGGCGGCCTGGGCAACGACATGCTGTGCGGCGACGGCCGCGTCGTTGCGGGCGGACACGGCGCCCAGGCCCTGATCCTCGGCGCCGGCGACGTGCTGCGGGGGGACGCGGGCGATGACACGCTGTATGGCGACGGCACGGCCAAGGTTCTGGAATACGGCAAAGGTGCCGGCATCCGGGGGGGCCGGGATCTGCTTCAAGGGGGGGATGGAAACGACCAGCTTTTCGGCGACGGCCATGTGTTTGCGGACCCCATGGCCCGGAATGCCTGGATCGTGGGCCATGCGGACACGCTGTTCGGCGGCGCGGGCCATGACATTCTGTCTGGCGACGGCCGGATAGAGGGGACCATTCAGACATCCGCGATCCTGACCGGAGGCGCTGATCTGCTTGATGGCGGATCAGGCAACGACACCATCCATGGCGATGGTGCTGCCGAAGGGGGCATGTTCGGCACGGGAGCGGTCACCGGTGCCGGGGACACGCTCCATGGGGGCTGGGGCCACGACCTGCTGGACGGAGACGGCGCTGCGTATTTCGGTCCGCTGAAGGGCGGGGCGGACCGGATCTGGGGCGGCAGCGGCAACGACACCATCCGGGGGGACGGAAGCACGTTCGAAGGCCGCTTCAGCGGCGGGAACGACCATATCGACGGCGGCACGGGCGACGACGCCATCATGGGGGACGGCACGGCCAGCGCCGGCGTCAAGTTCAACCATGGAACGGCCGAGATGGTGGGCGGCAAGGACACGATCGTTGCCCATTCCGGGAACGACACTGTGCTGGGTGACGGTCAGGTTTCATCCAACGGCGATTCGACCCTGATCGGGGGGGCCGATTGCATCGACGGGGGAACAGGGGACGACAGTCTCCATGGCGACGGCGCGGCTTTCGGCGGCGACGCATCCTCCCTGAGAGGCGGGAATGACACGATCCGGGGCGGCGAAGGCAATGACACGGTCTATGGCGATGGAACTGCCGGGCAATCAGGCTCAACCTTCGGCCGCGCCGAACTGCTGGGCGGACAGGACAGGATCGTCGGCGGCCGGGGCGACGATGTCCTGTGGGGCGATGGCACGGTGGCAAACGTCACCACGACGGTGCTTGACGGCGGCGCGGACAGCTTTGTCTTCAACGAGCGCGACGGCCGGGACGTGGTGATGGACTTCCGAAGCAGCGACGGCGACATCATCCACTTCACCACCAGACGACTGGACTGGTCGGACCTTGACAGCAACCGCAACGGACGGCTCGACGATGCCGACCGCTTCGTGGCCGTGGACGAGGGCGACACCCGCATCGCCCATGGTTCCGCGGCAGGCCCCGGCCGTCCGGGCGGGGACGTGCTGACGGTGGCTGGTGTCACGGGGCTGACCGAGGCGGACTTCGTGTTCGGCTGATCCGGCGCGGTGATGCGCCCGGCTCGGGAGGACAGGGGGCCACCATTCAGGCCTCGACCAGCACCTGCAGGCTGGTCGGGCGCCTGTCCGTGCCGTTGATCGGCGACAGGTCCATCGGGCAGCATGACAGGACGACGATCGCGTCCGCCTCGGCCCGCAGGCGCAGGACATCACCGGGCCGCGAGACGGGGGGCAGCCAGTCGATGCCGCCATCGGCGCGGGGCGGCGTGTTCATCCACAGATTGAACGGACAGGGCACCTCGGGCAGACGCTCGCCCAGTGCGGCCATCGCCATCCGCAGGTTGTCGGTGCAGTTGTCGTGAT
Source organism: Paracoccus endophyticus (assembly GCF_003286075.1). Classification (GTDB taxonomy): domain Bacteria; phylum Pseudomonadota; class Alphaproteobacteria; order Rhodobacterales; family Rhodobacteraceae; genus Paracoccus; species Paracoccus endophyticus. The sequence goes on along the minus strand of NZ_QLUV01000002.1, from coordinate 68,990 downwards.
AGCCCCTGTGGCCCAGCGTTTCGTAACGCCGCAGGTCGCAGGCGGCGATCAGCGTGTCATGCACGCCGGGCGAGCTGTCCTCGACAAGCGTCAGAAGCGGCCGCCGGCGGTTGGTGATCAGCGCGTCCCCGCACCGGGGCGACAGGCGGCCAAGCGTCGGGCGCATATGCTCCATCGACAGGAACTCGGTCGTGTCGCCATCGCGAAAGGCCCAGAGGTCGCCGACCTGCTGGCCATGGTGGTTGATGATCCTGAGCGTCCGGCCCGCGCCCAGCCGCAAGGCGCGGCCCTGGCGGGCGGGGATCTCGTGGACCTGTCCTGGCGTCAGGCGGCCGCCGGGCCCGAGGGTTTCGGTTGCGGACGGATTGATGCCGTCGGGACGGGCGGGATCGTGCGGAGACAGGGTCATGCGGTTTCCTTCACGGAAGGCGCCGGAGCGGGCGCGGTCCCGGCCTGATCCAAGGCGTGTTCAGCACCGCCGTCAACGTCCTGCAGGACCGGCCCCCCAGGGTGCGGGCCGTGACGATGGTCGCCGTGGGCGAGGCAGGCAGGTCAACGCCCAGTCCAATGGCCAAGGGCAGGATCTCTCGCCATGCACCCTGATTCGGATCGCAATGGCGGCCTGACCCGGCATTCGGCTGCACCGCCGCCACCGGACCTATGTTCCACCCCGCGGCCGCGCCACCCCGGGTGATTCGGCCTGAAAACACCAGATCGGCGCGGGACTCAACCTGCGTCTTTCCCGGTGCAACCAGAATGTGCGCCTCGGCCTTGCCGTCCTCACGTCAAGCCTGATGGGGGTTGCGGCCCTGTCCAACCGCCACGGGCTTCGGCGCCAACCCGCTCGTTTTCCCCGTATCGGCCGAACGACGCCGAACGTTTGCGAAATATTAACCTTTGCGTTGCCAAAACGCACCAGCGCCGCGATGACGCGCCGCCGGACGGTGGAATGACCAGACAGACAGTCTGGATTCCCCGCCCGGCCGTCCGAATGAGAAAGCTGGAAAGGGACAGAATGCCTACAGATAGTGACGACGTCATCCGCGGTCTTTTAAACGGCGGCGCGATCAATGCGCTGGGTGGGAACGACCACATCCATTGGGGTGAACGCGACGGAAGTGCGACACTGTATGCCGGCGACCTGAACGAATCCTACGATCCGAACCCCTACAACACCGGCAATCCCGGCGGCGACCGGCTTTATCTTTCGGGCACGGTCGGCGCCAATATCCGGTTCGGCACGACCGAAAACGGAACGGTCCTGATGGGCGATCAGGCGCTGAACTTCTTCGGGGTCGAGCGACTGCACGGTACCGAAGGAAACGACACGATTTCAGCGTCCACGGCGCTGATGAACCCGTACCACGGCAATACCCCGGAACACGGCATCTCGATTTACGCGGGCGCTGGCGCCGACTTGATCACCGGCTCCAAGGCCGATGATGTCCTGGACGGCGGGATGGGTCACGACACGATCTTTGCCGGGGACGGACATGACTTCATCCAGTCCAGCACCGGAAACGACCGCATCTACGGCGGCGGCGGGAATGAAAACATCCGCTGGGGCTTGGGCGACGACGTGGCCCCTGGAAACGACACGATCTACGGCGGCAACACGCAGGAAGACAACGGCGACCTGATCAACATCTGGTCAGTGGACGGTGGGCAAGAAGATGGACGCGGCGCGCAGGTGACGTTCATCAATGCGAGGGGCGGATTTGCCACCTCGACCATGGGCGACGTGACCAGCAAGCTAATCTTCCGGGGCTTTGAGAACGGCTGGACGCACCAGGGCCAGGATACGGTCACGGCCGCCAATGCCATCATCGAGGCTGACGGCCGGGGCATCCGCTTCAACACCCGTTGGGGCGACGACGTGATCGTGGGCTCGCAGGGCAACGACACGCTGGAAGGCGGCGAAGGCCGCGACACCATCACCGGCGGCCGTGGCGACGACCTGATCTCGGCGAACGGGGAATACTACAACAGCCAGACGCCGGGGGACGGGGACGCGGACACGCTGATCTTTCATCGGGGGGACGGGCACGACACGGTCCTTGGCTTCGACGTCGGCGTCGATGTCCTGCAACTGGACGGGCGCTGGTATTCGGCACAGGAAACCCACAACGGCACGCTGCTGGACCTGGGCAACGGCGATACGGTGCTGCTGAGCAACGTGTTCGACTTCATCTGACACGCACCGGGGCGCGGCGGCGGGACCATCCCGCACCGCGCCCCGGATGCCATTCTGGACCAAGGCAGGCGGCACAGCCTGCCCCGGACCCGGTCCCGGGCAGGACGGCGCAGCCTGTCAGGCAACCGCCGCCTGCGCCGCCGCGCGGATGGCGCGGATGTTGTCGCCGTAGGGCGCGCTGTTGGACACCGACCCGCCCCGGAACACCGCCGAGCCCGCGACCAGCACGTCCGCCCCGGCCGCGGCCAGTTGCGGCGCGGTTGAGGGGTCCACGCCGCCGTCGATCTCGATGTGCACGGGCCGGTCGCCGATCATCTGCCGCAGCCGGCGGACCTTGGCGGTCATGTCGATGAACCTCTGCCCGCCGAAGCCGGGGTTCACCGTCATCACGCAGATGAGGTCGGCCAGGTCCAGCAGGTGCTCGACGGCGTCCGCAGGCGTGCCGGGGTTCAGCGCCACGCCCGCACGCGCGCCCGTGCCGCGGATCGCCTGCAGGGTGCGGTGGATGTGGGGCCCGGCCTCGACATGGGCGGTGATGATGTCGGCGCCCGCCCGCGCGAAGGCCTCGATGTAGGGATCGACCGGCGCGATCATCAGATGCACGTCCATGACCGTGGTGACGTGCTTGCGGAAGGCCGCGACCGCGGGCGGGCCGAAGGTGATGTTGGGGACGAAATGCCCGTCCATCACGTCCACATGCACCCAGTCGGCGCCCTGATCCTCGACCGCCCGGATCTCGCGACCGAAATCGGCGAAGTCGGCCGACAGGATCGAAGGCGCGATCTTGATCTTGCGGTCAAAGCTCATGGGGGTCGTCCTTCCTGCCGCTGCCGTCCCGCCCCGGCCCCTGGGGGCGGGGGGCGATGTCCGCGTCGGTGATAGTGCACGGCGCGTGCGCCGTCACGGGGCGATCCTGCGTGAACAGCCGGTTCGCCTGCCGCAGGCGTGCCCCATCCGGGCACGGTGCGGAGGGAGGGTCGGTGGCCCCGTGCGTCCGGCAACGGCCGCCCGGCATGAGACGGGTTCGCCATCACCGCATCGAAACGCCCGGCGCCGCCCTGCCCTTGCCAGGCGCGCCAACCGCTGCCCGCAGGCCGACCAGGCCCCCCTACACCGGGCAGGTGCCGCTTTGCGCGCCCGCCCAAACAGCGCGCCTGCCCTGATGACAGGCGCGGTCGCGCTCAGGCGGTGCGGATGCGGGGCCGGGCGAACGCGGCGCGCAGCATCGCGGGCCGGGCCATGGCGCGGGCGACGGCGGCGCGGCCCGCCCGCAACATCGCGGCGCTCAGGCTTTGCACAAGGCTCGCCTCGTCCAGGGCGATCGCCGCCGGCAGGCGGCTCAGGTCCGGCGGCGGCACGGCCACGGTCGCGCCCACCTCGGGGCCGGACCGCACGATGGGGGCACCGGCGTGGCGCGCCACGGCGATCATCGCAAGGTTGTCGCCCGCCATCGTCAGGTCGATCTCGGGCGCGCCCAGCAGGCTTGCGCGACGACGCGCGCGGGCGATCAGCTCGGTCCCCAGTCCCTGGCCCGCCTGGGCGGGATCGACCGACAGCGCCACCTGGGCATGGCCCGGCGGCTCGGGGTCGATGAACAGTTCGAACGCCCCGATCAGCTTGCCGTCCAGAAAGCAGCCCTCGACATGGCCGGTGTCCAGCGCCCGTGCGGCGTGCTCTTCCAGTGCCCCATCGCTCATCGTGCCGCAGAAACGCCAGCGGCGGCCCTGCGGGGTCAATGCCTTGAGATGCGCGGCATAGCGGTCGGCGTCCCACGGAAAGAGACGGCGATAATAGGCGCGGGTCGTGCCCGGCATGATGCGATCCTCGTCAAAACGCATCCTCCCTGCGGCAGAAAATAGGCCGGGCGCGCGACAGAACAATGACTGACGCGGCGTCATCGCCCCCACGGTTGCGTGACCTGCCCAGGCCGCGGGCAAATGCCCAGCGCGCGGCCGGACCGCGCCTTCTCAGTCGATCTCGCGCGCCATGCCGCGCAGCACGAACTTCTGGATCTTGCCGGTGCCGGTCTTGGGCAGTTCGCCGAAGACGACCCGGCGGGGCGTCTTGAAATGGGCCATGTGATCGCGGGCGAATCCGATCAGCTCGTCGGCGGTGGCCTGCGCGCCCGGCTTCAGCTCGACGAAGGCGCAGGGCGTCTCGCCCCATTTCTCGTCCGGCTTGGCCACCACCGCGGCCAGAAGGACGGCGGGGTGGCGGTACAGGACCTCCTCGACCTCGATGGACGAGATGTTCTCGCCGCCCGAGATGATGATGTCCTTGGACCGGTCCTTCAGCTCGACATAACCGTCGGGATGCACCACGCCCAGATCGCCCGAGGCGAACCAGCCGCCCCTGAACGCCTTTTCGGTGGTGGTCGGGTTCTTCAGATAGCCCTTCATCACGTTGTTGCCGCGCATGAAGATCTCGCCGATCGTCTCGCCGTCCGGGGGCACGGGAACCAGCGTGTCGGGATCGGCCACCATCAGCCCCTGCAAGGCGATGTTGGGCACGCCCTGCCGGGCCTTGAACGCCGCGCGCTCGGCCGGCGGGCGGTCGTTCCACTCGGACTGCCATTCCGACACGACCGAGGGGCCGTAGGTTTCCGTCAGGCCATAGACATGCGTGACCTCGATCCCCATCGCCTCCATCGCGGCGATGACAGAGGCCGGGGGCGCGGCGCCCGCGGTCATCACCCGCACCGTATGGTCGAAGTCCTTGAGATGGTCGGGCGCGTTCGCCAGCATCGACAGCACGATGGGCGCGCCGCAGAAGTGGCTGACCTTCTCGTTGCGGATCTGGTGGAAGATGGCGTCGGCGCGCACATGGCGCAGGCAGACGGCGACGCCCGCGTTGGCCGCGATGGTCCACGGAAAGCACCAGCCGTTGCAGTGAAACATCGGCAGCGTCCACAGATACCGCGCATGCTGCGGCATTCCCCAGGTGACGATGTTGGACAGCGCGTTCAGCGCGGCGCCCCGGTGGTGATAGACCACGCCCTTGGGATCGCCCGTCGTGCCCGAGGTATAGTTCAGCGCGATGGCGTCCCATTCGTCATCCGGCATCACGCCGCCAAAGGCGGGGTCGCCCTCGGCCAGCAGGTCGTCATAGCTCAGCGCGCCCACCGGCCCGCCCCCCGCAAAGCTGGGGTCCAGGATGTCCACGACCAGCAGGCCGGGGATGGCGGCGATCTGCACGGCCTCGGCCGCGACGCCGCTGAACTCGGGGTCGACCAGCAGGGCCCGCGCCTCGCCGTGGCGCAGGATGAAGGCGACCGCCTCGGCGTCCAGCCGGGTGTTGATGGCGTTCAGCACCGCACCGGCCATCGGCACGCCGAAGTGCGATTCAAAGGTTTCCGGGATGTTCGAGGCCAGCACCGCGACCGTCTGGCCGCGACCGATGCCGCGCCGCACCAGGGCGCTGGCCAGCCGCCGGCAGCGGTCGTGCGTCTCGGCCCAGGTCCGGCGCAGCGCGCCATGCACGACCGCGGTGCGCCCGGGCCAGATCGCGGCGGTGCGTTCCAGATATGTCAGCGGGGTCAGCGCGACATGGTTGGCGGCGCAGCGGTCAAGCCCCTGATCGTAGATGCCCTGTTGCGTCATGGCGCCCCCCCTCCTGCTGGCCCGTCGCGCGCCAGAGTTCCATAACTCGGCCGTGGGGGGAATATGCCCCGCCTTGCGCGGCGCACATCGCAGCCATGTGCGCGCCGGCGCGTGCCGGACCCCTGTCAGGGCCGCGTCTGGCCTGCGCCGTCCGTGCGCCGCAGCCGCCAGGCGCGCCGCACCTCGGCCGGCAGCAGCGCAAACCCGCGGCCATAGCGGCGCGCCAGGCGCCGCGGGTCCGACAGCATGCGCCACAGCCATTCCGCCTTGACCAGCCGCACCGCCTGCGGCGCGCGCCGCTGCGTGCCCGCCAGGAAATCCAGACCGGCCCCGACCGAGGCGAAGCCGCAGCCCGGCACCTGCTGCCGGCCCCGCGCGGCCAGCCGTTCCTGCCGCGGGGCGCCCAGCGCCAGGAACGCAAGGCCCGCGCCGGACGCGGCCAGGCGGTCCAGCACCGCCCCCGCCTCGGCGCCCTCGGGGTCGAAGGGAAAGCCGGGCGACAGCGTCAGCGCCACCCGCAGCCCCGGCACGGCGGCGCGCAGCGCGTCGGCCGCCCGGTCCAGCGCGGCGGGGGTCGATCCGATCAGCGCGACCGCAACGCCCGCCGCCGCGGCCGCGCGGGCCAGCGGCACCACCAGGTCCGATCCGGGCGCCAGCGCCACCGGCTGCCTGGCCAGACGCGACAGCCACACGATCGGGTTGCCGTCCGCCACGACGAAATCCTGTGCCGCATAGGCGGCGCGGAAGGCCGGGTCGCGCCGCAACTGGTCCAGGTGATCGACGTTGATCGTGGCAACGGCGAACCCCTGCCCCGCCTCCAGCCGCCCGGCCACCTGCGCCAGCAGCGCACCTTGGTCCGCGCAGTTCACCGTCACCGCCGTGCCATCGTCATACTGGAACCGCACGCCCATCCCCCTCTTGCCTCAAGGCCACCGCATCGCGGCGCCGCCTGTCGTCCCGCGCGCCCGCGCGCTCCTTGCGTCCGGGGCTGCGCCCGACCCCGCGCCACGCTAGTCGCGCCGGGTGTCGGACGCGACCGGAAAGCGGTGCCGCCCGACCCCTTGCAACACCCGTCATACGCGACATTGTGCCGCAAGCCACAACCTGCATAACCTGTCCAAAGGGACAGGTTGGTCAACTGGGGCGAGACTTGGCCCGCGCGTTGCGCTAACTTTTCGTCGTTATCAGATCATTGGCGGCCTTGCGCCGAATCAGAAAGTTGCCAGATCATGCAAGATCGCACGGTTTGCGCCACCGATGTGGCCATCATCGGAATGGCGCTTCAGGTGCCCGGCGCGCAGTCCCTGCCGCAGTTCTGGGCCAACCTGTGCGACGGAATCGAATCCATTCGCCCGATGCCGCGCGAAACCCTGATCGCGCGGGGCGAGCCTGCGGCCCGTCTGGCCGACCCCCATTATGTTCCCGTCGCGGCCGAGCTGGAGGAGTTCGACGGCTTCGACGCCGAGTTCTTCGGCCTGAACCCCAAGGAAGCCGCCATCATGGACCCGCAGCACCGCAAGCTGCTGGAAACCTGCTGGCACGCGCTTGAGGACGCGGGCATCGACCCCGCCCGCTTTGCGGGGCCGGTGGGCGTCTTTGCGGGCTGCGGGCAGGGCAGCTATTACTGGCAGCACGTGCTGTCGAACCGCGATCTGGTCGAGGGCGTGGGGCATTTCCTGCTGCGCCACACCGGCAACGACAAGGATTTCCTGGCCACGCGGGTCAGCCACATCCTGAACCTGACCGGACCCAGCGTGAACGTGCAGACCGCCTGTTCGACGTCGCTGGTGGCGGTGCACCAGGCCTGCAACGCCCTGCTGGGGGGCGAATGCGACCTGGCGCTGGCCGGCGGCGTCACGATCGAGATGCCGCACGGCGTCGGCTATCTGTTCCGCGAGAACGAGATCCTGTCGCCCGACGGGCATTGCCATGCCTTTGACCATCGCGCGCAGGGCACCGTCTTCGGCAGCGGCGCGGCGGTCGTGGTGCTGCGGCGGCTGTCGGACGCGCTGGCCGCGGGCGACGCCATCCACGCGGTGATCCGCGGCACGGCGATCAACAACGACGGCTCGGCCAAGGCGGGCTATCTGGCGCCCAGCGTGGGCGGCCAGTCCCGCGCCATCGCCGAGGCGCTGGCGGTCGCGGACTGCGACCCCGACACCGTGGGCTATGTCGAATGCCACGGCACCGGGACCGCGCTGGGCGATCCGATCGAGGTCGCGGCCCTGACCGCGGCATTCCAGATGGCGGGCGGCAGCGAGGGGCGGCGCGCGCCGTGCCTGCTGGGCTCGGTCAAGACCAACATCGGCCACACGGACACCGCTGCCGGGACCGCCGGGCTGATCAAGGCCGCGCTGGCGGTGGAACAGGGCGTGATCCCGCCCAGCCTGGGGTTCGAGCGTGCGAACCCCGCCATCGACTTTGCTGCCTCGCCGTTCCGGGTGGCGGACCGGCGCATCGACTGGCCTGACCTGGGCGCGCCGCGCCGCGCGGGGGTGAACTCGCTGGGCGTGGGCGGCACCAACGCCCATGTGGTGATCGAGGAACCGCCGCCCGCGCCCGCCGCCGCGCAGGCCGTCTGGCCCTGGCATCCGCTGGTCGTGTCGGGGCGCAGCAAGGCGGCGCTCGACGCGAACGCCGCGGCCCTGGCCGACTGGCTGGAGGCCCATCCCGACGCGGACATCGCCGACGTGGCGCATACGCTGGCCGGGCGGCATGTCTTCGACCGTCGCCGCGTGCTGGTCGCCGGAACCGCGGCCGAGGCGGCGGCGCTGCTGCGTGCGCCCGACCCTCGGCAGGTCTTCGACCACCGCCCGCTGGGCGAGCCGCCGCGCGTCGTCTTCATGCTGCCCGGCGGCGGCGCGCAGCACGCCGGCATGGCGCGCGACCTCTACGCCACCGAACCCGTGTTCCGCGACTGGATGGACCGGGGTCTGGCGCATCTGCAGACGCTGACCGGCACCGACGCCCGCGCCCTGTGGCTGCCGCAACCGGGCGACGAGGCCGCGGCCGACCTGGCGCTGCGCCAGCCCTCGGTGCAGTTGCCGCTGCTGATGATCGTGGAATACGCGCTGGCGCAGACGCTGATCGGCTGGGGCGTGCGCCCGGACGCGCTGATCGGCCATTCCATGGGCGAGAACACCGCCGCCTGCCTTGCGGGCGTGATGCGGTTTCAGGACTGCATCGGCCTCGTGCACCTGCGCGGCACGCTGTTTGACGAGGTGCCGCCCGGCGGCATGCTCAGCGTGCCCCTGCCGCCCGAGGCGTTCGCCGACGCCCTGGGCCCCGACCTGGACCTGGCGGCGCTGAACGGCCCCGGCCTCAGCGTCGTCAGCGGGCCGCGGGCGGCGCTGGACGCCTTTGCCGCGCGCATGGCCGCGCGCGAGGTCGAGGTGCAGGACATCCCCATTTCCATCGCCGCGCATTCGCGGATGCTGGACGGCATCCTGGACCGCTTTGGCGCGTATCTGCGCTCGATCCCGCTGTCCGCCCCGCAGATCGACATCATCTCGAACCGGACCGGGCAGCCGTTGACGGCGGCCGAGGCCACCGATCCCGACTATTGGGTCGCCCATCTGCGCGGCACCGTGCGGTTCGGGGACGGCATCGCGCATCTCGCCGCCCCCGACACGCTGTTCGTCGAGGTGGGGCCGGGCCGCGCGACCAGCGCCATGGCCAAGATCAACCCCGCCGTCGCCGCCCATCAGGTCGTCTCGGTCCTGCGCCACGTCCAGCACGACACGCCCGACGACCGCTATCTGCTGGGCGCGCTGGCGCGCATCGGGGCGGCGGGCGTGGCGGTGGACTGGTCGGACCTGTGGGGCGGGGCCCGGCGCAGGCGTCTGCGCCTGCCGGAATACCGGTTCCAGCGCCGCCGCTATTTCATCGAGGCCGAGGCGCCGACCGCCGCGCCCGCCGACATGGCGCCCGAGCGGATCGAGGACATGGCCGCCTGGGGCTGGCGTCCCGGCTGGCAGCTGTCGGCCCCGGCGATCGAGTTCGACGCGACCGGCGCGCCACTGTTCGCCGCGACCCAGACCTGGCTGATCCTGTCGGATGCCGGCGGCCTGGGCGAACGCGTCGCCGCCGCCCTGGCCGCCGCCGGGCAGCGCGTCGCCGCGGTCCGCCCCGGCGACCGCTTTGCCGAGACCGCGCCGGGCCGCTGGGTGATGCCGCCCGAAAGCGACCGCGACGGCTTTGGCCTGATGTTCGCCGCGCTCGAGGCGGCGGACCTGCGCCCCGACCACATCCTGCATCTGGGCACGCTGGACGGCGGCGCGCGGGCCGGGCTTACGGAACTGGACGCGATGCTGGACCGGGGCTTCTACAGCCTGCTGCATCTGGCGCAGGGGATCGAATCGGAACTGCCCGACCATCCGCTGACCCTGACGGTCGTCACCGATGGCGCCCTGCGCGTGGCGGGCGAGCCTGCGCCCGCGCCCGAGCTGGCGACCGTCGCAGGCCCCCTGGCCGTGCTGCCGCGCGAACTGGCCTCGGTGCGCACGCGCTGGATCGACATCCGCCGCGACGCCGAGACGCCCGCGCGGCTGGTCGAGGACCTGGCCCACCCGCCCGAGGGGCCAGCCCTGGAAACCGTGGCCCTGCGCGGCGCACGGCGCTGGCGCCAGACGCTGCGGCCGGTGGCGCTGCCGCCGGCCGCGCCCGCCCTGCCCGACCGGCCGGTGGTGCTGATCACCGGCGGCTTTGGCGGCATCGGGCAGGCGCTGGCACGGGGGCTGGCGGACCGCGGCGCGCGGCTGATCCTGACCACCCGCGGCGCGGTTGCGGGCGACAGCCCGGCCGCCCGCCGCATCGCCGCGATGACGGCGGCGCTGGGACCGGACGCACTGGCCTTCAGCGCCGATCCGACCGACCCCACCGCCCTGCGCGCGGCCGCGGCCGAGGCGCGGCGGCGACACGGGCGGCTTGACCTTGTGATCCACGCCGCCGGCACGGTGGACGACGCGCTGATCGCCGCCAAGACCGACGCGGCGGCCGCCGACGTGCTGGCGCCAAAGCTGTATGGCGCCCGCGCGCTGATGGCGGCGCTGGCCGATGCCCCGCCGGCGATGACGGTGCTGTTCAGCTCGTCCTCGACCGCGATCGCGGCGGCGGGGCAGGCCGACTATGTCGCCGCGAACGCCTGGCTGGATGCGCTGGCCGCCGCGCAGCCGCCCGCGCTGGGGCGCACGGTGGCGCTGAACTGGGGCGTCTGGGCCGACACCGGCATGGCCGCCCGCGCGCTGGGACTGGCGGCCGTCACCGGCACCGCGACCGACGCCGCGCTGCTGGCCACGGCCGGGCCCACCGGCGCGGTGGCAGAGCTCGCCTCGACGCACTGGCTGGTGGACGGGCACCGCACCGCGCAGGGACAGGCGCTGCTGCCGGGCACCGGCATCTTGGAACTGATGCTCGAGACGCTGGCTGCCGCGGGCCATCCCGCGCCGGTGGCCTTGGCGGACGTGCGCTTTCTGCGGCCCGCGGCGGTGGCTGACGGCGGCGGCACCCGGCTGACCATCCGCGTCGAACCCGATGGGCTGATCACGGTGGACGACGGCGCGGGCGACGGCCCGAACGCCAGCGCCCGGCTGGCGCAGGCCCTGCGGCCGGCGCCCGCCGCCGTGCCCGACACCGCGCGCTGGGACGCGGCCGACCCTGCGGGCCTGCCGTCCGCCCAGGAGGGGCAGATGCGGTTCGGCCCGGAATGGCGCGTGCTGCGCGCCCGGCGCATCGACGCGCAGGGGGGCACGGCGCATCTGTCGCTGGACCCTGCGTTCGACACGTCGGGGATGGTGCTGCATCCGGGGCTGTTCGACATCGCCACCGGCTGGGCCATGGCGCTGATCCCCGGCTATGATCCCGCGACCTTGTGGGTGCCCGTCGGCTATGACGCGCTGACCGTCCACCGGCCGCTGGGCCGCGACACCGTCAGCCGGGTCACGCTGGCGCGCGCCGACACGGACGACGCCGCGTTCGACGTGCAGCTGTTCGCGGCCGGGCATCTGGCCGTGGACCTGCGCGGCCTGACGCTGCGGCGCATGGCCCGGGGCCTGCCCGCCGCCGCCCGGCCGCACCGATCGGCCCCCGAGGAACGGCTGCGCCGCGCGGTGGCGCTGGGCATCACCGCCGCCGAGGGGGTGCAGGCCTTCGACCGCGCGCTGGCCGCGGCCCAGCGGGGCGGGCTGGCGCAGATCCACGTCTCGCCGCTGGATCTGCCGGCGCTGGTGGCCCAGGCCGGCCAGCGCGAGGATCGCGCCGCCGCCGGGGGCGCCTTCGAGCGCCCCGACATCGAAGGCGAATTCATCGCCCCCGCGCCCGGCACCCAGTCCGCGCTGGCGGCGATCTGGGCCGAGCTGCTGGGCATCCGCGAGATCGGGGCCACCGACAGCTTCTTTGACCTGGGCGGCCATTCGCTGATCGCGGTGCGGCTGTTCGGCCAGATCCGCAAGCAGCTTGGGGCCGACCTGCCGATCTCGGCGCTGATCGAGGCGCCGACGGTGGCCGAACTGGCCGCGCGCATCGAACAGCAGACCGGCCCGCGCCCCGATGCCGCGCCCGGCGCCCCCGCCGCGGCTGCCGGAAAGGCGGCCCCCGCACGGCGCTTTGTCGTGCCGATGGGGGGGCTTGCGCCCGAACAGGGCGGCGGCACGCCCCTGTTCATGGTCGCGGGCATGTTCGGCAACGTCATGAACCTGCGCCCGCTGGCGCAGCGGCTGGGCACGGCGCGGCAGTTCTATGGCCTTCAGGCGCGGGGTCTGTTCGGGGGCGAGCCGCCGCACGACACCTTTGCCGAGGCCGCGCGCGACTATCTGGACGAGGTCATGCAGATCCAGCCGCATGGGCCGTATCTGCTGGCCGGGTTCTCGGGGGGCGGGCTGATCGCGCTGGAGATGGCGCGCGAGCTGGACCGGCGCGGGGAAAGCGTCGGGCATCTGGTGATGCTGGACACGCCCCTGCCCCTGCGCCCCAGCCTCAGCCGCCGCGACCGGCTGGCGATCCGCTGGGGCGAGATGCGCGAGCAGGGGCCGGCGTTCCTGGGCAACTGGCTGGCGGCCAAGCGGGCGTATCGCGCGGCGCAGGCGGCCCGCGCGACCGCCGAAGGTCCTGACCAGACCAGCTTTCACGACCGCACCATCGAGGCCGCCTTCTATGCCGCGCTGCCCAGGATGGCGCTTGCACGCTGGGACGGGCCGGTGACGCTGTTCCGCCCGCCGCTGGACCGGCGCTGGCGTGTCGGCGGGGGCCGCTGGGTCACGGAGGCCCGCGAATATCTGTTCGAGGACAATGGCTGGGGGGACTGGATGGCGCGACTGACCGTAACCGAGGTGCCGGGGGACCACGACAGCATGGTGCTGGAACCCAACGTGCGCGTGCTTGCAGCCCGCATGGCCCGCACCCTTGCAGCCGCGGACGCCGCCAGCCGCCTGTCGCAGGCCGCCGAATGACGACGCTGCACACGATCATCCTGAACTGGCGTTCGGCGGACATGACGCTGGACGCAGCGACCGCGGCCGTGACGGCGATGCAGGGCATCGACGGCGCCATCACCATCGTGGACAACGACTCGGGCGACGGCAGCCTGGAACGGATGACCGCGGGCGTGGCCGCGCGCGCAGGCCAGCCCGGCTGGGACCGGGTGGCGGTGGTGCCCAGCGGCCGAAACGGGGGGTTCGGGGCGGGCAACAACTTTGCCATCCGCCGCGGCCTGCCGGGCGGCGGCGGGCGGCCGGACCTGACCTATCTGCTGAACTCGGACGCGATGCCGCGGGCGGACGCGATCCGGGCGCTGATCGACCACCTCGACCGCCACCCCCGGGCCGGGATCGCCTGCTCGCGCCTGCAGGGGCCGGACGGCGTGCCGCATTCAAGCGCGTTCCGCTTTCCCTCGGCGGCGGGCGAGTTCGAGGCCGCCGCCCGAACGGGGCCCATCTCGCGCCTGTTGCGCCGGGCCGTCGTGGCGATGCCGCAGCCCGAAGGGTCGATGCCCGTGGACTGGTCGGCCGGGGCCAGCATGATGATCCGGCAGGACGTGCTGGACCAAGTCGGCCTGTTCGACGAGACGTTCTTTCTGTATTTCGAGGAAACCGATTTGTGCCGCCGCGCCGCGGCGGCGGGCTGGCAGACGCATTACGTCGCGGAAAGCCTGGTCGTCCACATCGGGTCGGCCAGCACCGGGATGAAGGAATGGTCCCGCGTTCCCGACTACTGGTATGATTCCCGCCGTCATTACTTTTCCAAGCACCACGGCCGGGGCGGCGCCGCCGCGGCCACGGTGGCGCATGTTGCGGGCGGCGCGCTGTGGCGGCTGCGCTGCGCCCTGACGCGGCGTCCGGTGGACGTCCCGCCGGACCACCTGCGCCGGCTTGTCGCCCACGCCATGCGGCCACACCTGAGGAACCGTCCGGAATGACCCCCTTCTCCGCCATCGTCGTCGGCAACGAAAGCCTGCTGCGCCATTGCACCCAGCGCCTGATCGAGCGCGGCCATGCGGTCCGCGCGGTCGTCACCCGCGACCCGGACCTGGCCCGCTGGGCCACCGATGCGGGCCTGACGGTCGAGGATCAGGACGCCCCCGGCGACACCGCGGCGGACTGGCTGTTTTCCATCGCCAACCTGTCGCTGCTGCCGCCCGCCATGCTGGCCCGAGGCACCCGCGGCGCCATCAACTTTCATGACGGGCCGCTGCCCGCGATGGCGGGGCTGAACACCCCGGTCTGGGCGATCCTGCAAGGCCACGCGCGTCACGGCGTCAGCTGGCACCTGATCGCCGGCGGCGTGGACGAGGGCGACCTGCTGGTCACGCGCGACATCGCACTGGACCCCCGCGAAACTGCGTTGACCCTGAACGCCAAGGCCTATGCCGCCGCCGCCGACGGGTTCGAGGACGTGATGGCCATGCTGGAAACGGGCGCGCTGTCGCCCGTGGCGCAGGACCTGACGCAACGTGCCTATTTCGCCCGCGACCGCCGCCCCGACGCGGGCGGGATGCTGGACTGGCGCGCGCCTGCGGCCACGCTGGACGCGCTGGTACGGGGACTGGACCACGGCCCCTATTGGAACCCGCTGGTCGCGCCCTGGGTCGCGCTGCCAGACGGGCGGGCCTTTGTCACCGGCGCACAGCCCGCCGCGGGCGCGGGCGCGCCGGGCGCGGTGCTGGCGGTGGACGACGACGGCGTGACCGTGGCCGCGGGCGAGGGCGCGCTGCGCGTGGCGCTGGACGGCGGGACACACGGGCTTGCGCCCGGCGACCGGCTGCCGGTGGCCGACGATGCCGCGCGGGCCGCTCTGACCGATGTGGCGGCGCGGGCCGCGCGCCATGACGGCTGGTGGCGGGCGCGGCTGGACCGGTTGGTTCCGGCGGCCTGGCACGGCGCGGCGGGCGACGGCGGCGATCCCCTGCCCCTGCCCGACCACCCGCTGACGCTGGCGGCGGCGGTCTGGGCGCTTGCCCGGCTGGACGGGCGCGACCGGATCGACGTGGGGCTTCGTCCCGCCGACCTGCCCGAAGGCCCGTTGGCGGCCGACTGGCTGCCGCTGGGCGTGGACCTGACCTCGGCCCCGACGCTGGGCGCCCTGGCCGATCAGATCGCGGCCGCGCAGGCGGGGATTGCGGCGCACGCGTTTCCGCTGGCCGACCTGACCCGCCGCGCCCCCGAACTGCGCGACCAGGCGCAGCCCCGGCTGGGCGTGGACCTGACCGGACGCGCAACCGGCGC
Source organism: Paracoccus endophyticus (assembly GCF_003286075.1). GTDB lineage: Bacteria > Pseudomonadota > Alphaproteobacteria > Rhodobacterales > Rhodobacteraceae > Paracoccus > Paracoccus endophyticus. Next base: position 53,481 of record NZ_QLUV01000002.1, on the reverse strand, counting down.
GGACATGGACCTGTGGGTCACGCACGGCCCGGCGGGCTGGCTGCTGCATCCCGGCCGCGTGCCCGCGCAGACGGCGGCGCTGGCCGCCCAGGCGATCACCGCGATCCTGGACCAGGGGGCGGATGCGGCGCTGGCGGGCCGTCCGCTGATGGACGAGGCCACCGCGCGCGCGCTGACCGCGGCCGGCAACGACACGCTGCGCGCGGTGCCCGACGCCACCATCCACGACCTGATCGCCGCGACGCTTGCGCGCGATCCCGACCGCACCGCGCTGGTGTTCCAGGACCGCAGCCTGACCCGCGCCGAACTGGACCGCGCCAGCGCGGCGCTGGCCGTGCGGCTGCAGGCGCTGGGCGTCGGCCCCGACCAGCCGGTCGGGCTGTTCGCCCGCCGCGGGCCGGAACTGGTCATCGGCGCGCTGGCGATCCTGCGCGCGGGCGGCGCCTATCTGCCGCTGGACCCCGACTATCCGGCCGAGCGTCTGGCGCATTACCTGGCCGACAGCGGCGCCGCGCTGGTGCTGGTGCAGCAGGGCCTGGCGGCATCGCTGCCCGCGTCGGACGCGATCCTGATGCCGATCCCGGCCGCGATCCCCGACAGCGCGCCCGCCCCGGCGGCGACCGCGCGGCCCGACAACCTGGCGTATCTGATCTATACCTCGGGGTCGACCGGGCGGCCCAAGGGCGTCATGGTCGAGCATCGCAACGTCGTGAACTTTTTCGCCGGCATCGACGACACGATCCCGGCGGCCGAGGATGACTGCCTGCTGGCGGTGACATCCCTCAGCTTCGACATCTCGGTGCTGGAGATCTTCTGGAGCCTTGCGCGCGGCCTCAAGCTGGTGGTGGCGGGCGAGGATTCGCGGCTGGCCGTGTCGGGCGGCACCCATGGCGGGCAGATGGATTTCAGCCTGTTCTACTGGGGCAACGACGACGGGCCGGGGCCGCAGAAATATCGCCTGCTGCTGGACGGCGCGCGCTTTGCCGACCAGAACGGCTTTGCCGCGGTCTGGACGCCGGAACGGCATTTCCATGCGTTCGGCGGCCCCTATCCGAACCCCGCCGTCAGCGGCGCGGCCGTGGCGGCCGTCACGCGCAACCTCTCGGTCCGGGCGGGCAGTTGCGTGCTTCCGCTGCACCATCCCGCCCGCGTGGCCGAGGACTGGGCGGTGATCGACAACCTGACCGCGGGCCGTGCGGGCCTGGCGGTCGCATCGGGATGGCAGCCCGAGGATTTTGTCCTGCGCCCCGAGAACACGCCCCCCGGCAACAAGGCCGCCCTGACCGAAGGGATCGACCAGCTGCGCCGCCTGTGGCGGGGCGAGCGGGTGGACTTTCCGTCCGCGCGCGGCACGCAGGGCGTCGTGACCCAGCCCCGCCCGGTCCAGCGAGAGCTGCCGCTGTGGCTGACCATCGCCGGCAACCCCGACACCTGGATCGAGGCCGGGCGCTTGGGGATGCACGTGCTGACCCACCTGCTGGGGCAGGACATCGCCACCGTCGCCGCGCGCATCCGCGACTATCACGGCGCGCTGCGCGAGGCGGGGCACGATCCGCGCGACTTCACCGTCACGCTGATGCTGCACAGCTATCTGGCCGACAGCCGCGATCAGGCCCGCGAGATCGCGCGCGGGCCGATGAAATCCTATCTGCGCAGCGCCGCGGGGCTGGTGAAGCAGTTTGCCTGGGACTTTCCCGCGTTCCGCCGCCCGGCCGGCATGACCAACCCCATGGCCGTCGATCTGGGCAGCCTGACCGAGGACGAACTGGACGGCATCCTAGAGTTCGCGTTCCTGCGGTATTTCGACGACTCGGGCCTGTTCGGCACCGTCGAGGACGGCATCGCCCGCGTCGAGCAACTGCGCGCCATCGGCGTGACCGAGGTGGCCTGCCTGATCGACTATGGCATCGCGCCCGACGTGGTGATGGACGGACTGCCGCGCCTGGCTGCGCTGCGGCAGGCCGTGGGGGTCGCCGCGGGTCCGTCGGACGACGACTTCAGCATCGCCGCCCAGATCGTGCGCCACGGGGTCACGCATCTGCAATGCACGCCCAGCATGGCGCGCATCCTGCTGGACGATCCGGTCGCGGCGCGCGCACTGGGGCGGCTGGACTGCCTGATGCTCGGGGGCGAGGCGCTGCCGCCCGCGCTTGTGGCCGGGCTGCGGGCGGTCACGCAGGCGGCAATCTGGAACATGTACGGCCCGACCGAAACGACGATCTGGTCCGCCGTGGGCGAGGTCACGGGCGCCCCGGTGCTGGTTCCCGGCTTTGCCAACACCCAGCTTTACGTCCTGGACACCGAAGGCGCGCCCGTTCCCCCCGGGGCCGAGGGCGAGTTGTGGATCGGCGGCCACGGCGTGACCCGCGGCTATTGGCGGCGCCCCGACCTGACCGACGCGGCCTTTCGCCCCGACCCCTTCGTCGCGCCCGAGGCTGCGGCGCCGGGCGGCGCGCGGATGTATCGCACGGGCGATCTGGTGCGGCGGCGGGCCGACGGGATGCTGGATTACGTCGGTCGCGCCGATCACCAGGTCAAGCTGCGCGGCTTCCGCATCGAACTGGGCGAGATCGAGAGCCGGCTGGCCGCGATCCCCGGCGTGACCGAGGCGGTGGCGATCGTGCGCGAGGACAGTCCCGGCGACCGGCGGCTGGTCGCCTATGTCTGCGGCACGGAGGCCCCGGACGAGGCTGCGATGCGCGCGGCGCTTGCCGCCGACCTGCCCGCCCACATGCTGCCCGGGCGCATCGTGGCGCTGCCGCGGATGCCGCAGACCCCCAACCGCAAGACCGACCGCAAGGCCCTGCCCGCGCCCGAGACGCTGGCTGCGCGCGCGGCCGTCGTGGCGCCGCCGGTCGCGGCCGCCAACGCGCCGGCGGCCCCTGCGGCCGCGCCCGCTGTCGCCGCCCCGCCCGCAAAGCCCGGCGCCGTGGCCGAGGGCGTGCGGCGCATCTGGGCCGAGACGCTGGGCGTGGCGCAGGCGCGGGCATCCGACAATTTCTTTGCATCCGGGGGGCACTCGCTGCTGGCGATCCAGCTGCACCGGACCCTGCGCGACGGGTTGGGGCTGTCACGCCTGGCGGTGACCGACATCTTCCGCTTTCCGGTGCTGGGCGACTTCATCCGGCACGCGGAATCCCTGTCTCCGCGCCCGGCCCCTGCCGCCCTGGCCCCCGCGGCGGGCGTCGCCATGCCCCCCGCGGCCTCAGGCCAGCCTGCCGCGCCGCAGGCCCAGGCGCCCCAGCCTGCGCCGCAGCACTCCCCCGCCGCGGCCGAGGGGGACAGCGACCCCATGGCCCGCAGGCGTGCGTTGCGAGAGCAGTTCCGGCGCGGGCTGTAGGCGCGGGGCGCCTGTGATGTCGGGGGCTGCGGCCGTCAGCCCCGCCCAGGCGGCGGCGGTTCAGGCGGCGGTCGCGGCCCTGCTGCCGCCGGGCTGGGCGGCGGCGGTGTGCCGGCTTGCGGATGCTCCTCCCCTCCTCGCGGCCGAGGCCGCCTGCGTCGCCGGCGCCGTCCCCCTGCGCCGGCAAGAGTTCGCGGCCGGGCGCGCCGCCTTGCGCCACGCGCTGGCGGCAGGGGGACTGGCGGTGCCCGGCCCGATCCTGCCCGGACCCGACCGCAGGCCGGTCCTGCCTGCCGGCCTGACCGCCAGCCTCGCGCATGACCGGGGGCTGGCGCTTGCCGTGGCGGGGCCGATCGGCAGCCACTGGCCCGGCGTCGATGTCGAGCCGATGGACGCCGGCCTGTCCGACCTGGCGCGCGCCGTCGCGCCGTTCGATGGCTGCGGCGCGCTGGCCGCCTTTGTCGCCAAGGAGGCCGCGTTCAAGGCGCAGTTTCCCGAAACCGGCGCCTTGCTGGAGTTTTCGGACGTGGCGCTGACCGTGGTGTCCGATGACATGGTGGCGCGGATGCCGGGCGGGGTGGCGCACGGGCGGCTGCTGACGGCCGCGGGGCGCATCATCGCGCTGGCGTGGTTTCCGCGATCAGCGCCGTAAGGCGGCGCGCCGATTCGGTCACGTCGTGACGCGCGATCACCCGCGCCCGGCCGGCCTGCCCCATCGCGGCCCGCTGATCGGCACTTGTGCCCGCCACCTCGACCATCGCGTGCGCCAGGGGCGCGGCATCGCCGGGCGCGACAAGCCAGCCGGTCTGCCCCGGCACGACCAGTTCGGGAATGCCGGCGATCCAGGTGGACACCACCGGACGGGCCAGGGCCATCGCCTCCATGATGACCACGGGCAGGCCCTCGGCAAAGCTGGGCACGACCAGGGCATCGGCCTGCGCGATCTGCGCCCGCACCTCGGCAGGCGACAGCCAGCCGGTCAGGCGCAGGGCCTCGCCCAGGCCGGCCCGCAGCGCCTGCGCCTCGATGGCGCCGCGCAGCGGCCCGTCCCCCACCAGGGTCAGCGTCAGGTCGGGATGCACCGCGCGCGCCGCGATCAAGGCCGGGACCAGCAGGCCGAAACCCTTCTGCTCGGCCAGTCGCCCCACGGCGACAAGGCGAGGGGGGCCGGGCGGCGAGGCCGTGGGGGTGAACTCGTCCAGGCTCAGGCCGCAGTGAACCACGCGCAGCCGGTCCCAGTGCGCCGGATCGACCCAGCGCATCAGCTGCGAGCGGCCAAAGCGGCTGACCGCGACCGTAAAGGCGGCTGCCGCGGCCTTGCCGGCAAGATCCAGCGCCTCGGGGCGGTCGAACTCCTCGGGACCGTGGACGGTGACGCTGAATGGGGGACCGCCGAACAGCCGGGAAAAGGCCGCGACGCGTGCCGGGTTGGTCCCGAAATGCGCGTGCACATGCGTTATGCCGCGGGCCCGGCACAGATCGGCCAGCATCCGGCCCTGCGCGGCATAGGCCATCATGCGCCGCAGCGGCGCCTCGCCCGCCGCGGCGCGCGCGCGCGCCAGCGGCAGCGCGCGGCCTGCGCGCAGGGCCGCGCGCGCAAGCGCCGGGCGATCGTCGTTGAGGTAGACGGTCTGCGCCTGTTCCTCGGCAATGCCTGGATCGGCCGGCGCCTCGTCGGGCCGGCGCGCGGCGATTCGCGTGACGGCCATGCCCCTCTGCTCCAACGCGTGGATCTCTCGCCAGATAAAGCTGTGGGAGCCACGCGGATAAGTGTTGACCAGATAGGCTATCGGCTGCATCAATACATCCGTGACACGTTGAAGTTGAGTTTAGGCTAATTTTCGCCCATGTTTAAGGTCTTCTTAGGCAAATTTTGGTCAAATGACGTTGTTCAAGATCTGTCGCGCTTGTCGTCAGACGCAAACGCGATTTTAAGTTGAGGTGAGGAAAGTGTCCCAGCCTGTGATCCTGCGATGCGTGCGATGACTGGCAGTCTGATCCTGTCCGCCCTTCTGGCCTTGGCGGCCGGGCTGGCGATGGTCGTCTGCACGGGTTCGATCACGAAGGCGGTGTTGGCTTATGCGGGGGTGGGCGTTCTCGCGATGCTGGTATTCGCCGTCATGCGATTAGCCTGTGTCGCGCGCCAGGATCGTGGCCGGCCTGTCCGGCTGCAAACGGCTGGCAGGCCAGTCGGTCAGTAACCCGTGCAGCGCAGCACCACCCCGACGGTGCGAAACAGGATTCGCATGTCGGTCATGAACGACATCTGGGCCGCGTAGAGGGCGTCGAACGTTGCACGCTGGGCAAAGGCCGAATCGTTCCGGTCGCTGACCTGCCACATGCCGGTCACACCGGGGCGCAGGCGATAATAATCCGTGCCCGGGTACAGCTGCGCCTGTGACAGCAGCATCGGCCGCGGGCCGACCATGCTCATGTCGCCGATCAGCACGTTGTAAAGCTGCGGCAGTTCGTCCAGCGAGCTTTTCCGAAGGAAGGCCCCGATCGGCGTGATCCGCGGGTCGTTCTTCAGCTTCTGGTCGCGGTCCCACTCGAGCCGCGCGGCAGGGTCGCTGTCCAGGTACTGCTGCAGCGCCTTGTCCGCCTCGGGGACCATCGTGCGGAGCTTGAACAGGCGGAATGCCTTGCCGTTCCGCCCGGCGCGCAGCTGGGTATAGAACGGCTTGCCGCCGCCCATCAGAATGGCCAGCGCCAGGATCACCAGCAGCGGCACCACGAACGGCGCCACGGCCAGCACGGCCGACACGTCAAGCGCCCGCTTGACGCGGCGCGCATAAAATCCATCCGCCGGAGAGGGAGTGACCTCGGCGTCCGCAATGTCCAGATCGCCTGCGTTCAGTGTCCCGATTCGCTTCATTATGGTCCCTCCTTCGGCTGGCGTGACACTCGGTTGGGAGGCGTTAGAAATAAAGGAAAAATTTGATCGATTGGTCTGCGAAAAGCGGGTAATCTTCTGCGATGCGCAGTGTAAGTCCATGAAAGATAACAGACGTTTTCAGGGACCCTGCCCTTATGGTCAGGCGACGTGCAAGGGAAATCCTCAACCATTTGGCGAACAAGGCCACAAATGGATGAAAGCGGAACTTTATATAATGAAAAGAATGGGTTGGTGCAGATCAGCGGCCACGGGTCCAGGCTGACCCCTGACGCCTGAGACGAACCGCCCCAGCCACCGCCGCATAGATCACGAATCCGGAAACATCCGTCAGGGCAAGTCGGAAAATTGTCGCACGTGTCGGGCGGTCCTCGGTCGTTCCCGAGGCCAGCGCCGGATAGCGCTGCGCGATCTCGGCGACCCCCGCGTTCTGGCGGCGACGCACGACGACCAAGGCGCCGAACCCCTCGACCGCCGGCCACAGGTAAGGGGCATCGACCAGAAGGCGCTCGGCCGGCGCAAACTGCAGCCGGACGAAGGTGTCATCCGAGATGATGCCCGGAAACTGACCCCAGCGCGCGCGGCCTGCGCCGTTCACCCCGAACAGCCCCGCTCCCGGCACGCCCTGCGCGACAAAGGGCAGGCGCGTCCAGAACCGGGCATAGGCGCGGGTGATCGGGCTGCGGGCGGGCGCCACGACAAGCCGCCCGCTGGCATAGGCCGCCTGCGGCCGGTCCAGGGCCTCCGCCAGCCCGGCCAGCAGGCCCGGTCCCAGCGTGATGTCGGCATCCAGATAGACACGCGCCGGGTAAACGGCGCAGGCGTCCCCGTGGTTCAGCGCACCGGGCTTGCTGCCCTGCGCAAGATCCTCGACCCGCAGCGTCCAGCCGCGCGCGGCAAAGGCCGCGGCATGGCGCCGGGCGCGGTCCGCGGTGTCGTCGCGGCATCCGTTGGCCACGACAACGATCTGAACCTTGCCGGCGTGATCCTGCGCCAGCAGGCTGGCCAGACAACCGTCGATCCACGCGGCCTCGTCATGGGCCGGGATGATGATGCTGAGAGGGGTCATTTGTACTCGATCAGCCGGTCGCGTCGGCGGCCCGCCAGCCGGCGCATGTGGTATTCGGCCACGCCCAGGGCCTCGGCGGACTTGCCCAGCATCATCAGCCCAGCACGGCGCAGGCGGTGGGGGCGGCCGGTCCGGTCGCGCCGCGCAAGGCGCAGCCCCTGCAGGGGCCAGACCAGCGCCAGCGCCCAGCCGGCCGGGTGCAGGGCCCCCGCCACCACGACCGCCAGGGGCAGGCCCGCGCCCCAGATCAGGGCGCGCCGCGTCTCGGCCCGCCAGAAGCCCTGCCCGTCCGCCCGATGACGCCACGACACCTCGGCAAAGGCGTGGCCGCCCCGGCGCATGCGCCGCCACCACTGGCCAAAGCGGTCCATCGCGGCATCATGGCGCGTCATCGGGGCGTCAAGGCGCGCAATGCGCCAGCCGGCGCGGCGCAGGCGCAGGCACAGTTCGGGCTCCTCTCCGGCGATAAGGGTGGGGTCAAACCCGCCCACAGCCGCCAGCGCGTCGATCCGGGCCAGCATGTCGCCGCCCACGGCCAGTGCGGGGCCGACCGGCGTGTCCCATTCGACATCGCACGCCAGGTTGTACAGCGATCGGTCCGGCGCAACCTCGGCCCGGCGTCCCGCCACGCAGGCCAGCCACGGATCGGCGGCCAGCGCCGCCCGGCCGCTGTCCAGCCAGCCGGGCTCGACGATGCAGTCGCCGTCCACGAACTGCACCAGCCCCGACGCCCCCAGCGCGCGGGCGCGGTCCAACCCGGCATTGCGGGCCCGCGCGGCGGTAAAGGGCTGCGCCATGTCCAGGGCCACGACGTCGGCGCCCGCGCCGCGCGCCCGCGCCAGGCTGTCGTCGGTCGAGCCGGAGTCGACATAGACCAGCGGCGTTGCCTGCCCGGCCAGCGAGGCAAGGCAGGCCGACAGCCGCGCCCCTTCGTTGCGGCCGATGACCACCGCGGCGGGCGGATGCAGGGGGTCTGGATCGGGCATCGGGCGTCCTGTCCGTGTCGGCGCAACGCTAGCACACGCAGCGGTTGCGGCAAGCCCGGCCGCACCGGACCGGGTCCAACGGCGGTCGGTGTGGCAATCCGACCGCCGCCGCCCGTATTCAATGCGCCGGGGGCTCAGACCACCGCCCAGTTGCCCGACAGGGCCGCCGCCGCGGCCGTGACCAGATTGGCCGCTGCGTGCGCCCAGACGGCATCGGCCAGGCGCATCCGGCGCAGATAGACGGCCCCGAACACCAGCCCCACGACAAGGGCCGCCGGGTGCGCGTGCAGCAGCGCAAACAGCGCGGCGGAGACGACCAGCAGCACAAGCCGTCCTGTTCTGGTGCCCCCGAGGGTGCCGATCAGGAAGCCGCGGAACGCCGCTTCCTCGACCAGCGGCACCAGCAGGATCGCGCCCGCCAGGCGCGAGACGATCCACAGCGCCGACAGGGCGGGCGGCAATGCGGCCAGTGCTGCGGACAGCGCCGGGTCGGCGGCAGCCGTGGCCGTGACCAGCCAGAAGGCCCCCGCCATCAGCCCCGCCGCCACCGGCACGGCCGCCGGCCGCCAGTCCAGCCCGCGCCAATAGGGGATGAACAGGGCCAGCGCCCCCGCCACAGCCAGCGCGCGGGCGGGATAGGCCAGCGACGGCACCGACACCAGGGTCGCCGCGGCAAGCCCGGTCAGCAGCATCACGATCAGCGGCACCAGCATCGCCGCCGCGGGGTCGCGGCGCATCGGCGGCAGCGGGGCTGCGGCAAGACCCGTCGCGGGCCGGGCGAACACCCCATGGCCAACCCCGATCAGCGCAAAGCTGAGCAGGGTGAACGTCAGCCAGCCCGCGTGGCTGTGAAACCCGTCCACCGCCAGCTGCGGCGAGACCCGCGCCCCGATCCAGACCAGCACCGCGATCCGCAGCACGTTCAGCACGAAGCTGGCCGCGATGCCGATCGGGATCAGGACCAGCGCCTGCGGCAAGGCCAGCCGGTCGCGGAACAGCGTGAGGTAGACGGTCAGCATCAGGGTGATCAGGGCAAAGCCCTGCAGCCCCGAGCAGGGGCCGCCGACCTCGACGAAGAACGCATCGAAGCCCAGGATCAGGGCGTCAGGCTCGACGTGCAGCGTTCCCGGAACAAGCGTCAGCAGGCGCGCCACCAGGTCGAAGGTCAGGCGCGTCAGCGCGGGCCAGTCCCAGGCGTATTCGGCCAGCGCCGTCAGCTCGGGCGAGATCAGGGCCAGCAGCAGCACCCCGGCCATGACCGGGCCGGCGCCGCGCACCGCCCCCGTCCAGTCGCGCAGGCCGCCCGCAGATCCCAGCACGGCCGCGGCCATCAGGCCCAGCCCGACCGCCCACAAAAGGGCAAACAGCGGCAACAGCGGCTCGAACGCCGGGGTCGGCGCCAGGGCCGGCAACAGCGCGATCGCCAGGCCCGCCAGCGCCAGAAGGACAGACCGGCGAGCAAACAGCCCGCCCGATCCGCCCCGCTGCCACAGGAACCCGAAGGCACGCCGCCGGGCCGGGATGGCAAGGGCAAGCACCGCCATGACGGCCAGCGCGCGGCCCAACCCGTCGCGCACGGCATCGCAGGCCGCCTGGTTGCCGAAGGTGGGACAGTCGATGTCGCGGATGAATTGATAAACAAGGGCAATAAGAAACAGCTGAACCAACAGCAGCGCGGACATGGCCCCCAGGCGCTGCAGGTTTGTCCAGCCCGGCGTAAGAACTGCCGGGCTGGACAAGGCCGTTGTCGTGGTCAGGACCGGACCGACCGGCGGCGGCGGTCCCACAGCAGCAGGCCCAGCGCGACGACCGCCATCGCGGCGCCAGTGCCGTTGTACAGGTCGATCTCGGGCACGCGATGGACCGGCGGGCGCGTCGGCCACCACCAGGGCTTTGCCATGGCCGGGCTGGACAGGGCCGCGACAGCGGCTACGGAGGTTGCAAACAGACGATGCATTGGGCAATCACCTCAGGATAAAAAACAGCGTAAGGCGATCCTAGGGTCGGCGAAAATCCGCGCAACTGTCTGTTTGGACAGGTCGCCTAGAACAGTCCCACGACCTGACTCGGGCGAACAAAGGCGGCGGCGATGGCCAGCCCCGCCGCAACAGCCAGCACGTCATGCAGCGGGTCCCAGGCCCCGTGGCGGCGGGCCAGCCAGACCGTCGCGGGATACGCCAGGATCGCGCCCAGGGCCTGCCCGGCCAGCCCGCCCGCCAGGCCCCAGTGATGCACGCCAAGCCAGAACAGCCCCAGGAACAGCACCGCCCGGATCACCGTCAGCGCAAAGAACCGCCGCGAATCGCCAGCGGCCAGCGCCGACTGGTCATAGCTGAGCAGGATGATCTGCGGGATCGTGGCACAGGCGATCAGCCGGACCATCCCGCCCGCCGTGGCATAGCGGTCGTCGTACAGCACCTCGACCAGCCACGGCCCCAGCGCCGCCATCACCGCCAGCGCGCCCAGGAACCCCGCCGTCAGCGCCATGCGGATGCGGCGGACGCGCAGGAAGTTCTCGTGGCTGAGGCCGGGGGGCGATTCGCGATAGATCGGGATCATCACCCGCCAGATCACCGTCATGCCCATCTGCAGCGCAAAGCTGGCCAGGAAGAACGCGATGTTGTAGAGGCCCAGGCCCGCCAGGCTGAGGTACTTGCCCAGGATCGCCTTGTCACCCTGGGCCAGCCCGAACCCCACGATCGTGCTGGGAAAGATCCACTTGCCAAAGCCGATCATCTCGCGCGCCGCCGCCGCATCCCACCGGAACCGGTTGCGGTGCCCCGGCAGCATCCGGTCGGCGGCGATCACCTTGACCACCGCCCCCAGCACAAGCGCGATCACCAGCGCCCAGGCCGACTGCATGACCATCGCCAGCGCCACGGTCATCGCGGTGGTGACAAGCTGGCACAGCATTTCCATCCGGGTCAGCTGGCCCAGCCGCAGATGGCGATTCGCCTCCTCGATGCGGGTGGTCTGAAGGCCCCAGATGACCGAGGTGAACCCCGCCACCGGCAGGTAGAGCGCCAGCTCCGGCACCTCGTAGAACTGCGCGGCAGGCCAGGCCAGCGCACAGCACGCCAGCCACAGCGCCACGCCCCGGATCGCCTGCAACGTGAAGGCCGTGTCCAGGAACGCCGGGTCGTCGCCGCGCTTGCTTTGCAGCACGGCCGGGGTGATGCCCACGTCCGAGAAATTGTTCAGGCCCTGGATCATCACCATGACCAGGGCCATGACGCCGAACACCTCGGGAAACAGCAGGCGCGTCAGGATCAGGTTCGACACCAGCCGGATGCCCTGCGACCCGAAGACGCCGATGATCGTCCAGGCCGACCCGCGGGCCGCGCGGTGCAGAAGGCTCTCGCCCCGGCTCATCCGTGTCAGTGCGGCGCGCATGGATCAGCCGGCGCCCGGCGCCATCGCCGCCCAGATGCGGTCTGCAAGCCCTTCGTAGCCTTGCGCGACCACCGGCTCGATCCCTTCGGGGACCGTGAACCCGGCCGGCGGCCGTTCGCCATAGACCGCCGCATAGGTGACCATCGCCGCCAGCAGATAGGTCGTCGCGGTGCCATGAGGCGAGATGTCGGAATAGAACGCCTCGACTGGCAGGGCGGCCAGGTCGGGCTGCGTCATCAGCTCGGCCATGACGCGGCTGACCGGGATCAGCCGGATGTCGCGGCCCGGGCGCTCGCGGTTCAGCGCCGCGACGAACGCGCGGTTCCAGTCGTGATACTCGCCCTGTGCAAAGGCGTGATAGCGGGCCAGCTCGCGCGGGCGGGGCGGAAAGCTGCGGACGAGCGGGGTCATGTCGGGCCAGCCCTCATAGATCCAGAAGGGCGTGGCGGGGTTCGCCGCGGCCACCCAGTCGGTGACGGCAAGCGTCGCGCTGACCGGCGATTCGCCGGTGGGGTTGTCGCCTTCATAGCGACGCTCGGGCCCCCGATAATGGACATAGTTCTCGGTGTTCAGGATCACCAGGTCATAGCGGGCGGCGTCCAGCTTGCCCCAGCCGGTGGTGACGGGACGCGCCTCCTTGAAGGCCCAGTTGCCGGTGGGCGGAAGGTCGGCCGAGAACTGGCGCGGAAAGCCCCACACCCCGTCCACGGCAAAGGATTTTCCCGCATGCCGCGCCATCAGCGCCAGCCAGTGGGGCACCGTGGTGGTGTCGCTGTCGGTCAGATGATGGACAAGGCTGTTGCCGAAGAACAGCACCCGCGCCTGATCGCGCACCGGCCAGGGTTCGGCCACCGCCGGCGTTGCCGCTGCCGTCATCAGAACCGCCGCGATCACGCGGCGCAGTCGCGCCAGTCCCATCGTCTCACCCGCCCCGTCCCGTGACATTGCCGCCACCCGATAGCATGGCAGGCCCACCGCCTTCCATCACAACCTTAGCGGTTGCACCGGCAAACGCATCAAAAGCAGATCCTTCAGCCGCTGCGCGGTCCCGCGCGGCGGCAGCAGCTGCCTGTCCCTGAGGAACACGGCCCCATGCAACGCCGGGTTGTTGTCCAGGGCCAGATTGGCGCCCCACACGGCGGCCGTCGCCGGGTCCAGCGAGTCCGGCAGGCCCATGCCGGTCCGCAGGACGCCGGGAAGCCATTCGCTGATGACAATGTCGGGCAGGCGCGCGCGGGTCTCGGCCGCGAGCGCCGGGGTCAGGGCGCGCACGGCGGCCTTGCTGACGCTGTAGCCCAGGCTGCCGGCAAGCGGCTCGCCCCCGGCAAAGCTGCTGACATTGACGATCCGCCCGCGCCCGCGCGCCGCCATCCCCGGCAGCACGGCACTGGCCGCGTTCACATAGCCGTTCAGATTGATGGCAAGCTCATCCACCACGGCTTCGGCCTCGACCGCCAGGAAATCGTGGCGGCGATAGACGGCGGCGTTGTTGATCAGGATGTCGATCGGGCCGATCCGCTGCTCTGTCTGCGAAACGATGTCGCGCAGCCGCTGCGCGTCGCGCACGTCGCCGGTCAGCGGATGGAACAACCCCCCGGCGCACAGTGCCCCGGTCGCGGCCAGCGAGTCGGGCCGGCGGGCGACGCCGATGACCGTCACGCCGCGATCGGTCAGTTCGACCGACAGCGCCCGCCCCAGGCCGGAACTGGCGCCGGTCACCAGCGCAACCCGGCCGCCCCCCGACCCGCCCGCCTGCGCGGTGCGACCGTCCACGGTCGGCCGGTCGGCCGGAGCCACCTGCCGATCAGCGCCTCGCATATCCTCCACCGTCCTGCCTCGTCCCTATCGCCCTGCCGGCTGGCCCTGCCTGCGGGCGATCACGTCGGCAACGCGCAGGGCGTTGGCCGCAATGGTCAGGCTGGGGTTCACCCCTGTCGAAGTGGGCATGAAAGAGGAATCTGCCACATAAAGATTGTTAATTCCATGCGCCCTGCAATCGCGGTCCAGCACGCCGCGCCGGGGATCGTCGGAAAACCGCAGCGTGCCGCAGGGATGGGCCAGGTTCAGTTCCGGCTGCAGCGACAGAAAGATCGACCGAATGCCGCGCAGCCCCTGCTTGATGCGGCGGCGAAACAGCGCCCGCCGCGCGCGCAGGTCGTCGGACAGGCGATAGACAAAGGTGAAGGCGTCGGGATGCGCCGGGTCGTGGGTCACGCGGTTGTCGTCCAGCGGCAGATCCTCGAGGATGCCGACGAACACCCGCGCCTCGCCCAGCAGGCGCGCCGCGATCAGCGCCGGGATGCGCGTGAACTCGCGCCCCGGCCGGAACCGGCGCAGGACCGAGCGGTCGTAGCGTTCGTTCAGCAGGTGCACGATGTTGCCATAGCTGGCGGGCACCCCCAGCGACTGGAACAGCCCGAGGCGGCGCCCCTCGTGCGCATAGAAATCGCGCAGGCACAACGTCTTGAGCGGTCCTGTGCGGTCCAGGCCGCGCGGCGGCCAGATCGCCACCCGCTCGCCCAGGTGGAACATCAGCCCGCGGCCGACCAGCCCGCTTTCGTTGGCGCAGCCCTGCGGCCAGGTGCGCCCGGCCGAGGCCAGCAGCAGATGCGGCGACCCCAGCGCCCCCGCGGCCAGCACGAAGACCTGCGCGCGCAGCGTCACGGGCACGCCGGCCGTCTCGGCCTCGACATGGGTGATGCGGTCCGGCCCGCCGCACAGGCGCCGCACGACGGTGTCGCCCAGAAAGGCCGCGCGGCCCGTGGCCAGCGCCGGTTCGACCCCGGCCGAGCGTCCGTCCTGCTTGCAGTCGCGCGGGCATTTGTGGCCGATGCACTCCATGCAGCCCGGACCGCCCCGAATCGCCAGGTGCATCCGGTACGGGTGCAGGCCGCGCGCCTGCAAGCGCTCGACCAGCCCTGTCTCGGCCGGCGACAAGGGGGGCGGGTCGCGCAGGGGGGCCACCGCATCGGGCCGCAGCGGGTCGGGCGTGCCCGACAGCGCCATCAGCGCCTGCGCGCGGTCGAACCAGGGGCGAAACTCGTCAAAGCCCACCGGCCAGCCACCCGTGGGGTGCGGCATTGCGGCGGTCGATTCCAGGTCGTGCCGCTCGGGGCGTTCCAGCGAGGCGGCGTAGAAGACCGAGGTCCCGCCCGGCCCGGTGCCCTGCATCGCATAGTCGGTGACGGGCCTGCCATCGAAGCGGCCGCGCAGCCGGGTGGGCCAGCAGCCGTGCAGGCTGCGGGCAAAGGCGTCGTCATCGGCGCAGTCAAGGGCGTTGACGGCGCGCCTTGGTCCCTCGCGCCCGCGATCCACGAACAGCACGGACAGCCCCGCCTCGGCCAGCGCGCGGCCGCACAGCCCGCCGCCCATCCCGGCGCCGATCACGATCACGTCCCAGACCTTGTCCATCGCCGCCTTGTCCATCGCCGGACCCTAATGCGCCCACAGCGGGGCGAACAGCGCCGAAAGGCCGCGCGCGCCGGTGTTGGTCAGGTGGTTGTTGTCGAAATAGACCGGCGCGGGCCGGTCCGCGTCGGGCCGGACGCCCAGGGCAAGGCAGCGGGCCGCATCGCACAGGCCGGGCCAGGGGTCGAGAATGGCGACCTGCCCCGCCGCCTCGGCCGCGCGGAACGGGGCAAGGCCGGTGTCGTCGCGGGCCTCGGCCACAGGGCGGGGGACCGAAAGCGCCTCGGGCGGGATCGGCACGCCGCGCGCCATGGCGCGCGCCACGTCGGCCGAGCGATAGCGCGGCAGTTCCGGCACCTGCCGCAGCACGAACAGCCGCCGCCCGGGCGCGGACAGCGCCGTCAGGGTGCGCGCGACCGCATCCGCATAGGGGTCGCCAGGGGCCTGCCCCGCCACGTCGCCGCCTGCCGGGGCGAGGCCCGCGGGCGGCGCCCCGACGGGCGGCGCCGGTTGCCGGGCATCGGGCTGCGTCGTCAGCGCGATCCGGTTGTCCGCATCCACCCCGCTGCCCGCCCCGGTGGCGTAATAGCTCCAGCGCCCGACCAGCAGGATGGCGGGAACGTCGGTGTGCGCCATCGCTTGCGCGATCTGGCGGTTGGCGGCGGAACAGGCGGCGTCCTCGGCCCGCGTCGCCGCGGTTTCGCGCTTGTCCACCCCGAACAGCGGCGGGCAACCCGCGTGCCAGATCAGCAGCACCGGAACCCCGGCGCGATGGGCGGCCTCGTCCAGCCCCTCCTTGATCGCGCGCAGGTGCGAATCACCCCAGGCGAGCACCTGCGGCGGGCCGTCCGGCCCCAGCGCGCAGGTCTCGACCCCCGCCCAGGGGCCGTCCCGCGCCGTGGTGCAGCGCGACCAGTCCTGGATGAAATCCTGCGCCGCGGCGGCATGGACCAGAACCTGCGGGCCGAACCGCTCGGGCAGGCCCGCGCGCAGGAAGGGCCAGGCGCCCAGCGCCAGCAGGCCGCCCACCCCCACCACGACCCCGGCCGCCAGCGCGCGCGGCGGCAGCAGCCGCGGATCGCGCGCCGGACGTTCCACAAAGCGCCAGGACAGCCAGGCCAGCGCGAACGACAGCGCGATCAGCCCGGCGCGCACCGGCGCCGACAGGTCCGGGCCCAGCACGAACAGCGACAGGCTGCGCACCGGCCAGTGCCACAGATACAGCGAATACGAGATCAGCCCGATCATCACCATCGGCCGCAGCGACAGCAGCCGGTTGACGGCGTTCCCGTCGCGCCCGTTCAGGATCAGCAGCACCGTGCCGGCGACCGGAACCGCCGCCACCCAGCCCGGAAACCCCGCCCCGGGCCGGATCAGCACGACCCCCGCCAGCACCAGCCCCAGCCCCAGCGCGGACACCGGCCAGCCCAGCCGCGCGGGGCCGGCACGCTCGTCGCGCATGGCCAGCAGGACGCCGGCCAACAGTTCCCAGGCGCGAAACGGAAACAGGTAGAAGGCCGCGACATGATGGCTGCGCGTGCCCAGGACCGAGGCCGCCAGCGACGCCGCGGCCAGCGCGGCAAGAACCGCCACCGCCGCCCGGGGTCTGCGCGCCAGCACCAGCAGGACCAGCGGCAGGACCAGGTAGAACTGCTCCTCCAGCGACAGCGACCACATGTGCAGCAGCGGCTTTTCCTCGGCCGCGGCGTCGAAATAGCCGGCCTGGCGATACTGGTGGATGTTGGCGGCGAACAGGGTGGCGGCAATCAGCGACTTGCCCAGCTCGCGGAAGTCGTGGGGCAGCAGCACGGCATAGCCGACCGCCCAGACCGCCAGCGCCATGACCGACCAGGCCGGTGCCAGGCGCCGGAACCGGCGCAGCCAGAACCGACCCAGCGCGATCCGGCCGCTGCCGCTGGCCTCGCGCCACAGGATCGCGCCGATCAGATAGCCCGAGATGACGAAGAACACGTCCACGCCGACGAACCCGCCCCCCAGGCCCGGAACGCCGAAATGGTACAGCACCACCGCCAGCACGGCGACGGCGCGCAGCCCGTCGATCTCGGGGCGATAGCTCAGCGCGGCATGGCTCATGCGGTCGCCCCCGCGCAGCGGGACCGCGGGCAGGGCGGCGCCGTCACGTCAGGATCACGCGCAGGGGCTCGGCCCCGCCGCGCGCCGGGGCCGCGGCGGCGGCGGTGCTGTCGGTCTGCCGCCGCACGGCCCAGCCGGCCAGCACCCCGGCCGAGACCCAGGTCAGCGAGGTCAGCGTGCCGTTGGGGATCAGGTCGACCAGGTTGGCGGCCAGGATCAGCGCCAGCCCCGCCGCCGGGATGTCGGACGACGACGCGGCGCGGCGCACGGCCCGCCCGGCCCGCAGGACCGACCCCGACAGCAGCCCGAACATCCACAGGAACCCGATCAGCCCGCCGCCCGACATCTGCACGATCCATTTCCCGTCCGTGACGGTGGTCACGCGGCCGCTGAACGGATCGACCTCGTGGTTGCGGTTCCAGCCGCCCCAGCCTGTCAGCGGCTTTTCGGCCGCGCGGGCCAGCAGCACGTCCTCGTTCATCAGCCGGAACTCCAGCGACCCGCCGCGATCGGCGTCCAGGCCCATGACGAAATCGCTGACTGCGCGGACGGGAAGCGCCTCCACCCACCGCAGCAGCGGATAGAACAGCACGACCAGCGCCAGCACGGCGGCCAGCCGGAACTGGACCCGGGGGGGCGCCAGCAGGATCAGCGGCACGAGGAGGACCGCATAGAGGATCGAGGCCAGGCTCTTGCACAGCACCAGCAGCACCAGCAGGCCGGCCAGGATCGCCAGCCGCCGTCCGCGCGCCGCGCCGTCGATGGCGCGGTCGCGCAGCCGCACCGCCGCCGCCAGCACGGCCGACGCGGTGAAGATCGCCACCCACAGGCCATGGGTCAGGAACACCATGGGGCGGAACCCGCCATAGCGCATCATCTGCCCGAAATCATGCGCGAAGAACCCGTAGACCCAGACGTTGATCTGCGGGCTGACCCGGATTTCCAGCAGCATCAGCGGCGCATAGGCCAGCGCGCCCAGCACCAGCGCCCGCAGCCACGCCCGCAGGGCCTGCGGCGAGGACAGCACCAGATAGCCCAGGATGAACGGGATGATGTCGATGGCGGCGGCAATCGCCCCGGTGAAGCCGTCATAGGGGCCCATCGGACGGCGAAAGCTGACGCCGTCGATCAGGGGCTCGGTGTTGGCCATCGCGGTCAGCACGGGCGACAGCACGCCCATCGCCAGCATCACCTTGATCCAGCCGGGCATGGCCGGGGCCGGCCCGGCGCTGCCTGTTCCCAGGATCAGCACGCCCGCCAGCGCCGACAGCGCCGCGACCGAGTTCTTGTCCAGTAGGGGCACCATCGGCAGGTCGATGCCGACCACTGGGGGCAGCGCCAGATACCCGCCCAGGATCGTCCAGATGACCGCGTTGACGCGGTCCAGGCGCGAAAACAGCACCGCCGCCACCATCGGCCACAGTGTCAGGACGATCAAGCCCAGCGGCGAATGCACCGTAAACCCTCTTTGCCTTACAACCGGCGCTAGCATAGGCAGGCCGCGCGCCCGGGCAACCCTGTCCGAAAAGACAGGCCTTCATTGAAATGATTGCATTTTCATCTGAAAATGCGCGACATCGACCCAGGCGCCATGCAATCTCTCGTTGAGAGAGCAGGAAAGTCGCGTATTATTCAAGACGAAAGCAAACCGGGGATATCGTGGACGGCACCGCAAAGAACAGTCGTGCGGCGAAGGCGCTGCACGGGCACCGATCGGCCGATCTGGACAGGGGCGCGGTGGTGCCCTCTCCGGTGTCCCCGTCCCTCCCTCCGGGCGCGCCAGGGGCGCCGATGGCCGATCCGCCGCGCGGCGGCAGGCAGCAGGAATCGCATCCGCAGGGCGAGACCGTGCCCCTGCCCCGTGACGCAGCCGTGATGCCGACGGGCACGCCGGCCGCCGCGACGCTTGCCGGCAGCACGGGCCGTCCTGCCGCAGGCGCCCCGCGGGCCGCGCCCGGCGAAACCGATCAGGCGCGCAGCCCCCAGGGCGACGCCTGGGCCACGCTGCTGCCGCTGGCCTGGCCGCACGGCGCGGCCCTGCGCCGCAGGCTTGCAGGGGGGCCGCCCGGCCATCCCGGCCTGGCCGCCACCCACCCCTATGACGTGCTGCGGACGCGCGCGCTTCACGTGATGGCGGATGCCCACTGGTCACGCCTGGGGGTCACGCAATCCAGCCCGGGACCGGCCTCGGCCACGACGGCGCTGAACCTGGCGCTGGCCGCCGCGCGCCGGCCGGATCAACGCGTGGCGCTGGTGGACCTGGACCTGGAACGCCAGCCGGTGCTGGGCCTTCTGGGCCAGACCCTGACGGCGCCGAACGGACCGACCCGCAGCTGCCGGTCGCGGGTGCAGCCGAACCTGGCGCTGATCAGCTTTGCGGCGGCGGCCGGGCGCGGGTCCGAAACGCTGCTGGCCGAGCAGTTCCACCGCCATGTCGCCGACCTTCTGGCCGAGCTTGCGCCCGACCTGGTCGTGGTTCATGTCCCGCCGATCCTGGCGGGCGATGCCGGCATTGCGGCGGTCGAGATGGTGGACACCGTGCTGATCGCCGTCGACGGCACCCAGGACACCGCCACGAGCGTGCGCGGTGCCGAACGGCTGGTGGCGGCGCGCCGTCCCGTCCTGGGCCTGTTTCTCTATGATGCCGAGGGCTGAATGGGACCGATCGTCGGACTGCGCGAACTGATCTCGATGCTGGTGCGCCGCGCGCCGCTGATCGCGGCCGTGCTGGTCGCGGGCATCGTGGCCACGCTGACCTATGCCACCTCGCTGCCGCGCACCTACCAGGCCATCGAGGTGATCCAGCTGCAACCCTCGGCGATGCAGGGCGTGGCGACGGGCGGGCAGCTCTCGGATGCGCCCGCGCGGCTGCGGCTGATCGAGCAGCGGGTGATGACCCGACAGAACGTGATCGACATGATCGCGCGCCACCACCTGTTCGACGACGCGCCCGAGATGACCGAAGGCGACCGCATCGCCCGGTTCCGGCAGGATGTGCGCATCGACCTGATCCCGTCCGCGGGCGCGCCGGGGGCGGATGCGGGGGTCTCGGCGCTGATGGTCACGGCGAACGCGGGGACGGGGGCCACCGCCGCGGCCGTGGCCAACGACATTGCCGACCAGATCGTCGAGGGCAACCGCAACGTGGTCGTCCAGCGCCTGGCCGACCTGGTCGCCGCGCTGAACGTCGAGGATCAGCGCCTGCTGGCGCAGACAGCCGCCCTGCGGGAGGAGGTCGAGGCCCTGCGCCGGGACGAGGGCGAGGCCCTGCCCGAGAACCTCGAGGTGCTGCAGACCGAAATGACCACCCTTCAGGTCCAGCGCGTGGACACCACGCGCAGCATCCAGACGCTGGAACGCGAGCGCCTGACGCTGGAGGTCAGCGGCGGCAGTACCGAGGGCGGCAACGCCACCGTGTCGTTGTCCGAGCAGATCGGCCGGCTGCGCGTCGATCTGGCGCAGGCCCGCCGTCGGCTCAGCAATACCCACCCCGAGGTGCTGCGCCTCGAAGCCCAGATCGAGGAGTTGCAGCGCGGCGGGGTCAGCAACCTGTCGCCCGGCGTCCAGCGCCAGGTGGCCCTGATCGACGACCAGCTGTCCACCATGGAGGATGAGCGGACCGCGCTGGACAGCCGGCTGGCCGATATCGACCGGGCCATCGCCCGGATGCCCGAGGTCGCGCAGCGGCTGGACACGCTGAACCGGCGGCTGCAGGCGCTGGACACCCAGCGCGACGCGGTGGCGACCCGTCTGGCGGCGGCCCGTCTGGACGAGGGGCTGATCTCGGGCGAGCATGGCGAGCGGATGGTGATCCTGGAACGCGCGGCGGTGCCCGAGCAGCCGCAGTCCTCCAGCCGCCGGCGGGTGGCGGTGCTGGGGCTGGCGGGCAGCATGGGGGCGGCCCTGCTGCTGGCGCTGCTGCTGGAACTGGCGCGGCCCATCCTGCGGACCCCGCGGCAACTGGAAAAGGCGCTGGGGATCGGCGTGATCGCGGTCGCGCGGCGTGTGCCCACGCCGGCGGAACGGACGGCCGGACTGGTCCGCCTGGCTGTCACGGTGGCGATCCTGGCCGCGGGCGCCTGGTATTCATGGCGGCTGATCGTGCCGCCCGTGGCGTGACCCCTTTCCGCACGGCCGCCGCCCGCGTCCCCCGGCCCCGGCCTGCCGGCTGGGGCGGCGGGGCTCGGTCGCCCCTGCGCGTGGCGGTCGTGGCGACGGCTCTGCTGGCTTGGGGCGGAACCGGCGCTGCACAAGCGGACAACGACTGGGCCGAGGTGCCGACGCGGGTGCAGGGCCGGGTGGCAATCCAGAACGGAAAGATTTTCCACCAGTGGCCCGCCATCCGGGCCGAAGCCGAGTTCACCGGACCCAAGGCGGCGCTGGCCCTGTCCGACAGCCCCGCGCGCTATCGCGTGACGCTCGATCCCGGCGCGCCGGACACCTCGGTCGTGGTGCTGGACCGTCCTCCGGCGGGCACGCTGGATCTGGCGCCCCGCGGTCCGGGTCCGCACCGGCTGACGATCGAGACGCTGGGCGAGACGCCCGACGCGCCTGGCGTCCTGCCGCGCCTGCTGGTCCCCGCGGCAGAGGCGGCGCGGCCCGCGCCCGCGTCCCCAAGGCGCCGCATCGAGGTCATCGGCGATTCCGACAGCACCGGCCACGGCATTCTGCATGACGGCCGGGACTGCGACGAGGCGACGACGCGGGCGTCCAGCGACAGCACCGCCGCCTGGCCGGCGCAGGTGGCCCGCGCGCTGGGGGCCGACCTGCGGCTGCACGCCGCAACCGGCCTGGGGCTGATCCGCAACTATGGCGGCGCGGCGCCGGACCGCACCCTGCCCGCGCTGTATCCGCGCACCCTGTGGGCGGGGGAGGGACCGAGGGTCGACACGCCGCCGACTGGCGCTGACCCCTGGCAGCCGCAGTTGATCGTGGTGGCGATCGGGTCGAACGACTTCGCCTCGCCCCTGCAGCCCGGCGAGCCGTGGGACAGCCCGCGCGCCGTCGGCCGCGATTTTGCCCCGGCCCTCGCCGAGTTTCTGGCCGAGGTGCGGGCGGGCGCGCCGGATGCCGCCATCCTGCTGGCGGTCTGGCCCGAATACGGCCGCCCCTATCTGCGCGCGCACCGTGCGGCGCTGGACCTGCGGGCCAAGGCGGGCGACCACGCCGTCGCCCTGCTGGCCCTGCCCCGGATGGGCAAGACCGCCTGCGGCTGGCACCCTTCGGTCGCCGATCACGCCGCCATCGCCCAGCGGGTGCTCGACCATCTGGCAGCCCAGCCGGCGGTGTTCCGGTGACGGCCGCGCCCCCTGCCCGTCCGGCAGAGCCGGCCGTCGAGGGCCTGCGCCGGCCAGTGGTCCGGCCGGACCGCCGGCCATGGCCCCGCCGGGCCGTTCAAAAGGAGAACGCGGCATGATCTCGATTCGCCCCGGCCTGAACGCGGTGCTGTCCCGGCTTGGCCGGGCGGTGCCCGACATCCTGTCCCGGGCCGAGGTCGCCGACGTCGAACCCGGCGGCAGCCTGGCCGTCGCGCCGGTCCTGTGCCTGCCCGGCATGATGGACCGGATGCGGGGGACCGAATTCGCCTCGCCGGCCGACGTGATGCAGCATTTCACCGGCGGCTTTGATGCGCCCCAGCCGCCGACGCGGGCCCTGCGGCTGCGCGACGTCGATCTGGTGAACGGGGTGCTGTACGCAGGCGGGGCGTCGCGCCACCTGCAGCCGCGCCACGGTCACGCTGCCTGGTACCGCTCGCCCCCCGCCGCGGGACGCGCGACGCTGTATGAAAGCTGGATCGGCAACACCTATTTCGGCAACTGGCTGGCCGAGGATTGCGTGACCTGGCTGCTGGCCGAGCGCCTGGCCGACAGCCCCATCGCGACGACACGGTCGCCCCCGCCGGCCGGGCACATGACCGATTATCAGGCGCGGCTGGGGATGGACCCCGCGCCTCTCAGCTCGGGCCGGTTCGAGGAGTTGGTGCTCTACGACGATCACGGCGCCAACCCGGGCCAGCAGGCCCGCGCCGCCGAACAGCGGCGCCGGCTGATCGCGGGCGCGGACGCGACGCCGCATCCCGGCGTGTTCATCCTGCGCGGCGACAGCGGGATGAAGCGCATCCTGGCCGACGAACAGCGACTGGCCGAGCGGCTGGCCCGCGACCGGGGGCTGACCATCCTGGACCCCCGGCGCGACGATGCCGCCACGATCATCGCGGCCTGCGCCGGCGCCCGCATCGCCGTCGGGAACGAGGGCAGCCAGCTGGCCCATGCGCTCGTCTCGATGGCGCCGGGCACGGGCCTGCTGACGATCCACCCCCCTGACCGGGTGAACGGCGGACTCAAGCTGATGACGGACCGGCGCCTTCAGGATTACGGCATCCTGATCGGGACCGGCTCGGCCCGTCACTTTGCGGTGGAGGGCGACGAGCTGATGGCAACCTTTGATCTGATGGCGGACGCGGCATGACGGGCACGGGACCCCTCCCGGGCGGGACCGCCGGCGACGTGCCGGGCGCCGCCGGCGCCGAGCCCTATCGCCCGCTGCCGGACCTGCGCAGCCTGCACGCGGCGATCCACGGCGACTGGGTTGTCCATGGTCGGCGCCTGCAGGAGCCCGCCTTCCTGGCGATGGCGACGTTCCGCTTTGGCCAGTGGGCAATCTCGCGCCAGCACCGCTGGTCGCGGGCGATCGCCGGCAAGACCTATGGGCTGCTCAACGTCTTCGTTGCCGGGTGGACGCGGGTGTTCATCCCGCCCCAGACCCGGATCGGGCGCGAGTTTCACATCGTCCATTGCGAAGGCTCGATCTCGATCCACCCCGCTGCCGTGATCGGCGAGCGGTTCGGGGTGATGCACAACGTCACGATCGGCACCAACATGGGGCCGGGCGCGCCGGTGATCGGAAACGACGTGTTCGTGGGCGTCAACTCGTGCGTGCTGGGGGCGATCCGCATCGGCGACCGGGTCCGCATCGGGGCGAACACCGCGGTGACGACCGACGTGCCCGACGACTGCATCGCGGTGGGATCGCCCGCCCGCATCATGCCCCGCCTGGGGCCGCTGAGCCGCGGGTCCTGACGATGACGGGCCACCACGACCACAGGGCAACGGACGGGCGGCGCGATGCCCCCGCGGGGGAAACGCCATGACGCCGCTTGCCATGACCCTGCACGACCTGCTGGCCGACAACCTGCCCGCGCGCGCCGACGCCCCCGCGATCATCGAGCCGGACCGCACCGTCACCTACGCCGCCCTGATGGCCGAGGCGGCGGGCGTCGCAGGCTGGCTGGCGGCGCGGGGCGTGGCCCGCGGCGACCGTGTGATCGTGCATCTGCGCAAGTCGGCGTCCGAGGTGGCGGCGATGATGGGGGCGGCACGAATCGGCGCGGTGGTGGTCAACGTCAACGCGCAGTGGACGGCCGACCAGCTGGGCTATGTCATCGCCGACAGCCAGGCCGCGGCGGTGCTGACCGGCCCCGCGCAGGCCGCCCGCCTGGACCCCGGCGCCCCCCCGGTGCTGCTGCGCGGGCCGCAGGGTTGGGCCGATGCCGGGCCGCCGCCGCCGCCCGCCCCGGTGCTGGACAGCGATCTGGCGATGATCCTCTACACCTCGGGATCGACCGGGCGGCCCAAGGGCGTGATGCTGACGCATCACAATGTCCTGACGGGCGCCCGCGCCGTGTCGCGCTATCTGGGGCTTTCGCCCGACGACCGGCTGGTCAGCGTCCTGCCCTACAGCTTCGACTATGGGCTGAACCAGCTGACGACGATGCTGCTGCTGGGCGGCACGGTCATCCATCAGCCCGTCCCGATGGCGGCCGAGATCGTGGCCACCGTCAACCGCCACGGCGCGACGGGGCTGGCCTGCGTGCCGCCGCTGTGGGGGCAGGTGGTGCGGCATCTGGCCGACAACCCCACGCCCATGCCCACGCTGCGGCGCGTGACCAACACCGGCGGCAAGATCCCCGACCCGATCCTGGCCCTGATGCCGCAGGTGTTTCCCGGCGTGGCGATCCACCTGATGTACGGTCTGACCGAGGCGTTCCGGTCCACCCACCTGCCGCCCGCACTGTTTGCGGCCAAGCGCGGCGCGATCGGGCGCGCGATACCCGGCGCCGACATCCGCGTGCTGCGCCCCGACGGGACGCTGGCCGGCCCCGGAGAGGAGGGCGAGCTGATCCACGCCGGGCCGCTGGTCAGCCCGGGGTACTGGCGCAGCCCCGAACAGACCGCCGAGAAGTTCCGGCCCTGCCCCGCCCTGGGGGGTGTGCGGGTCGTGCATTCCGGCGACACGGTCCGCATGGATGCGGACGGCGACCTGTGGTTCGTCGGACGCCGCGATGCGATGATCAAGACGATGGGCTTCCGCCTCAGTCCCGAAGAGGTCGAGGAGCATGCCTACGCCAGTGGCCTTGTCGCGGACGCCGTGGCCTGGGGGGTCGACGACGATGCCCTGGGGCAGGCCGTGCATCTGGCCGTCAGCCCCCGCGACGGCTATTCCGAGGCGGCGCTGGTCGCGCATTTTCGCGCCCATGCCGCGCATTACATGATACCCCGGCGCATTCACGCATGGGACGGCCCGATGCCCCGGATTTCCAGCGGCAAGCTGGATCGGAAATCCGTGGCGGCGGCCAGCACCCCCAAGGACGGAGCCCCTGATGACCCAAGATGAGCTGTTGTATTTCCTGCGTCGCGTCGCCGGCGACGACAGCGTGGCGCCGGACACGCCGCTGTTTTCCTCGGGGCTGATCGACTCGATCGCGATGATGCAGGTGATCGGCTATATCGAGGACCACGGCCATGTCCGCATGGGGACCGAGGACGTGACGCTGGAGAACCTGGACACCGCGAACCGGATGCTGGCCCTTGTCGCCGCCCGCCGCTGAGCCCGCGGGGGTCGTGGACGGGGCGGCCTGCGACCTGTCGCCGGCCGACGACGCCATGCTGGCGCGCGCGGCCGCGGGGGGCACGCCCGTCTATCTTTACGACCTGCGCCGGGTGGCTGCGCGCGCGGCGCGGCTGCGGGCGGCCTTCGGCGGGCGGGTGGGGCTGAGCTTTGCGGTCAAGGCCAACCCCAACCCGGTGCTGCTGCGGGCGCTGGGCGGGATGGTGGACGGGCTGGACGTGTCGTCGGGGGGCGAACTGGCACAGGCCACCGCCGCCGGCTGGGACGCGGGCCGCATCAGCTTTACCGGTCCCGCCAAGCGCGACCCCGAAATCCGCGCCGCGCTGGCGGCGGGGATCGGGGATCTGGTGGTGGAATCGCTGGCCGAGGCGCGCGCGGCCGATGCCATCGCGGGCGAAATGGGCCTGCGGCAGTCGGTCCTGGCCCGCATCGCCCCCGACCGCGTGCCCAAGGGCTTCGGCGACCAGATGGCGGGGCGGCCCAGCCCCTTCGGCATCGACGCCGAAGAGGCCGCCGACACGCTGGCGCAGATCGCGGCGCTGCCCAATTTGCGGCTGGCGGGTCTGCATTTCTATTCCGGCACCCAGTGCCTGCGGCCCGAGGCGGTGGTCGAGAACTGGCGCATCTTCATCGCCCTGGCGCGCGCGCTGGCGCCGCTGTGCGCGGACGGTCCGCTGCGGCTGATCCTGGGGGCGGGCCTGGGCATTCCCTATCACCTGACCGACACGCCGCTGGACCTGTCGGCGGTGGCGGGCGACATCGCCCCCGACCTGGACGCGCTGGCGGCCGAGGGGCGGTTCGCCCGCCCCGTGCTCGAACTCGGGCGCTATCTTGTCGGCCCGGCCGGGTGGTTCCTGACCCGCGTGGTCGCGGTCAAGGACTCGCGCGGGCAGCGCATCGCGCTGTGCGACGGGGGCATGAACGCGCATCTGGCGGCCAGCGGGCATTTCGGGATGGTGATCCACCGCAACTATCGCCTGCATCTTGTCGGCGGCAGGGACGGCGGCGGCGACGGCGAAATCGAGCCGGTGAACCTGACAGGCCCGCTCTGCACCTCGATCGACCGGCTGGCGCAGGGGGCGATGCTGCCACGGGTGGACCCCGGCGCGCTGATCGCCCTGCACATGAGCGGCGCCTATGGCCCCACGACCAGCCCCGTGCATTTCATCAGCCACCCCATCCCGCGCGAGGCCGTCGTGACCGAGGGCGGAGAGATCCTCGCCGCCGACTGGCTGCCGCAGTCCGATCGGCCGAGGTGACGGGCGGCATGGCGCGGCACAAGGCGCGCCGGGCCGGTCCCGTTGCGCCGCGGCGGCGGTTGCGCGGGGTCAGTCCGCCCCGCTGACCGCGTCGATCTGATGCAGCAGCTTCAGCGCGTTGGCGTGGTGGTCGAACGCCTCGACCGCGCGGGCGCGCGCCGCCCGGCCGATGGCGGCGCGGCGGGCGGGGTCGTCCATCAGCCCGCGCAAGGCGCCCGCGATCGCCTCGACGTCCTGCTGCGGCACGAGGAGGCCGTCGTGACCGTCGCGGATCATGTCGGGCGTGCCCCCGATGACCGAGGCCACGACCGGCAGGCCGCAGGCCATCGCCTCCATCACCGCGACAGGGGCGGCCTCGCCCTGCCCGATCGAGGTCAGCGCCAGCGCGTCGGCCCCGTGCAGCAGGTCGCGCACCCCGTCCTCGGCCACGGCGCCGGTCAGCCGGGTGCAGTCGCCCAGGGACAGCGCCGCGATCTCGGCCAGGATGGCGTCACGGTCGGGGCCGTCGCCCGCGATCACGCAGGACAGCGCCCGCCCCTCGGCCCGCAGCCGGGCCAGCGCGCGCAGCAGGAACCGGTGCCCCTTGACCTGCGCCAGCCGCGCCACGGTGACCACGGTGAACGGCCGGTCGGGCGGCGAACCCGCGCGCGGACGAAAGCGGTCGGTGTCCACGCCCATCCAGATCACCGGGTTCGGCACCCCCGGCGCAACCCCCGCGACCTGCGCCGCAAGCGCCCCGGTGACGGTGCTGACAAAGCGCGCAGCGCCCATCTTGGCGGCGTGGTCGGTGCCATAGACATCCAGGTCGCCGTGCAGCGTCAGGCTGTAGCCGGGCCCGCCCAGCCGGTGCGCCAGCACCGCCAGATGCGCGGCGTCGGCGCAGGAATGGACGTGCAGATGCCGCGCGTTCACCGCCCGGCAGGCCTGCGCCAGATCGGCCGCGCTGGGGATCAGCGCCACCAGCCGGGCGCGGCCCCTGGCCGGGGTCTGGCGCAGCCCGGCCACATAGGCGGTCGCCCGGGCCAGCGCGACAGGACGCAGCGCCAGCGCCGCGGCGGGTCCGGGGCGGGGCGGGAACAGGTATTGCGTGCGCGCCCGCGCCTCGTCCCGGAAGGGGTGCGGGCAGGCGTCCAGCGGCGGGCGACGGGTCGAGAACAGGGCGACCTGCGCGCCCGCATCCTCGATCGCCGCGATCTCGCGCCAGAAGAAGGCGTGCGTCTGCTGCGGAAACTCGGGCACCAGATAGGCGATCGGGCGGGGATCGGGCGCGCGGTCAGGCATAGGCCGCAAAGTCCCCCAGCGGACGCCCGGCCAGCACGGCCTCATAGATCTGCGCGGTGTAGCGCGCCTTTTCGTCCCAGTCGAAGCGGGCGGCATGGGCCTGCGCGCGCGCCACCATACCGGCCAAGGGCGCGGGGTCGGTGACGCAGCGTTCCATCGCCGCGCGCAGGTCCACGATCAGATCCTCCAGCGGGGCCAGCGGCACGGCGATGCCGCGCCCCTCGGCCACAAGCGCGCCGGGCGCGCCATAGTCGGCCACAAGGCAGACCATGCCGCAGGCCATCGCCTCGATCACGACGCCCGCGCCCAGTTCGCGGATCGACGGAAAGACAAAGGCGTCGGCCTCGCGCATGGCGCCTGCCACCTCGGCCTGGGACTTGCGCCCCTCGAACACGATCCGGTCGGCCGCGCCGGCCTCGGCGACCATCGCCTCCAGCCGCGGGCGCTCGGGGCCGTCGCCGATGATCGACAGACGGTGGCCCGCCAGCGCCGGCGCGGTCGCAAAGGCCCGGATCGCCGCCTCGGGCAGCTTGTAGGGGACCAGCCGGCCCGCATACAGGAACCGGAACGGACCGGGCCCTGAGAACGCCGGGCGGCGGCCCTTGGCGTGAAAGATCGCGGGGTCGATGCCGATTTCGGGGAACGACACGATGCGCGCGGGATCGACGGCGGTCAGGTCGTCGATGGTGTGCTGGAACGCCGCCAGCACGCAGGCGGCCCGGCGCCACGTCCGGCGGGCATAGGGCAGCAGGCGGTAAGCCCCGCGCAGCGCCCGCAGCCGTTCCTTTTCGCGCCGCTGCTCGCCGGCATAGGCGGCGGGCCAGTCCAGGTTGCCGTTCAGCGGCCCGATCACGAACGGCTGCCGCGTCCGCCCGGCCATGGGCGAGGGCAGCGTCGGCGACATCGGCGTGATGCGGTGGACCAGGTCGAATTCGCCCCCCGCCAGCCGCGGACGAAACCGGCGAAGGGTCTGATGTTCGAACGCCAGATAGGGCAGATAGGCCATCATCTGGCTGGTGGACCACGCCACCTGGTCCCCGCCGCGCAGCGCCCGCGCCAGCTTGTACATCGGCGCGGCCAGCCATTCGGTGTCGATGTAGCTGACCGGCCCCGTCATGTCGCCCGCGGCCTCGATGTTGTCGCGGTTGCGCACATGCGTGACCAGCGTGATGTCGGCCGCCCGGCCCAGCGCACGGGCATAGTTGTAGCCCACGATCGGCAGCGAGGGCCACTGGGGGTTGCAGTCCTCGGCAAGGATCAGCACGCGCGGCCGGGCCATCAGCATCCCCCATGTGGCAGGTCGCACGCACCATAGGCAGGTCGCGCGGTGGTTGCAAACAGCCGGGAACGCGGCGGCGCACTCGACAAGACGGCGGGCATGGTCATGCTGGCGCTCGCCGCACGCACCCTGGGGGACCCCCGCCATGACGACGACGCTTTTCCCCTCGCCTGCCTGGCCCACGCTGCCTGTGCGGGGCGAGGACGCCGTGTTCCCCGTCCACCGCGTCTTCTGCGTGGGGCGCAACTATGCCGCCCATGCCGCGGAAATGGGGGCCGAGGTGGACCGCGAGGCGCCCTTCTACTTTACCAAGTCGGCGCTGGCCGTCGTGCGCGGCGGGGCGCGCCTGCCCTATCCGCCCGGCACCGCGGATTATCACCACGAGATGGAACTGGCCGTGGCCATCGGTGCGCCGGCCTTCCGGGTCACGGCGGCGCAGGCGATGGACGCGGTGCTGGGTTATGGCGCGGGGCTGGACATGACGCGGCGCGACCTGCAGGCGCGGTTCAAGGACCGCCGCCAGCCGTGGGACCTGGCCAAGGACGTCGAGGGGTCGGCCGTGATCGGCCCGATCACCCGCGCGGCCGATCTGGGGGCGCTGGGCAGCCGGCGCATCAGCCTGACGCTGGACGGCGCGACGCGGCAGGATGCGCGGCTGTCCGACATGGTCTGGTCGGTGCCCGAACTGGTGGCGGATCTGTCGCGGTTCTATCATCTCGCCCCCGGCGACCTGATCCTCACCGGCACCCCCGCGGGCGTGGGGCCGGTCGTGCCCGGCAGCGTGGTCCGGGGCGAGATCGACGGGCTGGACCCTGTCGAGCTGACCGTGACAGACCCCGAGTGACGCGCGGCCCTGACGGCCCCCGTCCACCGTCCAACGGGCACGAACGCCGTTCACCGGGCCTGCGACGCCGCCGGCGGCGCGCCCTGCGTCCCGCGGCGCCTGCCGCGGCCGCGCGCGGCGGGGCCACCGGACGGCACGGCGCAGGGCCGGGCAAGCAGGTCGCGGCAAGGGCGCACCCGCTCACCACAGGACATTCGTGGCATCCAGCGCGCCCCGGTCCTGATCCTCGATGGTCAGCGTGTGATCGCCCAGGCGGAACACCACATCGTCGCCCGACAGGGTCAGCCGGGCCCGGACGTCATCCCAACTGTCCAGACCGGCAAGGCCGCGCAGGTCGATCACGTCGGTTGCCGGATCGAACCACTGCACCCGGTCCGCACCGCTGGTGAACACAAAGCGGTCGCGCCCGGCGCCGCCGCGCAGCAGATCGTTCCCGGCCCCCCCGTCCAGCACGTCCGCCCCCGTGTTCGCGATCAGCGTGTCCGCCCCCGCGCCGCCGCGCAGCCAGTCGTTGCCGTCGCCCCCGCTGATCCGGTCCGCCCCGAGGCCGCCGGTCAGCGTGTCCCGTCCCGCCCCGCCCAGCATCTGGTCGGCACCGGCGCCGCCAGACAGCGAATCGTTGCCCGCGCCCCCGTCCAGAAGGTTTGCGCCCGCGGACTCGAACAGGCTGTCGTTGCCCGCGCCGCCCAGCAGCCGGTCGTCGCCCCTGCCGCCGAACAGCCGGTCGTTGCCGTCCTCGCCCGCCAGCGTGTCGCGCCCGTCCCCGCCCTGAAGGGCATCCGCGCCGGCACGGCCATAGAGGCGGTCGGCCCCGTTCCCGCCGGCCAGGCGGTTCGCGGCGCCATTGCCGACGAGGGTGTCCGCGCCCGCGCCCCCTGTGGCGTGCTCGATCACCGTGCCGGTGGCGATCTGCATGTTGCCCAGCGCGCCCATGACGTCCGAGATGGCCCCCGCCGCAAGGTTGATCCGCTGCGCGGCCGTGAAACCGGCAAAGTTGACGTGATCGACCCCGCCATGGTCGGCCACCAGGAACGTGACCCGCTGCTCGGACTGTCCCAGCGGGGCGGCCCGGTCCAGCGCCCCGCCCGCCGTCGAGCCGACGCCATAGGTGGTGTTGCCCAGGCGCATGGCAGGGGCGTCGTACATCTGCCGCAGGGCAAGATGATCGGCCATCATCGGCGTCAGGTGATAAGCCTTGTCGGCATCGACCCATGTGTTCTCGGTCTGGTCGAAATACGACATCAGGCTGATCTGCCAGCTGTCGTTCGCGACGCTCGACTGCGAGAACGCGCGCACGGTTCCGTAATCCTGCGGGTGGCCCAGCCCCAGCGCGTGCAGCGTCTCGTGCATATAGGTGCGGAACGCAAAGCTGCCATAGCCGTCGCCTGGGGCGACCCGGTCCGAGGCGATCCGCACGTCTGCCCAGTTGATCGTATTACCCTCCCCCGAGGTCTGCGTCTGCGCGCCCTTGCCGTCGTTCGAATACTCGATCTGCGCCGATCCCGTGGTGTCCGCAAAGCGCAACCCGGTCACGGACGCGATCTCGGCCAAAGCGGCGCGGGCCAGACCCTTTTCCTGACCGGTCAGGTCGGTCAGGTTGACGGTGATCCCCGACGAACCGGGGCGCATCGTCCGCGTCTCGCCGTCGGGATACGAGGTTGTCATCAGCCGGTCGGCGAACTGCTGGGGCGTCAGAACTTGCATGCGATTCTCTCAGCGTGGCAAAGGTGATCCATGGCCCAGATGGGGCCAGCCCATGCGAATGCATAGCCCAGAAATGCCGATCAACCAATGGTTGTGTTTCGGCTCACGTCACAATCAAGGGTCATTGCAAGTCCCGTCAGCCCGGGCGCGCCTGTCAGGACGCGACCCTGGCGATCGCGTCCAGAACAGCCTGTGTGGCGGTCTGGTGGACCATATGGCCCGTGTCGGGAACGCAAACAAAGCTGCTGCCGGCAATCTCGCGGTGCAGCCGGGCCGACTGGTCGTCGGGGGCCACGATGCGGTCCCCGGCCCCGGCGATGATCGCCACCGGAAGCCGCAGCGCGCCATAACGCCCTTGGGCCCTGGCGGCGCAGGGGACCATGAAGGCGGTTTCCTCGGCGCTGGCGCGCAGTTGCGACGGGCGCAGGGCCATTGCGCGGGGAAACGCCCGGAACTTGCGGGGCATCGCCGCGGGGCCAAAGATCTTGCGCATCAGCCCGGGCCAGATCAGGCGCCCCATCAGGGGGGCCACGGTGTGGCGCATCGCATCGCCCACGACCGGAACGGCCGGCATCGACAGCGCGACCACATCGACACGGGGCGAGGGATAGTAGTACCCGGCCTCCAGCACCAGGGCGCGGACCAGGTCGGGATGGCGGTGCGCCATCGCCAGCGCGACCGCGCCCGACCAGGAATGGCCCAGCACCACCGCCGGCCCGGCCCCCAGCCTGCGCAGGGCCGCGGCCAGCAGGTCCGCCTGCGCGTCGGGCGTCCACAGCCTGTCGCGCGGACGCTCGCTGTAGCCATACCCCGGACGGTCGAAGACGATGACCCGGTGCCGCCGGGCGGCCTCGTTCACCAGCCCGCTGGACAGGAAGTCCTGGATCATGCTGCCGTTGCCATGCAGCAGCACCAGCGGCGATCCCGTTCCGCGTTCCAGATAGTGCAGCCGGACCCCGTCCACCTGCACGAACGCGCCCAGGGGCGGGTTGTCCCGTTCGGCCCGGCGGGCGTTGCGATGGTTCAGGACGGCCGCGGCCGTCAGCGCAGCGGCCGTCCCGACAAGGGCCAGCGCCCGTGCCCGTGCCCGTGGCCTTGGCCGTGAACGGCGGCGCGCGGCCGCGGGAACGAACGGATCGTGAGAGCGGCGAGAGGTCATCGGGGTCATCCTGCAAGGGGCATCCGGGCAACCTTCGGTCAGGCCGATGCTGCATTGCAGCGAAACGCATCCGGCCCGCGCGGGTTCCGCGCAGGCAGGCGGGGCAACCGGCGCTGTGGCCGAAAGCAGCGCAAGGGCCGTCCGAAAGGTGCCGCCGCCGCGTGGCCAGCCGCCCGCCGGACCCCGGCCGGCACCGCGCCCCGTGGCAGGGCCGAAACGCCCGTCCTTTGCAGGGGCGACGATTCGGGACGGACAGGACGCCTCCGCCTCCGGTGGTCTCTGGCCCTGACGCGGGCGGCGCGGGCTGGTATCGTCCCGCCTGCCGCCCCCCCTGGGCCGCAGACGTGGAAAGGACGACCGGCGTGTGTACTCTCTCCGATTCCGCGCGGAACGCGGCCGTCTCCTGCCTGCGGGCGGGCCGGCCGCGATGACGCCGCGCCCCCGCATCCTGCGGCCGATCGCCCTGGCCCGCGTTCTGACGGGGCACCGCCGCTCGCGCGGGTCCGATCTCGTGCTTGCGACGGTGCTTGCGGCGGTCGCGGGGGCGTCGAACGCCGGCGGCTTCTTTGCGCTGGGGGCCTATACGTCGCACATGACGGGGTATCTCTCGCAGGTGGCCGACAGCCTGGTGATCGGCCAAGTGCGCGTGGCCTTGGTCGCGGTGGCCGCCATCGGGGCCTTTGTCACGGGGGCCGCGTTCAGCACGATCCTGATCAACTGGGCCCGCATCCGGCACGTCGGCGGGCAGTATGCCTTGCCCATCGCGGTGCAGGGCGGCCTTCTGGCCTGCTTTGCCGGGGGCGGCGTCTTCACCGGAGAGTGGGGCCGCGTCTTTTCGCTGACCTGCCTGTGCTTCATCATGGGCATGCAGAACGCGACGATCACCAAGATATCGGGGGCGCGCATCCGCACGACCCATGCGACCGGCATGATCACCGACATCGGCATCGAGCTTGGCCGCGCAGCCTTCCGGCGCGCCCATCCCGGCAGGGGACGGGGCGCGGACCGTACACGGCTGGCGATCCATCTTCAGCTTGTGGGCACGTTCGTCGCGGGGGGCGTGGCCGGTGCGCTGGGGTTCGCGCACGCAGGCTTTGCCTTTGCCCTGCTGCCGGCCGCGATCCTGCTGGCGCTGTCCGTCCCCGCGCTGTGGCGCAGGCGAGGCCGCGCGTGATGCGGCGCGCGGGGCGGCGTGGCCTGCACAGGCCGACCGCAGGCGGGGGGCACGGCCGCTGCGGCGCGGGGGGCGCGCTCAAAGCTCGGTCGCCAGCCGGTGGCCCGGCGGGTAGGATTGCCGCACCCAGGTGATCGGCCGGTCGCCGGTCCAGGTGGTGCGCTCGGCCAGAAACAGCGCGTCGCCGGGGGCACAGCGCAGGATCTCGGCGGTGTCGGCGTCGGCGGTCGCGGCCGACAGGATCAGCTGCCCGCGGGTATAGGGGACGTTGCGGACCAGCCAGGCGTTCGCGCTGACCCGTTCAAGGTCCACGTCCAGCAGGGCGGGCACCGCCTGCGGGTTCACCCAGCGATCCTCATAGGCATAGGGCGCGCCGTCCGACAGGTGCAGCGCGCGCAGGTGCAGCAGCGGGTCGGCCGCGGCCAAGCCCAGGGCGCTGCGGACCTGCAAGGGGGGCTGGGCGGTTTCGCGCCCGATCAGGGCATAGCCGTAGGTGCCGCCCCGCGCCTCGATCTCCTCGTGGATGACGGGGATCTGCAGCGTGGCCTTTCGCACCGGGTTCAGCGCGACATGGGTGCCCGCCTTGCGCCGCCGGGTCAGCAGGCCGGCGTCGGCCAGTTCGCGCAGCGCGCGGCTGACCGTCGCGCGGGCGCAGCCGAACTCGGCCGCCAGGTCGGTCTCGTTGGGGATCAGGGCGCCGGGCAGCCATTCGCGGCTGCGGATGCGCCGCAGGACCTCGGCGTGGACCGACTGCCAGCCGACCGGCGCGGGCGGCATCAGAGCGCGTCCCGCAGGCCGGCGCAGGCCCGGGCATAGCGCCGGGTGATCGCCTCGCGCGCGATGTGGTGGCCGTCCTGCACCAGATGCCGGCCCGCCGCCCAGACATCGCGCACCATCCGGTCGTCGCCGGCAAAGATCCAGGCGTCCAGGATCGCGTCCCCCTTGCGGCCCTGAAGGTCCACCGCCCCGCCGTCCAGCGCCACCAGATCGGCCCAGGCCCCCGGCGCGATCGCGCCCGCCGCCCGCCCGGCCGCCTGCGCGCCGCCCGCGGCCGCGCCTTCGAACAGGACCCGGCCGGTGGACCGGTCCGCCGTGGCCAGCGCCGCGCGCGAGCGGTCGCGCAGCCGCTGCGAATACTCCAGCGTCCGCAGCTCCTCGGACAGCGCGATGCGGATGTTGCTGTCGGACCCCACGCCGAACCGGCCGCCCGCCCCCAGGAACCGCACCCCGTCGAAGATGCCATCGCCCAGCGACGATTCGGTGATCGGGCACAGGCCCGCGACCGCCCCGCTGGCGGCCAGGTCCAGCGTCTCGGCCGGGTCCATCTGCGTGCAGTGGATCAGGCACCAGCGCCCGTCCACCGGCGCATGGTCCAGCAGCCAGCGCGTCGGACGCGCGCCGCGGGCGGCCAGCACCTCCTCGACCTCGGCCGTCTGCTCGGCCAGATGCATGTGGATCGGGCCGTCGCCCAGCGCGATGGCGGCGGCCAGCCCCTCGGGCGTGACCGCGCGCAGGCTGTGGGGGGCCACGCCCAGCCGGGTGTCGGCGGGCAGGCCCGCCAGCGCGGCGCGCGCGCCCTCGACCAGGCGCGCGAACCCGTCGGGATCGTTGCCGAAGCGGATCTGTCCTGCGCCCAGCGGCCGCCGGTCGCAGCCGCCGAACTGGTACAGGACCGGCAGCAGCGTCAGGCCGATGCCGCTGGTCCGCGCCGCCGCGGCGATGCGCGCCGACATCTCGGCCGGGTCGTCATGGGGCAGGCCGCCGGGGCGGTGGTGCAGATAGTGGAACTCGACGTTGCAGGCGTATCCGGCCTCCAGCATCTCCATCTGCACGAAGGCGGCGATGGCCTCGACGTCGTCGGGCGTCAGCCGGTCGAGAAACCGGTACATCAGCTGCCGCCATGTCCAGAAGCTGTCGCGCGGATCGGGGCCGCGCCGCTCGGTCAGACCCGCCATCGCACGCTGAAAGGCGTGGCTGTGCAGGTTTGCGGGCGCGGGCAGCAGGATGGCGTGGCGGTCCCCCTGGGGTGCGGCGCCGGACTGCACGCCGGCGATGCGCCCGGCGTCGTCAACCTCGACCCGGACGGCCTCGGCCCATCCCCCGGCCAGAAGCGCCTGTTCCGCCCACAAAATCGTCATGTCGTGCCTCGCGTCAGGATGGTGTTGACAGTCTCGTTATGTACATGCATATTATCGTTAAGCGCGCATTAAACAAGCCGCCCCGCACACAGGAACGATGAATGGCCGGCGATCTTTATCACAACGCCCGAATCGCGACGCTGGATGGCCCCGACCTGGGGCTGATCGAGGGTGGGGCGGTCCTTGTCCGGGACGGGCGCATCGCCTGGGTCGGCGCGATGGCGGATCTGCCCCCTGATCATGCCGGGGCGGCCCGGCACGACCTTGACGGGCGGCTGGTGACGCCCGCGCCCATCGACTGCCACACCCATCTGGTCCACGGCGGCGACCGCGCACGCGAGTTCGAGATGCGCCTGCAGGGCGCGAGCTATGAGCAGATCGCCCGCGCGGGCGGCGGCATCCTGTCCACCGTCGCGGCCACCCGGGCCGCGACCGAGGACGAGCTGGTCCGCCAGGCCCTGCCCCGGCTGGACGCGCTGATCGCCGAGGGCGTCGCCACGGTCGAGATCAAGTCCGGCTATGGCCTGGACCGCGACGCCGAGCTGACGATGCTGCGCGCCGCCCGGCGTCTGGGGACGCTGCGCCCGGTGCGGGTGCGGACCAGCTTTCTGGGCGCGCACGCCTGCCCGCCGGAATATGCCGGCCGTCCCGACGCCTATCTGGACGAGATCTGCCTGCCCACCCTGCGCGCGGCGCACGCCGAGGGGCTGGTGGACGCGGTGGACGGGTTCTGCGAGGGCATCGCCTTCACGCCCCATCAGATCGCGCGCGTGTTCGATGCCGCGCGCGGGCTGGGCCTGCCGGTCAAGCTGCACGCCGAGCAGCTGTCCCACCAGGGCGGCACGGCTCTGGCCGCGCTGCACGGGGCGCTGTCGGCCGATCACGTCGAATACGCGACCGAGGCCGACGCGGTGATGATGGCCGCGTCCGGCACCGTGGCGGTGCTGCTGCCCGGCGCGTTCTATACGCTGCACGAAACCCAGGTCCCGCCGATTGCGGCGTTCCGCGCGCACGGCGTGGCGATGGCGCTGTCCACCGACTGCAACCCCGGCACCTCGCCCCTGACCTCGATCCTGCTGACGATGAACATGGGCTGCACGCTGTTCCGCCTGACCCCGGCCGAGGCGCTGCGCGGCGTGACCGTGAACGCGGCGCGCGCGCTGGGGCTGGACGATTGCGGGCGGATCGCGCCCGGACTGCGCGCCGACCTGGCCGTCTGGGACGTGGCGGACCCCGCCGAACTGGCCTGGCGGATCGGCTTCAACCCGCTGCACCGCCGCATCTTTGGAGAGTCGGAATGACCATCACCCTGACCCCCGGCCACGCCACCCTGGCGGACCTGGAACGGCTGTGGCGCGAGGGCGTCCCCATGCGCCTGGACCCCGCCGCGCGCGGCCCGGTCGAGGCGGCCGCCGCGCAGATCGCCGCGGCCGCGCAGGGCGAGGCGGCGGTCTACGGGGTCAACACCGGCTTCGGCAAGCTCGCCTCGGTCAAGATCGCCGCGCAGGACACCGCCACGCTGCAGCGCAACCTGATCCTG
Organism: Paracoccus endophyticus; assembly: GCF_003286075.1. Classification (GTDB taxonomy): domain Bacteria; phylum Pseudomonadota; class Alphaproteobacteria; order Rhodobacterales; family Rhodobacteraceae; genus Paracoccus; species Paracoccus endophyticus. The sequence continues at coordinate 15,013 of NZ_QLUV01000002.1, read as the reverse complement.
TCCCACTGCTGCGGGGTGGGCGATCCGATCCCGGAACCCGCCACGCGGCTGATGATGGCGCTCAAGCTGCTCAGCCTGGGCCGCGGCGCCTCGGGGATGCGCTGGGACATCATCGCCCTGATCGAGGCGATGCTGGCGCGCGGCGTGGTGCCGGTCATCCCGGCGCAGGGCTCGGTCGGGGCCTCGGGCGACCTGGCGCCGCTGGCGCACATGACCGCCGTGATGATCGGCGAGGGCGAGGCGACGGTGGGCGGCCAGCGCATGGCCGGGGCGCAGGCGCTGGCGCAGGCGGGCCTGACCCCCGTGACGCTGGGCGCGAAAGAGGGGCTGGCCCTGATCAACGGCACCCAGTTTTCCACCGCGCTGGCGCTGGTGGGGCTGTTCGAGGGCTGGCGCAACGCGGTGTCCTGCATGGTGACGGCGGCGCTGTCCACCGACGCCATCATGGGCTCGACCGCGCCCCTGCAGCCCGAGATCCACGACCTGCGCGGCCATGCCGGCCAGATCGAGGTCGCCCGCCAGATGCGCGCGCTGATGGACGGCTCGCAGATCCGCGAAAGCCACCGCGAGGGCGACAGCCGCGTGCAGGACCCCTATTGCATCCGCTGCCAGCCGCAGGTGGCGGGCGCGGCGCTGGACGTGCTGGGATTCGCCGCCCGCACCCTGCAGATCGAGGCGAACGCCGTCACCGACAACCCGCTGGTGCTGGGCAACGGCCGCATCGTGTCGGGCGGCAACTTCCACGCCGAGCCGGTGGCCTTTGCGGCCGACCAGATCGCGCTGGCCGTGGCCGAGATCGGCGCGATCGCCCAGCGCCGCGTCGCGCTGATGGTGGACCCCACGCTCAGCCACGACCTGCCGCCGTTCCTGACGCCGGAACCGGGGCTGAACTCGGGCCTGATGATCGCCGAGGTGACGACCGCCGCCCTGATGAGCGAGAACAAGCATCTCGCGAACCCCTGCTCGACCGACTCGACCCCCACCTCGGCCAACCAGGAGGATCACGTCAGCATGAGCGCGCATGGCGCCCGCCGGCTGGGCCGCATGAACGACAACCTGTCCGTGATCCTGGGGGTCGAGGCGATCTGCGCGGCGCAGGGGATCGAGTTCCGGGCGCCCCTGGTGACGTCGGCGCGGCTGCAGGCCGTCTTGGCCGCGCTGCGCGCCGAGGTCCCGGCCATCGGCAAGGACCGCTACCTGGCCCCCGATCTGGTGCGCGCGGCCGAGATGATCCGGTCGGGCGCGCTGATCCGCGCCGCCGGCCTTCAGGACGTCGCCCCGTGACGGGCGCCGTGACCGGCGTCGTGACCGGCGTCGCCCCCGACCCCGTGGTGGTGCAGCGCGGGGACGGTCCTGTGGTGCTGGGCCTGCCGCATGTCGGAACCTGGCTGCCGCCCGCCGTCCACGCCGCGCTGAACGATCGCGGCCGGCGGCTGGCCGACACGGACTGGCACGTCGAGGCGCTGTATGACGGGCTGCTGGCGGGCGCGACGACGGTGCGCGCGACCTTTCATCGCTATGTCATCGACGCCAACCGCTCACCCGCGGACGACAGCCTGTATCCGGGGCAGAACACCACCGGGCTGGTGCCGCTGACCGACTTCGACGGCCATCCGATCTGGGACACGCCCCCCGACGCGGCCGGGATCGAGGCCCGTCGCGGCGCCTTCCACGCGCCCTATCACGGGGCGCTGGCGGCCGAGCTGGACCGCGTCCGCGCGCGGCACGGCGTGGCGATCCTGTATGACTGTCATTCGATCCGCTCGCGCATCCCGTTCCTGTTTGCCGGCACGCTGCCCGATTTCAACATCGGCACCGCCGACGGCACGACCTGCGATCCCCGGATCGAGGACGAAGCCGCCCGCCGGTGCCGCGCGACGGGGCGCACGACGGTCGTGAACGGCCGCTTCAAGGGCGGCTGGACGACGCGCCATTACGGCCGCCCCGACGGGGGCATCCACGCCATCCAGATGGAACTGGCGCAATCCACCCACCTGACGGCCGAGGCGCCGCCGTTCGACCTGGACCCCGGCAAGGCCGCGGCCCTTCGTCCGGTGCTGGCCGACATCCTGCAAACGCTGGCCGCCCTGGCCCCTGACCTGCGAGGCTGACCCATGACCGACCGCCGCCACAACGCCCGCGACATCTATCCCGCGACGGGGACCGAGATCACGGCGAAGAGCTGGCTGACCGAGGCGCCCTTGCGGATGCTGATGAACAACCTGCATCCCGACGTGGCCGAGAACCCGCACGAGCTGGTCGTCTATGGCGGCATCGGGCGCGCGGCGCGGACCTGGGACGACTTTGACCGCATCGTCGCGTCCTTGCGCGCGCTGGAGGAGGACGAGACGCTGCTGGTGCAGTCGGGCAAGCCGGTGGGCGTGTTCCGCACCCACAAGGACGCGCCCCGCGTGCTGATCGCGAACTCGAACCTGGTGCCGCACTGGGCGACCTGGGACCATTTCAACGAGTTGGACAGGAAGGGCCTGGCCATGTACGGCCAGATGACCGCCGGGTCCTGGATCTATATCGGCACGCAGGGCATCGTGCAAGGCACCTACGAGACCTTTGCCGAGGCCGGGCGCCAGCATTACGGCGGCAGCCTGAAGGGCAAGTGGATCCTGACCGCGGGCCTGGGCGGCATGGGGGGCGCGCAGCCCCTGGCCGCGGTGATGGCCGGGGCCTGCTGCCTTGCCGTCGAATGCGACGAGACGCGCGCCGACTTCCGCATCCGCACCCGCTATTGCGACGCCAAGGCCCACACGCTCGACGAGGCGCTGGCGATGATCGACCAGTGGACCAAGGCCGGAGAGGCGAAGTCCGTGGCCCTGATCGGCAACGCCGCCGAAGTGTTCCCGGAGCTTGTCCGTCGCATGAAGGCGGGCGGGCCGGGCCCCGACATCGTGACCGACCAGACCAGCGCCCACGATCCGATCCACGGCTATCTGCCGCTGGGCTGGAGCGTCGCCGAATGGCGCGCCCGGCAGGAGACCGAGCCCAAGGCCGTCGAGCACGCCGCCCGCGCCAGCATGATGGTCCATGTCGCCGCGATGGTCGATTTCTGGAACGCGGGCGTGCCCACGCTCGACTATGGCAACAACATCCGCCAGGTCGCGTTGGAGGAAGGGTTGGAGAACGCCTTCGCCTTCCCCGGCTTCGTGCCCGCCTATATCCGCCCGCTGTTCTGCCGGGGCATCGGCCCGTTCCGCTGGGCGGCGCTGTCGGGCGACCCCGAGGACATCTACAAGACCGACCAGCGCATGAAGGAGCTGTTTCCCGACAACGCCCATCTGCACAACTGGCTGGACATGGCGCGCGATCGCATCGCCTTCCAGGGCCTGCCGGCGCGGATCATGTGGATCGGCCTGGGCGACCGCCATCGCGCGGGCCTGGCGATCAACGAGATGGTGCGGACCGGCGAGCTGAAGGCCCCGGTGGTGATCGGGCGCGACCATCTCGACTCGGGGTCGGTGGCAAGCCCCAACCGGGAAACCGAGGCGATGAAGGACGGCTCGGACGCGGTGTCGGACTGGCCGCTGCTGAACGCGCTGCTGAACTGCGCCTCGGGCGCGACCTGGGTGTCGCTGCACCACGGCGGCGGCGTCGGCATGGGGTTTTCCCAGCATTCCGGCATGGTGATCTGCTGCGACGGGTCCGAGGACGCCGACCGCCGGATCGAACGGGTGCTGTGGAACGACCCGGCCACGGGCGTCATGCGCCACGCCGACGCGGGCTATGACATCGCGCTGGACTGCGCGCGCGAACATGGGCTGACCCTGCCCGGCATCCTGGGATGAGGCCGATCCGCCGCCGCGACCTGCCCGCGCAGCCCTGGAGGAACGGCGGCGGGGTGACGCGAGAGATCGCGGTCCATCCCCAGGGCGCCGGCCTCGACGGCTTCGTCTGGCGCATCAGCCTGGCCGAGGTGGCGGCGGACGGCCCCTTCTCGGCCTTTCCCGGCATCGACCGGACGCTGACGGTGATCGAGGGCATGGGCCTTGCGCTGGATTTCGGCGGCGGAACGGTCGCCCTGCCCCCGGGCCAGCCCCTGCCCTTTCCCGGCGAGGCGCCGGTCGCGGCGCGGCTGGCGCAGGGACCGATCACCGACCTGAACGTCATGACCCGGCGCGGCGCGGCGCGGCACGTGGTCACACGGCTGGGGCCGGGCGATCCGGTTCCCGCGGGCACCACGGCGCTGGTCGCACTGGGTCCCGCAGCGGTGGACGGCCACGGCCTTGCGGCCGGCGACACCCTGCTGGCGGCCCCGGGCGACGCTTGGGAAGGCGCCGTTTCAGGCGGGCCGCTGCTGGCGGTGACGATCGCCACGATCCCTGCGACAAGGGACCACCCCGCCGGGGAACTGGCGTTTCCGCGGCAGCCGGCGATAGACTCGGCGCCGCACGACCACCCGGCGCCCGCGGGCGCGGCCGCCGGTTCACCCTTGCCCCACCAACAGGAGACGACATGACCATCCGCACCACCCTGAAATCCGCGGCGATCGCCGCGGTGGCCCTGGGACTGGCCGCCTCGGGCGCGCTGGCCGACCAGCTGGCCGACATCAAGGCCGCCGGCAAGATCGTGACCGCGACCGACATGCACTATGCCCCCTTCGACATGCTCAACAACGGCACCTACGAGGGGATGACCAAGGACCTGTTCGACGAGGTGGCCAAGGAGATCGGGGTCGAGCCCGTCTATCAGGACATCCCGTGGACCGCCGAGCTGCCCGGGCTTGAGGTCAAGAAGTTCGACATCGTGATCGCCCCTGTGACGATCACGCCCGAGCGGCTGGAGCGTTACACCTTTACCCTGCCGATCGCCGACGCCACCGTCTCGCTGGTCAAGGCCGCCGGCAACGCCGACATGACCAAGCCCGAGGACATCAAGGGCAAGACCGTGGGCGTCCAGCAGGGCACCGCGCAGTTCAAGCAGCTTCAGGCCTATGGCGAGCAGCTTGGCGGGATCACGATCAAGGAATACGGCACCACCGACGAGGCCTATGCCGACCTGTCGGCGGGCCGCCTGGACGCGGTGGCGGGATCGCTGCCGAACCTGACCTATCTGGTCAAGTCGCGCCCCGAATCCTTCGCCCTGTTCGAGCCGGCCAAGTTCGGCCAGCCCACCTACTTCGGCTGGGTGCTGCGCAAGGACCCCGAGACCGAGAGCTTTGCCAAGGCGATCAACGACGCCATGCTGAAGATGACCGACGACGGCCGGATCAAGGCGATCCAGGAAAAATGGCTGGGCTCCTACACCGAGCTGCCGCGCGAAGTTCCCGTGAACTGAGCCCCCACGCGGGGCGGGAGCGATCCCGCCCCGATCCCCCCTTCCGTTCCCGTCGCCCCCGGACGGACCCGAGGTTCGCATGTTCTCGATCCCGACCTTCCTGGAAAGCCTGGTGCCGCTGTTCTGGGCGGCGCGATACACGCTGCTGATCTCGGTGGCGGGGATCGCGCTTGGACTGGTGATCGGCACGCTGGTCTGCGCCGCCCGGCTGTCGCCGTCGCGGGCGCTGCGCCGCGCGGGCGCGGTCTGGGTCAGCTTTCTGCGCGGCGTGCCGCTGCTGGTGCAACTGCTGGTCTTCTACTACTCGCTGCCGCTGTTCGGCCTGGACGTGCCGGCGATGGTCGCGGCCATCGTGACCGTCGGCATCTGCGCCAGCGCCTACATCTCGGAAATCTGGCGCGGCGCGATCAACGCCCTGCCGCGCGGCCAGGCCGAGGCGGCGGTCGCCATCGGCATGACGCCGCAGGACGTCTGGCGCCGGATCATCCTGCCGCAGGCCTTTACCCTGTCGCTGCCCGCGCTGATCAACGAGCTGATCCTGCTGGTCAAGGCGTCCTCGCTGGTGTCGGTGGTCGGCATCCTGGAAATCACCCGCGCCAGCCAGGCGCAGGCGGCCACGACGTTCCGCCCGCTCGAGGTCTATCTGGCGGCGGCCTGCATCTATCTGGTGATCAACCTGTGCCTTGCGGCCCTGGGGCGCTATCTCGAACACAGGACGGCCGTGTGATGGACCTGCTGCAAACCTACGGGCCGGCGCTGCTGCGCGGCTTTGGCGTCACCGTCCTGTGCTGGGCGCTGGGCACCCTGTTCGGCATGACGCTGGGCCTGCTGATCGCGCTGATGCGCCACTACGGCCCGCGCTGGCTGAACTGGATCATCCAGGTCTATATCGAGGTCATCCGCGGCACGCCGTTCCTGGTGCAGCTGTTCGTGCTGTATTATGGCGGGCCGCTGATCGGGCTGCGGCTGGACGCGGTGCCCGCAGGCCTTCTGGGCCTGACCCTGTACGGCAGCCCCTATTTCGCCGAGATCTTCCGGTCGGGGTTCCGCGCCGTGGCTCCCGGCCAGATCGAGGCCGCCCGTGCCATCGGCATGTCCGAGCCGTCGATCGTGCGGCGCATCCTGCTGCCGCTCAGCCTGGTGTCGGCGCTGCCGGCGCTGGTCAACTTCTCGATCATCCTGACCAAGGAAACGGTCATCCTGTCGATCATCACGGTGCCCGAGCTGATGTACCAGGTCAGCCGGATGTCGGCCGAGACCTTCCGTTTCGTCGAGGCGAACCTGGTGCTGGCGCTGTTCTTCTGGGGTCTCGTCGAGACCATCTCGCGGCTGGGCCGCCGGCTCGAGACGCGCATCACGAAACATCTTCTCGAAAGGACCTGACGATGCAGGCCTCGTCCGTCGAAATCCGCAACGTCAGCAAGTTCTACGGGCCGTTCCAGGCGCTGCGGGACGTGAACCTGTCGATCCCGCCCGGCAAGGTGACGTGCCTGATCGGGCCGTCCGGTTCGGGCAAGTCCACGCTGCTGCGCTGCATCAACTTCCTCGAGGACTACAGCGCGGGCGAGATCCGCATCGACGGGCGGATGATCGGCTACGAGGCGCCGGGCAGGCGCATGCGCGGCCGCGCGCTGCGCGAGATGCGGCGGTCAATCGGGATGGTGTTCCAGCAGTTCAACCTGTGGCCCCACATGACCGCGCGCGAGAACGTGGCCGAGGGGCTGATCCGCGTCCGGGGCCTGTCGCGGCCGGACGCCGCGGGACGCGCCGCCGACGCGCTGGCCAAGGTCGGGCTGGCCGACAAGATGGACAACCACCCCTCGCGCCTGTCGGGCGGCCAGCAGCAGCGCGTCGCCATCGCCCGCGCCATCGCGATGGAGCCGCGGCTGATGCTGTTCGACGAGCCGACCTCGGCGCTGGACCCCGAGCTGGTGGGCGAGGTGCTGCACGTGATGAAGGCGCTGGCGGGCGAGGGCATGACCATGGTCGTCGTCACCCACGAGATGGGCTTTGCCTCGCACGTGGCCGATCAGGTGGCCTTCATGGAACGGGGCGAGCTGGTCGGCGTGGACACGCCCGGCCGCATCCTGCACCAGCCGGAAGACCCGCGCATCCAGGGGTTCCTGCGGACCTATCACGAGCGCAACAGCTTCTGACCCGTTCGGTCCCCGCCAGGACGAGCGAGGGCCATGGCCTGTCGTCCCGGAAACCCCGCGGCAGCATCGCCCCCTCGCCCGCGACGCGCGGCCGCGCTGGTTCGCACCCAGCGTCACGAACGCCGTCCCGGCAGCCTAACGCGGGCGCGAACGCGCCGGTCAGGCTGCGCAAGGGACGGGCGGTCCGTCAGGCCAGCAGGCCGCGCGCGATGATCGTGCGCTGGATTTCCGAGCTGCCCTCGTAGATGCGGAAGATCCGCAGGTCGCGCAGATACCGCTCCAGCGGAAAGTCGCGGCAATAGCCATAGCCGCCATGGATCTGCAGGGCGCGGTCGGCGATGCGCCAGGCGGCCTCGGACGCGAACAGCTTGGCGTGCGCGCTTTCGGTCGAGTAGCGCGCGCCCGTGCCGCGCAGCCGCGCCGCGGCCAGTCCCAGCGCGCGTGCCGCGGCCAGGTCGTTGGCGCTGTCGGCCAGCATCCACTGAAGGCCCTGGAAGTCGGCGATGGGATGCCCGCCCACCTGGCGGTCCCGGGCATAGGCGATGGCGGCGGCCAGCGCGGCCTCGGCGATGCCGGTCGCCTGGGCGGCCACCTCGATGCGGCCGTTGTCCAGCACCTTCATCGCCGTGCGGAACCCCGTGCCCTCGTTGCCCAGCCGGTTCGCGGCCGGAACATGGCAGTCGTCGAAGCTGACCCCGAAGACATGGCCGCCGCGCAGGCCCATGGTCCGTTCGGCCGGGCCGATGGTGATGCCGCGGCTCGCCTTCGGCTCGACCACAAAGGCCGACACGCCGCGGGCGCCCGCGCCGGGGTCGGTCTTGGCAAAGACCACCATGAAATCCGCCGCCCCGGCGTTCGAGATGAAGCATTTCGACCCCTGCAACCGATAGCCATCGCCGTCGCGCCGGGCGGTCGTGCGCATGTCGGCCGGGTTCGACCCGGCCTGCGGTTCGGTCAGCGCGAATGCCCCCAGCGCCCCGGCCGCCGCGGGCGGCAGGAACCGCGCCCGCAGCGCCGCGTCGCCCCCCAGATGCAGCGCATCCGTCGCCAGGTAATGCGCCGTCAGCATCGAGGCCGTGGCCCCGCAGGCCCCGGCGATCAACTCGACCGCCCGATAAAGGGCGGGCCCGGACAGGCCCAGCCCGCCGTCCGCCTCGGACAGGTTCAGCCCCATCAGGCCCAGCGCGGCCATCGCGGGCAGGTGGCAGGTGGCGAATGTCGCGGTCTCGTCCAGCGCGGCCGCGCGCGGGGCCAGCACCTCGGCGGCAAAGCGGGCGATCTGGTCCAGCAGCGCGCCCTCGTCCTCGGTCCAGTCGGTCATTGCACATCCTCCAGTTCGGCGCGGATCTGGGCGCCATGTTGGTCAAGCGCGGGGGCGGCCCGGCGCCCGCCGCGCGGGCTGTCCGAGAAATGCACCGGCTGTTCCGGCAGGCTGAGGGGCCCCAGGGCGGGGTGCTGCGCCACCGACGACAGGCCCCGCGCCTGCGCCTGGTCCGACAGCCAGGCCTGACGCGCGGTGGCCAGTTCCGACGCCGGCACGCCGGCCGCTGACAGCGCGGCGACGGCCTGCGCGGCCGTCAGGGTTCCCGCCCAACCGGCGATGGCCTCGGCCAGCTGCGGCTCGTTCGTGCGGCGCGCCGCGTCGCCGGCAAACCGCGGATCGGCGGCCAGTTCGGGCCGGCCGATGACGTGGCAGAAGGCGGCGAACAGCTTGTCGTTCAGCACGGCCACCGCAAAATGGCCCTGCCCCGCGGGATAGACCCCGAAGGGCGCGGACAGCGCATGGCGGTTGCCGGTGCGGACGGGATCGGCGTCGGTCACAAGGACCCGCGCGCCGGCGGTCGGCATCATCGACAGCAGCGCGTCGAACAGCGCGATGTCCACGACCCGGCCCCGGCCCGTCCGGCTGCGGTCGAACAGGGCCACCATGATCCCCCAGGCGGCGAACAGCCCGCCCGCCACGTCGGCCAGCGCCTCACCGACCATCGTGGGCGGGCCGTCCGCCTCTCCGGTCTGGGCCATCAGCCCGGCCATGGCCTGCACGATGATGTCATAGGCGGGCCGTGCCGCGTTCGGGCCGCCCTGCCCGAACCCCGACACCGAGGCATAGACCAGCCCTGCGTTTCCCGCCTGCAGGGTGGCGGCGTCCAGCCCCAGCCGCGCCATCACCCCGGGCCGGAAATTCTCGACCACCACGTCGGCGCGGTCCGCGAGGCGTCGTGCAAGCGCCAGGTCGTCGGGCGCGCGCAGGTCCAGCACGATCGACCGCTTGCCGCGGTTCACGGTCTGGAACAGCGCGCTTTCGCCGTCGCGGAAGGGGCCGACATGACGATACTCGTCGCCGTCCGGCGCCTCGACCTTGATGACGTCGGCGCCCAGGTCGGCCATCAGCGCGGTCGCATAGGGTCCGGCCAGGACGCGGGTGAAGTCGAGCACCCGCACCCCCGCCAAGGGTTGTTGTTGCTGTGGCATGGGTCCCCCGTGTTCAGCCTTGGGGACCGCGCTATCACGCCGCGCGCTATTGGCGGAAATAGCGATCCGGCATAGACTGGATTGGTGAAACCTATTCCCTTCGACTTTCGCCAGATCCGCTATCTGCTTGCCGTGGCCGAGACGGGTTCGACGGCGGCCGCCGCCCGGGCCGTCCATGTCTCGCAGCCCTCGGTCTCGCAGGCCGTCGCCCGTATCGAGGCGCATTTCGGGCAGCCGCTGTTCCTGCGCCGCCCCGGCCAGGGGATGCAGCCCACGCCCTTTGGCCGCCACAAGCTTGAGGCGCTGGCCGGCCTGATGGCGCAGGGACGCGCGATCCTTGCCCCCGACGCGGGGCTGGTGGGCGAGCTGTGCCTTGGGGTCTATTCCACGCTGGGTCCGCGCCATGCGCCGCGGCTGATCCGCGCCTTTGGCGCGCGCCATCCCGGTGCCCGCGTGCGGCTGGTCGAGGATGACCTGCACGGGCTGGCCCAGGGGCTGCGCCGCGGCCAGGTCGATCTGGCGCTGGTCTATGACATCGGGCTGTCGGCCGATCTGGACATCGTGCCCTTGCGTGCCAGTCCCCCCTTTGCCCTGGTCGCACCCGATCACCCGCTTGCGGGGGCGGGCCGCGTCGGTCTGGCGGACCTGGCGCAGGACCCAGTCGTCCTGATCAACCTGCCGGAAAGCCGGGGCTATTTCCTGTCCCTGTTCCAGTTGGCGGGGGTGCGGCCGCGCATCGCGGCCGAGACAGGCTCGATCGAGATGCTGCGCGCGATGGTGGCGAACGGCCTTGGCGTGGGGGTGCTGGCGACCGACCTGCCGCACGACCGGGCGTGCGACGGGGGGCGCGTGGTCAGGCTTGCGCTGCGGGACGCGCTGCCGCCCAGCCGCATCGCCCTGGCCCGCGCCGCGTCGCTGGCGCCGACGGCCCTGGCCGAGGCGTTCACGCGGCTGTGCCGCGAGCTGCTGTCGGACCGGCCCGGACCGGACGGGACGGACCCGCCGCCCGGCGGCGGCGCCTGACCGTCCGGCGGGGGTCGCGGCGCGGCCGGATCAGGTCGCGGTTGCCGCGCCCCGGCACCGCGGGGTAAGACGGGGCAAGCGTCGGGCGCCTGCGGATCGCGGCAGGCGGGACAGATTTCGGAGGGATGTCGGTCGTGTACGGGAACCAGGTCAAGGGATGCGGACATGACCGCTGACGGCGCGACCCCGCCGCCCGTGGCTTCGCCCGCGGCGGACGGCTGGAGCGAGGCCGACCGGCTTGCCGCGCTTTTGCGCTATGGCGTCCTCGACACCCCGCCCGAGCCCGAGTTCGACAACATCACGCGGGTCGCGGCACTGGTCTGCAAGGCCCCGATGGCGGTCGTCAACCTGATCGCCGACACGCGCCAGTTCTTCAAGTCCGAGATCGGCCTGGGGGTGCGCGAGATGCCGCTGGACGTGTCGCTGTGCGCGCGGGCGATCCTGGAACCCGACATGCTGGTGGTCCCGGACCTTGCGGCCGACGGGCGGTTCGACTGCAATCCGCTGGTGTCGGGAACGCCGCATCTGCGGTTCTATGCGGGGGCGCGGCTGGACACGCCCGAAGGTTTGCCGCTGGGCACGGTCTGCGTCCTGGACTATCACCCCCGGCCGGGCGGCCTGAGCACCGAGCAGCAGGAGGTCCTGCGCGCGCTGGCCCGCCAGACCATGGCGCATCTGGAACTGAAGCGGACGATCCAGACGCGCGACCTGCTGGCGCGCGAGCTGTCGCACCGCATCAAGAACGTCTTCAGCGTCGTCGGCGGGCTGGCCTCGGCCTCGGCCCGCGACAGCCAGGCGCACGGCTTTGCGGCCGCGTTCCGCGGGCGCATCGGCGCGCTGGCGCGGGCGCACGACTATGTCCTGCCCGACGGCACGGGGACCGAACGCGACAGCACCGTCCGGGGCCTGCTGACGGTGCTGCTGACGCCCTATGACGAGGACGGGCAGCGCATCAGGATCACCGGCGACGACCTGCCGCTGGGGCGGACCGCCGCGACGACGCTGGCCCTGATCCTGCACGAACAGGCCACCAACGCGATCAAGTACGGCGCGCTGTCGGGCGACCGGGGGTCGGTGCACGTGGACTGCCGCCGGCACGCCGACCGGTTCGAGATCGCGTGGGAGGAGTGCGGCGGCCCGCCGCCCGCAGGCCCCCCGGCGGCGACAGGGTTCGGCGCGACCATGGTGGCGGGCGGCATCGACAGCCTGGGCGGCGCCCTGACCGCCGAATGGGCGCCGCAGGGCCTGCGGGTCACGCTGTCCGTGCCGCTGCGGGCCTTGGCGGGCTGAGGTCACGCCCAGGGGACGCAGCCCGGCCGCCGGCAATTCGCCCGACACGGCGGGGCCGGGTCTGGCAGGGCGCCGCGCCGTCGCGCCGCGCGTTCCGACAGGCCGGGCCGCAGGATGGAAAGGCTGGGCCGCCGATCCCGCCGGCCCACCGGATCAGGCCCTCAGGCGATCTTCGGCCAACCGGACCAGGATCGTCGCGCCCAGCGGGATCAGGTCGTCGTTGAAGTCGAAGGCCGGGTTGTGAAGGGTCGGCCCGTGGCCCTGTCCCAGCCACAGGAACGCGCCCGGCGCGTGCTGCAGCATGTACGAGAAATCCTCGCTGCCGGTCAGCCGCGGCGCGTTGCCGTCCACCATCGCCGCGCCGACGATGCCGCCGGCGACGCGGATCGCCTGCGCCGCCTGTTCGGGCGCGTTGACCAGCGCGGGATAGCCGTCGTGGACGGTGACCTGCGCAGTCGCGCCAAAGCCCGCGGCGACACCGGCCGCCAGCGTGCGGATGCGCTCGACGATCAGGGCCTGCACCCCGGCGTCATAGCTGCGGATCGTCCCGTTCAGCACGGCGCGTTCGGGGATGACGTTGTAGGCCGAGAGCCGGCATGGATCTGGGTGATCGACAGCACCGCGGGCTGCTGGGGATCGACATTGCGGCTGACGATGGTCTGCAGGGCCTGCGCCAGGGCCACGGCGACCATGACGGGATCGACCGCCGCCTGCGGCATCGCGCTATGGGCGCCGCGCCCCTCGATCACGATGTCCAGGTTGTTCGAGGCGGTCATCGCCACGCCCGGCGGCGATCAGGCGGCTGGCCGAGATCTCGCCTCTCTGTTCGGTGGACGCGCCAAGACCCTCGGTCCCGGCCGGATATGCGACGGACATGACGTTCCTCCCTGTGGGCAATGTCGCAGACGCCCCCTCCTCAGGATGTCGATGCACGATCCCGCTGCCTCGATTAGTTGCATTCTGCAACAGTTGTGCTATGCCCGCATGCCCTCTAGCCTCTCCTCCGCAATGCCTGGTTGTCCTCCATGCTCAGACAAAGCCTGACGTATCAGCTCGCCTCGGTCGCCGAGGACGGGATCAGCAACGCCGGCCGCATTTTCGAGACCCGGTTCGGCCTGTCCGTGTACGAGATCCGGGTGCTGCGGCTGATCCGGGACAACCCGTCGGTGACCTTCACGCAGCTTGCGCAGCTGACCAAGTTCGAGCGCACGGCCACGTCGCGGATGCTGTCGCGGCTGATCAAGGCGGGGCTGGTGCAGCGCACCAACTCGCCCGTCGATGCGCGCCGGTTCACGCTGACCGTCATGCAGGCGGGGCAGGATCTGTGCGAACAGGCCGACCCGATCAGCCTGACGCTCGAGGCGATGATGCTGGAGCCGCTGAGCGAGCGGGAGCAGGAGGCGCTGCGCGCGATGCTGGGCCGGATCCTGACGTGGGTCCGGGCCGGCTACGCCGACAAGGTCGGAGACCGCTTTCCCGAGGCGCGCTCCGCCAGGCCCAGCCAGAAGGCCATACTGCGCGGGCGGTGACTATCTGCGCTTCCCGTGCCATGCCGACAGCGCGCCGGAGACCGACTGCAAGGGCAACCTCGGCGGGGCGATCACCCCGTCGATGGACGGGTTCACCGTCGGCCTGCGCGCCACAGGCGACAGCAGGCGCAGGTCGTCCGCTCCGGGCGACGATCCCGGCCCCGCTGCCGCCAGATCGTCCAGCGCGCAGACCGGCGTGCCCGGCTGCGCCGCCAGCCAGCCGGCGGGGTCGTCCATTTCCAGCAGGTCGCGCATCGTCGGCGCCTCGGGCGAGGTCACGTCGATCACCGCGCGATCGCGCAGGGTGACCAGCGCCGGGCCGATGCCGGGCCGCCAGACGCGCCCGGCCAGGCAGGCCCGGGCGGGCAGCCGCAACCCGGCCATCACCGTCCCCACCGCAGCGCCACGGGGTCCAGCGGCCGGACGAGGTCCAGCAGCATCGCGCGCGGCCCGCGTTCTGGCCGACCATGACGCGATGCTGCGCGCCCTGCAGACCCGTGACGCGGCCCTGATGGATGCGGCCATCACCGCGCATTTCGACGGGCTGGAACGCAACATCAGCCGCCTGCTGGGCCCAGCGTCCGGCCCGCAGGCCGACGAAGGCGCGGCGGGGGATGCCGGGGCGGCGGGGGGCTAGGCCAGGTCGACCAGCGCGCCGCGCCGGCGGATCACCTGGCGACTGACCGCATGGCCGGCGCGCACCGCGTCCGCACTGTCCTGCCCGCCCAGCCATGCGGCCAGAAAGCCCGCGTTGAAGCTGTCGCCGGCGGCGGTGGTGTCCACCGGCACCTCGGGCGCCAGATCGTCCACAAGGCCGCTGCCGCCCGCGCCGCCAAAGCGGATCGGGCCGCCGCCCGCCTTGACCACGACCGAGCCCGCGCCGGCGCCCAGATAACGCTCCACCGTCGCCTCGGCGCCGGTGTCGCCGAAATGCGCCGTCTCGTCGTCCAGGCTGGGCAGCACCAGGTCCGACAGGCCCGCGGCGCGCGTCACGCAGGCGCGCATGGTGGCCGCGTCGGGCCACAGCCGCGGGCGCAGGTTCGGATCAAGGGCGACCTGCACGCCGGCGGTGCGCGCCGCGGCCAGCGCGCACAGCAGATTGTCGCGGCCGGCCGGGGGCAGGATCGCCAGCGTGATCCCCGACAGATACAGCCAGTCCGCGCCCGACAGGCTTGCGGCCAGCGCGCCCGCGTCGTCGGCCAGCCGCCGGGCGGCCGAGTTGTCGCGCCAATAGCTGAAGCTGCGCTCGCCCCCGTC
>NZ_QLUV01000019.1 GCF_003286075.1 Paracoccus endophyticus | reverse complement strand
GAGCTGATCACGAACCGCATGAACCGCGCCTGAGCGCGCGCCCGCGGACCGCGACAGACAAAAACCTGGGCGGCAAAAACGACCGGCCAGGGGGGCCTGGAGGGGATGACAGGCATGCCTGTGGCAGGCTGAAAGCGGGACGGTCCACCGCGCGCAGCGGGCGAGGAGACGCGGGTAAGCCTTGCCCGGTCGCGGTCAGGGTGTTGAAGGGCCGAGGCCTTTCCCGGGACGCGGGCGGCGCTCCTCGGGGCGCATGTCTTCACAGCGTTCGCCCAGCCGACGTGCGAGGCGTTCCCCTCCGGGCCTTTGCCGTGGCGTTCATCGTGCGTCCGTGCGGCGCACGGGTGGCCGGATGCCTTGGCACCGGCTGTTCCGACGCACAGGATCACCCCCTCCGCTGAAACAGCCGCCTTTCGATCCGGTGGACCGCGAGACGACCGGCCCGTTCCTGATGCGTCAAAGGTCGATCTGGGGGCCGCGGGCAGGGGGAAGGGTCGGCGCAGGTGCGGGTGGCGGGACGGGCGCCGGGTCGGGCGCCGGATTGGGGACCAGGGCGTTCAACTGGTCCAGCGGCGGGGGCGGCGGGGCGTCGGGCTTGCGGCGGATCAGGATGTCGCCGTTGGGCAGGCGCTCGGGCGTCTGATAGTTCGCGATGTCGTCCATCAGCCCGGTAAGCTGCCCGAAGGCCGGGCCATAGTCCGACCACGCCCCCTGCAGCTCGCCCGCCAGGCCTTCCAGATGGGGCTGCGCCCGGGTCAGCAGGTCCTGCATGATCCCCTCGATCCCGCGCTGGATCGGGTCCTCGCCGCTCGGCGGGGGTGTGCCGGGCGGGGCGGTCTGCGGGGCGGCCGCGGGCGGATCGTCCGCCATCGGCATCTGGAACGGCGTCGTCTGCGCCACGGCCTCCCCCAGCGAGAGCGCAAGCGCGACCGGAACCGCCGGCACGAAACGAAGCAGGGACATTCGCAGCACCTTTCCAGAGGGGGACAGCGGGCCGCTGGCCGCCGTGACGCCTTTTAACCCGCAGGGACGCCGGGACGTTCCCGTCCCGCGGAGGTGACGGGACGGCCCGCGCGCTGAACGCTGCCGGCGTCCGGCGCGAGTGGCCGCAGACCGCGCGCCCGACGCGCCAGCCGCGCAGGCGTGATGGGCCGCGCGGCCATGGGCCCGGACCCATTTCGGCTGCGCGCGGCGGTCGGCGGCCGATCCGGCGGGACTGCCTGCGACCCGGGCGCCGCGATGCTGTCCGCTGCCGCACGCTGCGCGCCCCAAGTTGCAGCCGCGCAGCGGTGAAGGGTGCGCGCCGCGTCGCGCCTCGCTCCTCCAGACCCCCGGGGAGGCGGCATCGGCGCGCGACCCGACCCCAGTCCGGGCCTGCGTCACCCGCGCGTGTCAGGGGGGCGGGGCAGCCGCAGACGAACGCGGCGCGTAGTTGGCGCGGTACGCCTGCCAGGCGGCGTTGATGGCGCGGGTGCGCGCCTCGGCCAGCCGGACAGCCTCGGGCGGCAGGCCGTGCGCCTGCGCGCGGTCGGGATGGCTTTCGCGCACCAGTTCGCGCCAGCGCGCCCGCGCCTCGGGCAGGGGCGTGCCGGGGGCGATGCCCAACACGTCGCAGGGGGGGCAGGGGTTGTCGCGGTCGTGGCGTGCCGCGATGGCCGCGACCGTGTCCGGCGGGACGCCGAAGATGCGGGCGACCTCGTCGATGAACAGGCGTTCGGCCTCGTGCAGGCTGTGATCGGCGCTGGCGATGATGTGCAGCCCCTCGACCACATCGACCAGCACCGGGTCGCCCGGGGGAAACAGGGCCGCGATCCGCTGCGCCCACAGGTCGAACCCGGCCACGTCCTTGCGCGCGAGGTCAAAGACATGGGCGGCGTGGCGTTCCTCGGCGCGGGGGATCTTGAAGATGCGGCGAAAGGCCGCAACCTCCTCTCGGGCGACGCGACCGTCGGCCTTGGCCAGCTTGGCCCCCAGCGCGATGACCGCGATGGTGAAGGCGACCGAGCGTTCGGGCGGCACCGCCGCGCGCGGCCGGCCGACCATCGCGGCCAGCCTGTCGCCCATACGTTGCCAGAACCCCCGCGGCGGGGGCAGATGCGGGGCCGAATCGCGACGCGGCGCCGTCCCGGCCGCCCGCGGATCGCCGGCAGGGGGGGCCAGGTCGTCCATTTCGCCACTCTAGCCCGGACCGCGCCCGCGAGAAAGGGACGAGGGCAGGGCGGCCCGCCGCCTCAGCCCAGATCCTTGCCCATCAGGACGAGGTCGTGAAAGCGCCCGAACTTCCACCCCGCGCACGGGATGCGTCCCCAGGTGCGATAGCCCAGCCGGTCGTGGAAGGCGATCGAGTCCGCGTTGGACGCGGTGATGGCGCCGATCATGATGCGCCCGCCCGCGCCGCGCGCATGGCGTTCCAGCGCGCCCAGCAGCGCGCGGCCCAGGCCCCGCCCGCGGGCCGCGGGCGCGGCGTGGATCGAGTGTTCCAGGCAGCGCGCATAGCCCGCGCCGCCCCTGAACTGGGCATAGGTGCCAAAGGCCAGCACCCGCCCGTCCGCCTCGGCCACCATGAACGCGTGCCCGTCGCCCTGCCGCCCGGCGATCATCGCCGCGATCTCGGCCCCGGTCCGTTCCGTCGGCCAGAAGGTGATGGCCGTGTCGCGGATGATCGGGTTCCAGATCGCCGCGATGTCCGCCGCGTCGCGGGCCGAGGCGTCGCGGATCAGGGGCGCGGCAGGGTCGCCGTCCGTCCGGGCGCCGCCCATCAGCCCCGGTGCGCCCCGGCGGCAAGGCCCGCGACAAAGTCCAGCACCTCGTCCACGCTGTCCCCCCTGGCGATGCGCGCGACGATGGCCGATCCCACGACGCAGCCGTCCGCCACGCGCGCCACGGCCTCGGCCGCCTCGGGCGTCGAGATGCCGAAGCCCACGACGACCGGCAGGTTTGCGGCCGCGCGGATGCGCGCGACCTCGGGGGCGACCTCGGCCGCGTCGGCGGCGGGGCCGCCGGTGATCCCGGTGACGCTGACGTAATAGACAAAGCCCGAGGTGTTCGCGACCACGGCGGGCAGGCGCCTGTCGTCGGTGGTGGGCGTCGCCAGGCGGATGAAGTTCAGCCCCGCCGCCCGCGCGGGCAGGCACAGTTCCGCGTCCTCCTCGGGGGGCAGGTCGACGACGATCAGACCGTCCACGCCCGCCTCGACCGCCTCGGCCAGAAAGCGGGCGACGCCGCCCTTTCGCGCATAGATGGGGTTGTAATAGCCCATCAGCACGATCGGCGTGTCGTCGTCGGTCTGGCGGAACTCTCGCACCATGGCCAGCGTGACCGTCACGCTGCCGCCCGCCGCCAGCGCCCGCTGGCCCGCCGCCTGGATCGTGGGCCCGTCCGCCATCGGATCGGTGAAGGGCATCCCCAGTTCGATGATGTCCACGCCAGCCCCCGGCAGTCCGCGCAGCACCGCCATCGAGCGGTCGCGGTCGGGGTCGCCCGCCATGATGTAGGACACGAACGCCTTGCGGCCCTGGGCCTTGAGCGCGGCGAAGCGGGCGTCGATTCGGGTCATGCGTGGGGTTCCCTGGGGTTGTCGGATCGGCGACCTTGCTAGGCCATTGCCGCGGCGCGGAAAACCCCGTCGCCGGTCCCCCGCGCTTTACGCCCCCTCGCCCCTGACCTAGAAGGCCGCCAGACCGCAGGCCGCGGGCCGGAAAAAGGATGGGATCATGGGCTTTCGCATGGGGATCGTGGGCATGCCGAACGTCGGCAAGTCGACGCTGTTCAACGCGCTGACGCGCACCGCCGCCGCCCAGGCCGCGAACTTTCCCTTTTGCACCATCGAACCCAACGTGGGCGAGGTCGCCGTCCCCGATCCGCGGCTGGACCGTCTGGCCGCCATCGCCGGGTCGCGGCAGATCATCCCGACCCGCATCACCTTCGTGGACATCGCGGGCCTGGTGAAGGGCGCCTCGCGTGGCGAGGGGCTGGGCAACCAGTTCCTGGCCAACATCCGCGAGGTGGACGCCATCGCCCATGTCCTGCGCTGCTTCGAGGACGGCGACATCACCCATGTCGAGGGCCGCGTGGACCCGGTCGCCGACGCCGAGACGATCGAGACCGAGCTGATGATCGCCGACCTTGAATCGATCGAGCGGCGGCTGGCCAACCTGTCGCGCAAGCTGAAGGGCGGCGACAAGGAGGCGCTGGCCCAGGATCGCCTGCTGCGCAGCGCGCAGGCCGCGCTGGAAGCCGGCCGCCCGGCCCGCACCGTCCCTGTCGCCGCCGACGACCGCCGCCTGTGGGACCTGCTGCAACTGCTGACCGCCAAGCCTGTCCTCTATGTCTGCAACGTTGCCGAGGAGGACGCCGCCCGCGGCAACGCCCAGTCCGACCGCGTGGCCGAGATGGCGCGCGCCCAGGGCGCAGGCCATGTCGTGATCTCGGCCCGCATCGAGGAGGAGATCAGCCAGCTGCCCCCCGACGAGGCGCAGATGTTCCTGGCCGAGATGGGGCTTGAGGAGGCCGGGCTGGATCGGCTGATCCGCGCAGGCTATGCGCTGCTGGGATTGCAGACCTATTTCACCGTAGGCCCCAAGGAGGCCCGCGCCTGGACGATCACCCGCGGCACGCTGGCCCCGCAGGCCGCCGGCGTCATCCACGGCGATTTTGAAAAGGGCTTCATCCGCGCCGAGACGATCGCCTACGATGACTATGTCGCCGGCAACGGCGAGGCGGGCGCCCGCGAGGCCGGCCGCTTCCGCGTCGAGGGCAAGACCTACGAGGTCAAGGACGGCGACGTCCTGCATTTCCTGTTCAACGCTTGAGGGACCGCCCTGTGTGCCGGGGCGGTTGCCCTGCGTGCGAGGGGGGCAGCAGGCGCTAACGCGCGCCGCGCGTGCTGAAGGGCGGCAGGGCGGGGCCGGATGGGACAGAATGCAGCCCGGGGACATGCGGACGCACGAGCTGTAACCTGACCCGGCCGCTTCCGGATGGGACAGGACGGAACGGGGTTCAGCCCGGACAAGGCTGCACGGGTCGTCGGCTACACGAGGCCCTGCCGGATCGGACTTGGCAGGACCGAACGGGCTGCGGCTGGACGGGGCCGCACAAGTGTTCGGCCGCATAGGTGTTCGGCCTCACGGTGCTGCGGTCAGACGGGGCAGGGCAGGGCGAGACTGCCGCCCTGCGGACCGGACGAAAATCTTGTCTTTCGTGGCCCGAGCCCCTTGTTCCGCCCGCCGCCCTGCTGCTAGACCCCGCGGCGGAGACGTGGCCGAGTGGTCGAAGGCACACCCCTGCTAAGGGTGCAGGCGGGAAACCGCCTCGAGGGTTCGAATCCCTTCGTCTCCGCCATGACCTTTCCGTAAGTCTCAGGAATTGTTAGTTGATTAGTGGTTTTTTGCCGGCAGGGTAGCAAACAGGGTAGCATCCGGCCGGCGGGCGCGGCGACGATGCGCCGCTGCACGATCATACAGATCCGTTCAGCTTTCCGGAAGACCTCCATGTCTCGGGCGACCTGATCAGGGCTCGAGTCTCCTTCTCTGCTCGTCGTCCTGCGCGCCGACGGCTCCGGCCCGGTGGTCACGACTTTGAGGCCACTCGAAGTTTGCATGGAACAGGAGCAGTGCATTGTGCTGCTCCCTCTCCTTGGCGCCTGCGATCGAAGGCTGTGCTGCAAGGACTTGGCCCCAGCGCCCATGCTCGCCTGCGCCGCCGTCGTTGCGACATCCTGAAGAAATGGCTCTGCATGATGACGGCAGTGGGCAACGAGCCGCCATGGATGTGCTGGGCAAAAGACTCCTTTGAGACCACATGTCCGAAGCAGAAGCTCTTCAATCCTGCTGCTGCCCTCGTAGTGGAGGCGACCTCGCAGCAGCGGTCCACGTCCAGAATGTGGTTCTCGACCGCCAGCGCTCCGTAGTGCGTGCAACCCGCGTGCAGGCCACGGCATGGAAGCTCTCTGCTACTGGGCAGAAGCTCGCCGAACCTTTGGCCGACCACGTCAGTGAGCCCGCTGTGCCAGCGGACGGCGGGGTTTCACCTCACGGAACACCAGGTCCGCGATGCCGTCCCCGGCGTCGGCACAAGCTCGATCAAGCTGACGTATAGGTCGGCCGCATCAAGCATGTTTCGGTATTTGGCGTCGCTCTGCCGGACTGTCTGGGTGGCCAGCACTGGCACGCTCTTCTCTGCTTCGCGTTGGGCCAGACAGGCGTGCAGGCGAAGGCGAAGCAGCTTGCTGCGGGGGGAGGTCGGGTCGACGAGTCGAAGGTCCTGGCCGAGTGCCCTCCCGGACCGGCTTTCAAGGACCGTCGAACTGGTGCTCGTCCTGCCCCACTCCGGCGCTACCTTGAACGCTGGTCCTGCACGGGGCTCCCTTGCCCCGTGCTCACATCCTCCAGCGGGTCAATCTTTCCCTTGTCACTCCTGATGCGGTTCCCCCCTACACTTGCGGCTCCTGTTCGATCGACCAGGTCATCATGCCGCGCGAGGTGTGGCCGCGAAGGGTGAGGCCGTGGGCGGGGCGGTCCCGCAGGGGCACGAGCATGCGGCCGACGGACTTTGCCGAGGGCCGGGGATTGCTGCCTGTCAGTGCACGGAGGACCACGCCGTGATCCCGGTTGTCCGGGCTTTCGATGAAGCTTGCGACCTCGGCCGAGGTGAATGTCTTCTGACCGAAGATCTCATGGAGCACGCCGAGGATCTCGGCCTCCTCGCCCGTGTCGACGGCGGCCTCGACGGCCTGGCCGACAATGGTGATCGGGTCCACATAGAGGGTTGGCGCGAGGTGCGCAGCAACCCAGGCGACGGTCTGCCGCACGAGCCGGTCCCACTGCGGGAAGCTGTCCAGCTCTCCGGGCGCGTTCCACTCCGGAGCAGATTTGGCGGCGCGGATGAGTGTCAGGCAGGCCGTGACGATCTCCGGCCGCCGCGCAAGCACGGTCCGCGACAGGTCGGTGACGGGCTTTGCTCCCAGCGGCCGCGGCTCGAGCCGGCAGGTGATCGTGCGCCGGGCCAGCTCCTTGACGAAGGACAGGTTGGTGCCGGTCATCAGGACCATGGTCTTGATCGGAATGCGCCCCTTGATGAGGGTCTGACCGAGCTTGCGGTCCGACCAGTAGGGGGAGGTCATCAGGACGCAGAGCGCTTGGCTCGACTGGGTGTCGCGGGCGTTGTCGAGGATGAGCACGCGCGGATCGTCGGTCAGCAGGAAGGCCGTGATGAACTTCCGCCCCTCGACCGGGTCGGTGATGGCTCCCCCGTCGGTCACCGCGGCTTCGACGCCGAGTGCCAGGGCCGCGATGCCGCGCGCGAGGCTCGTCTTGCCGCTCCTCGCATCGGTGGCCTCGATCACCGTCATGGGGGCCATGTCGAGGACGGGCCGGACCACCGCGGTCAGGAGCCCGCACAGCGCGGCCGTGCGATCACGCCCGGAGATGAACCGGAAGTGGCGCAGGAGCCCCGTGAGGAGCGCCAGGGCGTTCCTGGCCTCTTCTTCGCTCGGGGCATCCGCGACGGGCGGGAAGCTGTCCGGCGGATAATCGAAGACGATGCGTGTCTCCGGGTCATACCCGAGGCTGGTGACGACGGAGCCATCCAGGCGCACGGTCGGCATCGAGGCCACCGCGTCGAGCGGTTTCAGCCCCCGATCCTGGCTCGTGAGCTCAAGCAACCGGTTGACCATCTTCGACGGGGCGTCGATGGGGTCGACGACCGTGTTCTTGTCCTGCCGCCTCTCCACCCCGAAATCCATCTCCCCTTCGAGGTAATGGCCCAAGGCCTCTCGCCCCAAAGGCACGATCCGGCCCGAGGACACGACACATGGCTGATCACCGAATTCGAAGAACCTGTGGCCTCGCCCCATCGCGGCCAGGGTGGCAACCGTCGCCTCGCGCGTTCTCCCTTTCTCGCAGAGGATCAGCGGACGCTCGCTCTCCAGCCGGTAGTCCGCTTCCCCATGCGCGAAGCTCTTGAGCCGGGGACCACGCCCCGAGAGCAGCAACTGCCCCACGGGGCGCCGGTCATGATAGTCGGGCTCCAGCGGGTCAAGCGTGCGGCAGCCGTCGTAACGCAGCGGGTTGTCCAGGATCTCGGCAACCGAGAGGCAGGTGAACCGGCCCGAAGACCGCTCCGTCTCGACATGGATGACGAAGTGGTAACCGAGCACCAGATCCGACTGGGCGCGGATCAGGGCCTCCAGGCAGGCCTCGGGAGCGGCGCCCGTGACCTTGGCGAAGGCCTTCTTCTGACGTTCGAAAAACGCCTGCCGGATGCGATCGGCCGCGGGGCTCCGTTCGGCACGCGCCTGCTCCTTGACCAGCTTGAGGACGGCCGTCTCGTGGGACGTGAGATCGGGCAGGTGCTGTGCGGTGTCGAAATACATGATCAGGTCTCCTTTTCGATGAGGACGGGATGGCCACGGCGCTGCACGAGCCCGGGCCCGACAGAAGCGCCGGCAGCGAAATCCAGGCGGATGGGCTGCCATACGCAGCTGTCCACGATTGTGCGGGGCAGCAGACGGCCGTCGCGGGTCAGCTTCATGTAGCCGTGGCCCTTCTCCCACAGGCGGTCGAAAATCGCTCGGCCGGCGCGGGGAATGTCCTGCGCGCACTTGACGACCAGGTAGAGCCGCTGTCCGCGCAGTCCGGTCAGATCGCGCCCGGTCGCCACCTCGCAGATGTGGGAGGACGACGACGGCACCCACAGCATCTCGGCCTGCCGCAGCCCGGGAACCGCAGTGCGCAGTGCCGCGACAAGGGCGTCGCGATCGAGAGGTTCCTGGTCCTCGTCCGGGTCATGATCCAGCATCATGATGCCCGCTCCGCTCGGCCAATCGAAATGATCGTTGGTGCGGGCGATCACGTCATCGCCGTGTTTCGCAGCACCAAGGGCGCGGCCCGTGACGATGCGCGTGGCCCTCCGGTTGACCGGCACGCCGAAGACAAGCGCTTCGCTGGTCTTGAGGCCGGAGATGACCTGTCCGAATTCGGTCAGGTCATTCACCTCCATGACCTCGAGGGTGCCCTGCCAGAGCTGCGCCGAGGTGGTCTTCGTGAGCGCGCCATTCGTCAGCGCGTAGTGTTTCGCCAGGTGTGCCGGCCGCCTGGAGATGATTTTCGTGAACTGAAGTGCCATGTCGAACCCTTGCTGCTTGGGTCCAACATCGCTTTTGCCGCCGCTGATCTCAGGGGCCGACAGAACGTTCCATGGGGCCTTGACAAACGTCCCGCTGGGATTACCGGGGGTAGAGGTTCCTCAGAGGTCTGCTTCGGATTCCCGGCTGAACTCAAGATCCCGCGGTCGCGCCGCGCGCTCTGACGCAGCTGCTGGTCCGGATCGATGTCCACGCCGTCCATGGACCTGCCGTCCCAGCAGGTATGGCCGAGCGCGACGGGGCAAGCGTTCCATTTCCTCGCGGCGAACCGCGGCACCGCAGGTCCGGCACGGTATGATCCTTGCAGACGAGTTCTTGAGGCCGGTCAGAAAGGCGATGCCTGGCAGGTCATCTCCAGCTCCCGGACCAGCAACTTCGTTTCAAGGTGCAGGGGCCCATGAGCCGGGGACGCCTGTTGCTTGGTCAAGGGCACGCGCGGGCTGACCATCGGCGATCCTGCGGGTTCTGGCGATGCTATCGCGGAGGCAGGATCCTGATGCGGAACAGCGGCTGCCCGCCGGGGAAAGCTTCGGCTATCTCGAACATGGCCGGCGTCGGCTCCGTTTCGATACCGAGCAGATCGGCGAGTTCACTCAGAATCGGCATGAGTCCGTGGAGAGCGACCTGGAGGCGCTCTTCTGGCGAGCGTCGGACGTGGGATGCCAGGTGAGTGACCGTCCGGCGCAGTTGCGCATCCGAATGGAGCGAGAAGTCTAGGAGGAGCCAGAAGATCTCGAACGGGAACCGCTTGTCGACATGGGGGTGCCAGATTTCCTTCACGCCGGGTGCGAGGCCCAGCAGATCGGCCTTCTGCTGCGCCTCGCCGCGGTCCAGGAAGTCGCGCGGAAGATAAAGCGCGATCAGCGCGCGGATGAAATCGGACGTCCATGGCCCTTTTGCTCCACCAAGCTTGCGCCTGGTCTTCTTCAGCTGCTCCTCACCGATCCCCTGAGGCTCCTGATACCAGCCGGGCTGCTCCAGGTAGCGGTCCAGCAGGATGCGGCCCTCACGTCCGCGCGCAGCCAGGGCGCACTGGCCGTCCTTCAGCAGGATGAAGGTCCGGCGCAGCCACATGTCGAAGTCGAACTTGGCACCCTTGCCAGGACGGAAGCCCTGCCCGGGGCGCAACAGCCGGCGGTCATCGAGGGTCGAGAAGGACAGGCGGTCGAGCAGTCCCACGACCTCGATCAGGGGGGACGGCACGGGATCCCCGCTAGCAGCCCCGATGTGGCCGCGATCGTCGGTCTTTCGGGACACGGCACGCGCAGCGCGCAGGAGATACGACACCGATGCCAGTGGATCTACGGGATGGCCGCCGTTCTCGAGGACATCACGCAGCGGATAGCGTGGGGATTTCATGAAGCATCATCTTGATTGAAAGTGTTGGTTTGTTTGTTTGTTGGTTTAGAAAAGGACAGGAAATGAAAACAGGATGGCGAAAAGAAAGAAGGCTCATGTGATTCAATCGTAAAGCACTCAAACCCTCCCCGTCTGCTGTCGATCTGTCCTGGCGAAAGGTCAAGCCGGTCGCCTGCTGATCCGGCCTTCGTGGCTGCCAAAGGACATGACAGCCCGGTCCCTGTTGTGCAGGCGGCACGGTTGCAGGTCGAGTCCTCTCGAACGTGATCAAGATTGCCTCGCGCCAGGACACTTCCGCTCGATCCTCATGGGCGCAGGCAGCGGAGTCACAGTGGAGCGCGCACTAGGCGGGGAGTCGGTCGCCCCAAGTCCCTGGGCGGTTCCCGTTGGTGTCTCCATTTTGACGCGGCAGGACGGATCACTTCAGCATGGGCGATTTCGCCATGTGATGGTCGGCGCTCTTGATCATGTGCCTGCTCTGATCGTGCTCGCCATACGTATCCGCCTTCCGGCTAGCCTGTCAGTTGCCTTCGAAACCTGCCGCGGCATGTGCCGGTCGTCGCCCCGCCGTGTTGGGGTCCTGCTCGAACCGCTTTTCAAGGACCGGCCTGGCACCGGGCATCCCCGCTTCCGGCCAGACCTTGCACCCTCCTTGCCGAGTGTCCGTTCACGCCGTCCGATCGTTGGGATCGAAGGCGCGGTCGTCATACGCGACAATCGGCAGCGTCTTAAGGAACTGCATGAGCTCGCTCCGCTTCCAGCGGATCGTGCCCGCGGCAAGGCGGCGGGGCTGCGGAAAGCTCGGATCGCTGCGCAGCCAGCGATCGATCGAGGCCTCGCTCACGCTCAGCATCTCGCACAGGTCAGCCTTCTTCAGAAGCTGGAGGTCGGGCGGCACGACCGGGATGGTGCCGTCAGGGTTATGGGTCATGGAGTCCTCTGCAAATGTTGACACGCTCGGCGGCCAGGTGCAGAGAGGACGTGTTCAGGATCCCTCGCGTGGCTACCGATTGGCGGCCGCGCGAGTTCCGCGTT
Source organism: Paracoccus endophyticus (assembly GCF_003286075.1). GTDB lineage: Bacteria > Pseudomonadota > Alphaproteobacteria > Rhodobacterales > Rhodobacteraceae > Paracoccus > Paracoccus endophyticus. Next base: position 9,578 of record NZ_QLUV01000019.1, on the reverse strand, counting down.
GCCAAGGGTGAAGTTAAACCCAAGGGCCGGTTCGCGCCAGCAGCGCAGTTCGCGGTTGCGGGTCAAACCTGTGGACAACCTCACGAGCTGGCTGGAGTCCAACAGCAGTTGCTGCGGGAAGATGAACGGAGTCCAGATGAACGGATTTCGGCGTTGTTCAAAACACAGCGCAGTCTCGGAAGTCTTGCCGTCTCTGGATGACGGCGGACAGAGACGACAGCGGACTCCGTTGGTCTACGGTGCTGCCGGGGACCAGGGGGCCGGCACATTCAGCGGGTCTCGCGACCGCCACGCAGACGGGCAGCGATCTCCTGGGTTGGACGAGCGAGCGTGAAGGCTGCCCCGCGAGAAAGGTCCAGACTTCCTGGTTGGACAAGAAAGGGAGCCGACCGGTCTTGAGGCTGAGCGCAAGCGCTGCGGGTGGTAGGTTGGACGCATACCGAGCCCATCAGGCCAAAGCGGGTCTCAGGGGCAGGGAACAGGAGACCCCGCCTCATTTACTTGGGCTATCGGTCCTCAATCCCACCGCGTGGATGCCCGAGAGATGTGCGGATAGTATGCCCAGAGGGCGCAGATGCCCTATTATCCGGCCGAAAGACCAACGCTTTCGTCGCCACTGTGACCACGCGACCCTCCCGCAGGCGACACGGTTGGCGCCCGACCGGGTGGCCAGATCTTCGGCAGCGCGGTGGACTTGAGGCCGGCTATGCTCGCTCCCGGCTCGGAGCGGGTCACTGTCAACCGCTCGGCGCCCCGTGCGTGAACAGTGCCCTCTGACCAGCGAAGGCTCACTGGTAAGCCGACCGGGTCTCCCCATGGAGCTATTGCTGAATTTGGGTGACGCGGCTTGATCAGGCGGCGCGGCTTTGGTCGGCGTCGGGTTGAGCGACACCGTCGGTGACTCTGACGCTTCGATGAGGCGGGGCAACTGGTTCGTTCCGTTGAGCTTGCGCCATGTCTTCGATGCGGCCCTGACGAGGGTGAAGACCATCAGCTTCGCGGTCTTCTGCGACAGCGCGCCCTTGGTCCGGACGGTCCGGTGACGGACGGTGGCGAACACGCTCTCGATCGGGTTTGATGTGCGCAGGTTGGACCTGCACCGGTTCCGTTCCGGTCTTCTGAGAGCGATGCTTGCCACGAAGGAGACCGAATATGGCAGCGATACGCAGCGACGAGTTCAAGCGGGATGCGGTTCGCATCGCGCTCACCAGCGGGCTGACACGGCGACCCATCGGCATGGCGGAAGGCCACAAGCCAGAGCCGCACCGCATCTGCGCAGGACTCGCCGGCCCAGGCCCGATCGATCGGCCGGATGGTGCGGTCGGCAGTCATCCGCTGCTCGAAATCGGGGATGGTGTCGAGCCAGTCCAGGGTGTTGCGCACCAGGATGGGGCAGCCGGTCCGCAGGACATCGCCCAGGCGCGGCATCAGGCTGCGTCGGATACCTTCGGGCCAGTCCATCTGGCGCAGCGCATCGAGCGCGCATAGCCGGCCCGCGGAGGCCAGCATCGGGGGCATGGAGACGTGGGCGGCGGCGATGGCCGTGGCGAAGACATCACGGGTGTCAGTCATGGCGTGGAGTCCGATCAGCGTTGTCCGCCGTTGCGGGGACGGGCGGGGTGAGAAGGCCGGCTATCACCCCGGGAAGGATGGTTGGCAGGATGCGCGCGCCGGATGTCCGGGCCCCGGAACATGATGCCGGTGTGTCTCGCGCGGGAATGGTCGCGCGGTCAGCGGTCACAGGTGCCGAGGTATTCGAGGAGTTCGGCCGCGACTGCCTCGATGTCGAGCTCGCCGGGCCACTGGAGGCCCTGGGCGTCGAGGGAAATGACCGTGCCCTTGTGGATGCAGCGTGTCACCAGGATTCCCGGAACCACCTGGCCGCTATCGCTCTCGAGGTCGGTCGAGATGAAGTTCAGCGTCAGCTGCTCGACCGTGTCGGTGTATTGGGAAAGCGCCATGATCATCTCCTCTTGCGTCGGTCATCCGGCCGGCTCGCACGAAGGAGAGGCGGCGGGATGAGGGCAGCGTCTTCGTGGCCCTCCGCCGAGTCGGGAGGCCCTGCCATCCTTCTTCTGCACGCGGGGCGGCCTCGGCCAGATGCGGCTCAGACGGCCATTCGGGGCTCCTGCGAGCCTTGTGCACCATGGGTGTTGTGCCATCATCCCCCTATCCGCTGATTCCGGGCGGTGTCCGCTTTTCACGGAGGTGACCGGCATGGCCATCAATCAGAGAAAAGGCACGAACGGGGCCGATCTGCTGATCGGCTCGCGCGGCCGCGACCACATTCTCGGGCTCGGTGGCGACGACAGCCTGCTGGGGGACGGGGATGTCCTGCGGGGCGATGGCAGCAAGAAGGTCGCCCTGCGGGGCGATGCAGACAGCCTGCAGGGCGGGCATGGCAACGACCTGCTGTGGGGCGACGGGCGCATCGTCCTGGGCGGATCCGGCGCCGGGGCCAGGATCACCGGCGGCGATGACCGCCTGCAGGGCGATGCCGGGAACGACACGCTCTACGGCGATGGCACGATCGAGACCTGGGACTATGCCGGCACCTCGATGATCAGCGGCGGGCGTGACACTCTTCTTGCCGGATCCGGCGATGACGTGATGTTCGGCGATGGTCACCTGGACCTTGGTCCGGCCAACGCACGCGCCCTGATCATCGGGGGCGCTGACGCGCTCCATGCCGGCGACGGCAATGACATCCTCTATGGCGACGGTCTCGTGCAGGGCTGGATGTCTACCAGCGGCGACATCACCGGTGGCGACGACGTCCTGGACGGCGGCAAGGGTGAGGACACGCTCTACGGGGATGGCGTAATCGCGCCGGGCAGTTTCTCCGATGGCGAGTTGCGGAGCGGCAGGGACAGCCTGCAGGGCGGCGCAGGGGACGATCTCCTCCATGGCGATGGTGGAATTGCCGTCGGCAGGTCCGGGGCAGAGTTCGTTGGCGCGAACGACAGGATCTGGGGAGAGTCCGGCAACGACCTGATGTCGGGCGATGGCTGGGTCTATGGCGGATATGTCGGGCTCACGGGGGGCAGCGACACTCTCGACGGCGGGTCCGGCGACGACACGATCCGTGGAGACGGAGAGACGAGCGCCGCACCGGGCCACAACCTCGGCACAGCCGACCTGACGGGCGGCGATGACACGATCCTGGCGGGATCTGGGGCAGACTCCGTGCTCGGCGACGGGTCTACTTATACCAATGGTGAGTCCACCCTCATCGGCGGATCAGACAGCATCGACGGTGGCAGCGAGAACGACACGCTCTACGGCGACGGAACCATCGGCGCGGGTTCTGCGGCGTCTCTATCCGGCGGGGAGGACACGATCCTCGGCGGTGACGGCCATGACGTGATCTACGGGGACGGCACGGTAGAGGGCGGAACCACGCCGACAAATGGACGCGCCGAGCTGACCGGCGGAGACGACAGGATCATCGGCGGCCGTGGCAATGACGCTCTCTGGGGCGACGGCACCGCCACAGGCGGCTTTTCGTCGGTCCTCACCGGGGGTGCGGACAGCTTCGTCTTCCGGGACGGCGACGGGCGCGACCGGATCATGGACTTCCGCAGCGAGGACGACGACGTCCTCCAATTCGAGATCCGGAAGCTGAGCTGGTCCGACCTCGACAGCAACCGCAACGGGACGCTGGACGACGCGGATCGCTTCATCGCCCTGGACGATGGCGACACCCGCATCGACTATGGCGCGGCCTCCCGGACGGGCCGGTGGGGCGAGGACGTGGTGACGGTGGTCGATGTCACGGACCTGACGAGATCGGATGTCCTGTTCGGCTGAGCCGTAGCGTCGCGGCCGGTGCGCGCGGCCCGGCCGCGCGCGCCTTGAGCCCACGCGAGGTGCCTGCCGGCTTTGTGCACCATGGGCGTTGTGCCATCATTTCCGTGGCCGCTGATTCTCGGCGGTGTCCTCTTTTCAAGGAGTGACGGGAATGGCCATCAATTACAGAATAGGCACGAACCAGATAGACGTCCTGATCGGCTCGCTGGGCCGAGACCTCATTCGCGGGCTCGGCGGCGACGACCGCCTCTGGGGCGATGGAGACGTCCGAGGGGGCGATGGCGAGAAGGCCGATCTGCGTGGCGCTACCGATGCGCTGTTCGGGGGGCTTGACGACGACATGCTGTGGGGCGACGGGCGTGTCACCGCGAACGGCCTTGGGGCCGAGGCAACGGTCAACGGCGGCAATGACCTTCTACATGGCGGCGCCGGGCGCGATACGCTCTACGGCGATGGCACGACCGAGACCGGATCAAATGCAAGCAGTTCGGGCATCCGCGGAGGCCGTGACATCCTTCATGCAGGCTCTGGCGACGACTTGCTTTACGGCGACGGTCTTGTCACTGGCGGCCGACGTGCCTGGATGCTTGGTGGCGCTGACAGCCTGTTTGCCGGCGACGGCAACGACGAACTTCTGGGAGACGGTTTCGTCACTGGCGGGGCGCGAGCCCGGATGCATGGTGGCGCTGACAGCCTGTTTGCCGGCGACGGCGATGACGAAGTTTTTGGAGACTGCCTCATGGTGGCGATCGATGCCATCATGGTTGGTGGCGCCGACTTTCTGGACGGCGGCAACGGAAGCGATAGCCTCCTCGGCGACGGCCTCCTTTCGGCGCGCTTCGGCGACCGCGCGGAGATGACGGGCGGCCAGGACGCCCTGCATGGGGGTGCCGGCAACGATATCCTTCTCGGCGACGGCGTCATCCTCGTATTGTCCGGATCCACGGCTATGCTGAATGGCGGTGCAGACACGATCCTCGGCGGTGACGGCAATGACATGATCTACGGCGACGGCACGGTCGAGGCAGGGTCCCAGGAGCTGTCCGTCGGCCTCGCCGAACTGACGGGCGGAGACGACAGGATCATGGGCGGCCGTGGCGATGACACTCTCTGGGGTGACGGCACCGCCACAGGCGGCTTTTCGTCGGTCCTCACCGGGGGTGCGGACAGCTTCGTCTTCCATGACGGCGACGGGCGCGACCGGATCATGGACTTCCGCAGCGAGGACGACGACGTCCTCCAGTTCGAGATCCGGAAGCTGAGCTGGTCCGACCTCGACAGCAACCGCAACGGGACGCTGGACGACGCGGACCGCTTCATCGCCCTGGACGATGGCGACACCCGCATCGACTATGGCGCGGCCTCCCGGACGAGCCGGGGGGGCGAGGACGTGGTGACGGTGGTCGATGTCACGGACCTGGCAAGATCGGATTTCCTGTTCGCCTGATGTCTTTTCCAGGGAAAGCCCGGAGTCCGGTCCTTCGAGGCCCCCCGTGGGCAGGTCCGCGTGCGGCCTGCCTGCGCATTCCAGCGATTGTGGGCGGCCATTCCACGTGATCGTGGGCGCGCATTCCAGCGCATCGTGGGCGCTCGTTCCAGGATGATGGTAAGCGATGGGGTGGACGCCCCCCGGCGGCATCGATGTGCCAAGGTGGCGGGTGTTGAAGCACCGGTACGGAGGGGAGCGTCCATGGGAGAGGTTAGCATCATCGGCCTGGATCTGGCCAAGAACGTGTTTCAGGCGCATGGCGCCGGGGCGGACGGATCAGTGGTCTTTCGCCGCAAGCTGTCCCGGGCGCAGCTGCTGAAGTTCATGGCGGCGCAGCCACCCTGCGTGGTGGCAATGGAAGCCTGTGCCAGTGCGCATCACTGGGGCCGGGCGTTCAGCGACCTCGGCCACGACGTGCGGCTGATCCCACCGGCCTACGTGAAGCCGTTTGTGAAGCGGCAAAAGAACGACATGGTCGATGCCGAAGCGATCGCGGAAGCGGCCTCGCGGCCGACGATGCGGTTTGTCGCCGTCTCGTTTCTCAGAATGGAGAAACCAAACCCGGAAACCTCGGAGGGCGTTGCCGCTTGCGCCTAATACGCCATCGCACTTGCAATGGTCGGGCCAAGGCCGGCGCCGATTTCGATCCAGTCGGCAAGCTGCGGACCCTCGTTCCAGACCAGCCGCACGGTGGACATGAGAAGCTCCACGATGTCGCGCAGAACGCCCAGCACGGAAGTCAGTTGATAGGCGGCAACGGTCAGCTTCATCGGCGGTTCTCCATGCGGGATGCCGCGCTCCGTCACGGGCGGCGGCAATTCGAACCAGATCGGACGATATGTCCGACCAGATCCCCATTTCAGAAATCCAGATGGAGAACCTGATGTCGTTCAGGATGCAGTCCCATACATCTAACCGTCCCCTGCAGGGGGCATCAAGATATCAGGGCGTTAGGCATCTGCGTCATCATACGGATGATTGTAATACCTCGCCAGAATCAACGCAAGTGGTATCCATGGCTGCCTGCCGCCAACACATAACCTGCCCGCACTACCGTCTACCGTCTGCCGAACCAGGTCATTTCGCCTATCGATATCCGCAAAATGCCTCGATCGGAGGAGTTCCCACCGGTGAATTGCTCCTTTTATCGACCCTGGCGCGCCGCGCCGATCCGGGGACGCGAACTCACGTGGACAATGGCACCGGATCGGGCGTTCGCACGACCGCCGACCAGCTGCGGCGTGCGCCCTTCAGCCAAGAGCAGGTGCGGGCCGACGTGGCCGGACGACACTACGCCCTTCTGCCATTCGTAGCGACACAATTCCGAGTTGGGGTATCTTGGTCCCGTGCGGTTCAGTGTCTGCGCCATGCGAACGAATGCGGCGTCCACGACATCCGCAGCAGAACAGACTGGCACGATGCGGTTGACTTCATTGCCCTTTACCGTAGTATAGCCGCATGACCCCGATCGGCATCAATCGCGCGATACGCTGACCTCCCCGCCCGGAAGGGCGATTATGGGATGGTGCGCGCGTGAGGTCGAGTCTTCTGCCAGACATAACGAGACCGGCTTGATCTGACCCGAATGGGTCCGTCGCCCTCCCTCAATTCCTTTCTGACAGTCGATGTGCGGGAGGCACTTCATGGCCCTGTTTCCGATCATGCATGCAAAATGGCCAGAGCTCTCAGGCCGGGAGATCGAGGCTCGCCTGACCAGGTTTCTGCTGGACCTCCGCCGCCGGCGCGAGCCGGATGCCTGGCAGGACAGGGTGGCGGAACCGGGAGAGGACGGCAGTCCCGACGATGTCCCGGTCACCAGCGACGGCGGGACCTCGTGGACCTTCCTGACCTTTGCCGAGAAGACCAGGATCGCACAGCGTGCGGATCGCCTGCACAAGCGGCAGCTTGCGGCCTCGGGTCTGCACCACCTGGACCGGGAGGATCAGGCGCGGCTGAAGGTGCTCGGGAGGGGGGTCAGGCTAGCCCGCATCCCTAACGAGCACCGTGCCGACGAACTGGCGGCGGAGCTGCATGCCGAGATGCCTTGGATGGCGCCCGCGACCGAATACGCCTGGAACGCCATGCGGCGCTCGGTGCGGGACGGGGAAGCAGGCTTCCGGCTGCCGCCGGTCATCCTTGATGGGCCACCCGGCATCGGAAAGACCCGTTGGGCCCGCCGGCTCGGCCAGCTGATCGGAGCCGAGAGCACGGTCGTGGATGCCACGGCCGAAGCGGCCTCCTTTGCAATCGTGGGCTGCCAGCGGGGCTGGTCGAGCGCCCGACCTGGTCGGCTGCTGGACCTCGTCGTGGCGAAGCTCTCCGGCAACCCCATCATGGTGATCGACGAACTCGACAAGGCTGGTCACGCCCGCTCGGACAAAGGCGTGTCCTTCGGCCTGGCCGAGGGGCTCCTGCCGCTCCTCGAGCGCAGCACCGCGGCCACCTGGACCTGCCCCTACTACCGGGTCGCCCTCGACATGTCCTTCGTGTCGTGGGTGATGCTCACGAACAGCCTGAAGCCGCTGCCCGAACCGCTGCTGAGCCGTTGCACGGTGATCCGGCTGTCGGAGGTGTCGCTCGCCGATCTCGTGACCTTCGCGGACCATGAGGGGCGCAGCCGCGGGTTGTCCGAGGCCTCTGTTGAGGCGATCGTGGATGCCCTCCAGGCGGCATCACCCATGGTCAGATCGCGCCCCAGCCTGCGCACTGTCCTGCGGATGCTGGAGCGCGCGTCCGATCTCGAAACCAAGCCGAAGGCCATGTGATGAACGGCCCCCGGCTATCCACGCGCGATCTCGCGTTCATGCAGAGATACCCTGTGGTCTTCGGGTGCGGGCCCCGGCAGGTCGGTCAGACTTCCCTCGCCCGGGGACTGGCGATCGGAGACGGCTGGCTGCCGCTGCTCGACCAACTCTGCACTGGCCTGTCCCAGGTTATCGCGGAGGATGGCCTGACCGAGTTCCGCACCCTGCAGGTCAAGGAGAAGTTCGGCGGGCTCCGCTTCTGCGTCACCGGTGGCAACGATCGGGCACGCGTCCTCATCGAGGCCGCGGAACGCGAAAGCCTGCGGACCTGCGAGGGCTGCGGCGGGCCCAGCCTCCGGCACGATCTCGCTGGCTGGATCACCACGCTCTGCAACTCCTGCCTCGACCGAAAGCGCGCAATCCTGGAGAGGGACGACCCATGAAGGTTCTGGTGACGGCAGATCTGCACTTCGACAGCTGGTTGCGGTCAGGGCGCAATCCCTATGGCAGCATCCTGCCGGTGCTCGAAAACCTCAATGCCCTGATCATCGCCGGCGACATCGCCGACAACCCGGTCCATGGCTGGCCGAACTTCTTCGGCTGGCTGAAGCATGTCATCGACCCGGGCAAGGTCTGGGTGATCCCCGGCAACCACGACTACTATGGCTGGCGGTTCGACGATGACGAGGGCCTGCGCCGGATCGCCGAAGGCTGCGGCGTGAACTTCGCCCAGAAGCGCGTCATCGAACTGGATGGTCACCGGTTCCTCTGCTGCACGCTGTGGACCGACTTCCGCCTGAGCGGCGACCTGATCGGCGCCATGCGAGCGGTGCAGGATGGCCTTGCGGATTACGACCGCATCACCATCGGGCCCGACCGCCTGCCGATCGACCCGTCGGACACCCTCGATCTCCACCACGACCATCTGCTCTGGCTGGAGAGCGAGCTTGGCAAGCGCTACGCTGGCCGCACCATCGTCGTCACCCACCACGCGCCGCACCCCGAGGTGGCCGGATCCATCGACAGCCTGTCGGCCGGCTTTGCCTCCAACCTCGACGGCTTCATCCGGCGTCACCATCCTGACGCCTGGTTCTTCGGGCATACCCACCGGCTCCTCGGCGCGTGCATCGGCCAAGGCGCGACCGCCACACGGCTGATCAACGTGTCGCTCGGGTATCCGTCCGAGGTCTACCCCGACAGCGAGGCGCAGAAGCGACTGGTCCGCGGCCTGCTCCTGGGTGACGAGACGACGACAGAAAGAAGATGAGCCTACGGAATTCGGCCCACAAGGAGCGGCGAGAGCTTCGCGGCAAGTTGGGAGATGGGCGTTGATCACGGGTTGGGTAGCCCCTCCCGACGGCGGTGGTGCCCCTGTGGTCCCGACAGAGTCAGGAGGATTGAGCTATAAAGGAAGTCTTAATCATCGACGTTGACCGGGCCGAGAGTGTCCGATCTTCTGTGTATCGCTGATCTGGTCCATGCTTCCTGAGAGGAGCAAGGACGATGACGATTTCCAACGAACTGCTGGACGAGTT
>NZ_QLUV01000018.1 GCF_003286075.1 Paracoccus endophyticus | reverse complement strand
GAAACCGTGCCGATGTTGCTCTGGGCGCTCCTGGCCTCAGGGCAGATCCAGATGCGCAAGGTCGACGGCTGGGAAACCCTCACTCAGCCCCTCCAACCGATGCCACTTGACCTCGCCGCCTGATCGGAGCCAGCTTCACATGCCCGGAGCGAGCCGCCAGGCAATTTCCACCACATTCGCGACACGACCGCGAAGTATTCCGGCATGACGGTGCCCGAGGCGAAGCGGCTGAAGGCGCTGGAGGAGTGAGCCTGTGAACGCCACTGGTCCGAGAGAGCAGGCGAGCAACGCGAAGCTCAAGACGCTGCTGGCCGAGCAGATGCTCGACATGGCGGCGATGAAGGAGCTGCTGTCAAGAAAGTGGTGATGAGGCGGCTCAGAAGACAGTCCGGGGGACTGTTCTCCCGCCGATTGGCCCGCCGTGAGCGCATCAGAAGGCCCAGTTGGGTCTGTCGGAAGTGCAAGCGTGAAGCAAACGGTCCAGTGGCCTGTTTGCAGCGCAGCACGGGCGTGCCGGATTTCAGGGGCGGATCGCAGGATGGTCCGCTACCAGCCGCAGCGCGCCGCGGAACGACCCTGCGCCGGCGGCTGCGGGATCTGGCCAATGAGCGGCGCCGGTTCGGCTACCGGCGCCTGTTCGTGCTGCTGCGGCCCGAGGGGGAGCCTTCGGGGATCAATCGCATCTACCGGCTCTACCGCGCGGAAGGGTTAACCGTCCGTAAACGCAGCGCGCCGCAGGGCGATCGGCACACGGGCCCCGATCCTGGTCGAGACGCGGGCCCATGCCCGCTGGTCGCTCGATTTCGTCCATGACCAGTTCGCCAACGGCCAGCGCTTCGGGGTGCTTAACGTGGTCGATGATGTCACCCGGGAGTGCCTGGCAGCCATCCCTGACACGTCGATCTCGGGCCGCCGCGTGGCCCAGGAATTGACGGCGCTGATCGAGCGGCGCGGCAAGCCCCGCCTGATCGTTTCTGACAATGGGACGGAACTGACCTCGAACGCCATTCTCAAAGGGTGCGCCGAGAACAGGATCGAATGGCACTACATCGCGCCGGGCAAGCCCATGCGAGACACGGTTTCGTGGAGAGCTTCAACGGCCGGATGCGGGATGAATTCCTCAACGAGACCCGGTTTCGAAACCTCGTCCACGCCCGCGAACTCATCGCGGCCTGGGTCACCGACTGCGACACCGCGCGGCCGCATCCAGCCCTTGGCTACCAGACCCCCCGCAGGGTTCGCCCCGCTGCACGCGATGCGAGTTCCGCGCGCCGGGCGATTGCTCACCCCGTGCCACCAGGCGTAAACAGCCAGAGGGCTCCGGTCGCGGCTGGATGAAAGACCCGTGGCAGGTCAGCCGGTGCCGAGGACGCGAAGGACGCGCTGTGGGCGCTGGTGGAGACGATCGTGCTGGTGCCGGTCGTGGATTAGGACGGCGGTCCCCAGCTGGCCATCGACGTGCAGGGGGCGCTGGCGGGTCTGCTCTGCCTAGGGACCGGACGGCCGCTCAGGCAGGCGCCTGCGGCCAGACATGCCAAAGCACCCGCCGAGGCAGGTGACGAAAGCACTGATTGAAGAAACAGTGTTGGTTGCGGGCACATGACACCACCGAGGGTTGAGTTCAAGTTCTTCTGGGCAGGTCACCCTGCTCTCCGGCTTGGACTGATACCGCACTCAGGCAAGAACGCACCGAGATCGTCAGGGTGCTCGGGCTCAGCCCAGCGCCTGTGATCATAAGTGGCCAGCAGCGGCAATCACGTGCTGTCAGAGGTCAAAGAACCAACTTGGAACCCGCCATAAACCGACTGTCTGACAGGAATATGGTCCTGCGACTACGCCAACCATGTGGCGCGGCGTGCGAGTACATGCCAATATGCCTTGGTCTCACCATGCCCATCTATGCCCACAGCCTGCCCGGTCGACCTGAAATCGGATGGGAGACCCTCCGGCAGCACGCTGAACGGGTTGCCGACGGCGCAGCGCGGCGGGCCGACATGGCGGGATTGGCAGAGTGTGGACGGCTTCTCGGTCTGGTCCACGACATCGGCAAGATCAAGCCGGCCTTTCAGGCGCGCCTGAGGGGGAGCCGGATGGATGTCTCCCACTCGGGTGAGGGCGCGCGTCTCCTGCAGGAGCGAGGCGGCGCCTTCGGCGGCATGCTCGCCGGCACTGTCGCTGGCCACCATGGTCGCCTGCCCAATCCCGCCCGGCTCGCGCAGCGGATCGCCTCGGCCGAGCGGCTCGACCCGCCAGACTGGCTAACCCTGGTAACCCCCCTTCCTCCCGAGAGGCTCATCAACTGCGGGCCAGATCGGGCGCGGCTTTCCTTTCGAGCGCAGTTTCTCGTGCGGTTCCTTTATGGCTGCCTAACGAATGCCGACGATCGCGAGACCGCCGCTTGGCAGAGCGAGGCACTGGGGCTGGCGGAGGCACTGCCCCGACCCACCGCGCTTGCGCCCACGATGCGGGACGCGTTCGACCGCCATGTCGCGGGCCTCGCCGCCGACGGGCCGGTGAACGCCGTCCGCGCACGGGTGCTCGCCCATGTCCGCGACATGGCGGCGGAGAGGCCGGGGCTGTTCACTCTCACGGTGCCCACAGGCGGCGGCAAGACACTGGCGTCACTCGGCTTCGCAATCGACCACGCCATGGCACATGGTATGACGCGGCTCGTTCATGTCGCGCCCTTCACCTCGATCGTCGAGCAGACGGCAGAGGTGTTCCGGCGCGTTCTGGGCGAGGAGACTGTACTGGAGCATCACTCGGCCTTCGATCCGGGCCGGGAGGACGAAAGCGAGCGCGAGCAACGCCGGGTGGCGGGGGCAAGCTGGGACTCGCCGGTGGTCGTCACCACGGCCGTGCAGTTCTTCAAGAGCCTCTTTGCCGCGCGCAAGAAACGCTGCCGCAAGCTGCCCTCGCTCGCGCACGCTGTGATCGTCGTGGACGAAGCGCAGACGATGCCGCGCGGCTTCCTGCGGCCCTGTCGCGCGGCGCTGACGGAGCTGGCGGAGGGCTACGGCGCCACCGTCATCCTCTGCACCGCGACGCAGCCCGCGCTGACGGTCGAGGCCGGGTTCAGGGCGCCCGAGGCGCTGAAGGGCGCGCGAGAGCTCGCGCCGGATCCGTCACTGCTCCATGCGGCGCTCAGACGCGTGCGGGTGCGCGACCTCGGTCCGCAAAGTGACGGGGAGGTGGCGGCGCGGCTTCGCGCAGCCCGTCAGGCGCTGCTCATCGTGGACAACCGGAGGCAAGCGAGGCGGCTTTTCGATGCGGTGGCCCTGACAGAGGGCGCGACACATCTGAGCACGCTGATGACCGCGGCGCACCGTCGGCAGGTGCTCGCGCTGGTGCGCGAGCGGCTGAAGGCCGGACAGCCGGTCCGCCTCGTCTCGACCTCGCTGGTGGAGGCTGGCGTGGACGTGGACTTTCCGCTGGTGATGCACGCGGCGGCCGGCATCGACTCGCTCGCGCAGGCCGCCGGGCGATGCAACCGGGAGGGGAGGATGGAAAGGTGGATGGAAAGGTTGGGTGAGCTGCTGGTGTTCAGGTCGGAGCATCCCGCCCCACCCGTTGTCGAGGATTAAGCAGCCAAGGGCCGTGAGGTGCTGCAGCGGTTCCCCGATGACCCGCTGTCGCCCGAGGCCGTCGCGGACTACTTCGGGACGCTCTGGCATTCCTGGGGCGATGAGGCGCTCGACAGCGCCGAGGTGGGAGAGACGGCAAAGGTCCGCGGCATCCTGCGTGCCATCGAAAAGGCAGGCTTGGCCTGCCCCTTCGAGGACATCGAACGCGCCTTCCGCCTGATCGGCGAAGAGCAGAAGGCCGTGATTGTGCGCGACGGGGACTATGGGGTGGCCCAGACACGTCTGGACGAGCTCCAGTGGGGCTCGCCTGGAACTGCGGCGCGGGCCTTTCAACCCTTCACAGTCAATGTGCCCTTCGGGCTCTGGCGCGCGCTATGGGAGGCGGGAGTGCTGGTCTGGTGGCGGCGCGATCGTTTCGACGAGCAGTTCGCGCTTCTCGAGGCGCCGTCGCTCTATGACGCACGGGCGGGTCTCGCTGTTGAGGGGCTGAGCGACTTGGGAGCAATACTCGCCTGATAGTTGACTGGCGGGGCGTGGGCCCATAACGTGCTGCAGGAGTAGGCAGTGGGTACACACGGGTGTCGAAACAGGAAAAAGCGGGGTCCGGCCGGTTGCGAGAGTGCGATACGCGTGCTTCACCCGACCTGAAATGAAGGTCGAACGGGTCTCCTATGATGTGATGACCCCCTCCGGCCATGCTCGCGTGATCTGCTGGCCGCCAAACCGGCAGCCGGTCAGGCCTGATGATCTGTGCAGCCCGTATCCTGTTCGCAGACGCTGGCCTCACCTGAAGCGGAGATGCTCGGTCCCGACCTCGGAGACGCCGCGCAGCGTGACCCGGATCCGGCCCGGCACCTCGACCACCATGTCGGCACCCTCCGTTCGCATCTGCACCTCTTCGGTCGTGAACCGATCCAGCAGGATCACATCTTCGGCGCTGTTGAAATCGGTGATGGTGTCGCTGCCGCTGTCGAGTGCCTTTCCGGTCTCCTGCGCATAGAAGGCGAACACGTCCTTGCCCGGTCCGCCGGTCAATGTGTCGTCACCACTGCGCCCGTCGAGGTAATCGTCGCCGACGTTCCCGTCCAGCGTGTCGTTTCCCGCTCCACCGAAGAGCTCGTCGGAACCTTCCTGCCCCTCCATCAGGTCGTCACCTCCGAAGCCGAGGAGCTCGTCGTGTCCCGCAAGCCCGGTCATGTGGTCAGCCTCCGGCGTGCCGCGCAACATATCTGGGCCAGGTGAGCCAGCGACGTCACGGGCGAGCGCACCCGACGCAAGGACGCCGATCGCAAGCACCGTGGCCGAAAACAGCATGGATCGCATGATTACCCTCCTTCTCTTCGGCTCCCCCTGCACATGAATTTGGCACGAAAGCCTGTCTGCTGTTCTTGCGCCTGGACGCTGACAGCCATCTGAAGCTGGCGTGGCAGATACGTCAGCTAGCTGTCAGCCAGGAACAGGTCTCCTGCGCAGAGGGACGGGATTTGCCGCTTGCAGAGAGGCTCCTTGATCGGTCGGGCTGACGCTGGTTGGCCCTGTGCTTCAGGGTGGTGTGCGGCTCTCACCCATGTCCAACCATACCTTCGATCTGGTGGACGCCGCCGTTGCCGCGGCGCGCCGAAGCTGGCGCGGCGATCCATGTGGCAACGGCTGCGGCCATACCAAAGCGGGCGTGGTCCTGGACGACCTGCTGCCCGAGGCAGACCGGCCGGCCTTGCTGTTCCAGCCTGACCGGCCGCGCAATGCGCGTCTGACCGACGTGCTCGATGGCCATAAATGACCGCTTCGGCAAAAAGACGCTGGTGCTGGCGCGGGAAGGCTTTGACGGGGAAGGGCGCTTGGGTTCGCGTTCACCCGGCTCGGAACGGGGACATCGCCCGTGGCTCCTTCATCATCGACGCCCGCGACCGCGACATCATTGTCCGGGCCGGGCCGTGGTCAATGCCGGGATCAGCGGGTCCGAGATCCGCGACCTCCTGCTCGAGGCCGTCGAGCGCCGGTTCTGTCCGGCGACGGATGTCAGGCTCCAGTATCGCGGGCAAGATGTGGTCCAGACGCGCGAACGGATCTGCCGAAAGGTCGGCTATCCGAAGACGATCAGGGTGGACAATGGCAGCGAGTTCATCTCGCGCGACCTCGACCTGTGGGCTTGCGCCAGGCAGGTCACCCTGGACTTCTCGCGTCCCGGAAAGGCGACCGACAATGGCTTCATCGAAGCGTTCAACGAGCCAAGCTCAGATCCGAATGCCTGAACGCTCACTGGTTCATGAGCCTTGCCGATGCGGCCGAAAAACTGGAGAATTGGCGAAGACACTACAATGACGATCGACCCCATAGCGCCATCGCCTACAAAGTCCCGAGCACACTGCATGTTCCCGACGGTTTCACCAGCCCGCCGTCGTGACAAAGCCCGAAAACTCCAGCCTCGGGCGGTCCAAAGTTGGCAGGCAGGGCAGTCATGAAGCAAGCTCTACATCAGATCGAAGTACGTTCCGAGAGGCAGGTCATCGGCCAAGCATGAAAGGCTTGTACAAGGATCTTCCTGTCAGATCCCTGGGTCCGGCTCTCATTTACCCGAATTATCAAGAAACCGGGATGGACGAGAGAACGACGGAACTCCGGGCTCTCAAAAGGATTTGTCTGCCTGATCATCAATACGGAGATCAGAGATGAAACCGATTTTGTCTGCCACGTCTGTCGTTGCCGCGCTTGTCGCGGGCTCTGCCTTTGCACAGACTACGGTCGTCACCGAAACGACCCCTGCCGTCACTGAAGTCCAGACCGATCCTGCGACCACCGGCGGTGGTGCGGCAGGCGGGGCCGCCTCGGGGGCCCTTGCCGGAGCCGCTGTAGGCGGGCCTATCGGCGCAGTCGTCGGGGGCGTGGCGGGTGCCGTCATCGGCGATGTCAGCGAAGACGCCCTGACCCCGGCGACAAGAACCTATGTCATGGAGCACAAGACCGAGTCCGTGGTCATCGACGGGGATGTCGCGGTCGGAGCGCCTGTGCCCGAGGCGGTGCAGATCCAGACCATTCCGGATGCCCAGTATGGCTATGTCTATGTCAACGAGCAGCCGGTCCTGGTCGATCCGCAAAGCCGGCAAATCGTCCACATCTACGAGTGACCGACCCTCTCCCCTGAGGGTTCGTGAAGCAGGCCGGCCTTTGCGCCGGCCTGCCGCTGCTCGGGAGCAAGCCGATCGGTTGCCCCTGCTCTGCGGCCCGAGCGCCTTTTTCGCCTGAGGCCATCAGGACCTTGGGCTGATCCTGCTCTCGGCAGCAGCGCGGATACTGTCGCTCAAGGCGACCTTCCGGGAGAAGGTCCGGCATGACCCTGATCGAACTGTTGCGACAGCACGATGAGGGCGACTTCCTTTGCGCCGTGACCGAGGTGGTGATCCAGACGCTGAGGGAGCATGACGTCGAGGGCATGATCGGCGCGGGGCGCTACGAGCGCGGCGATGGCCGGCAGACCCGGGCCGCAACGGCGACCGCGACCGCGAACTCAGGACCCGCCCCGGGGCGCTGAACCTGCGGGTGCCGAAGCTGCGGCAGGGGTCGTATTTCTTCGGCCACCTGGAGCCGCGCCGGACCTCGGAGACAGTGCTGGTCTCCGTCACTCAGGAGGCCTGGACCCGACCGGGACGCGCACGCAAACCCTATGCAGGCCAAGGGCATCGGCGAGCTGGCCTGCTGCGGCACGGCAGGCGCCATCGTGAACGCGATCCACACCGCGACCGCCATCCGCGTGCGTGACTTTCCGGCGACCGTGGACAAGCTGCTGGACCGGCTGCCTTAGGGATGGGGCGGCCCGCCCTGGCCCGGAAAGGCGAAGTCGCGCAGCGTCTCGGGCCGCATCTCGATCGAAAAGCCGGGCCGCGCCGGCGGCATGTACGCCGCCCCCGCGACCCGCACCGGGTCCAGGAAATGCTCGTGCAGGTGATCGACGTATTCGGCCACCCGCCCCTCGCGCGTGCCGGCGACGCACAGGAAATCGATCATCGACAGATGCTGGACGTATTCGCACAGGCCCACGCCGCCCGCGTGCGGGCAGACCGGCAGCCCGTATTTCGCCGCCATCAGCAGGACCGCCAGGTTCTCGTTCAGTCCGCCGACGCGGGCTGCGTCGATCTGCACCACGTCGATGGCACCCTGCATGATGAACTGCTTGAACAGGATGCGGTTCTGGCACATCTCGCCGGCCGCCACCTGGACGGGGGCGACGCCCGCGCGGATGCGGGCGTGGCCGGCGATGTCGTCGGGGCTGGTCGGCTCCTCGATGAACCACGGGTCGCAGAACGCCAGGTCGCGCACGCGGGCGATGGCCTCGTCCACCTCCCAGATCTGGTTGGCGTCGATCATCAGGCGCACGTCCGGGCCGACCGCCTCGCGGGCGATGGTCAGGCGGCGGATGTCGTCGGCCGGGTCGCGGCCGACCTTCAGCTTGACGTGGCGGAATCCGGCGTCCACGGCCTGCCGGCACAGGCGGGCCAGCTTGGCATCGTCATAGCCCAGCCACCCGGCCGAGGTCGTGTAGCAGGGATAGCCCTCGCCCATCAGCGTGGCGATCCGGGCGTCCTTGCCGTGGGCCTGCCGGGTCAGGAAATCCAGCGCCCATTCGGGCGTGATGCAGTCGGTCAGATAGCGGAAGTCGATGCAGCGGACCAGTTCGGCGGGCGTCATGTCGGCGACCAGCCGCCAGACCGGCTTGCCGGCCTGCTTGCCCCACAGGTCCCAGACCGCATTGACGACCGCGCCCGTCGCCAGCGCCATCGCCCCCTTGTCCGGCCCGATCCAGCGCAGCTGGCTGTCGCCGGTCACGTGGCGCCAGAACCGGCCCATGTCGGCGGTGATCCAGTCCATGTCCAGGCCGACGACCAGATGCCGCATCGCCTGGATCGCGGCCACGCAGATGTCGTTGCCGCGCCCGATGGTGAAGGTCAGGCCATGGCCCTGGTGCGGCCCGTCGGTGTCGAGGATCACATAGGCCGCGGAATAGTCCGGGTCGGGGTTCATCGCGTCCGACCCGTCCAGGGCCGCGCTGGTCGGAAACCGCAGGTCGATCGTCCGCAGGCCGGTGATGGTGGTGCCCATGGCGCGCTCCTCAGACGTCCAGGATGGCCTTGATGACGCCCGCCTCGGGCCGGGCCCAGTCGGGCAGCAGCGCGGCGCCCTCGGCCAAAGGGCCGCGGTGGGTGTTCAGCGCCTGCACCGGCACCGCCCCGGCCTGCATCAGGCGCACCACCTCGGCAAAGTCGTCGGCCTGGGCGTTGCGGCTGGCCAGCAGGGTCGCCTCGCGCTTGTGGAACTCGGGGTCCGAAAAGCGGATGTCCTGGCGCACCACCGACAGCAGCACATAGCGCGCCCCATGCGCCAGAAAGCCGAAGCCGCGCTCGATGGGAACGGCGGCGCCGGTGGCGTCGATCACCACGTCGAAGCCGTCCCCGCCGGTCCGGCGCATGGCCTCGTCCTCGGCCCCCGCGTTGGCGGTCAGCACCGCGTCCGCACCCAGCGCCGCGGCGGCAAAGTCCAGACGGTCGGCGCGTATGTCCATCACCGTGACATGGGCCCCCCGCGCCTTGGCAAAGATCGCGGCCCCGAGCCCGATCGGCCCCGCGCCCGTCACCAGCACCCGGTCGTCCGGCGCGATCCCGCCCCGCTTGACCCCATGCGCGCCGATGGCGAGGAACTCGATCATCGCGGCCTGCGCCAACGGCAGCCCGCCGGTCGGCACCACGTTGCCGCGCGGCACCGCGATCCGTTCCGCCATGCCGCCGTCGGTGTGAACGCCCAGCACGCGGATGGTGCGGCAGGCGTTGGTCAGCCCGATGCGGCAGGCCTGGCAATTCCCGCAGGCCAGATAGGGCACGATGTAGACCGGATCGCCCGGCGACAGGTCGCTGTCCTCGCCTGCGTCCTCGATGGTGCCCGACAGCTCGTGGCCCATGACGCGCGGATAGTCCAGGAACGGGTGCTTGCCGGTCAGGATGTGGAAATCCGTGCCGCAGACGCCGACATGGCGGATGCGGACGATGACCTCGCCGGGGCCGCGCACCGGGTCGGGACGGTCGATCAGGGCCAGCTGGCCCGGTTCCTGGCAGATCAGCGCCTTCATGCGGCGTCCCCCTTGAATGCGGCAAGGGCCGCGTTGACGCGGTCGCGCCAGTCCCGGTTTTCGGCCAGGGCGGGCGGAACCAGCCCCGGCAGCGCCATGAACGGGGCCGAGGGATCGCCGGGCGCCATCGCACGGACCGCGGCCATCAGCTCGTCCCGGCGCGGGTCGTCGGCGTCGCCGCGCAGTGCCAGGGCGGCGATCCAGGCGGCGGTGGCGCGCGCAAAGGCGTCGCCGTCGTCGCCGGCCGCCAGCGCATCGGCCGCCGGGGCAAAGATGCGCTGCGGCAGCTTCTGAGTGGAATCCATGGCGATCTGGATGGTGCGATGGGCGATGGCAGGGTTGGCGAAGCGCGCGATCAGCTGGTCCTGATAGGCGTCCAGGTCGATCCCCGGCACCGGGTCCAGCGTCCGCGCCGCTGCCGCCATATGCGCCTGCGCCGCCTGCGCCAGGTCCGGGCGCGCCATGACGTCGCGCACATGCTCCAGCCCATGCAGGATGCCCAGATGCGCGATCAGCGTGTGGGTGCCGTTCAGCAGCCGCAGCTTCATCTTCTCATAGGGCTCGACATCGGCCACCATGACCGCCCCGACAGCGTCCCAGTCCGGGCGGCCGGTCGGAAAGCGGTCCTCGATCACCCATTGCAGGAACGGCTCGGTCTCGACCGCCAGCACGTCCTCGGCCCCGATCAGGGCGGCGGCGCGGGCGCGGGTGTGGTCGGTGGCGGCGGGCACGATGCGGTCCACCATGCTGGACGGAAACGCGACCTGCGCCGCGATCCAGTCGGCCAGCGCGGGGTCGCGGCGGGCCGCCATCTGCGTCACCAGCCGGGCCACGACGCGGCCGTTCGCCGGCAGGTTGTCGCAGGACAGCACCGTAAAGGGGGCCACGCCGGCCGCACGCCGCCGCGCCAGCCCCTCGACGATAAAGCCTACGGCGCCGGTCGGATGGGTCGGATCGGCCAGATCGGCCGCGACAGCGGGATGGCCCGTGTCCAGCCCGCCCGTCGCCGGGTCCAGCCCATAGGCCTTTTCGGTGACGGTCAGCGTCACGATGCGGATCACGGGATCGGCCAGCCGGTCCAGCACGCGGCCCGGCTGTTCGGCAGCGGCGATCGCCTCGACGGTGGCGCCGACGACCTGCGCGCGGTCGCCGTCGGCGCCGCGGGTCACGACGCTGAACAGATGGTCCTGTGCCACCAGATCGCGCACCGGCCCGGCCGAGCGCAGGTTGACCGCGACGATCCCCCAGGGTCCGAAGCGGTGGTCCAGCGCGGCCTGGGTGAAGACCGCCTGATGGGCGCGATGGAACGCCCCCAGCCCCAGATGCAGAATGCCCGGCGTCAGCGCGGCGCGGTCGAACCCCGGCCCCGAGACGCCCTGCGGCAACGCCGTCGCGGCGGACAGCCGGGTCATGCGACCGCCCCCAGCCGCGGGTGGGACAGCGCCCGTTCGATCCCGCGCAGTTCCGCCAGCCCCTTCAGCCGCCCGATCGCCGGATAGCCCGGCTGCGCGCCGCGGCTCAGGTCGTCCAGGATTTCCTGCCCGTGGTCGGGGCGCATCGGGATGCGGTGGTCGGCGCGGCCCTCGGCCCGCCGGCGCGATTCCTCGGCCAGCAGGGCCGCGATCAGCTCGACCATGTCGGTGCCGCCCTCCAGATGCTCGTCCTCGAAGAACGTGCAAGGCAGTTCGTCCGTCTCGCGCGTCACGTTGCGCAGATGGACGAAATGGATACGGTCGGCAAAGCGGCGCGCCATGCCGGGCAGGTCGTTGTCCGCGCGCGCGCCCAGCGAGCCGCTGCACAGCGTCACGCCGTTGGCAGGGCTGTCCACCTGGTCCAGCACATGGGCGTAATCCGCCTCGGTGGACAGGACGCGCGGCAGGCCCAGCAGCGGCCAGGGCGGATCGTCGGGATGGGCGCACAGGTTGATGCCGACGGATTGCGCGACCGGCACGACCTGGGACAGGAAATCGACCAGATGCCCGCGCAGGCGGGCCGCGTCGATGCCGCGATAGCTGTCCAGCCGCTCGCGCAGCTGGTCCAGCGAATAGCCGTCCGCCGAACCGGGAAGCCCCGCGCCGATGTTGCGGCCCAGCTCCGCGATCCGGTCGTCGGACATCGCCGCGAAACGGCGCGCGGCATCGTCCACCAGCGCCGCGGGATAGTCGCCGGCCGCATCCGCCCGACCGAGGATGTGAAGGTCGAACGCCACGAAATCGCCAAGCTCGAACCGCATCGCCCGCGCCCGCTGCCGGGTTTCCCAGCGCAGGTCGGTGCGGGTCCAGTCCAGCACCGGCATGAAGTTGTAGCAGACGGTTGCGATCCCGCAGTCGGCAAGCCGGCGCAGCGTCTCGGACCAGTTCGCCACATGGTCCCGCCAGTCGCCGCTCTGGGTCTTGATGGCCTCGGACACCGGGACGCTTTCGACCACGTCCCAGACCAGCCCGCCGGCCGCGACCTCGTCCTGACGGCGGCGGATTTCCTCGACCGGCCAGACTGCGCCGGTGGGGATGTGGTGCAGGGCGGTCACGATGCCCTCGGCCCCCGCCTGCATCGCGTCGGTCACGGTCACGCGGTCGACCGGCCCGAACCAGCGCCAGGTATGTTTCATCGGTCTGTCTCCGTCAGTCGGCGAATGTCAGTTGAACCTTGCAGGCGGTGCTGCGGTCGCCTGCCAGGTCGAACGCCTCGGCGGCGCGTTCCAGGGGCAGGCTGTGGCTGATGATCGGGCGCACGTCGATGGCTCGGCTGCCGATCAGGCGCACGGCATCGGCGAATTCGGCATGGAACCGCTGCGACCCGCGCCATGTGATTTCCTTGCCGACCAGCGCATTCAGCGGGATGGTCATGTCGCCGGTCACGCCGACCTGGATGATGGTGCCGCGCGGGCGGATCGCGGCAAAGGCGGTCCGCAGCGCGGGGGCGGCGGCCGAACAATCGAAGATCAGATCGACCTGGCCCTTGCCGTCGGTCAACGGCTCCAGCGCGTCGGCGTCGGTGGCGACGTTGATCGTGGCTGCCGCCCCCATCGCGCGGGCGCGGTCCAGCGCGGCGTCGGCCAGGTCGGTCACGATCACGTCGCGCGCGCCTGCCTGCCGGACGGCCGCCAGCACCAGCAGCCCGATCGGCCCCGCCCCCGTCACCATCACCCGCAGCCCCGCAAGGTCGCCCACAAGGTCCGTGGCCTGCGCCACGGCGTGCAGGCAGACGGCCAGCGGCTCGGCACAGGCGGCCTCGGCCGGGGTTGTCCCGGCGGGAAAGGCATGGACCTGGGCTGCCGGCACCACCAGCAGGTCGCGGAACATCCCCTGCGCGTGGGGCAGGCGCATCGCGCTGCCCATGAACTGCATGTCAAGACAGTGGATGGGCTGGCCGCGGCGGCAGTAGTCGCAGTCGCCGCAGGGCTGGGACGGGTTCACGGCGACCAGCGTGCCCGGTGCCGGCCCCGCGGCGCCCTCGCCCAGGGCCTCGATCCGGCCCGACGCCTCGTGGCCCGAGATGATCGGCTCGCGCACCCGGACGGGACCGAAGCCGCCGTCCTGATAATAGTGAAGGTCCGACCCGCATATGCCGCCCGCGGCCATCCGCAGCAGCACCTGCCCCGGCCCAGGGGCGGCGACGTCGGCAGTTTCGACGCGCAGGTCACGGGCGGCGTGCAGGCGGGCGACACGGGTCTGCATCGGACGGCTCCTTATCTCTAGCGGATCAGGCCAAGCTGCGTCGGCAGCCACATGGTCAGCGCCGGGATGAAGGTGATCAGCAGCAGCGCGACGAACAGCGGCAGCATCCACGGCAGGATCGCCAGCGCCGTCCGCTCGACCGACATCTTCGAGATGCGGGCCAGCACGAACAGCACCATGCCGACCGGCGGGGTCAGCAGACCGATCATCAGGTTCAGCGTCAGGATCACCCCCAGATGCACCGGATCGACGCCATAGCGCGCCGCGACCGGCATCAGGATCGGCACCAGGATCGAGATCGCGGCGATCGTATCCAGGAACGCGCCCACGACCAGCAGCAGGATGTTGACGATGATCAGGAAGGTCCACCAGTTGTCGGTCAGCGCGAACATGGCGTCGGCGAACACCTGCGCGGCCTGGCTGACCGTCAGCAGCCACGCAAAGATCGAGGCGGCGGTGACGATGAACAGCACGGCCGCCGTCGTCTCGATCGTGTCGAACGAGGCCTTGGCCAGCGACCGGAAGGTCATCGTGCGATACCGCACCAGCCCGAGGAACAACGACCACAGCACGGCCGCAACCGCCGCCTCGGTCGGCGTGAACCAGCCCATGGTCATGCCGCCGATCAGCAGCACCGGCGCCATCAGCGCCATCACCGCGTGCCAGTCGAAGTGATAGTCCAGCGCGATCAGCCCCAGCAGCGCCACCATCACCGCAAGGTTGATCGACAGGCCCAGCATCGCCAGCAGCCAGACGGCCAGCGGAAAGCACAGGACCACCAGAACCTCCAGCCCCGCGCCCAGAAGCTGGCGCACGTCGAAGGGGGTGTCCGATCCCCAGCCGTTGCGGCGCGCGAACACATAGACGGTCAGCATCATCAGCGAGGTCATCACCACGCCGGGAATGACGCCGGCCATGAACAGCGCCCCGATCGAGGCGTTGGCCATCATCCCGTAGATGACGAAGGGCAGCGACGGCGGAAAGATCGGGCCCAGCGTGGCGGACGCCGCGGTGACGCCCACCGCGGCCTCGACCGGATAGCCGTGGTCGCGCATCGCCTTGATCTCGATGGTGCCGATGCCGGCGGCGTCGGCCAGCGCCGTCCCCGACATGCCGGAAAACACGACCGAGCCGATGATGTTGACCTGCGCCAGCCCGCCCTTCATCCAGCCGACCAGCGACAGGGCAAAGTGATAGATGCGGCCCGTGACGCCCGCGATGTTCATCAGGTTGCCGGCCAGGATGAAGAACGGCACCGCGATCAGCGGAAAGCTTTCCACCCCCGCGATCATCCGCTGGGCCGCGACGATGTCGGGGGCCACGTCGAAGATGGCCAGATACGCCAGCGAGGCGACGGCCATCGACACCGCGACCGGCACGCCGAGGATCATCAGCGCAAGAAAGGATCCGATCAGGACCAGCATGGGGTCAAACTCCGGTCGGGCCGACGTCGTCCGCGATCTCGCGGACCGAGCGTTTGCCGGTCAGGTCATGATACAGGTTCTGCAAGCCGCGCAGGGCCATCAGCACGAAAGCGGCGAAAACGGTGTAGAAGACGATACCGCGCGGCAGGTCGATGGTGACCATCCGCTCGGCCCCGACCACGTCGATGTATCGCCAGTAAAGCCACGCCATATAGGCGAAGAAGGCGATGCACAGCACGTCTACGGCCAGTTCCAGCGGCCGGCGCACCGGGCGCGGCAGGAACCGATAGAGCAGGTCCACCGCAATGTGGCGGCCCAGACGCACGCACATGGCCGATCCCAGGAACACGATGACGACCAGCAGGTTGGCCGCGATCTCCTCGGTCCAGGCCAGGCTGTTGTTCAGCGCATAGCGGGTGAAGAACTGCAGGAACACGCACAGCGCCATCCCCCAGAACAGGATCAGGGTCAGCCAGTCCTCGATGCCGTGGCCCGACAGGTCCACCTCTTCGGCGTGGTCCTCGAAGGCATGGGCCATTTCCTCGACGCTGATGGGCGCCTGGTGCGGGTTGTCCATCTGAAGGGCTCCGGTGGGGGTGCAGGCGACAGGGCTCCGGGGCCGGCGGCCGGCCCCGGGCGGGATCGGGGCGCGCGCCTTACTGGATGGCGCGGATCGCCTCCCAGTCGGACTTTTCATAGCCGAACTCTTCGAACGTCACCTTTTCCAGCACGGTCTTCTCGAAGTCGGCCTTGTCCACCTCGGTCACGGTCAGGCCGCGGGACCTGAAGTCCTCGACCAGCGCGGCCTCGCGCTCCTGCACGATGCGGGTCGCGCGCTCGGCGGCCTCAAGCATCACCTCCGAGAAGATCTGCTTGTCGGCGTCCGACAGGCTGGACCACAGCTGCTTGGACACCACCGTGTTCAGATGATCCACGATGTGGCCGGTCAGCGCGATGTGCTTCTGCACCTCGTAGAACTTCTTGGCGTCGATGGTGGTCAGGGGGTTTTCCTGCCCCTCGACCGTGCCGTTCTGCAGCGCCAGATAGACCTCGGCAAAGGCGATCGGGCTGGTGTTGGCCCCGCAGGCGCGCGGCATCGCCAGATAGGCCGGCACGTCGGGCACCCGGATCTTCAGCCCCGCCATGTCGGCGCAGGTCTTGATCTGCTTGTCCGAGGTCGTGGTGTGGCGGGTGCCGTAATAGGTCACGGCGGTGATGTGGTTGCCGCTCGCCTCCTCGTAGCCCTGCGCCAACCGCGTGAACACGTCGCTTTTGGCATAGGCCAGCAGATGGTTCGCGTCGCGGAAGATATAGGGAAAATAGGTCACGCCGATCGGCTTGTGCTCGCGCGCGGCAAAGCTGGAGCCGGAGATGATGATGTCCACGGTCCCCATCTTCAGGCCCTGGTTGATGTCGGCCTCCTTGCCCAGCTGCGACGCCGGGAACACCTCGACGGTATAGCGCCCGTCGGTGCGCTTGGCGATCTCCTCGGCCGCCCAGACCGATTCGGTGTGGAACGGCTCGGACGTCTCGTAGACATGGGCCCATTTCAGCGCGGTCTGCGCCTGTGCGGCCAGCGTGCCGGCCATCACCATGACGGCCGCCCCCAGCAGCGACGTGAAGCGTGTCTTGCTCATCCTGGTCTCCTCCCTGGAATCTCTGTGTGCTGTCAGCCCGTGTCGCGCACGGGGTGCGGATCGCGGTCGGGCGGCGGCGCCTGCGCGGGCGCAGACGCCGAGAAGCTTGCCGAGAACCGGCGCTGCGACTGGTCGAGATGGTGGCGCATCGCCTCGCGCGCGGCGGCAGGGTCGCGGGCGGCCAGCGCGTCGCGGACGCGGCGATGCTCGTCCAGCGCCTGCCGCCAGGTCGCCACGCCCTCGAAATGCGTGGCCAGCCCCGCAAACAGCGGCGACAGGCGCTTGGCAAAGATCGCGGCCGTAAAGCTTGTCAGCAGCGTGTTGGCCACCGTTTCGGCGACGATCAGGTGAAAGGCGCCGTCCACCGCGATGGCGCGCGGCCGGTCGGTCAGCACCCGCTCCATCTCGTCCAGGTTGCTGTCCAGACGGGCAATGATCGCGGGGGTGATCCGGCGCGCGGCCTCCTCGGCCAGGGCGCTTTCGACGATGGCGCGGGCGCGCAGGATCTCGAACGGACCCTCGTCGTCGGTCAGCGGCACGCCGGGGCCGCGCGGCGGCGCCACATAGATGCCGGACCCCATGCGGATGGCGACACGGCCCTCGACCTCAAGCGCGATCAGCGCCTCGCGCAGCGCCGGCCGGGACACCGCCAGCCGGTCGGCCAGGTCGCGTTCGGACGGCAGCCGGTCGCCGGGGCGCAGGCCCTCGGCCGCGATCAGGGCCAGGACCTGGTCGGCCACCAGCCGATAGGCCCGGCGCGTCTGCACGCTGTCCGACATGACACCCCCCCTTGGTCCAACCATCCGGCGTGACGCCAGCATCGCCTCCCCGCGATTCTGGCATACCAGATTGGTCTGACCAGTTTTCGATAGCGGCCCGGCCGCCGTGGCGTCAAGCGTTTTCCGTCACCAGGGCGCGGCGATCCCAAGCCGACGCGCCCAGTCGGCGAAACCGGCGCGCGTCGCGGGGTCCAGCACCACGCCCTCGGCCGCGCGCCGGCGGCCGGCTTGCCATTCGCGGTCGCCCGGCGCCAGGACGGCCGCGCCGTCGCGCGCGGGCGATTGGCGCAGCGTGTCGCGGTACCGGCGCATGCCGTCGTCAAAGGTCGCCCGGTCGACAAAGGCCAGCGGGTCGATGGCGATGACAAAGGCGCCCATCCCGCGCGGCGTGGCGAAATCCGGCCCCCCCATCGGCGCGATGTCGAAGCTGAGCCGCATGCCCGTCAGCACCGCAGACAGGATCTCGGCCACGCCCGCCAGCGCCGCGCCCTTGAACCCGAAGGCCGCGCCCAGGGGCGCCAGCATGTCGGCGCGCGCCGCGTCGGTGGTGTCGCGGCCGCCCGCGTCCGAGGCGGCGGCCTCGGGCAGCGCCACGCCAAGGCTGCGATACAACTCGACCCGGTTGTAGGGGATCGCGCTGGTCGCCATGTCCAGCAGCCACGGGTCCTGCCCGGCCACCGGCACGCCCATCGCGATGGGATTGGTGCCGTGGAACCGCGACGCCCCGTCGTGCAGCCGGACAAAGGCGTCCGAGTTGCACAGCGCGATGCCGATGACACCCGCCCGCGCCGCCTCGACCGCATAGGCCCCGGCGGGGCCGAAATGCGAGGTGTTGCGGATCGCCACGGCGCCGATGCCGAAGGTCCGGGCCAGCGCCACCGCGCGGTCCATCCCGCGATAGGCGCCCAGCGCCCCCTGCGCGTTGTCGGCGTCCAGCGTCTCGACCGCGCCCGTCCTGGCCACGACGCGGACATCAGGGGTCTTGTTCAGCCGGCCGCCGTCCAGCGCGGTCAGGTAATGCGGCAGCAGCCGGACGCCGTGGCTGTCCACCCCATGCGTCGTGGCGTGCATCATCGACCGCGTGGCGGCGTCGGCGGTCGCCTGATCGGCGCCCACCGCCAGGACCGCTGCCCGGCAGAACGCATCCAGCGCCGCCAGCGGAACCGGCGCCTCGGTCATGCCAGCAGCCCCCGCCCGGCCAGGTTGCGCATCAGCGCGCCCGCGCCGAACGTCCATTCCGGGCACTCGGTCGAAAGCCGCACCCGGTTGACCAGCGCGCCCAGCGACGCCTCGGCGATGGTGACGACATCGCCGGCGTGATGGGTGAACCCCTGCCCCGGCGCGTCGCGGTCCTGCGTGGGCGCGAACAGCGTGCCCAGATACAGCATGAAGCCGTCGGGATACTGGTGGTGGCGCGCGCAGGCCTGCGCCACCAGCTCGGCCGGATCGCGGCTGATCCGCGCCATGGACGACGCGCCGTCCAGCACGAACCCGTCCGGTCCCTCGACGCGAAGGGTCAGTTCGGCCCGGCGCACGTCGTCCAGGCCGTAGCTGTCGTCGAACAGCCGGATGAACGGGCCGATGGCGGCGGATGCGTTGTTATCCTTGGCCTTGCCCAGCAGCAGGGCCGAGCGCCCCTCGACGTCGCGCAGGTTGACGTCGTTGCCCAGGGTCGCGCCGCGGATGCGGCCGCGGCTGTCGCAGGCCAGCACGATCTCGGGTTCCGGGTTGTTCCAGCGGCTGATCGGGTGCAGGCCCACGTCCGCCCCCCAGCCGACCGAGGCCATCGGCTGGCACTTGGTGAAGATCTCGGCATCAGGGCCGATGCCCACCTCCAGATACTGCGACCACAGGCCTTCGGCCTGCAGGGCGCGCTTGACCTCGGCCGCGCGGGGCGAGCCGGGCACGATGCCGCGCAGGTTGTCGCCAATGGCCGCGCCGATCCGGGCGCGGATGCCGGCGGCAAGATCGGGATTGCCCGCGGCCTGCTCCTCGATCACCCGTTCGACCATGGAATCGGCGAAGGTGACGCCGCTGGCCTTGATCGCGGCCAGGTCGGCGGGCGACAGCAGGCGCAGGTCGTCCGCTCCGGGCGACGATCCCGGCCCCGCTGCCGCCAGATCGTCCAGCGCGCAGACCGGCGTGCCCGGCTGCGCCGCCAGCCAGCCGGCGGGGTCGTCCATTTCCAGCAGGTCGCGCATCGTCGGCGCCTCGGGCGAGGTCACGTCGATCACCGCGCGACCGCGCAGGGTGACCAGCGCCGGGCCGATGCCGGGCCGCCAGACGCGGCCGGCAAGGCAGCCTTGGGCGGGCAGCCGCAGGCCGGCCATCACCGTCCCCACCGCAGCGCCACGGGGTCCAGCGGGCGGACGAGGTCCAGCAGCATCGCGCGCGTCGCGGGATGCAGGGGCGGGACCGGGTGGCGGCAGAACTCGGACGCGATCACGCCGCCTTCCTTCATCACCGCCTTGGCGGCCCGGAACCCGCACTGGCGGTTTTCGTGGTTCACCGCCGGCAGGACGCGGGCATAGGCCGCCGTCGCGCCGGCGCGGTCGCCCTGCGCCCACAGGCCCAGCACCGGCCTGATCTGGTCGGGGATCATGGCCGAGGTCATCGACCCGGTCGCGCCCGCGTCCAGGTCGGCCAGCAGGGTGATCGCCTCCTCGCCGTCCATCGGCGCCGCGATCGCCTCGCCGCCCGCGGCGATCAGCGCGCGCAGCTTGGCCGCCGCCTGCGCGCATTCGATCTTGAACAGCCTCACCATCTCGATCTCGCGCGCCATGCGCACCAGCAGCGGCACCGGCAGGTCGACCCCCGACATCGGCGCGTCCTGCACCATGATGGGGATGCCGACCTCGCCCACGGCGGCGAACTGCTCGAAGGTCTGCTCGGCCGTCCCGCGCAGCGTGGCGCCGTGATAGGGCGGCATCATCATCACGATGGAGGCGCCCTGCGCCCTGGCCCGGCGCGCACGGTCCACGGCGATCGCAGTCGCGAAATGGCTGATCGTCACGATCACCGGCACGCGCCCCGCGACATGCTCCAGCGACAGGCGGGTCAGCGTCTCGCGTTCCTCGTCCGAGATCAGGAACTGCTCCGAGAAATTGGCCAGGATGCAGATCCCATCCGCGCCCTGATCGACCATGCAGTCCAGGACGCGGCGCATCCCGTCGCGGTCCACCTCGCCCCTGTCGGTGAACGGCGTCGGCGCCACCGGCCAGATCCCCTCATACCCCGCCATGCCGTCCCCTTTGCCTTTCTGACGGAACGGATGGTATACCATTCCGGCCACCCCGCAACCGGCACGCGGGCCGGGTCTGCTGCCCGGCCGCGGCTTGCAGACCAGATCGACCCTGCCCCGAGAGACGCCATGCCCCCGATCCTTGCCACCGACCGCCCTGCCCCGACCGACGCCCCCGCGCCGCAGGCCCTGGGTGCGCGGGCGATCGACCGGCTGGCCGACCTTGCGGGGCTGCCGCCGTCCCGCCGGTCGGCCGTGCGCGGCGTGTCCTGCCTGCACCACGACCCGTCCGGCCCCGCGCGGATGGACCTGCATCCGTCGCTGCGGCCGGTGGCCTTCGGGACAACGCCGGTGAACGGCTGACATGCGCGGCAGTGGCACGACCCCAGATCCGGCCCCGGACCCCGCCAGCGACCTGGCCGACCGCACCCGTCCCGCCGCGCTGGCGCGGCTGTTGCGGCGCGAGATCCTGACCGGCGTGCTGCCCCCCGGCAGCGCCATCAAGGAACGCGACCACGCCGACCGGCTGGGCGTCAGCCGCACCCCCCTGCGCGAGGCGGTCCGCATCCTGGCGCAGGAGGGGCTGGTCACGCTGCGCCCGCTGCGCAGCCCGCTGGTCGCGCAGCCGGCGCTGGAGGAGGTGCTGGCCGAGATCGCCGTGCTGCGGCGGCTCGAGCTGTTCTCGGGCGAGCTGGCCTGCGCCAACGCCACCCCCGCCGAGATCAAGGCGATCGGCGCCCTGGTCGCCGCCATCGCCCGCGACCATGCCCAGGGCGACAGGCTGGACGTGTTCGACCTGGACATGCAGATGCACCGCGCCATCGTCGCCGCCGGCCACAACGCGGCGCTGATGCGGACGCATGGCGAATACCTTGCGCGCCTGTTCCGGGTGCGGTTCCTGTCGGCGCGCGAACGCGCCGATGCGGCCCGCGTTCTGGCCGACCATGACGCGATGCTGCGCGCCCTGCAGACCCGCGACGCGGCCCTGATGGACGCGGCCATCACCGCGCATTTCGACGGGCTGGAACGCAACATCACCCGCCTGCTGGGCCCGGCGTCCGGCCCGCAGGCCGACGAAGGCGCGGCGGGGGATGCCGGGGCAGCGGGGGGCTAGGCCAGGTCGACCAGCGCGCCCCTCTGGCGGATCACCTGGCGGCTGACCGCATGGCCGGCGCGCACCGCGTCCGCGCTGTCCTGCCCGCCCAGCCATGCGGCCAGAAAGCCCGCGTTGAAGCTGTCGCCGGCGGCGGTGGTGTCCACCGGCACCTCGGGCGCCAGGTCGTCCACAAGGCCGCTGCCGCCGGCGCCGCCAAAGCGGATCGGACCGCCGCCCGCCTTGACCACGACCGAGCCCGCGCCGGCGCCAAGATAACGCTCCACCGTCGCCTCGGCGCCGCTGTCGCCGAAATGCGCCGTCTCGTCGTCCAGGCTGGGCAGCACCAGGTCCGACAGGCCCGCGGCGCGCGTCACGCAGGCGCGCATGGTGGCCGTGTCGGGCCACAGCCGCGGGCGCAGGTTCGGATCAAGGGCGACCTGCGCGCCGGCGGTGCGCGCCGCGGCCAGCGCGGCCAGCAGGGTGTCGCGGCCGGCCGGGGGCAGGATCGCCAGCGTGATCCCCGACAGATACAGCCAGTCGGCCCCCGACAGGCTTGCGGCCAGCGCGCCCGCGTCGTCGGCCAGCCGCCGGGCGGCCGAGTTGTCGCGCCAATAGCTGAAGCTGCGCTCGCCCCCGTC
>NZ_QLUV01000017.1 GCF_003286075.1 Paracoccus endophyticus | reverse complement strand
TACAACGCCGCCGGCGTGCCGATCGCAGCGGGACTGCTCTATCCCTTCTTCGGCATCCTCATCAGCCCGATGTTCGCGGCCTTTGCGATGAGCGCGTCGTCAGTCTCGGTGGTGTTCAATGCCCTCAGGCTCAGGGCGGTCAAGGTATGAGTCGTTGATCCCATGCAATCTCCACTTCATCTTCGCTCCTTGATGTCCGGAACGAACTGGTGGTGACTGAACCGGACACATTCCGAGCCGCAGAACCGCGGCGGACGGGATCGTGGCAACGACGGCGACGGGCCGGGATCAGAAGTCTCCTGAGGCGGCCTCTCGCAGGCTCAGCTTCTCCAGCGTCAGGCCCGATGGGCCTTTCGCAGGGGCTCGTTTCCCTTCTTCAACTCCTTGCGCCCGTTCTACCAAGTCGGTCTTGTGGTCAAGAAAACCCTTCAGCCATCGGGCAGTACGCGAACGGGGGCGGGCTTCGGTGCCCTCTGGTCCCTCGCGGAAAACTCCAAGATCCGGGGATTCAAGGTTTGAGCTCAGAGCAGGGTCGCGCAGAGTTCACGTCGAACTGAGAACTGCACGGGGAGCAGGTCACAGGTGATGGACGCAGCTATGTGGGTAGGCTCTGCGATCCAGAGACCCCTGATGCCGCTTGTCTCTGGTGGGCATTGGTCGTGACAACCGTGTGATCGAACATCGCAGGAAATTTGTTGATGTCGTGCTCTCGCCCGAATACTGGATAAGCATGAATCAGCTTCTGCGCCAGCTCGCTACATTCCTTATCGTGGCTTTCGTCACGATGGGTGTGACTGCGTCAGGTGGAAGCGCATCAGAGGCTCTGGAATGCCAGTTGTCCGAGGCTTCCGCTGAAGCCACAGACGTCCGAGCTACGCCTTCGGCACACAAGAGCTCGGACCACGCCCACCCTGAGGCGGACATCGTGGAAGATCGTTTACATGACGGAGGCGCGGAGCCCGACTTCCATGCGTCTCACTGCAAGGCTCCTGCTGGTCCGTCGACCACGATCCTGGGATTCAAGGAACTGGTTCAAGCGGTTTCGGCTAGCCAAGTCATTGTAGTCAATCACATCGAATCTCTGGTTGCACAGTCTGTCCCAGAAGGACTGCACCGCCCTCCGCGCGCCTGATCAGAACGTTGCCAGTTGCGGCCTGATTGGCCGTGACTTTCACCCTTCTGATCTACAAGCGGACTCATCACATGAAACTGATATTGGCGGCTGCAATGCCGCTGTTCGCGGGGGCCTGCGCGCCGCTGCCCGAGTTGGACATGTCGTCTGGCTTCGCTGCTGCTGCTGACGCATCTTCGCCCGTTTCGAGCATGCAGACTGGTCCCACGGTCACCTACCGACACCGTCCTGTTGAAGAACCTGGCGACTGGACCGTCATGAATGACGAGCAGATTGGGGGCGTGGAATGAGAAAGGCCATCACTCTCTCAGTAAGCGGGGTACTGCTGCTGTCTGCCTGCGCAGATGTCGCGACAGTGACCAAAGCCAGAGACGAGCGGGCGGGATTTGCTGCAGTCTCCGACATCTCCCGCCGTGCTGCTGGAGCGGAAGTCGCCTGGCTGCAAAGCCCCGCAGAACTCCAAGCCAACGCACAGCGCGTGCACGGCATGGTGCACCGCAAGACCCTCAGCGCAGACCAAGCTGTCCAGATCGCGCTCCTGAACAATCGAGGCCTTCAGGCACGATATGCTGAACTTGGCATGTCTGCAGCCGATCTGTGGGAAACTGCGCTCGGTCCGGTCCCGTCGCTCGGAATTTCTGTTTCAGGACTGGTCACTGGCGACGTCACCCGCTCGGTCGAGGCGACGGTAATTACGTCCATCCTAGACATTGCCACGAAAAAGCCCCGCACAAAGGCCGCCGAACTGTCCTTTCGGCAAGCTCAGTTGGCCGCAGCAGGCGACACTCTGGCGCTGGCGCACGAAACGCGTCGCAAATGGATCGAGGCGGTCGGTGCCTATGAAGCAGCGGCCCTTGTTGGTCGATCCCAAAGCGCTGCGGATGCGGCATCGGAGCTTGCCGCCGAACTGGGGACGACCGGCGCTCTTAGCAAGGCCGATCAGGCGCGCGAACATGTCTTCACGGCCGAACTGTCGGCAGAACATGCTGACGCCAAGCTGGAAGCGCAGCTTGCCAAGGAGCAACTGGTCCGGCTGATGGGACTGTGGGGAACGGGGACTGAGTTTTATGTGCCGGATAGCCTGCCGGCCCTTCCAGCTAACGCACCCAACCGCGCGAATATCGAACGTCTTGCCCTGACAAACCGTATCGATCTGGCGGCAGGACGGCTGGATCTTGAAGCGGTCGCCAATCGCTATCGGCTGAACGGTCAGACCCGAATGTTGTCCGACGCCGAAATAATCGCGGGGGCGGAAATCGAGCGTGAGGAGGGAGAGAGCGAGCGCGCTCCAGTGGTGGACGTAGAATTCAGGATCCCGGTCTATGACACCAGCGGGCTGATTTCACGACGTGGCAAGCTGGAGTATCTGCGCTCTGCCAATAACCTTGCGCAGACTGCCATCGAGGCACGATCGGAAGCGCGGGCTGCCTATGCCGCAGTAACAGGCAAGCATCAGATTGCCCGTCATTGGCGCGACCAAGTCCTACCCCTGCGCCGTCAGATCGATGAACAAGCTCTGCTCAGCTACAACGGCATGCTGACCTCCACCTTTGAACTGCTCAATGACGCGCGCGAGGGGCTGGAATCCCAGCTGAGCGCCGCCGAGGCGAAGAAGGACTACTGGTTGGCCGAGGCCGACACCACAGCCGCGGTCTGGGGCGGAGCGACCGGCGAAGGTGCAAGCGAGGGAGGAGACGAGGAATGATGAATCGCAGACAGATGCTGGGTGCGGGTATCGGTGCAGGCGCTGCAGCCTTGACCGTAAGTGCGGGGCAAGCGCAGACCCGCTTCCGCGACCTACCTGAGGCGTCAAGCACCGACAGCCCTTATACGCAGGTACCGTCACGTCCCACGACGGGCCTTGAATATAATCCGATCGTGACCCTGAACGGCTGGTCGCTGCCCTACAGGATGAACGGAAACGTAAAGGAATTCCATCTCGTTGCCGAGCCGGTCGAGCGTATCATGGCAGAGGGGATGGTGGGGCGCCTTTGGGGTTATAATGGGCAGTCTACGGGGCCCACGATCGAAGCAGTCGAAGGCGAGCGGGTTCGTATCTATGTCACCAACCGACTGCCCGAACACACGTCGGTTCACTGGCACGGATTGATCCTGCCCTCAGGGATGGACGGGGTAGGCGGCTTGAGCCATCCCGCCATCCCCTCCGGTAAAACCTTTGTCTACGAGTTCGACTTGGTGAAGTCCGGAACATTCATGTATCACCCCCATGCGGACGAAATGGTCCAAATGGCTATGGGCATGATGGGACTGTTCATCGTGCACCCGCGCGACCCAGCCTTCATGCCGGTAGATCGCGATTTCGGGCTTCTTCTAGCGGCTTACGACATTGATCCTGGGACTTATATTCCGCGCGTTTCAGAGATGACCGACTTCAATCTTTGGACGTTCAACAGCCGGATCTTTCCAGACATTGATCCGTTGGTGGTGAGCAAGGGAGATCGTGTCCGGATTCGCGTTGGCAATCTAACGATGACCAATCATCCTATTCACATGCACGGCTATGATTTCGAGGTAACCTCCACCGATGGGGGATGGGTCCGCCCTGAGGCCCGCTGGCCGGAAGTTACCATCGACATTCCGGTGGGCGCAATGCGGGCTTATGAATTCAACGCTGTTCATGAGGGTGATTGGGCGTTCCACTGCCACAAGTCGCACCACACCATGAACGCGATGGGCCATGAATTGCCTACCGTTATCGGCGCCAACAAGAAGCGCGTTACCGAGATGATCCGCAAGCACCAGCCGGGCTATATGCCGATGGGCACCGCTGGCATGGCGGACATGGGCGAAATGTCGATGGAGATCCCTGAAAACACGATTCCCATGATGACCGGATGGGGTCCATTCGGACCGTTGGAGATGGGCGGCATGTTCTCAGTCGTGAAGGTGCGCGAGGGTATAGCTCCTGACGATTATTCGGATCCGGGCTGGTTCGAGAACCCTCCCGGTACGCAGGCCTGGGAATGGACGGGTGAACTGCCCGAGCATGCCAGCAACGACAGCCCCGCCACAATCCTGACGCCCCGCGGGGGCATACGGTTGGGCTGACCCCGCGATATCGAGCAGTAACAGAGGAGACCCATATGAGATCAATACTACTCGCCGCCGCCGCCGTAATTGTCCCGACACTTGCGATCGCTGCGGGCAATCATTCCGGTGGGCATGGACACCCGATGGGCGAGCCGGCATCTGACGGAGACATGAAAACCGTCGAGGTTGTCATGAAAGAAACCGAAGATGGGCCAATGGTTTTCGAGCCGGGTGAGCTTTCATTTTCAGCGGGCGAGACTATCCGCCTAGTCATCATCAACAAGGGTGAGCTGGAGCATGAGTTCGTCATGGATACGGTCCAAAACAACGCCGAGCACAAGGAGTTGATGGAGAAGTTTCCAGAGATGGAGCATGACGATCCAAATTCGGTCCGGCTTCAGCCTGGCGAGACTGGAGAGATTCTTTGGACTTTCGAAAATGCCGGTCAATTTGAATTTGCCTGCCTGATGGTGGGTCACTACGAGTCCGGCATGCACGGCCCCCTGAACGTCACCAAATCCTGATTCTGGAGGACTTAAAAATGAAACTGATCAACCTGACGGCGGTCGCTTTGATCTTCTCTGCTGGCGCCGCACTAGCAGATACCCACATCACGAAAGGGACCGTTACCAAGGTCGATGCAAAGTGGAGCAAGGTAACCGTTGACCATGAAGAATTGAAGAATCTCGACATGCCGGCAATGAAAATGGTCTTTCAGCTGGCAGAACCAGAGATGGTCGACCAGCTCAGTGAAGGGGAAAATATCCGCTTCGCCGCTGACCGCGTGAATGGCAAGTTGACCATAACTGAAATTCTAGACTGATCCCGAAACAAAAAGAGTAAAGCGCCGCCTCACCCCACCCACTGCCTGAGGGTACCAAAATCAAGCGAGAGCGGGCATAACTTCAGGTCCGCTCTCGTCCAGTTCCGCGCATTCCGAAACCTCATGACCAATTTTCCCGTACTGCCCATGAAGAGGAAGCCCACAACCGCCTTGGAAGACCTCTTTGGGAGGACAGGTAGCAGCGGGGAAGGGGTTGGCCGGACCTTCACTGGGGCCGATCCGTCTCTTCCTGCCAGCGTGTCACAGGAGCACTGCGCTAAAGGCGATTTTGTTGACCTGAGTCAAAGACGAGCAGCAGAATAGGCGGCATAGCGCATCTTGCTACTGCTCCAAAGCGACGTTCCGAATCGCTGTTACGAAGCGAGACAATGACATTCTGGCGGGTCTCACGTGACAAAGGCATAGCGGTCCTCGGCCGACTGCTGGACCGTGCCCGCCTTGTGGCCGTGCTAGCCGCCTTGTTGGTCCTGCTCGCGCCCAACCTCGCCACTTCCGGTGTTCCGACGTCCGCTCCGCAGTCTCACTGTCATGAAGTGGGCATCGACGTGCCTTTGGTTGCAGTCGTGAACGGCGACGCGAGCCCGTGCGGGGATCCCGCCGACACCGCCTGCAGCGCCGCCGCTTGTGCCATGTCCACCTGCATGGCGGTGCCTCTTCCCGCCATGTTCGCCGTGCTGGGCCACAATGACATCATCCTGGCGGTAAGTTTCGGCGGCGATCAACCTGCTGCCGGCATCGACGCTATGCCGGATCTTCGCCCCCCCATTCGCGCAATCGCGGCCTGAGCGCCGCCGACGGGCGCTGCGGTGCAGTGCCTGGGGATTCCGCAACACTGACGCCCCCTTGCTGCCTCAACCGCAGCGCGCAGCAAGTCGGTCGCAGCACGTGAACACGTCACAAACCCGATGTCGTGCGTAAAGACTGCACCTTCATCGGAAGGAACCAGAAAGACCTGACATGAGCAGTTTATCACATCTGACCACCCGACGCGGTTTCGTGGCCGCTCTGGGGTTCGGCGGGGTCAGCCTTTACGGTCTGTGGGTTGGCTATGGCGCCGCACCCGGACCGGCGGCCCTGTTCCGCTCTGCAGAGGGCGCCGATGATCAGCTTGCCGCACACGGCGGGGGCGGCCACGGCGCTGTGACCGCCGGCCCCGACGCGGATGCATTCCGCACCGAAGTCGAGAGTTTCATTGCGCGTTTCGGTCAGGATGACGGCAGCGTTTATCCACGACACGAAGCAATGGCCGCGATGGAAACGGCGGTGCCCGCCACGATCATGGCCGCGCACACTCCTGACCCAGCGGCGGCGGCGGGCCACGGCCACGATGACGGCCATGCCGGACAATCCGAAGCCACGGCGCCCGACGATCACGCGGAACCGCTCAGCATCCCGATGATCGCCGAGCGCTGGTTCTACGAGCCGGCCCATCTGCGGCTGGATACGGGAACACCTTACCGGTTCCGCCTGATGGCCACCGATATTCCACACGGCGCTTCGGTCCAGTTCGGGCGCGGATCGCGGATGATCCGCCTGCGCCCGGGTACCGTGACCGAGGTCGATCTGACCTTCGAGAAGCCCGGCAGCTATCTGGTCTATTGCACCGCCTATTGCGGTACCGGTCATGATGCCATGCAGGCGCGCGTCGATGTCGTCTGAGAGGGAAAGCATCATGTCACAAACTCTCACCACGCGTTTCGTCGCGCTGCCATCGCGCGACCGCGTCCTGCTGCTGGCAGTTGCGGCAGTTGCGCTGGCAGCGCTGGCGCTCGGCATTCTCGGCGGTGTGCTGACCGCCTTGGCCCGCGCCGGCTTTATCGAGGTGGAGCCCGACTCCGGCTACCGCTTTCTGACGCTCCACGGCGTCAGCGTCTTCTTCTACTGGCTCTATCTGGCACAGGTCGCGCTGCTTCTGGGCTTTGCGGCGATCGAGGACAGGGGCGGTCTGGCCTGGCATAATAGCGCCGTGGTCGGGGGGCTTCTGATGCTGCTCGGCTTCGGCTTCAGCCTGACCGGCGCCTACATGGGCATACCGCCGCTCTACGACGGCGCACCCGCGCTGCTGGAAGAAGAGCCGGGCACGCTCCTGGTGTTCAATCTCGGCTACATCCTGCTCGGGCTCGGTCTGATGCTGACCCCGGCGGCCGCGATCGCGACCCTCTTGCGCTCCCTCCGGAGAGGTGGACGCGACCGATTGAGCGCGGTCGGCTTCGCGCTGCTGGCTTGGGCAGGATTCCTGATCGTGACAGGATTCGCGGCGCTGCATGCCTTCCTGCCCGGTGCGTTCTGGGCGTTGGGCATCGGGGCATTCCCCGTCGCCCAGGCGACCAACTGGCACATCCTGTTTCACAACCTGCACTATCTGCCGCTGATGGCCACTGTGCTGATGTGGTACGTGCTGATGCAGGCCCTGACCAGGGTGCAGTCGGTGTTCGGGGCTCGGTTCTCGAAGATCGTCTTCGCCATGTATCTGGTCTTCGTGCCACCGACGTCACTCTATCACATGTTCCTCGAACCCAGCCTGCCCGGAGCCGTGAAGGTGACGGGCTCGCTGCTCTCGCTGTTCGTCTCGGTGCCGACGCTGACCGCGTTTCTCATCATTGTCGCCTCGCTCGAAGTGCACGCCCGGTCCCGGGGCGCCCGAGGACTTTTCGGCTGGATCAGGATGCTGCCCTGGCGACAGCCGGCGATGGCGGCCGCAGGCGTCGCGGTGATCAGCATGGCGTTCGGGATCGTGCTGGCCTTCGTCCTCATCCAGGAAAAGCTGGCGCCTCTCCTCTCGGATACGTTCTTCGTTCCGGGCTATTTCCACTTTTTCACTGTCGGCACCGTCAGCATGACCTTGCTGGCGGCGTTCTCGGTGATGCTGCCCGCGCTCAGTGGAAGGGCGCTGGCGTGGCCGGGCCTGATGCGGCTGATGCCGTGGCTTGCCATGGCCGGGCTCCTGCTCTTTGGCGGCGCAGGGGTGGCGGCAGGCTATCTCGGCGTGCCGCGGCGGGTGATCGAGGTGAGCTACGGCGGCGAGGCCCCGGTGCTGTGGCAAACTCTGATGGCCATCATGGGCGTGGGGGGCAGCCTGATGGCACTGGCACTTCTGGTGTTCACGGCGGGCGTTGCCGCGGCCATCGTGCCGAAGCGCAGCGCAACCGCGCCGCAGCTGGCACTGCCGGTGCCTGAATTGGGAGCGGTGCCGCTGCGCGCAGGGGTGGCCGCTTGGACCGGACCCATCGCGATGCTGGTGATCGTGCTGGCCATGTATGGCTTCACGACACTGGGCTTCGAACTGATGCAGAGCCTGCCTGTGACCGCCGTCGGCGGGTCGGGGCATTGAAGGAGAAAAGGCGATGAATGAAGATATCTGGCTTGTTGCAGGCGTGGCGGTGGTCTGGGCACTGCTGGCGCTGGTCTATGCTTTGGCACCCTGGGGCGACATGATCGGCTACGCCCGCGTCTGGGGCTTTGGCGCGACGCTGTTTTTGGGCCTTGCCGTTCTGCTGCAGCGCTCTGTCCGCCGTTCCCGGGCACTTGGAACGGTCACGGACGTTGACCGCCGTCCCTGAGGCTCGGCCGAACTGGTTGCAGGCTGTACTTGTTCGGGGCCGCCTGTGAAGAACGGTGCTCGTCTGCTGGCTCGGGACGCCAGCAGACGAGGCGGTCGAGCGCGGTTGGAGGATGCCAAGGTCGGGGTGAACCAGGTACGGACGCGCGTGATGCCTCGACCTTGACCCGACGCAGAAAAGCAGACTGCGGCCCCCAGTTGCGGGTCTGAGCAGGTAGCAACGGCAATCCCGTGGAGGGAGAATCGACGGAAGTGGATAACAGCCAGTCCAGGAGAGGAGGCTCGGCAGCAAGCGTGATCGGTCTCGGCCTGCTGACCATCTGTGCCGTTTTTCAGATCGGAATGGGAGTATACTTCATTGGCTTGCGGCCAACTCTTCTCCCGGAAGATGAGCGCTTCATTGGCGGCACGTTGGCCGAGGTCTCCCGCTCCGCGCCGGAACTGGCCACCTGGCTCAATCGCGTGTTTGTTGTTTTAGGCGGACACGCAGTGGCAACCGGGCTGCTGGCTTTCCTGGCAGTCTACCTCGTCTCTCGTGGGGGACGACCTTCGAGGATCACCTTGCTGCTTCTCGCCAGCGCCGGGCTGTTCTCAGTCGTTCTCATGAGCGGAATAAATTTCGTGATCGCCTCGGACTTCCGGTGGGTGCTTCTTGTCCCCGCGCTCGCCTGGATTGCCGGCGTGATCACCCTCGGCCTCCAAGCCTTCTCGCTCCGGCGTGGCGGAGATCCTTCTGTGGAAGTCCGGCCCAAGAATGAAAGCGAGCCGTAAGACTGCGGTCACATTCCGGATGAAGCATGCTGCTTCTTGGCGAGCGCTTCATTGGTCAGGTACTGATGACAACGCCCGGCACACTGGCGCCTGCCCTCCCTCGATCCTCCTGCTCCAGTACCAACGACAGAGTGCGGCCCGCGCCTTATCCGTTGCTCTGGCTCGGCGGGGCGATCACGTTCTGCGGCTGCCCGCGGGTAAAGACCTCGATGTTGGCAAGTGTTGTGTCGATGATCCGGTGGACGGCGCTTTCGGTATTGTAGGCGATATGCGGTGTCACGATCACGTTCGGAAAGCGCAGGAGCACGTGGTTCGCGACAAGGGCCTTGAGGTCATATCCTTCAGACAAGGCACCCCGAAAGATCTGTGCTTCCTCACGGATCAGCGGTTCCTGCGGCAATACATCGAGCCCTGCGGCGCGGAGCCGCCCGTCAGCCAACGCCCGAACCAGAGCCGGAACGTCGACGATATTGCCACGGGCGGTGTTGATCAGTACCGCGCCCGGCTGCATCAGCGCAAATTCACGGTTGCCGATCAGGCCGGCCGTGGTGGGCGTGGCCGGCACATGCAGCGTCAGCACATTCGCCGCTCTCAGAACCGCGTCGAGATCATCGTAGCGGAATCCAAGTCGCGCCGCCGCCTCGGCATCGGGGCTCAGGTCGTGGGCCAGAACGTTCATGCCGAAGCCGCCGGCGATCTCGATCACCTTCAGACCGATCCGCCCGGTGCCAATGACGCCAAGCACCTTGCCCCGCAGTTCAAAGCCGCGCAGCCCGGACTGGGAGAAACTCCCGCGGCGGGTGCGCTCGACCGCCTCGATCAGGTTGCGTGCCACGGCGAGCAGCAGGGCAAAGGCATGCTCGGCCACGGTCGCATCACCGTAATCAGGTACGTTGACGATCGTCACGCCATGCGCGGCACACCAATCGCGGTCAATATGATCGTAGCCGGTCGAGCGCGTGGCGATCAGCTTCAGATCGGGGAACTTCGCCAGCACGTCACTGTCAAGCCGCGAATTCACGAAGGTGCTGACGATCTCCGCATCGCCATGCGTCTCGGCGCTGCCTGCGTCCAGGGCTTCGGCGGTGCAACTCACAACATGCGCCGGCTGCAGCCGCTGGCAGGCCCGCCGCTCCCATTCCTCGGCCTCAAAAATGGTAATCTTCATTCGCTGCTCCAAGAACGCGCCCCACTGGACAGTCGGGGCTGCAATCACGCCAAGGGAGAGAAGGCCCGGCCGCTTCATGCCGCCGGGCCCTTGACCGCCGTCGTAGGACGGGGATGGCTACCGAGCCTGCGGAGCCGCCGTCGCGCCGCCCTGCATGAAGCCTTGGATCTCCTCCATGGTTACCTGACCATCGCCATCGCCGTCGGCCATGTTGAACATTCGCGCGTGCACGGCCTGGACCTCTTCGAGCGACAATGCCCCGTCGTTGTTCGTGTCCGCCAGCGCCACCATCATCTTGAGCATC
This sequence comes from Paracoccus endophyticus, assembly GCF_003286075.1. Taxonomy (GTDB): domain Bacteria; phylum Pseudomonadota; class Alphaproteobacteria; order Rhodobacterales; family Rhodobacteraceae; genus Paracoccus; species Paracoccus endophyticus. Next base: position 17,126 of record NZ_QLUV01000017.1, on the reverse strand, counting down.
ATGGCATGGCTCATGCCACCTCGGCCCATCATGCCACCTGGGCCCATCATGCCGCCTGGGCCCATCATGCCACCTGGGCCCATCATGCCGCCTGGGCCCATCATGCCGCCTTGGCCCATCATGCCACCCGGCTGCCCGCCGCCGTCTGCCATCATGCCGGACTGGTCCTGGTCGTGCTGCCCGGCATTGGCGCCAACGGCTGCGAGTGCGAAACTCGAGGCAACGAGAATTGCAAGGGATCTCTTCATCGTGGTTCTCCATTCCTGTTCTTGGCCCAGAGACTCCGGGCCAGAGCTCGCGCCCATGCAAGCAGCCGGCCGGCTTGGCCGTCTGTTTGGGCCGCAACCGTTTCGGTCTTTCTGATAGACGCAAACGGTCATCGCTTCTTACACTGCCAGAGAGGCTCAACCCCCTCGATCGAGGCGGGGAAGGGGGGAATGGGAACCTGCCCTGCGGCGGCACTCACGAAGTGCAGTGAGGAACGAAGCTGATCGGCATGCCACTGCCGCCGGCAGGCACAAGATGACGAACAGGCGCAGAATCGAGAGCAAGGGAGGCAGTCAAGTTACAATCATTAGGCTGCCGGCTGGTCAGCCCTTGTGCCTCTCAGGCTCCACTCGACCGGGCTTTCACCCGAGCGCAACGGCCAACGGGAGAAACGCGACATCACACCTGCTACTGCCAATGCACGCCGCGCCCGGCGTTACCTGGGCGGGGTGCCACATAGGGAACTCAGCTACGGTGGCCGGCAATCACGCGAGGTAAGGCAGCGCGATGCGATGCGTCTGTCTCATAGGCGCGTCGACCGGCGTACCATATTCGCAGGTTCGCGACACCTTTCGAGGGAGCCAAATGAAATCCATTGTCACGCTCACCCTCAACCCGTCGATTGACGGGTCCGCGCAAGCTGAGACCGTCCGACCCATTCACAAGGTGCGGACCGTGGACGAGCGCTACGATCCCGGCGGAGGCGGGATCAACGTGGCGCGCGTAGTGCGCGAGCTGGGCGGATCGACACTCGCGCTCTATCTCGCCGGCGGTGCGACCGGGGCCATCCTCGACGATCTTCTCGCCGCCGCGGCGATCCCCCGGCGACGCTTCCCGATCACTGATCACACCCGGATCAGTCATGCAGTCTTCGAGCGGTCGAGCGGCCTGGAATACCGCTTCGTGCCCGAAGGGCCGCTGGTCGCTGAGGCCGAATGGCGCGCCTGCCTGGCGGCGCTGGACGAGATCGACTGTGACTATCTTGTGGCGAGCGGCAGCCTGCCACGTGGCGTACCCGCAGGCTTCTATGCCTTGGTGCGGGAGATCACGCAGCGAAAGGGGATCCAGCTGGTGCTCGACACCTCCGGTGCCGCGCTTCGGGCCGGGATCGGCGACGGTGTGCACCTGATCAAGCCAAGCCTGGGCGAGTTCGAGTCGCTTGTCGGGCGCAAGCTTCCCCTGGCGACCGATCAGGAGACAGCGGCGCGCGATCTTGTAGCGTCGGGCGCGGCCGAGATCGTTGCGCTGACGCTGGGGCGAGACGGTGCGTTGCTGGTCACGCCTGAGCGATCCCTGCGCCTGACACCGCCCCAGGTGCCGGTGAAGAGCGCAACCGGCGCCGGTGACAGCTTCCTTGCCGCAATGACGCTTGGGCTGGCTCAGGGGCGCTCCGTCGAGGATGCCTTCGCCTACGGAATGGCGGCAGGCGCCGCGGCGGTACTTTCAGCCGGGACAGGGCTCTCCCAACGGGAGGATGTCGAGCGCCTGTACAAAGAGATCCAAGAGCACGGATAGGTCGGGCAGGGCTTGCGTCTCGAGACCGGCGGCAGGCTTGCAGCTTTGCGGCGATTTGATCAAAATCAATGTGTGCCGTCCGCCGCTGGTGCTTCATGGTAAGGCGATGTCAATGCGCGCGAGCCTTGGACAGAGATTAAACTGCAACCGGCCTGCAAGGGCGTGGGGCTGGGTCGTTCTGCTCTGTCTGCTGGTCGTCATCGGCGGTATGTTCGATTTTCAGCACGATACGTCCACCCACGCGCAGTCGATGCTGGTGGTGGAGGTTGCGCAGTCCGTAGAGGACCGGAGTGATACCGATGCGGCGCCGCTCGTATCTTGCCACGCAAATGTCGCATGCGTCTATCTTGCCGAGCCTGCTCCGGCGTTGCCCGCACCCCTCAAGAAATCCGGTGAGCGGCAAATCGAACCTACGCTGCCCAAAATATCGCAATCAATTGGCGGCATCTTCCGCCCGCCTCGTCTCCCAGCGAACGCCTGAGCGGTGATCTTCGGCGCGTCCCCGCGCCGGCGGCACCACGGAACTTATCGATTCCATGCGCTTGGAGCCACCTACGATGTCCATACTCTTCCGTAACCTACCCCACCCGAAGAACCTAGCCGCCCGCGATAGCGTGGTCGAACGTCAGCTGATTGAATGCCGGAGCGAGTTCCTCCGCTATTTTCGCCGTCGCCTTGCCTGTCCCGAAGATGCCGAGGACGCGCTGCAGGAGTTCTCGCTCAAGGTGATCCGCGCGGCGAATACCTTGCAGGACAACGAGAACATCGGCGCCTGGTTCGGCCGCATCCTGCGCAATACGCTGACCGACCAGTATCGCCGCCGCGCCACGCGACAGCGGGCCGAGGCGGGCTATGCGCTCGAACCGAGGGAAGCGGCGGTCGATCCGGAGCCGGTCGCGACACCTTGCACTTGCGTCCACGACGTCCTGCCGGCGCTGAAGCTGGACTACGCCGAAATCATCCGCCGCGGCGATCTCGACGAAGCGCCGCGCGAGAGGGTCGCGGCGGACCTGGGGATGACGGCCAACAATGTCGGCGTGCGCCTGCATCGCGCCCGCCGGGCGCTGAAGACGAAGCTGGAGGAGCGGTGCGCGGGGTGCTGCGACGGCGGCTTCCAAAGCTGCGACTGTACAGGCACGGGCGGGGTCCCGGCGAGTGTAAGACTGCCGCCGTCGCCGCGTCTGATGGGGCGGAGGTGACAATGAAGGCTCCCGATCACGAGGCGGAGGCCGGCCAGAGCGTCAAGCCGACCTCGGATGCCGCCGTACGCCAGACGCTGGTCGAAAGCCGCCGGCAGCTTCTGGCATACTTGTGGCGGCGGCTCGGCAGCGCCGACGAGGCCGAGGACGTACTTCAGACCTTTGTGCTCCGGGCGCTCTCGCGGGCGGGGGATCTGCGCGATGTCCAGACTGTCCGCGGCTGGTTGAGCCGGATCCTCGCCTCCAGCATTGCAGACCATCAGCGGCAGGCCGCGCGGCAGCGAAAACGGGAGACGGCCATGAGTCCGGAGCAGTTCGACGGATTGTCCACCGTGCCCGATCCCCAACTGGAGGAGGCGGTCTGCAACTGCCTCTACAAGCTCCTGCCAACTCTGAAACCCGAACACGCCGAAGTGATCTGGCGCATTGACCTGATGGAGGAGACGCGGGAGGTGGTGGCGGCACATCTCGACATCACGCTCAACGCGCTCGGCGTACGGCTGCACCGCGCCCGGCAGGCGCTGAAGCGGCGGCTTGAGGAAATGTGCCTGACCTGTCCGGTGCACGGCTATCTCGACTGCGGCTGCGAGGAGGCCGTACGTGCCCGGCGCCGGTACGCAAATGCCCGCAAGGGCGAAGAGCTGTAATGCGCGCGCCTCTTCCGCGTCCTTTTAAGTGAACCAAGAACCAGGCGCATCGCGCCAGTCGAGGAGAACGACGATGACCACCGAAGTGAAATCAAGCGCCAATCAGGCCGCTGGATGCTGTTGCGGCGGAGGCAAGGCCGCCTCAACCAACACGGCGCAGTCTGAGAAGGTGGCGGCGCCGGCGCCAGCCGAAGCGCCGAAAGCGGAGCCAGCAGCCAGCAGCGAGTCGAAGGGCTGCTGCGGTGGCTGATCCCAGTCGAACGCGAGCCCTGGAAAACAGGCTTTGAAGCGACTGCCGGAGGTCGGCCCATGAGCACGGTGACACTGGAGGTCGGTGGCCTCTTCGAGGAACTCGACCATCTCGGGGTCGAGAAGCAGCTGCGGCAAGAGCCGGGCGTGCGCCGGGCGGTGGCCAATCCTGCCTCCGGCAGCGTCACAGTCGACTTTGACCCGGGCGCCACCAGCGTCGAACGGCTACAGTGGATCATCGGTTCGTGCGGTTTTCGCTGTCGTGGCGAGGTCACGCCGCGTCACGTCTGCACCCCGGACGCCACGCAAGCGCGCGCTGCGCATGAGGAACACGGCACTGCACCCGCACGGGACCAGGTGGCCCACGAGATGGGCCACGGCGCCGGCATGGATATGGCGGCGATGGTTCGCGACATGCGCAACCGCTTCTGGATCGCGCTCGCCTTTACCGTGCCGCTCTTCATCTACTCGCCGATGGGCGGGATGTTCACGCCGCCGGCGCCGCCCTTCGGACTCGATCTCGACCTGTGGCTGTTCTTCCTGGGGACTGCAGCGATAATCTATCCAAGTTGGCCATTCTTCACCGCTGCCGGGCGAGCGTTGAGGAACGGCGTGCTCAACATGGCGGTGCTGGTGGTGTTGTCGGTCGGCACCGGCTACCTGTTCAGCGTCGGTGCGACCTTCTTCTTCGACGGCGTGCAGTTCTACGAAGCGGTTGCCGTGCTCCTCGTCTTCATCCTGCTCGGCCACTGGCTGGAGATGCGGGCGCGCGCCGGCGCCTCGGCGGCAATCCGGGCACTGCTCGACCTTGCTCCGCCGATGGCGACAATCCTGCGCGACGGACGCGAAGTCGAGGTGCCGACGGCCCAGGTCCAGGCTGGCGAAACCGTGGTGATCCGGCCTGGCAACAAGATCCCCGTCGACGGCGAGGTCCTGGAGGGCGAGTCGCTGGTTGATGAGTCCATGCTCACAGGCGAGTCCATGCCGGTGCAGAAGGCGCCCGGCGACCTGGTGATCGGTGCCACCATCAACAAGAGCGGCAGCTTCCGCTATCGCGCGACCAAGGTCGGCGCCGATACTGCACTCGCCCAGATCGTCAAGCTGGTGCAGGAGGCGCAGAACTCCAAGGCCCCCGCGCAGCTCCTCGCCGACCGCGCCTCGCAATGGCTGGTGGTGATCGCCATCGTGATCGGGCTCGCGACCTTCGCGGTCTGGTTCTGGTGGATCGGCCAGCCGCTGCTCTTCGCGCTGACGCTGACGATCACCGTGTTCGTGATCGCCTGCCCCGATGCGCTGGGGCTCGCCACGCCGATGGCGGTGATGGTTGGTACCGGGCTCGGAGCGACGCATGGCATCCTGTTCAAGAACGCGGGTGCCCTGGAGAACGCCACCAAGCTCGACGTGATCGTCTTCGACAAGACCGGCACGCTGACCATGGGCGCGCCCCGAGTCGTCGGGATCGTCGCGGCTGAGGGTCACCCGGAGGATGACGCGCTCCGCGCCGCGGCGGCGGTCGATCGCGGCTCGGACCACCCGCTGGCGCTGGCGATCGTTGAACGCGCCAAGGAGCTCGACGTGCCGCAGACCAGCGGCTTTCTCAACCGCGAAGGCATGGGAGCCCAGGCCGAGATCGAGGGCGAGACCGTTTTCGTCGGCAATCGCCGTCTGATGGATGCGGAGGGCATCGATCTTGGGGGGCTCGCCGCCGACGCCGAACGGCTGAAGGGCGAGGGGCGCACCGTGGTGCATGTGGCGCGGGGCGGCCGTCTGCTGGGCCTGATCGCCATCGCCGATGCGCCGCGGCCGAGCGCCAAGGCCACCGTCGCCCGCCTGCGCGAGCGCGGTGTCGAGGTGGCGATGCTGACCGGTGACAACGAGGGTACCGCCCGTCGGATCGCCGGCGAGCTCGGCATCTCAATGGTGCTCGCTGACGTGCTGCCGGGCCAGAAGGCCGACAAGATCAAGGAGCTGCAGGCCCAGGGCAAGCGCGTCGGCATGGTCGGCGACGGCATCAACGACGCGCCGGCGTTGACCCAGGCCGATGTCGGCTTCGCCATCGGGGCCGGCACCGATGTGGCAATGGAGAGCGCCGATGTGGTCCTGATGAAGAGCGACCCCTACGATGTCGTCGCCGCCATCGCACTGTCGCGGGCCACCTTGCGGAAGATGCATCAGAATCTGTTCTGGGCGGTCGCCTACAATGTCGTGGCATTCCCCATGGCGGCGGGCGTGTTCTACCCCTTGGTCATCAGCCCGGAGGTGGCGGCCCTGGCCATGTCGGGCAGTTCGGCCCTGGTGGCAGTCAACGCGCTCCTCCTCAAGCGGACCCGGCTGGACGGGGTAGACAACGGCCGGATTTCGGCCGCCGAGACGGGTCAGTCGTTAGCCGTTGGATGAGCCGGCGGAATCAAAACAAAGGATACGGATCATGGATAGCAATCAACATGAGGGTCTGCGCCGCTTTTTCGCTTCCCCTACCAACCTGGTGCTCCTGGGCTTTCTTGGCGTCGGCGGCTTCTTCCTGATTGCCGAGCACTGGGCGCATCTGGTCGGGGCGGGACCCCTGTTGCTGCTGTTGCTGTTCTGCGGAGGCATGCACTTCTTCATGCATGGCGCGCATGGAGGCCATGGCGGGCACGGTGGAAATGCCGGCCGAGACGATCGGGCAGACGACGCGGCGCCCCGTGACCCCAACCACAAACCGGACAGGTGATCGGCAATGACGGACACTGCGCCTGCCTACGGGCTCTGGTAGCTGGTTGTGCTCAACTCGGCCATCTTCATTCTCTTCGCCTTCAGCTTCTTCAAGCCGCAGACTGCGCGCGACTGGCGCTCGTTCGGGGCGTTCAGTGCCTTCCTCGTCGCGCTTTTCACCGAGATGTACGGCTTTCCGCTGACGATCTATCTTCTCTCGGGCTGGCTGCAGAGCCGCTATCCTGGAGTGGACTGGCTGTCGCACGATGCCGGCCATCTGCTGGAAATGCTGTTCGGCTGGAAGGCCAACCCGCATTTTGGGCCGTTCCACGTCTTGAGCTTCGTCTTCATCGGCGGCGGCTTCCTCATGATCTCGGCGGCCTGGAGGGTTCTCTATGAGGCGCAGCGCCGGCACGCGCTCGCGACCACCGGCCCTTACGCCCATGTGCGGCATCCGCAGTATATCGGCTTCGTTCTCGTGCTCTTCGGATTCCTGCTGCAATGGCCGACCCTGCTCACCCTGCTGATGTTCCCGGTGCTTGTCGTCATGTATTCGCGCCTCGCCCGCGCCGAGGAACGCGAAGCCCTGGCTGAGTTCGGGGAAGCCTACTCACGCTACATGGCCGAGGTGCCGGCTTTCGTCCCGAAGCTCTCGCCCGTGGCCGGTCGAGGGCCCGGCGGCGGGCGGCAGTATCCCTAGCTCCTCGCCGCCCTGAACCCTGACCCCTGACAACAGAACTTGGTGAGGACACAATGAACCCAAGTGGAAAAACCCGCGTCGCCATCAATGGCTATGGTGTCATTGGCAAGCGCGTCGCCGAGGCCGTGGCTCGGCAGGATGATATGGAGATCGCCGGTGTCGCGGATATTGCAACCGATTGGCGCCCCCGTATGGCCACGCAGAAGGGCTTCCGCCTCTTCGGCGGCTCTGCCGAGCACATGCAGACCATGCGCGATGCGGGCCTTGCAGTCGAAGGAACTCTTGATGATCTGCTGGATGCGGCAGATCTGGTCGTCGACTGCACACCGAAGCGGGTCGCGGCCAGAAACGTCGAGTTTTACCGGCAGCGTGGCATCAAGTTCATCCTCCAAGGCGGCGAGAAGCACGGGCTGACAGGCCACTCCTTCGTGGCCGAGGTGAACTATGCCGGCGCCCTCGACCGCGACAGCACCCGTGTCGTTTCCTGCAACACCACTGCGACGGTTCGAACCTTGGCCGCGCTGAAACGTGCGGGCCTGCTGCGCCGCGCGCGGGGAACGCTGCTCCGGCGTGCCACCGACCCTTGGGAAAGCCACGAGGGTGGGATCATGAACACGCTGGTGCCCGAGCCGGAGATCCCGAGCCATCAGGGTCCCGACGCACAGAGCGTCGATCCCGATCTCGACGTCGTCACCATGGCCGTCAAGGTTCCGGAAACCCTCGCCCACCTGCATTACTGGTCGGTGCAGATGAACCGCCACGCCAGCAAGGAAGAGGTGCTGGATGCCTTTCGGTCCTCCTCTCGCATCGCCCTGATCCGTCTCGACGCCGGACTGACGGCGCTCAATACGGTCAAGGAGCTGATGGCCGATCTCGGTCGGTCGCACGACAACCTGTATGAGGTCGCGCTCTGGGCCGACATGCTGAAGGTCGAGGGCGACGAACTCTTCTATGCCTACATGGTGGACAATCAGGCGATTGTGATCCCAGAGACGATCGACGCCATTCGGGCGCTCACCGGATCCATCCGCGAGCCCGGCAGTTCCATCCTCAAGACCAACGCGGCGCTCGGCATTGGCCTGATCGCTGATGCGCTCGGCCAGGGATGAGGCCCGGCACAACTTCGGCGATGGTCCGTTGTGGCGGCGGCAGGGGTCTGCGCGCTGAACAGGGCAGCGTGCGCACCATGCGCTCGGATCACGATTTCATGAACGAGGATATGCGGCGCTCGTGCTTCTTGCGCCGCAGCCGCACTCACTGGAGCCGGCGCGCCGCCCGCCCGATTGTCTCCAGCCCGCGCACACCCCAGCCGCGTCGACGCCACTGAGGCAAGGTTACTTCCGCGGCGTCATCGAGATCCCACTGGTACTGAGTCCGTAGTGCCCCGGCCAATGTCCGGTTGCGCGCCAACATGACTATCTCCTGGTTAACAAACAGGCTGAGATAATCGAGGTTTGCCGACCCGATGACGGCCCATTCTCCGTCAATGACGGACGTCTTGGCGTGCAGCTTGCGCGGCAGATACTCGTAGATCCGCACTCCGGCCCTCAGGAGCGGCTCGAACGCGGCGCGGGTCGCCCAGCCGGCCACCAGCGGGTCGCTCCGCCTGGGTAGCAGCAGGCGAACATCGACGCCTCGGGTCGCTGCAGATCGCAGCGCTGTCTCGACGATCGTGCCCGGGCCAAAATAAGGCGAGGTGAGATACACGTGCCGGCGCGCGTTCCTGATCAGGCCGACGTGCAGGCAGGCGAGCCGCTGCTGGCAATGGCGGGAATAGCTGGGCACGAGCAACGCCTCGATGCCGGCCATGTTTTCGGGGATAGCCTCGGCGACAGGCTGTCTCCGATGGTGCCAGAGCTGATCGAACAGTGCGGCGGCCAAGGGTGCGAGTTCGCCTCCCACGCGCACGTGACTATCGCGCTGGCGTGTTTCGCCGTGGAGCGCGCGAGAATTAAGGCGTTCGATATTGAAGCCGCCCAGGAACGCCTCCCGATCGTCCACGACGAGGAGCTTGCGGTGGTTGCGCTGCCGGTACTGAAGCGGCCGCCGGAGTCGGAATGGATGAAACCACCGGAACCGGACGCCAGCGCGTTCAAGTTCGCTCTGCAGAGGTCGACGGGGCCGGAGCCCTGAACCGAAGCTGTCGAGGTGCACGAATACGTCAATGCCGGCACGAGCCTTCCTGGCGAGCGCAGCGGTGAAGCGAGCAGCCACCTCATCATCTGCAAAGATGTAGGATTCCAGGCGGACACTGCTTTCCGCGCGCTCGATTGCCGCAACCATCTCCTCGTAGAGCTCGTCGCCCTCGACAAAGAGCCTGAAGGCACCTCGGCCCTCGTTCAGAGCCGGGATGCAGATCCAGGTTTCATGCTGCGGACTCTCGTTCTGCGGCTGGGTTCCGCCATTTTTGGGGGCTTTGCCCCCTCGGATTGAACCTTCTTGGCTGCCTCGAATGAACATCCGGTACCTTCGTTTCTTCGCAGGCTCCTTTGCCGGTCCGACGTTGTCTACCATGACATCCCACGGGATCGAGCCGTAGGGTCCAGTTCAGACCACTTCCCCGGCACGCGCCTCCCGGGCCACGGCGATCATGCGCGAAAGACACCAGCGGGCGTAGACCGGAGCGCCGAGCGGTCCGAGCAGGCGTCCCGTGGTGGTTCGCGGCAAATTGTAGGCGATGAACAGCCAAACCCGGCTTCCCGGCCCGTCCGGCACAACCTCGAAACCGAGGCGGCAATCGCCAAACACCAGGAGCTTCGGCTCCTCGATGGTTTCCCAGATCTTTCCGCATGGTGGATGCCGTTCGATGACGCGTTCCACGACTAACAGCGTTAGGCCAAGAACAGAGCCGTCAACTCGGATGATCGACCCAACCGCTCGTCCCTCTGCAGCGTCGAGGCGGTAGCGCATGGATCCACCCAGCATCATGGCCGAAGGTTTCGTCATGTGCCGTCCGAGCCGAAGGGGATTGTCGAGGATCGAGAAGACGGCCTCTGGCCGGGCATCCACTGTTGTCTCGGCAGCCCGTGAGAAGGAATAGCTCACCTGCTTTCTTTCCTTGCAAGCTCTGGACAACAGCGCCAACCATCGTCGCAATTCTGGTCGCACGCAGCAGCAAATGACGCGGGATAGAACTGCCCGCTCGGAGCTCAGATCGCTACGAATAAGCCGCGGCACGGCTCAGCCCGGCCATCCTGGGACATGTATCCCTGTTTCGCGTCGGTCTGAAGTTTGGGACGTTCCTTGAGGTGAACTGAGGACCCGGCGGAGGCGACATTCCCGCTGGGTTGAACTGGTGGATGCGGACGGTCAGCCGGCAGCCGGCACCACAGGGTAGCCTGCAACAGCCAATGCGGCTTCAAACGGCTGCGGCGGCAGATCGGATGACACCTCGACCGTGCGACTGTCTTGATCGATAGCGATACGCGCATCCGCATCGACGGACTCGATGGCACGGGTGACGCTGCGGGCACAGCCGCCGCAGCTCATGTCGGGGATATGAAAGCGCATGAGACCTTCCTTGGCTCCTATCATGGCTGACAAGATGGGAGCTTCCAGCGCGGGAAGGTCAAGGGACGCTCGCCGCGGAATCTTGACCTTTGCGCGAACCGCCGCAATCTGCCCGGCATGGCTGCAAGACGTTCCCATGCCGGTGGTTTGTTGGCGCGAGGGCTGATCGTTCTGATCATCGCTGGCTTGGCTGCTGGGGCGGTGTGGTTCTCCAGCCGGGCCTCCGATCTGCAGCGCGGAAGTGCGCTTTATGCCGAGCATTGCGCATCCTGCCACGGAGCCGGGCTGGAGGGACAACCGGACTGGCAGATCGCCGGTGACAACGGGGTTTTACCCGCTCCGCCACACGATGAGACCGGCCATACCTGGCACCATGACGATGCCATGCTGACCGATTACATCCGCCGCGGCGGTCAGGCCGTGCTGGATGACATGGGTGTGGCCATGACATCGGGCATGCCGTCTTTCGGTGAGATCCTGGATGACGGCGATGTCGCCGCCATCCTCGCCTTCATCAAGTCGCGCTGGCCTGACCGGATACGCGCTATCCAGGCGAAACGGAACGGCGGCTAGGCGCCGCTCGGGTCAGGGACAAGCCTTCGGCCCCTGTCATCGCGGCGGCTACCATGGCGCTGTCGTCGGTCAGCGTGATCACGAATGCGTCGCCGCTGCAGAGAGCAAAGCTATGACCAGAAGATGTCCTGAGCGGTTGTTTGGTACTGTCTGGCAGGCGGCATCATGTCGCAACCTGCCTTGGCCGTTTTCGGGTGTCATCTTGCGATACTACGTGTGATCATAGCATTGACAGATGATCGATGCTTGCCCGCTTCCTGAAGGGCAGGAGGAAGAGAACGAACGGTCTGATGAGCAGGGGTATGACAAAGGGCATGAGGCTTCGCGGCTGCTGGAGGCAATGGCTGGCAACCGCATGGCTGATCGTGGCTTTCGCCGCCCTGGCTCTGCAGGCCGGCGCCCACGCTCTTCCGGCAGGACACACGGTCCATGCCGAGCCGGCCATCGCCGCGAGCCTGGACCAGGGCTGCGATCACTCCCATGCGTCGTCCGGCTGTGCCCGGACGATTTCCGGGGATCAGGACGGCTCCAGCGGGAGCGGGCCAGGTTCTCAGGACGACTGCTGCAATCAGCTCTGCACGATCACCGCCCTTTTGCCCGAGAGCACGGAGGCTCATCCGCCTTCCAACGTTGAGGCCCCTCGCAGCATCCTGGCAGACCGTCTGGGGCGGATGCCCAAGGGGATCCTGCGGCCACCACGTTCATCCGCTGCCGCGTGAAGGCGTTCCGGGACCGAGAGGTCCGCGCCTTCCGGCTGCTTCGGCCGACAGGCCGATAACGTCCTTCGGACATCAACGATCACTCGGGAACTGCGCGTGTGCTGTGTGATGCCGCGTTTCCCCGACATGGATGAACAGCAATGAAACGAACTGCAATCGCCCTTTCCCTTGGCCTCGCGGCGGGGCTGCCGACTGTTGCCCTCGCACAAGCCGGGCATGACACCCACCACCCTGCACAGGCGCAGGAACAGGCCGCCCCCCCTGCTGCCCCGACGATGCCGATGCCGGGTATGCCGGACCAGATGCAGACCATGATGCAGGCCATGCCTGCCGAGTGCATGACCGCCATGCAGCAGATGATGCAGGGCGGGATGATGCAAGATGCGGCCGATGCATCGAAGGCTGCCGGAGCGGCGTCGGCCGACGGGAACGTTCCCGAGTTCACCCGCGCCTATGTGGACTCCATGGACGCGATGCACGGGCCGATGATGGAGGGCATCATGGCCGATGATCCCGACACGGCCTTCGTCCGGGGCATGATCCCGCATCATCAGGGCGCGATCGACATGGCCCGGATCGTGCAGAAATACGGCGACGATCCGCAGACCAAGGCATGGGCCGAGGAGATCATCGCGGCGCAGGAGCGCGAGATTGCCGAGATGGAAGCCTGGCTGACGGAGAAGGGCACTCCATCAGCCTTGAATCTGGGTCCGACGAGCGGAACAGTCTATTCCGCCGACGAAGGAGGCAACACCCTCAGTGCCATCGATCTGGGAACGGGATCCGTGACCACGGTGCCTCTGCCCCTGTCGCCCCATAACGTCGATCTGACGCCGGACGGGCGCTTCCTGCTGGCGGTCGGCACACCGGCCAGTGGCGGCCACGGGGACGACGGACATGATCATGCCGACAGCGGTACTGTCGGCGGCCTTCTGGTGGTGCTCGATCCCAAGGATCTCTCGCAACAGGCGACTAAGGTCGAGGTCGGCTCGCATCCCGCCCATGTGGTGGCCGACCGGCAGGGGCGTGCCTTCGTCTCGCTGTCGGGCAGCAACGAGATCGCCGTCGTCGATCTGGCGCAGGGTGCCGTCACCGCCCGCATCGAGACCGGCGCCTCTCCGCACGGGATGCGCCTCAGCCCGGACGAAACCGAGCTTTACGTCGCCAATGTCGAGGACGGCTCAGTCTCGGTCATCGACACGGCCGGCCTGACCGAGGCGGCACGCATCCCCGTCGGAGCCGCCCCGGTCCAGGTCGGCTTCACCCCGGACGGCGGCAAGGTCTATGTCTCGCTGCGCGACGAGAACCGCGTGGCGGTCATCGACACCGCCACGCGCGAGGTAACGGGCAGGATCGAGGTTGGTCCCAATCCGATCCAGATGATCGCAACCCCAGATGGCAGGCAGGTCTATGTCGCCAACCAGGGGACCGAGGCCGCGCCGAACGACACCGTGTCGGTGATCGACACGGCGACCGGTGAGGTTGCCAAGACGCTGAAAACCGGTCCTGGCGCGCATGGTGTCTCGGCCTCGGCGGACGGCGCCTTCGTGTTCGTGACTAACATCGCGGACGACAGCGTTTCGGTCATCGACGTCGCGCGTCAGGAGGTGCTCGGATCGGTGCCGGTGGGCGACCGCCCGAACGGCGTCGTCTATGGACCGTCAAACTGACCGGATCGCAGAATCTGGCGCCGGGTATCCCGGCGCCAGTCCGATCAAGGCCACCTCACCAAACTTAGCCTCTCCGGCACCGCTCGCGCGGCTCTTCCTCAGCGCGAGCCGATCAGAGGAAAGAGATCATGCGAAATACTTATGTTGTGGCGATTGCCGCGATTGCCACGGGCGGCGCCTGGTGGCTCTGGAGCCAATCCGATGCCGGAAGGCCGCCAGAAGAGGGCCAGGCTCTTGTTGCCGTAACCATGCCGGCCACGCTGTCACCCGAAGCCCAGGCCGGCCAGCAGGTCTTCGCCGCCAGTTGCGCATCCTGCCACGGCAACGATGCCGAGGGGCGGGCGGGGATTGCGCCACCGCTGATCCACAAGATCTACGAACCGAGCCACCACAGCGACATGGCCTTCGTCATGGCAGCACGCAACGGGGTGCGTGCCCATCACTGGCCGTTCGGAAACATGGCCCCGGTTCCGGGGCTCACGGATCCAGAGCTGGCCGGCATCATCAGCTTCGTGCGCGAGGTCCAGGTTGCGAACGGCATTCGGTAAACCGCTGATCTTTGGCAACTTGGTGCCGATTGACGGCCTGTCCAGGCTGGCTCGGGCGCAACCGTGGTCAGCGTGCAAGTCGCATCCTTCAGGGCAAAGGGGACTGGAATGAACATCGTCGAAGCCGCCCGTGCCTCGGGTCTCATCCCCAAGACGATCCGCTATCACGAGGAGATCGGTCTTTGGAACCCGCAGCGCAGGCCGAACGGCTACCGCCATTTCAGCCGCGATGATGTCCACCAGTTGAAGTTCCTGAGCCGTGCACGGCAACTCGACTTTTCGCTGCAGGGCTGTCGTAATCTCCTGACGAGCCGCAGCAGCGCCAACGTGCGCGAGATCGCCACGCGCCATCTTGCCCAGGTCGAGGAAAGGTTGGCTGACCTGTCGCAGCTGCGTGTGGCCTTGTAGCATCTCGTCCAGAGTTGTGCCGGCGACGGGCAGCCGGGGTGCTCAATCCTCCATGCGCTGGCAGGAGATTGCCCGGACCCGAGCCGGCTCTAGCTGCAGTTCCGCTCCGCCTGGACGGCGGGGATGCGGTCGCGTCGAACTCGACTTGATGAACGCGAGGATGGCGGCGAGAGCCAGCATGCCCCATGTCATGGGGACGTCCATGTTATCCAGGACCGCCTCGCTACCCCAGCGGATATAGTCCGTCAGCATCGTGTCATCATGGCGCCAAATATCGCCGGATGCGTCAGGCGGCGAACAGGGAGAACCCCGCTTGCACTCGATCCTACAGCGCTTCGCCAAGAGAGATGAGAGTGCAAATCTTCACTCCGATTGACGTTTCGACGCCATCTTGCGCTCCCTCTCCAGAGCGCCGGCCTCAGCAACACCTTCCGATCAGTTCTGCTCGTCCACGAACAGCAGCCAGACCGCGACGAACAGGGCCGCGATCAGCGGGCCGATGACGAAGCCGTTCATGCCGAACAGCGCCAACCCTCCGACGGTCGAGACTAGGATCAGGTAGTCCGGTAGGCGCAGGTCCTTGCCGACCAGTTGCGGCCGCAGCAGGTTGTCGATGGTGCTGATGACCAGAACGCCCACCGCCAGCAGCAGAATGCCCCGTCCATAGGCGCCGGTCATCAGCAGGTAGACCGCCACCGGAACCCAGACGAGCGCCGCGCCCACGGCCGGCAGCAGCGACAGAAAGGTCATCAGCGCCCCCCACAGCAGGGCCGCGCCGATCCCGAGCAGCCAGAACGTCACGCCGCCGATCGTTCCCTGGACCAGCGCGATCGTCAGGTTGCCCTTGACCGTCGCCTTCACCGCCGAGGCGAAGCGCTCGAAGATCCGCCGGGTGTGGCTGTCGCTGAGCGGGCTCGCCCGCCGGATCACCGCCGCGATCCGGGGGCCGTCGCGGAACAGGAAGAACAGCACGTAAAGCATGATGCCCAGCCCGACCACGAACTGCGCCGTGCTTTGGCCGATGACGACTGCCTGCGCCGCAATGCCGCGCATCATTTGACCCAAGACCGAAGTGACGCGGCGCTGCAGCTCGGAAAGATCGTCCATGCCGAGGAACGCGAGTCCGTCGATAACGAAGTCGGGCAGCAGGTCGGAGAAGTGCTGCAGGCCGGACGCAAGGTGGAATCCGGGCGTGCCGATGCGCGCGTAAAGGCTTGATGCTTCCCGCACCAGCGAGGCGAGGAGGATCGCCCCCGGGATCACGGCGAGGCAGATGCAGGCCGCGAGGCTGAGCGCCGCGGCGAGATTCTGGCGCCCGCCCGAGTAGCGCAGCAGACGCCGGTGCAGCGGATAGAAGAGGATCGCCAGGATGATCGCCCATAGCAGCGCGCCGTAATAGGGCAGCAGCAGCCACATGAAGGCCAGGGTGACCAGCACCATCGTGGAAACGAAGCTGATGCCTTCGATCGTTCGGCGCTGCATCGGATGGCCCATGTGCGGCGGTTATGGTGGCAACCCGGGCGGGCCGGGAGATCGGGCCGTCACGGGGAAGCGGCATCTTCCATTGCCGTGATGGATGGCTGCCGTTCTAGTCCGCGATCCGGCCCGCGATCAATCCGCGACGGACCGGCAGGCAATAGACAGTGTTGTCACCAAGTTAATGTGTCGCTGTCGGGGCAATTTAGAAATGTCGCAGTTGGACCTGGACGCGCTAGTGCCCGAACTCCTTGCGATGGGCGATGACATCGGGGCGGAACAGGATGCTGAGTTCAGGAGCAAATTTCGGCGGGGGGCGCTTGCGCAGCCGATAGCCGCGCCGACGTCGACGGCCGGAGGGCAGGTGGCGCCACAACTCGCCCCGACGGCCTTCCTCGGAGTAGACATGGCGGTAGATGGTCTCGTGGCAGACCCGGATCGGAGCCTGCTCGTGCCGCATGCGGCCAGCGATCTGCTCGGGCGTCCAGCCGGCGCGCAGACAACGCTCGACCTGGTCGCGCAGCCGGGGCTCGCGCATCAGTTTGCGCTGCCGTATCCGCCGGCCATTGCTCAGGCTCTGCGCCACGATGCACCAGTAGCCACTGAGCCGGGGCACCTCGCTGTCGTGGAAGTGGTTGCGCCGAAGTTCCCGGAAGATGGTGGAGCGGTGCCGGCCAAGCCGGTGCGCCATCTCGTCAGGGCTCATCTTCGCGTGGCGCCAGCGTTCGATCCGGCGGCGCTCTGCCAGGGAGAGGTGAGAGTAGCGAACCTTCATTCCCGTGTCCTTTCGTTGCCAAGGTCATGATTGGCATCAAAAGTCGCACTTCAGGATAGCGCGTCCCCCGTCTACAGACAGTGTTGTCACCAAGTTAATGTGTCGCTGTCGGGGCAATTTAGAAATGTCGCAGTTGGACCCGCCGGAGCATGGCCGGGTCGGGCGGAGACCTCCGC
>NZ_QLUV01000016.1 GCF_003286075.1 Paracoccus endophyticus | reverse complement strand
CATAGGCATAGGGGATGCCCGCGGCGGCCAGCTCCTCGGCCTCCTCGGAGCCGCGGCCGAAGATCAGCGGGTCGCCGCCCTTCAGGCGGGCCACGACCAGACCCTCGCGCGCCAGATCGACCAGCAGCGCGTTGATGGCGTCCTGCGGCACGGAATGGAACCCGGCGGTCTTGCCGACGCTGATGCGACGCGTGGCGGCCGGGACCAGCGCCATGATCTCGGGGGACACCAGACGGTCAAAGACCACCACATCGGCGCATTGGATCAGGCGCAGCGCCCGAACCGTCAGAAGCTCGGGATCGCCAGGACCCGCGCCGATGAGAAAGACTTTGCCCGGCGCCTGTGCCATCGTCCTGTTTCCGTCTGTCTGGCCCGCCGCGCAGGCGACGGTGCTGGATGAGTGATGCTGCGTCGCGGCAGGGACGCTGTCAACGCGACCGGCCGGGGCCGGTCAGCCTGCGTCCGCCACGACATGAAAGGCTGCGGCAAGCGCCGGCGGCATGGGAAATTCCGCAAGCGCGCGGTCGCGTGCGGCCGGCGACATCTTGCGGGCGGTGCGCTCGACGATGCGGATCAGCGCCTCGGGGTCCTGGGTCGTCGCGAAATCCCCCAGGTAATGCCGGATGAAGGTAAAGCAGGCCACGTCCTCCAGCGCCTGGACCTGGGGGTCGCGCTTGATCCCCTCTTTCCGCAGCATGCGGCCGGCGGCCTCGATGGCGTCGGCGTCAAAGCCTGCCTCGCGCATCAGACCCGTCACGCGGTCGGCGTGGCGGCGGCCCTGGTCGCGCCGCCAGGCCAGATAGCCCTCGCGCCCCTCGGGATAGCTGTCGCGGCGCAGCATCCAGCGCTCGATGTGCTGGCCGCGGCAGGCGATGGCCAGCGCGTCGTCCGCATCCGGGAACAGGTGCTGCTGCTGGGCCGTCATGCGCCGGCCATACAGCAGCTCGACCGGCTGGCCATCCTCGGACCGCGGATCGGCGGCGTTGGCCTTGTCGATGGCGGCAAAGACGGTCTCGCGCAGTGTCATCGGGCTTCTCCGGTTCCGGACAGGACGGGGATGCCACGGCACGGCGCGGCTTGTCCACCGGGGGCCGTCAGATCAACCCGCGCGCCGTCAGGTCGCGTTCCAGCGCCGGCGGATTGGTGAAGCGCACCGCATCCATGCCCACCGCGCGGGCCCCCGCGACATTCGCCGCGCTGTCGTCGACGAACAGGCAATCGCCTGCCGCCAGCCCGTGGCGGTCCAGCAGCAGGCGATAGATCCGCGGGTCGGGCTTCAGCATCCCCTCGCGTCCCGAGACGACGATGTCGCGAAAGATCGCCAGCCGCGGGTGCAGCGCCAGCGCCTGCTGAAAGGATTCGGCCGACCAGTTGGTCAGCGCGTAAAGCGGGTGGCCGGCACGGTCCAGCCGCGCGACCAGCGCCCAGCTGCCCTCGATCGGCTGGGCGATGGTCAGGTGGTGGCGGTCGGGATAAAGCGCCGCCGGCTCGGCGTCGGGGCCCCAGCGGGCGCGCAGCGCCGCGACCCCTTCGGCCCAGGGGCGGCCGCCGTCATGGGTGCGGTTCCAGTCGTCAAAGCCGATCCGGTCCAGATAGGCCCGCAGTTTGGCGGGGTCGGGAAACTCGGCCGCGAAGCCCGCGTGCAGGTTCCAGCGGATCAGGACATTGCCCAGATCGAAGATGACGTTCACGCCCGCGCCCCGTCCAGGGCGGCTTGCCATTCGCCGCCCCGCCCGGAATACCGGCGTCGGTCGTGGAACCCGGAGGCGCCGGGTGGGAAAAGGATTGCCATGCTTGCCTTTGTCGCCCCCCGGCTGGTGCTGCTGTCGGTGCCCAAGACGGGCACCACCGCGCTGGAATCCGCGCTGGCGGCGCGCGCCCAACTGGTGATGCGGGCGCGGCCGGAAATCAAGCACCTGACGCTGCGCCAGTACGGCCAGCACGTCGCGCCCCTGCTGGACACGATCCCGGGCAAGCCGTTCCGGACCATCGCCGTGGTGCGCGAGCCCGTGTCCTGGCTGGGCAGCTGGTATCGCTATCGCGCCCGCCCGCAGGCCGCGGGCAGCCCCAACAGCACCGCGGCCCTGGATTTCGAACGGTTCGTGCAGGACTATCTGGCGGCGGACCGGCCGCGGCACGCGCGGCTGGGCCGGCAGTCGGGGTTCCTGACCCCTGCCCCCGGCAAGCCGCCGGTGGACCTGCTGTTCCAGTACGAGCAACTGGACCGGCTTGTCGCCTTCCTGTCGGACGCGCTGGACACCGCGATCGAACTGCCGGTGGTCAATGTCTCGCCTGCCCGCGACCTGTCGCTGTCGGACAGGACGGCCGCGCGGCTGCACGCGGCGCTGGCCGAGGACTATGTCCTGTGGGAGTCCGCCGGGCGGCCGGGGCCGTAAAGCGCGCGGGCCCGATCCTCGAACGCGCGGACGATGCGGGACATCGCCTCGCCGAAGACAACGCCGATCACGCGGCGCAGGATGGCGTTGCGGAATTCGAAATCGACATGGAACCGCACGTCGCAGCCGCCGTCCGGCCGGTCGGCGAATGTCCAGTCGCTGTGCAGATGGGTGAAGGGGCCGTCCAGATAGCGCGTGTCGATCCGCATCTCGGCGGGAAACAGCGTCACCCGGCTGCCGAAGCGTTCGCGAAACACCTTGAAGCTGATGACCAGGTCGGCCTCGATCACTTCGGACCCCGCCTCGCCGGGGGTGCGCGACCGGATGCGCGCCGCGGTGTTCCAGGGCAGGAACTCGGGATAGCGCTCGACGTCGGCCACAAGATCGTACATCTGCCGCGCCGAGTAAGGCAGGTGACGGGTCTCGGTGTGGTTCGGCACGGGATGCGGTCCTGTCGTTCGGTCGCAGGGTATCTAGCAGAGGACGCAACCGATGAACAACATGGGCTGGCTGATCCGCGCCGTGCAGTGGGTGCGCAACCCGCCGTCGGACAGGCGGGTGGCGCTGGTGGCGGGGCTGATCGCGCTGGCGCTGGCGATCGTGGCGCTGGAATGGCTGGGCTGGTGGCCCGACGCCCTGACGCTGGACCACGGGCGCGGCGGCGGCGCGCTGCGGCCCTGACGGGGGACCTTACCGCCCCGCCTCGCGGAAGGTGTTGCAGTCGGCCATCCGGCCGTTTTCCATGCCGCGCGCCAGCCAGGCGCTGCGCTCGGCCGCCGATCCGTGGGTGAAGCTGTCGGGCATCGGCGCACGCCCCGCGCTGCGCATCAGCATGTCGTCGCCCACGGCGCGGGCGGCGTTGATCGCCTCGTCCACGTCGGCCTGGCTGATCGAGCCGTAGCGCTCGCTGGCCTGACGCGCCCAGATGCCTGCGAAGCAGTCGGCCTGAAGCTCGGTCAGCACCGACAGGCGGTTCGACTCGGTCTGCGAGGCCTGCGCCCGCATCCGGTTGACCTGGCCCAGGATGCCGATCTGGTTCTGGACATGGTGGCCGATCTCGTGCGCGACGACATAGGCGGCGGCGAAATCCCCGCCCGCGCCCATCTTCTGCTCCATGACGTCGAAGAACTGGGTGTCGAGGTAGAGCCGCTGGTCGCCGGGGCAATAGAACGGCCCCATCGCGGCCGAGGCCCCGCCGCAGGCCGACTGGACCGACCCCGAAAACAGCACCAGCGTCGGATCGGCATAGGTCATGTCGGCCTGGGTGCGCAGGACATCGGCCCACACTTCCTCGGTGTCGGCCAGAACGACGGACAGGAACTGCCCCGTCTCCTGCTCCTTGGCGGTCAGTTGCCGCTCGACGCCCGGCTCGGACGGCGACTGAGTGCCGCCGTCCACCAGCGGCGAGATGTCCACGCCGAAGAAATAGCCCACGGCCAGGACGACCAGCGTGCCCACGACGCCCAGGCCGCCGACGCCCGACGCGCCCATGCCGCGGCGATCCTCGATGTTGCTGCTGCCGCGACGGCCCCGCCATTCCATGGTGATCCAGTCCTTTCGTGCGGCGCGCCCGCGGCGGCCGAAATGCCGACGACCGAACGGCTGCGCGGGGTTGACGGTTCCCTCGGCGCGGGCTTTCAGGGGCGGGTCATGCGAAAGGCGTTTGAATGTTCGACTGGGTTCTGACGGTGATCGAAAGCTGGGGCTATCCTGGCATCTTCCTGCTGATGCTTGGCGAGAACGTCTTTCCGCCGATCCCGTCCGAGGTGATCATGCCCCTGACGGGCTATCTGTGCGGGACCGGGGCGCTGTCGCTGGTGCCCGCGGTCCTTGCGGGAACGGCGGGATCGGTCGCGGGCACCAGCCTGTGGTACCTGCTGGGCCGCCGGATCGGGGCGGCGGCGCTGAAACGCTGGGCCGCGCGCCACGGGCGGCTGATGACCGTCTCGCCAGGCGACATCGACGCGGCGCAGGGCTGGTTCGACCGCCACGGCGGCAAGGCCGTGCTGCTGGGCCGGATGATCCCGACGATCCGCACGCTGATCTCGGTCCCGGCCGGCATCGCGCGCATGTCCTGGGGGCGGTTTCTCATGCTGACGACGTTGGGCAGCCTGGCCTGGACGGGCCTGCTGACGGGCGCGGGCTATCTGCTGGAAAGCCAGTACGACCGCGTGGGCAACGTGCTCGACCCGGTGTCGAAGCTGGTGGTGGTCGTGGTCGTGGCCGTTTATCTGTACCGCGTGGCGACCTGGCGGCCGCACTGACCGCAACCCGCCCGCCCAGCCCCGCACCCCACCCCCATCTGACCGAGGCCCAGCCATGACGAACCCAGCGACGATCGACCGGATGATTGCGGACGGCAGGACCATGGCGGGCGTGGCCGGGGCGGCATCGGCCCTGCTGCTGATCGCGGCGCTGGGGTTCCAGGCGGCGGGCTATGCGCCGTGCGAACTGTGCATCCTGCAACGCTGGCCGCATGTGGCGGCGGCGCTGATCGGGGGCGCGATCTGGTTTCTGGGCTGGCGGCGCTGGCTGGCCGTGCTGGGACTGGCCGCCGCGGCCGCGGCGACGGGGCTGGCGCTGTATCACAGCGGGGTCGAACTGGCATGGTGGGCGGGACCCGCGCATTGCTCGGGCGGCGTGGGGGATCTGGCGCGGATGTCGCCGGCCGACCTGATGGCCAGGCTGCAGGACGCGCCGGTCATTCGATGCGACCAGCCGGCCTGGGTGTTCCTGGGCCTGTCGATGGCGGCGTGGAACGGCCTGATCTCGGCCGGGCTGACGCTGCTGTGGGGCGTGGCCGCGACGCGTCCTGCGCCTTGACCGCGACGGTGCGCGGCCAACCCTGCGATTGAACCCAAGGGCGGCGGGTGATAGACCTGCGGCAACAAGATATTGAGGCACGCCCCTTGGCCGACACCCCCCAAGACGACCCGAACGACGCCCTTCAGACGGACGCCGCCCCCGACGAGACCGACGACGGCGCGACCGGCGCCAGCCATGTCATGCATCACGACGGCCCGACCATCGGCATCGCCGAGGAGATGCGGTCCTCGTATCTCGACTATGCGATGTCGGTCATCGTCAGCCGGGCGATCCCCGACCTGCGCGACGGGCTGAAGCCGGTGCACCGGCGCATCCTGTTCGCGATGGACGAGACCGGCAACACCTACGACAAGCCCTATCGCAAGTCGGCGCGTCCGGTGGGCGACGTGATGGGCAAGTACCACCCCCACGGCGACAGCGCGATCTATGACGCGCTGGTGCGGATGGCGCAGAGCTTTTCGATGTCGCTGCCGCTTCTGGACGGTCAGGGCAACTTCGGATCCATGGACGGCGACAGCGCCGCGGCCATGCGCTATACCGAGGTGCGGATGGCGCGCGCGGCCAACTGGCTGCTGATGGACATCGACAAGGACACCGTCGATTTCCAGGACAACTATGACGGCAAGGACCGCGAGCCGACCGTCCTGCCGGCGCGGTTCCCCAACATGCTGGTCAACGGCGCGGGCGGCATCGCCGTCGGCATGGCCACCAACATTCCGCCCCACAACCTGGGCGAGGTCGTTGATGCCACGCTGGAGCTGATCGCCAACCCCGACACGCCCACCGAACGGCTGATGGAGATCATCCGCGGCCCGGACTTTCCGACCGGCGGTCTGATCCTGGGCCGGTCCGGGATGCGCAAGGCCTATCTCGAGGGGCGCGGCTCGATCGTCGTGCGCTCGCGCACGCGCATCGAAAGCGTGCGGTCCGGCCGGCAGGCGATCATCCTGGATGACGTGCCCTATCAGGTGAACAAGGCCACGCTGATCGAGCGCATCGCGGAACTGGCCAAGGACAAGCGGATCGAGGGCATCGCCCACGTCCAGGACGAATCCGACCGCAACGGCGTGCGCGTGGTGATCGAGCTGAAGCGCGACGCGACCGCCGATGTCGTGCTGAACCAGCTGTTCCGGTTCACCCCGATGCAGACCAGCTTCGGCGCCAACATGCTGGCGCTGAACGGCGGGCGGCCCGAACAACTGGCATTGCGCGATTTCCTGACCCACTTCATCACCTTCCGCGAAGAGGTTGTCGCCCGCCGCACGGCGTTCGAGCTGAAGCGCGCGCGCGAGCGCAGCCATGTCCTGTGCGGCCTGGCCGTGGCCGTCACCAATGTGGACGAGGTGGTCGCCACGATCCGCACCAGCGCCGATGCGGCGCAGGCGCGCGACCGGCTGATGGAACGCCGCTGGCCGGCCGGGGCGATCCTGGAATACCTGCGGCTGATCGACGACCCGCTGCACCCCGTCAACGAGGACGGCACCTACAACCTGTCGGAGACGCAGGCCCGCGCCATCCTTGATCTGCGTCTGCAGCGCCTGACCCAGCTGGGCGTGCAGGAGGTGACGGACGAGTTGCGCGCCCTGGCGGACGCGATCCGCGACTATCTGGAGATCCTCGCCTCGCGCGAGCGGGTGATGGGCATCATCGCCGACGAGCTGACCGAGGTGAAGTCGCTGTTCGCCGTTCCGCGCCGGACCGAGATCATCGACTGGGCCGGCGACATGGACGACGAGGACCTGATCGAGCGCGAGGACATGGTCGTCACCATCACCTCGGGCGGGTGGATCAAGCGCACGCCCCTGATCGAGTTCCGCAGCCAGAAGCGCGGCGGCAAGGGCCTGTCGGGGATGGCCACCAAGGAAGACGACGTCGTCACGACCCTGTTCGTCGCCAACACGCATACGGAACTGCTGTTCTTCACCACTGACGGGATGGTGTACCGGCTGAAGACCTGGCGGCTGCCGCTGGGCGGGCGCACCGCCAAGGGCAAGGCGCTGGTCAACATCCTGCCGATCGGCAGCGGCACTTCGATCGCGGCGCTGATGCCGGTGGACGTCCCCGAGGAGGACTGGGACGGCCTGCAGGTGGTGTTCGCCACCTCGGACGGCGACGTGCGCCGCAATGCGCTGTCGGATTTCACCAACGTCATGCGCAACGGCAAGATCGCGATGAAGCTGCCCGAGGGCGTCAGCCTGGTGAACGCCCGCATCGCGGACGAGGACGACGACGTGATGCTGGTCACCGCGATGGGCCGCGCGATCCGCTTTCCGACGACCGACGTCCGCATCTTCAAGGGGCGCGATTCGACGGGGGTGCGCGGCATCCGGCTGGCCGAGGGCGACCGCGTGGTCAGCATGTCGATCATCCGCCACTTCGAGGCGACGCCCGAGGAACGCGCGACCTATATCCGCATGCGCCGCGCCGTCGAGGGTGCGCTGGACGACGGGGCCGAGCCCGATGACGACGAGACCGTGGCCGAAGGTCCGCTGCCGCAGGAACGCTATGCCGAGATGTCCGCGCACGAGGACCTGATCCTGACGATCACAGCGCGCGGGGCGGGCAAGATCAGCTCGGCCCATGATTATCCGGTGCGCGGGCGCGGCGGCCAGGGCGTGATGGCGATGGACAAGGCGATGCGGGGCGGTCCGCTGGTCGCGTCCTTCCCGGTGACGCTGGACGACCAGATCATGCTGGCGACCTCGACCGGGCAATCGATCCGGGTGCCGGTGCATGGCATCAGCTTCCGGTCGCGTTCGGCCGGCGGCGTGCGGGTGTTCAACACCGCCGAGGGCGAGGAGGTGGTGTCCGTCGCCCGCGTGGCCGAGGCCGCGGAGGACGAGGGCAGCGAGGGCTGACGTCCGGCCGGGCAAGGGCGCCGGGGTGCAAGCCGGCGTCCGCCGGGTGGCGGCGGGCAAGAAACAGCCCGCATCGTTCCCCCTTGCCGCACACGGCCCGCGCCCGTGACCCCGGCGCCGGGACGCTAGCGGTTGCCGCTGTCGCCGTCGTCCCCGCCATCGTTGTCCGTGTCGTGGGTGCCCGCGGCATCCTCAAGCCCGCTGGACGCTGCGCGCGTGATGCGCGGGTCCTGCGCCTCGGCGGGGATGGCCGGGCGGTTCGGGCCAGGGGGCGGCGGGGCGTCGCCCTGCCCCGCGCCGGGCGCGGCGGCCGGCGGCGGGACGGGCGCCGACCCCGCCCCGGGCGCCTTGGCCACGCCCGCGACCGGGGCGATCGCGTCGGGGTTCAGGATGCGGACATCGCGCGTCGCAAAGGGGATGTGGATGCCCTCGGCGGCGAAGCGTTCGATGATCTGGTGGCGCATCTCGGTCTGCACGCCGATGCCGCCGTTGATGTCCGACAGGATTGCCCGGATCTCGAAGTCCAGGCTGTCGGCGCCGAAGCCGACAAAGGCCACGACCGGGGCGGGGTTGATCAGCACCGTCGGCTGATCCTCGGCGATGTCGCGCAGGATCTCGGCCACGCGGCGGGTGTCGGTGCCATAGGCCACGCCGACCTTGACGATCACGCGGCCCTGCGTGCTGCTGCGCGTCCAGTTGGTGACATGCTGCGAAATCAGGTCCGAATTGGGGACGATCACCTCGGTCCGGTCGAACGTCTGGATCTGCGTCGAGCGGACCGAGATGCGCTTGACGTAGCCCTGCGCCTGCCCGACCTGGATCCAGTCACCGACCGAGACCGGGCGCTCGACCAGCAGGATGATGCCGCTGACAAAGTTCGACACGATGTTCTGCAGGCCAAAGCCGATACCCACGGACAGCGCGCCCGCGACGATGGCCAGGGACGACAGGTCGATCCCGGCCGAGGTGATCGCCAGCAGCCCCGCCAGGAAGATGCCGATGTAGCCAAGGCCCGACACCGCCGCATTCTGCGCCCCGGCATCCAGACGGGTGCGCGGCAGGATCGAGTTGCGGACCGCCCCCTGCACCACGCGGGTCACGAAATAGCCAAGGCCGAACACCACGACAAAGGTCAGGATCGCACCGGGGGACAGGCTGACGCCCCCCAGTTGCACGCCCCGGCGCAGCGCGGTCCACCATTCGGCCAGATCGGACGGCTGCGCCCCCCAGATCAGCGCGAACACCGGGATCGAGGCCAGCACCAGCGCAAAGCCGATCAGCACCGGCCCCAGCGCGTCGCGCGATGCGGTCGGGTCGCGCTTGGCCATCGCATAGAGGTCGGCGATGAATTCCTGCAGCAGGATGACCAGCATGACCAGCCCGACCGACAGGGCGACGGGCCACAGCAGGGCATTGGCGAAATTGACATAGCCCACCAGCGCCAGCACCGGCACGACCACCGCCGTGATGCGCGCAATGGCGCCCGTCGCGGCCACGACGCGCGGGCGGTATGTCTTGGCGTCCCGCCCGGTCTGCGGGGTGATGCGGGTGGCGCTGCGCAGGATGAACCCCAGCCGGTACAGCGCCAGCGCCCCCAGCAGGATGATCGGCAGGTGCCAGACCCCCGCCGCCGCGTCGCTGACGCGCATGGGAACGGTCGATCCGGGCGCGGGATCGGCGACATAGCGCCCCGACAGCGGCAGGATGGCCCGCCCGGCGACGTGATGCACCGCCAGCGCCACGGCCAGCAGGGTGCCCTGGAACCGGGCCTTGATCCGCTGCGGTTCGGAAAAGCAGATCGGCGGGTCGAAGCGCAGCGGAAAGAACCGCCACGACAGCCAGCGCCCGGCAAAGATGATCAACCCCGCGACCGGCAACGTCATCAGGATCGGGCGGCCCCAGTCGCCGACAAGGCCGGTCGCGTCCACCGCCCGCACCGCAAGATAGACCCCCGCGACCGGAATCGCGATCTGCGCCAGCGAGACGACGAACGTCAGCGCCTCGCGCGTGTGGTCGCTGAGGCGCAGGGCGAGCCGGCGCGGCAGCCCGTCCACCCAGCGCCGACCGAAGATCAGCAGCCCCAGCGCCATCGCCAGATAGACGACCGTCCAGATCATCCGCCCGCGCAGCAGGGGCGAGCCCCGGGCGTCCTCGATCCGGGTTTGGAAGTCGCCGGC
The DNA here is from genome assembly GCF_003286075.1 of Paracoccus endophyticus. Lineage (GTDB taxonomy): Bacteria > Pseudomonadota > Alphaproteobacteria > Rhodobacterales > Rhodobacteraceae > Paracoccus > Paracoccus endophyticus. The sequence continues at coordinate 20,541 of NZ_QLUV01000016.1, read as the reverse complement.
AAACCCGCGGACCACAGCCATGCCGTCGCTGGCCGCCGCCCCCCAGCTGGACGGCAGCAGCGGCGAGGGGGTGATCTGCATCAGCGCCGAGGTCTGGCGGGTGCGCTGCAACTCGTCGATCGCCGTCACCAGGCTGGCGGCACGGCTGAACGCCTCGACCGCGCGCAGTGCCGGCGCCTGCAACTCGGCCAGCTGCTCGTTCAGAGCCTTGCGGCGGGCGGCCACGTCCTCGGCCTCGGCCTCGCCCTCGGCCGGGGCGGGCCCCAGCGCGGCGATCTGGTCCCTGACGGTGGCGATCCGCGGCGCGTTGATCGACTGGGCCGCCGCAAGACGGTCGCGCCATTCCACCACATCGCCGCGCAGCTCCAGCAGCTGTGCGTCGCCGATGCGTCCCGCGTCCACGGACGTTTCCGCGCGGTCGGCGAACCGTCCCCAGGCGTCATAGTCCACCTCGGCCGCGGCCTGCGCCTGGGCCATCCCGCAGGCAAGGGCCAGCCACAGCGCGGCCAGCAACGCAAGGATCGCGCCGCCGGGGCGGCGCTGCGTCATCGCCCGGGCCACCGCTCAACCCTCGGTCACGTCGGGCAGGTCGGCGGCGGGACGGTCCAGCCAGTGCGGCACCGGCAGGCCCTTGGCGCGCAGGAAATCGGGGTTCCACAGCTTCGTCTGATAGCGCGTGCCGAAATCGCACAGGATCGTCACGATGGTATGGCCCGGCCCCATCGCCTGCGCCATGCGGATCGCGCCCGCGACGTTGATCCCGGACGACCCGCCAAGGCACAGTCCCTCGAACTCCAGCAGGTCGAACACCATCGGCAGCGCCTCGTGGTCGGGGATGCGCCAGCTGAAATCAGGGGTCACGCCCTGAAGGTTGGCGGTGATCCGGCCCTGCCCGATCCCCTCGGTGATCGAGTTGCCGGGCGCGTCCAGCTGTCCGGTCGTGTAGAAGCTGTGCAGGGCCGAGCCCTCGGGGTCGGCCAGTCCGATCCTGACGCCGCGGTGCTGCAGGGCGTCGGCCACGCCGGCCAGTGTCCCGCCCGACCCCACCGCACAGACAAAGCCGTCCACCCGGCCGCCGGTCTGGTCCCAGATCTCGGGGCCGGTCGTCTCGGCGTGGGCGCGGCGGTTGGCGGTGTTGTCGAACTGGTTGGCCCAGATCGCGCCCTCGGGCAGCGTGTCGGCCAGGGCTTTGGCCAGTCGGTCCGAATAGCGGACATAGTTGTTGGGATTGCGATAGGGGGCGGCGGGAACCTCGACCAGTTCGGCGCCGGCGAGGCGCAGCATGTCCTTTTTCTCCTGGCTCTGCGTCTCGGGAATGACGATGACCGACCGGAAGCCCATCGAGGCGCCGACCAGCGCCAGACCGATGCCGGTGTTGCCGGCCGTGCCCTCGACCACGGTGCCGCCGGGGCGCAGCGCGCCGCGCGCCACCGCGTCGCGGATGATGTACAGCGCCGCGCGGTCCTTGACGGACTGGCCGGGGTTCATGAACTCGGCCTTGCCCCAGATCTCGCAGCCGGTCGCCTGGGACGCACGATTGAGCCGGATCAGGGGCGTGTTGCCGATCGCGGCCGCCAGATCGGGGGCCACGTCGCGGCGCGAAGGCAGGGCGGTGTTCATCGCAGGACCTTTCCTTGTCCCCCCGCTTTAACCAGCCAGCACCGCAGGCGACAAGTCGTCCCCGTTCACGACACGGCGGGGCCTGCGCCCGGCCGGCCCGGGTTCGACGGGACCGCATCGACACGCCCGGCGCGCAGCGCATCCGCCTGCCGGTCCAGCCACAGGGCCAGGATCAGCAGCGGCCCGTTGACGATGCGCCCGTCCAGCGCCATGCGCGTCAGCTCTGCCCGCGACACCAGATGCCCGCGGATGTCCTCGCCCTCGTCGGGCAGGCCGGTCACGATGGCGCTGTCGTCGGGCAGGTCGGCCACGCCGACGAACGCATACAGGTATTCGGCCGCGATGCCCGGTGTCGGATAGTGGTGCAGGGCCGCAAACATCGCGCCCAGGGTGACGCCGGCCTCCTCCTCGGCCTCGCGCCGTGCGGTGGACTCGGGCGTCTCGCCCGCGTCGATCCGCCCGGCCACGGGTTCCAGCAGCCAGGGCTGGCCGTCCCCTCGCACTGCCGGACCGGCGCGGAACTGATCGACCAGCAGCACCCGGTCGCGCACCGGGTCCCAGGGCAGCACCACCACCGCGTCGCCCGACACGAAGACCGCCCGGTCCAGCGGGTCCGACCAGCCGCCCCGGTGCAGGCGGTGGCGCAGGCGATGCTCCTCGACGGAAAAATGGGCGGCGTAGGCCTCGCGCCGGGACTCCAGCCGCAGGCGGTCGGCCTGGGCGGGACCGGGCGCCAGCGGTGCGCCCCGCTCGGCGCGGGCGCGCCGGCGCGAGGCCACCTGCGAGGCAATCATTGGCAACCGCCGCGCCAGTTCCGCGGTCGGGCGGTCCACAGGGCGCGCCAGCAGGTCGCGCGCCACCTCGGCGGCCAGTTCGGCAGGCCACGGCCCCCCGGCATCGGCCTGGGGCGCCGTGTCCCCCGCCGACACCCCCAGCAGCATGCGCCCGTGCCAGCGCACCGGGGCCAGCCCGGTGATCGCGGCATAGCGCGCCAGCCTGTCGCTGTCCTCGACCTCAAGCCCCGGCAACAGGTCGTCATGCTCGCCGATCGCGGGCCAGCCGTCGCGCGCGAGCCCCGCCCGCGCCCCGCCGGTCAGCCGGCCCGCCACGACGACGGGGCGGCCGGTCAGGCCGAGGGCCGCGGTCAGGGCCGGTTCGGCCAGCGGGCCGATCAGGGTCAGGCTTTGCGTCACGATCAGGCGTCCTTGGCGGTGGCTGTCACGGAAGGCTATGCGATGCACGGGCGGCCGAGGCCAGCCCCAGCGCCGCCGCGACATCGGTCAGCGCGGCCTCGGCCCCGCGGCCGACCAGCGCCGCCAGCTCGTGCGCGCCCGGCGTTGCGGTGGCGGCGATCAGAACCTCGACCTCGCCGTCGCTCAGCCCGGCGCAGGACAGATAGAGCAGCGCCTCGATCCAGCCCGCCAGTTCGGCGCGCAGCATGGGTTCCTGCGCGGCAAGCCCGGCGATCAACGCCTCGTCCGACGGCGGCGGGACCATCCCGCCCCCATCGCGCAGCCCGCGCAGCATCGCAAGGCTTGCATTCAGCGACAGCGCCACGGCCGGATCGACCAGATCCGCCGCCGCCGCCAGCCGGGTGATCTGCGCTGCACGGGGGTCGGCGCGGGCCGTCGCCTCGGCAAAGGCGGCGCGCGCGGCAGCCTCGGCGGCGGGATCGGCCAGCACCGTGCGGGCGGACAGCTGCAACGCCATGGCACGCCGGCCCAGGTCGCTTGTCCAGAACGCCAGCGCCTCGGCCAGCGACGCCGCGGGGGCGTCCGCGCGCGCGGCCAGCGCCTCGGCTATGCCGCGACGCATGCCCCGGGCGATGCGCCCGGGCGTCGCGATCCCGGCCGCGATCTGCGCCCATCCAGGATCGGGAATCCCCTTGGGCAGGGGCGACAACGGATCCGGCAGCCGCGCCATCTCGAGCGCGACGACATCCGCCAGCGCCCCGAGTTGCATCGCCACGGCTACCTGCTCGACGCTGGGCACCTCGGCCACGGCGCGCGGCAAGGGCTGGCCCAGCGGCGCGGGTCCAGGGCCCTGGGCCGCGGCGGTGGTCCCCACACCGGCGGCAAGCGCCACGGCCCAGACGGCGCCGCGCAGGACCCGCGCGCAGTGCCAGAGCGCCGCGACGCAAGCCCCGCCTGCCCGTTCTTTCCTCAGCCCGGCCATGCCGCTCCCCTTGCTCCGTGGCCCGCATTTTCCAAGATTGACCCTTGCGCTTCAACCCCTGCCCCTTTAAATGCCGCCCACCACACCAAAAAGCGCGGAGAGGTGCCGGAGTGGTCGAACGGGGCGGTCTCGAAAACCGTTGAGCCTTCACGGGTTCCGTGGGTTCGAATCCCACCCTCTCCGCCACTTGACCCCCAATATCCAGCAGGCATTGAGCGCGGCAAACGGCTGTGTCGCGCCTTGTGCAGCTGAAGGCGCCCCCCGTCGCGCTCGATCTTGACGCTCTCGTATAGCGCGGCGCGCCTAACGGGACACAGAGGCGAGCCCAACTGTGGCGTGTCGGGCTGAATTGCACAAAATTTCACTCTGATTTGCAGAGCGCCCGACCGTCTGGAAGGGCTGTCTGGCGGGATGGAAAGAGGCGCCCCGTCCTGGCACGGCGCTGCTCGCATGGCTCAGTCGTCCAGATCGAGAACGTCATGGACCGCGAGAACCCTGTAAATCTTCGGCCTGCCTCGCGCAGTCTCGACGTCGACATCGACGATGAAGCCTTTCTGGAACGGATTGCCTCCGTCCTCGAAGATCTCATCCTTGATCCGTTGCCCCGCGAAATCGGACACATATACAAGGGTTCGCGGCGTTTCGTCGATCCGCTCGATTATCCCCTTGTCCGAGGAGCGGCGACCGACTTTCAGGTCATCGACGCTGGACTGGTGCAGCGCATCAGGACATCCCAATGCCAGCATCCTGTCGGTGCTCGAAACGCTCGATGCCCTGATCATAGCGGGCGACATCGCCGACAACCGGCCCAGGGCTGGCCGAACTTCTTGGTTGGCTGAAGAATGCCATCGACCCGGGCAAGGTCTGGGTGATCCCCGGCAACCACGACTGGTATGGCTGGCGACTCGACGATGACGAGGGCCTACGCCAAATCGTCGAAGGCTGCGGCGTGAACTTCGCCCCAAAGCGCGTCATCGAGATCGGCGCCTATAGGTTTCTCTGCTGCAGGCTGTGGTCAGACTTCCGCCTGAGCGGCGACTTCATCGGCACCATGCGGGCCGTGCAGGATGGCCTCGCGGATTACGACCGCATTACCATCAGGGCCAGTCCACGCCAACGACATTCGCCCCCTCGCGGGCGAGCCGCCGCGCCGCGTCCCATGCCACGGGCGCAGCCCGTCACGATCACGGTCCTGTTGGCGAAGCGGCCGGGCACGAAGTAGTCATCGGGCATCGGCGCGACGTTCATGCGGCCGGGCACGTCAGGGTCTGGCGGGTTCCAGGGCGTGGCGTAATCCCGCAGCGCCGGCGCAGCCGCGACCCCCTGCGCTTTGGCCTGCGCCGGACCCAGCGCGCCGCCCCGCCTGCGGCCGCGTCCGGGGATGTCAGGGTGTCCCTGCGGATCATGGGCTTTTTCCTTTGTTCAGGGGAACGGCGCGGTGGCGAGCAGCGCCATCGCGTCGCGGATGAACTGAAGCCCGAGCGCCAGTTGCAGCACGCCGAAGACCGCGCCGAAGAGCTGGAGCGGCACAGGGCCGATTGCGCCGAGGATCGCCTTGGCGCGCAGCATCAGAAGCCAGTTGACGGCAATGAGCCCGAGGCCGAGCGCAAGAATGCCGAGCTTCGTCTCCCATCCCGGGAACGGCGTGGCGAAGATCAGCGGCACCGACACAGCGATCGGGGGAAACAGGCCGGGAAAGGCGATGGCCGCGGCCGGCGTGCGCTCGGGATCGAGCGGAGCGGCGGGGAGGGACGGCACGAGGAGCGCCTGCAGCGAAAGCGCCACCAGCACCAGGCCGCCCGCGCCGATCAGCACCGGAAAGGAACCCCCCCACGCCCCCAGCACCGCGTTGCCGATCAGCACTGTCAGCACGAAGGCGCCGGCGACGAGCAGCGCCGAACGGCCGGCAAGCGCCCGCACGCCGGACGCCGCGTCACTCTCGCCCACCTTCGAAAAGACGGCGATGGCGCGGATCGGCCCCATCGTCATGAACAAAAGCCCAAAGAGGGCGCCCCACGGCATCTCGGTCATTGCGCTCGTCCTCAGGGTGGCCGCGTGCCGACGGCAGATCGACTGTCGCGCACGGCAGGCCCCACAGGGGTAAAGCTACAGCGTCACCGGCTGTCTGGGGCAGGGTCCGCCTGCCCACCCTGGGCACCCTCCCCGAAAGCCTGCCCGGCCTGCCGCGTGGCATGTGCCTCGACCAGCGCCTCGAAGTCGGCAAAGAGCCGGGCGAGGCGCACCAATGCCCGCCGGTCGATCGCGGCGAGGTCGGTGCGGGCCGCGGCGATGCCGTCGGCCATGGCAAGCTGCCAGGCGGCCTCTCCCGTCCGAACAAGCCAGCCCTTCCGTTCCAGTGCAGCCAGACGTCGCCGGACCGTCTCGCGCGGGATGCAGGTGACGTCGGCGATGCGCGACGCGCTGATGCTGAGCCGCTCGGCAGGGATCGCGGCAGGGTCGGTTCCGGCCTTCACCGCGGCGCGGGTCGACCGGATGGTGACCTGCCCCACAAGCGCAAGCACCATCATCGACTGCAGGTCGCCCCGGAAGGTCCGGCTCAGGTCGGACAGGTGTTCGATGAAGAACTCCACCCAGCGATACTGGTAAGCCATGTAGTCGGCCTCGAAGGCCGCAAGAGCCTCGTCGGCGCGCCGGGCTGACCTGCTGCGGGGTGTCGTGTGCTTCATGGCGGCCTCCTCTGCCAAGCGCCCGGCAACGCGTGCCGATCCCGGCGCACGCTATCACGAAACCCGCAGCCCAGGGCGGCGACACGCGCGCGTATCAGGCGGGCGCGGCGCAGCCCCCCCGAACCGCAGGCCTTCGGCAGAGGTCACCGCCGCGGCGCGGTGGCCGCGAGGATCGTCATGGAGTGAACGGCGGCCGCCACGATCCCGGCGACGGCCGCGAGAATGGCGACCGCCATCGGCACACCGACGACGATGGTGCCGGCGAAACGCTGCCAGAGGACGGCTGCGGCGACCACCGCGCCGAAGGCAAAGAGGCCGTGCTTGACCACCAGCCAGAGCCCGTCGGGCAGGAAAGGCCGCTTGGGCGCCTTAAGCGTCACGTGGCCGATTGCGGTCAGGATCATCGCGAGCATGGTCGCGAGCAGGACGGCGGTGCCGAGGACGGTATGCTCTGTCGTGCCGACCGTGTCGGCCGAGAGCGCGACGGGTCCATGGCCCGCCATCAGGACCGCCTGGATCGCGCCGTTGATGACGGCGTTGGCAAGGCCGGTCATCGCGGCGCCCTTCAGGAGGGTCGCGGTTTCCGTGGGGTCATGGGTCGTGGATGTCATCTCGGGCTCCATCGTGCGGACAGGTCAGAAGGTCCAGAAGAGATGCGCCTGCACCGTCGTCCAGGGCTCGTCAGACCCGGGCGTGGCGTCGCGGATTGCCTTGCCGGGGCGTCCGGTCGAGGCGATGCCGAGCAGGAAGACGTCGCGCGAGAGCGCATAGCGCGCCGTGAGCGAGAACTCCTGCCCGAGGCGGTGGCTCGACAGCATCGCGAGGGCCGGATTGGCGCCCAGGTTGTTGAGTTCGAGCGCCCGGTGCAAATGCCAGTCGAACGTGAGGTTGAGCCGGGGATCGGGCTCGAGGTTCAGGCGGATGCGGTGCGTGCTGCGGTTCGCCGGGTTCAGTGCCTTGCTGATCGAGACGCCCTCGAGCCATTCCGACAGGCCGCCCGCATAAAGCGGATCGAACCGCTCGTAGGTCGCGGTGTCCGGGTCATCGCCGCTGCGCCCGGAATACCGATAGCTGAGGCTTGGCTTCCACGGCAGGTCGCGGGCGACATAGCCGACGGACGCATAGCCGCCCCAGGCGTCCATGTCGAAATCGTCATGCTTCTGGTGCGCGATTTCGCCCTCGATCCAGACGCCCGGTGCAACTTGGGGGTCGGCCCAGCGAAGATGGGCGGCAAGCGTGGTCAACCCGTCGCGCGTGCCGACAACACCGCCCGGGGCGGCATAGCGCGTCTTCGACTCGAGCGCGCGGATGACGGAGGCGTCGATCCAGAAACGGTCGGTGACGTTGTAGCGCAGGTTGGCGCCGGCAAGCACCGTGTCGCTCTCGAGCGGCTCGTATTCGTTGGGGTCGAGGTAGAAGGCGGTCGCCGTCCAGTCATCATACTTGACCGTGCCGATGGCGGCGAAATCCTGCGTCGTTCGCGGCGCAAGGTAGACGGCGGGCCGCGGCCCGGCATTCCATTGCGAGCCGAACTGGGAGATCAGGAACCCGTCGTTCAGGGTGAAGTTCTGCCGCCCGAAGGAGAGGTTGACGCTGCGCCGCCTGTCGTCGCTGCCCCAGAGCAGGCCGACATACGCTTTCTCCAGGTCGATGGAGGAGCGCGTGTCGCCGCGGAAGATGTCCTGCCCCACCGCGAGCGGCGCGATCGCCGTCGCGGCGCCGTAGAGCGCGACGTTCGAGTCTCCGAGCTGTGTGACGCCGGACAGGCCAAACTCGACATAGGCCTCCGCCCAGGTCGCCCGCGAGCCGGTTTGCGCGCCCGTCGCGGGATCTTCGACCAGCGGATTGCCGCGGGTGAAGACCTCTGGGTGGCCGAACCACGGGTTGCCGTCGGAATAGATCCCGACGCCGCCGTTCAGGTGAAAGCGCAGCAGGCTGTCCTGGTCCTGCCACAGGATCGGGAAGGCCGCGCGCCCGCCGCCTGCCAGCATGCCCGTCGGCCCTTCGGACGCGCCGGCCGGGGCAAGGGCGAGCGTCACCTCGACCTGCGCGCGTGAGGGCTCGACGGCGACAGCGCCGAGCCGGGTCTCGACCGACGCGACGCCGGCGAGCGCGCCGAGGCGCACCTGCGCGGTGTCGAGCGCGGATTGCGTCAATCGGTCGCCGGGCCGCAGGCCAAGGCGACGCCGCGCCTCGGCAAGGATCGCGGCATCGCGCGCCGCATCGCCGGTGGAGCCGGTCGTGCGCAGCCCCACCGAGTCCACGACCCGCGTGTCGAGCGCGGAGAGGAGCGGCACGCCACCCGGGCCGCCGAGCCCCGCGCCTGTCTCCTGCGCCGCCGCGGGGAAGGCGACCGCCAGCGCGGCGGCGCAGAGCGCGACACGCACGCGCAAGCGCCCCCTCGCGCTCATCGCCCGAAGAGCCTGTGCACCGAGCCGCCGCCGTGGACGTTGATGGTCTGCCCACTGATCCAGCCCCCGGCCGGCGAGCAGAGCCAGAGCATGGCGTTGGCCACGTCCTCGGGGCGGCCGGGGCGCCCGGTCAGGGTGTCGGGCTTCATCATCCGCTCCTGCATCTCGGGCGTGATGCCGGCATCGGCGTAGCCGGCCGTGATCACCGTGCCGATCAGGACCGAGTTCACCCGCACCTGCTTGTTCAGCAGATGCGCGAGCGAGACCATCATCTGGTTCAACGCGGCCTTGGCGGTCGCATAGGGCAGGATGTCGTAGGCCGGGATTGCCGAGGAGAACGAGCCCGAATTGGTGATCGAGGCGTTCTCGGCCTTCTCCAGGTACGGAAGGCAGGCCATGCTCATCCGGTAGGCGCTGATCGTGTTGAGCTTGTAGGACTCGAGGAACACCTCGTTCGGGATCGCCGCCGGATCGGGCTGGCGCTCGCCCCATCCCACGTTGTTGACCAGCGTCGAGATCCCCCCGAAGGCGTTGACCGTCGCCTTCACCACGGCGTCGATATCGTCGGTGCTGGTCACGTTGCAGGCCATGCCGCGGCACTCGGTGCCGGTTTCTTTCGCAATGTCCGCGGCGGTTTGCGCCGCCATGTCACCGTTGAGATCGGCGATCATCACCTTCGCACCCGCGCCCGAGAGCGTCTTCGCGATGCCCGCGCCGATGTTCTGCGCGCCGCCGGTGATGATGACGTTGTGGCCGTCCAGCCGAAATTCCGAAAAAGGGTCGTAGCTCATGATGATGTCCTTTGGTTTTTCTGGCGGGCGCCCGGTCAGTCGAGTTCCTGAAGGCCGCCGCCCGAGACGGTCAGCACCTGTCCCGAGATCCACGATGATGCCGGCGCGCACAGGAAAAGCGCCGCGTAGGCGATGTCCTCGGCCTCGCCGAGCCGCCCGAGCGGCGTGTGCTTCAGCATCGCCTTCTCGATGTCGGGATTGAGGACCGAGGCGAGCGCATCGGTCTTGATCGCGCCTGGGGCGATGGCGTTGATGCGGATGCCCATGGCGCCGAGATCAAAGGCGAGGTTGCGCGTCAGGTGGTTCACCGCGGCCTTCGACGAGGCGTAGGAGGCCATCCGCTGGTTCTTGTTCTCGCCCGCCATGGACGAGATGTTGAGCACCGCGCCGTCCCCGGCCGCGGCCATGTGCGGCGCGGCGAGTTGCGTCAGCCGGAACAGCGAGAAGACGTTCAGCTCATAGGCCCAGCGGAATGTGTCCATCGGCATGTCGAAGGGCTTCGGCCCGCCGCCGCCCGCGTTGTTGACGAGGATCGACAGCTTGCCGAAACGGTCGAGCGCGGTCCTGACCACCGCCTCGAGGTCGGAGTCCCTGGTCACGTCGCAGGCAAGGCCCACCGCCTCGCCCCCATCCGCCACGATCTCGGCGGCGACGGCCTCGGCGGTCTCGGCCTTGAGGTCGCTCACCACGACCGAGGCACCCGCGCCCGAGAACACCCGGGCAATTCCCCGCCCGATGCCGGCGCCGGCGCCGGTGACGACGGCCACATGGCCATCGAGTCGAAAAAGATCTGGGTCGAACATCGCTTCCTCCGGGCCTGATCTGGTGGCGCGAAAACTATCGCCGCGGCCATGCCCCGGGGTAGGCAGAACCTGCCCAGCCTGAGCACCCTCGTTGTCCTTTCCAGCGCAGGGCACGTCAGGGAGAGAGTGGAAAGGGACCGCAGCGGACGACGCCCGCAGACAGGAGGGATCTGGCGAGCACGCGTCCCGACGCGGGGCCGACATTGGCGGAGACAGGCGCACGGCGCTTCTCCTCGCCATGTCCCGCTCGCCATGTCCTGAATGTGCCTCGGCCTACACTTACCAGGTAGATGCTCTCCTGACCTGCCCTGAGTGCGGCCACGAATGGCAGCCAGGGGCGACCTTTGATGAGGGCTCGAAGGTGCGTGACAGCGTGGGCAATGTCCTGCGCGACGGTGACACGGTGACCGTGATCAAGGATCTGAGGGTCAAGGGCTCGTCGTCGGTCGTCAAGGTGGGCACGAAGGTCCGTGGCATCCGCTTGGTGGACGGTGACCATGACATCGACTGCAAGATCCCGGGCATCGGCCAGATGGGGCTGAAATCCCTGTTCGTGAAGAAAGTCGCCGACTAGGGCCGAGGAGTCGGGGGGCCCTGTTCCCTTTGCTGGGTGCCAGGACGCGGTGGTGCGCCTTGACGACATCGAGGGCCAGACAGAGGCGAGTGGCCAGTCGGTGACGCTGGCGCAGTTGCCCTTGGTCATCAACCATCACGGGACCAAGGCGATGACGGCCAGCGAGGATGGCCGCTTCCTGTATGACGGACGACCCGCCGGAGAGCCGGTCGACTTCGTGTCGGGCTTCCTTCAGGACGCAGAGAACACCTGCGGCCGCCCGGTCGGGGTGACGGTCTATCCGCGCGGCGCCGTGCTTGTGGTCGACGACCTGTCGAACACGGTCGGGCGGGTGACGCCCGACCAGCCGGTCGCGCCCGCGCCTGTGGTGACTGGGGCTGCGCCCCGGCCCGGGGCGACCCGGGCAGCATCCGGGGCCGTCAGCCCGCCATCGCCCGAGCCTGCCTCACGCACGCCTGCAAAGGTGCCCCGGGCGGTCCCACCTCCCATGGGACACCAAGGCTCAGATATCCACCGGTCGCAGGGCACCTCCATCGCTGAATAAGCCGGATAGCCCAATTCTACCCTGATCGAAACGGCCAGGATTAGCACCGTCGATCCCAGGCGTGGCTTGCCAACACTCTCGTCCGAGTCCCGGACAACAAGACCGCCAAGATTGATGAATTGCTGCCTTAGCGACGGAAGGGATAGCGGTCGGGCCGGACTGTTGCCTGCCAATCGTTAGGGGTGCCGTTCCGCAGGACGGCCTTACCGGACGGTTCAGTCGCGTTCGTCGCAGCGAAATCTGTCAGCCAAGGTCCTCGCGGCGCATATCGCAGCAGACGCCTTGCCAAGGAACGAATTTGCAGGCATCCTACAATGAAAATCCAGACGTGTTTGCTCTACCACTGTACTCTCTTGCGGGGGCGCAAATGGGAAATAGCTACGTCGACACCTTCTTCGCGTCTCAAAAGGCCCAAACATTCTTTTTGGAGGCCCGGAAACTTTACCCCGAAGCGTCGTGGGGCGGTAGCGTTCAGGTCTCGGATCCCGCTGCCATTGCCGCAGCTTGGTCCAGCGCCTACAGCAAACTGTCCAAAGCAGCCAAGATCGATCCATCGCTGGGCCAGTACGAAGAAAAATTGATTTTGAACAAGTTGGCTGCCTTCTTCAAGGCCGGTGCACAAGTCGAGCAAATCGGCGCCGCACTTCAAACCTCCTTCACTACTTTGAAGAATGCGTTTCCTGATCGTGCCGCCATGTTGGGCGGCAATCAATTCGTGCGCGACGCGGCGCTCAACTACGAAAGCGTCACACTCGAGGTCATGATGGCCACCGCGGCTGTGACAGAACGGGACGCGTGGCCTCGAGAGGGTGAGACGTTGGACGAGACATTTCAAAAGCTGTTCCTGCTTGAAAAGGCTGCCGAAGCCTTCGAGAAGGTGGACGATCCGCCAGCCGACATGCTCCTCAAGAAAGGAGACGCGCTCGACGCCTATCTGGAATACGCAGCCACCGGGATCGACGACACGCATCTTCCTGCGGCGCCGGACGGGAATACCTATATGGACTCGTTCGGAATCTCTCTGCAGAGCCTCCACCTTGCCACCATTCTGGAATCCCGGCTTGGCGCGATTGAGCAGATTGCGACGCTTCTGGACGGAATCGGCGCTGCCACGACCAACCTTGCCACTTCAGGAAGCGCCGCAGATTTGCAGTCAGCCCATTCTGGGGCCGAACTTACGATGGTTTTCGCGGAAGCGGCGCGAGGCGTTCTTGGCATGCCTGCGCGCGGCGGCAATGGCTCGCACAGCGGTTCGCCACATCCTTCCGCAATCACGGACCGCGAGGAGAGAGCCAGCGACGCCGTCCGCGATATTGTCGGAGAGCACGAAAACGACCCGAACGAACATGTGCTGTAGATGATCTGCACTGCAATCGGCGCTCGGCAAGCCTTGCTCAGCATAGGAGGATCCCAATGGCCGCGCTGCTCCCGGATACGACTGTCCTCTGGACGCCAAGTGGTCAGAGCCAGGTGCTCGACGCCAGGGCAGCCGCCGCTGCAGGACACCGAAGCGTTGATGGAAAGCTGCCTCCGCACGGAACCTACACAGTCGTAAAATACTACCGCTTGCGTATTCATCCGGTGAAAGGCAAAACCCCGGGAAACGTTCTGGTCATATTCGACGAGGCGGGCAATTTTGCACGGTTCGCATGGAATGAAGCGATGCAGGCCTGGAGCTCAGATCAGAGCGCGGTGGAATTCTCGGTTGCTGCCGGCTCGTATCCATTCAATTCAACGATGAAGAAGATCGTAGCGAATTCGGTTCGGCGCGCGCCGAGCCTCAGTCTCGCAAAATACGGTTCATCCGATCTGCCCAGCGGTGCCGATAGCGGCAGCTACTTCATCGAGGTCGCCTCTCGCCCCGGGCTCGACCAGGTCATAGACGTCAACCCGATACAGGGCACCTTCACTTGGCGACACGCCAACGAGACCGATGGTCTGCTGTTCCTGACAGCGCCCACGCAGCCGCCCGCCCCGAATGTGCCCGACACCAGTCAGTTCGGATACATCTTCCGTGATGGCATGGCTCAGGTCGCCCTGCCGTACTATGGTTTCAACCCGCGGAAGGTGCTCGTATATCCCGGCGGCGACCAGGGTATCCTGGGCTCACCTGGGACAACTGGCGTCGCCTACAAGGACAATCCACAGCAAACCTTTCACGGGCAATTGATTTTCAAGTTCCCACGATACGACTCCGGTGACTGGACGCGCGGCCAGGACCCGGAACGATCTCCCAATCTGCCGCTGGGTCTGACCTTGGTTACCATCGACGCAGAGATGGGAAATACCCACAACGCGATGATTTCCTCGCTCGAGGATACCATGCACTCATGGTCCGTGAGCCTTGGCTTGTCGGGCGGCGTAGAGAAGATGCTGACCGCGGGCGCAGATGGAACCTACTCCTCCAGAGTTGAGCAGCAGAAAAAGACCGAAAGCCGCTATAATGTCAGTCGAAATCTCGACATAAGATGGGTCGCCTCGATTTACACGCCTTCGATGACTCTGCATCAGCAGTTGGTCGACGCGATCAAGAGCCTCACGGCCAGCATGCTTTCGGAAAGTCCGCGTTTTGATCCCGCAGGCGGCGGCAAGGACCCGCTGCCGTGGGACAGTTTCACCATGCAGTTCGGATCGCACTACTGTCACACGATGACGCAAGGGTCCAACAGCTTCTCCGAAACCCGGTTATCGCTCTCCTCCGAAACCAAGGCGTTCGAGACAGGCGTTGACCTGTCGAGCAATGTGTCGGCGGGGATCGGCGAAGCTGGCAAGGCCGATCTCACTGTCGAGGTGAAGAACAACTGGTCATCGAAAAAGATGGATGAAATCTCGACTGAGGATATCACGTCCTTCGCTGTTGGCACCTCGTCGCCAGTAGCGATCTTTTTTGATCTGCGTCCGCTGACAGAATTGCTCGGTCCAGTCTATTTCGAGTTCAATCCCGATGACGAATGGGGTCGTTTCGCGCCCTTCGTCTGGTACGATCTCCGCTCCCGCCTCGCCGCACATCTCGAAACCCTGGGTCTGAATCAGCCGCTCGGCCCCGAATGGACGGTGGACTATACTCCGCGCCGCGTTCAGGTAACCGCGCCCAAGATTACGCTTACCCTAACCAAAGGCGGCATCGAAAGCTTGAACGTCTCGCCAGGCAGCATCACGCTGGGCGCCGCCGACGATCCGGCTGAAAGCCTGTATGGCGACCCGGCATTCCTGCTTGTCAGCACCGGACAGCAAAGCCTGGATTTTGCTGATCATGACGTTCCCTCTGACGGCTCATTGCTCGGCGCTTACGCGGGACCAACTTGCTTTATAGCAGTCAAGCCTGGTGAGACTTCAGTCAAAGCCAAAGTCGCGGTTTCGCTGAATATCTACGATGTCTACACCGACGCGACCGGCGAATGCGCCAGTTTCTTCCGCACCAAGATGGAGTTCACTCGGGACGTCACGCTGACATATGGTCAAACCGAAACTATTGAAAATGCGGATCAAGACTGCCTTTTGACCATGGAGCTGGTCGCCTCCGATATTGGCCCGCTCGTGAAGTCGTGATTCCGCCGCACATGTGCCGTCACCTCCATTAGCTTTGCAGTGGTGGAAATTTGTGTGACACATCAGCAGCCCGATTTGGCGGCTGAGCCAGGGCCGTCTCCGGTGCAGGAGCGCCATTCCCGGAATTTGAGCCGCGTCATTGGCGCCGCTGCCGCAGGGTCGAATACCTCTCAAGGGCATCGCTGAAGTCTCGATTGGACATACAGACGAGACGTCAAAGGCGGCCTTGAAGGTCATCCGCCGCTCCTCTTGCCCAGGGATGATCCGCTTGCACCTGTATTGGCACCCCTGAAGGCTTCTGGGTATCAAGGTCGTAGCTCAGCGCCGCAATGCTAGCACTCCTTCGGCAGTGTGTCGGGCACGACTGTGGCTGACACGGCTTGTGCCATCGACGTGGGCTGACCGGGCGCGGTGGCACGGGATGGACCTTGGCGGGGAGATCTCGAACGCTGGCTCGAACCAGGCGACGGGACCGCAAGCCCCCGCGTCGCAAGAAACCACCCCGCCCGCACCGGGCCTGGGTGCCGGACGATACGTCCGAACCCGGCGGCACCGCGCGCGGGTCTTGCGCGCCGCCCGCTCTGCGGATAGCCAGCGTCCGACGATGGGAAAACAAAGCAAGAACGGTGCCGGCCGCTCGACCCGGATCGGCTGGTTCGATTTCAAGGCGGCGCCGGGCACCGTCTACCTCATGCAGCCCGACAACGATCCCACGCTGTTCAAGCTGGGCTTCACGACCCGGCGCACCCTCGAGCGCCGGCGAGAGCTGCAACGCCGGGGCGACGGCAGGCTCAGGATCGTCTGCTCGGTGACCATGCCGCACGCCTATGTGCTTGAACAGCGGCTCTTGCGCCGCATGCGGGGTGGCTGGCGCTTTTTCCGGCGCCGCAGTTCGCCGCGCGGAACGGAATGGTTCCATCTGCGTCGCCGCGAGACGATTGCCGACATCCAGACTATGATGGAGCGTGAGGCCCGCCGCGTCCGGCGCGCAGCCCGCCTGCGCTTTTCATGGCCCCTCTTCGGCAGGATCACGCGCTCCTGACTTGTGCGGCAGGCCAGCCGGCCAAGGGACGCGACGCCCGGCAGAGGACGTGGCCCGCTAGACGTGCGTCGCGGGCCCCTCGGGGCGGGGCGCCTCGCAGCCGGTGTCGCAGCACTTGCCCGGCTGCTTGCCCACGCGCCGCCCGTCGTCCACAAGGCCGCGGTCGAGCAGGCTCTCCACCAGCTCCACCTTTTCCATGACCGGGTAATTGCGCCAGATCTCGCGCTTCATCGCCTCGGGCGAGCCGCCGCCGTGCAGCGAGATCACGGAATACCAGCCCGCGTTGTCCGAGACGGTCAGATCCTCGATGAAACGGGCCACCTCGGCGCGCTGCTCGAACGGGATGTCGGCCCGCCCGCCCATCACCGCGGCGATCGAGGCGGCGGTCTCGGGGTTGTGGTCCTCGTCCGGTCCCGGCAGCGCCACGATCAGCCCGCCCGAGACGTAATGCGCCACCCGGTGCATGTCGTAGATCTTCGTGGCCAGCAGCAGCTTGCCGATGTTGGAAAAGACCGGGTCCGGCATGACCGACCCGGCCGCATCCCTGGTGCAATAGACCGATGAGGCCACACCGCAGGCGTAGAAGCTTTCGGTGATGGTGATCAGCTCGACCATCTGATCGCGGATATGGGCGTGTCGATCCGCGTCGAGCCCGTTCGCCTGGATCATCAGCGCCCCGGCCCCGATCAGAAGGTCGCCAAAGCCCGCGCGGGCCCCGATGCAGGACTGGCGGTGATGGGTCGCGTAGGAGGTGGTGAGGACCCCGCCCTCCTCGGTCTCGCCCGCCAGGAACACGCGGTCATGCGGCACGAAGACGTCGTCGAAGACCACCATCGCCACGGCCTGCCCGTATCTGGCCGAAAACTTCGCCGCGGCGTTGCCCGGCTGGCCGGCGGGACGCGAGATGATCGTGACGCCCGGTGCGTCGCAGGGAACGGCGCAGCAGACGGCGAAGGCGCTGTCCTCGGGGATATGCGTGCGGCAGGGCATGACGAGGAACTCGTGCATGTAGGGCGCGCCGGTCACGATGGCCTTGGTGCCGCGGATGACGATGCCGTCCGGGCGGCGTTCCTTGACATGGACATAGACGTCCGGGTTGACCTGCCTGCCCGGCCGCAGAGAGCGGTCGCCCTTGGCGTCGGTCATCGCCACGCCCAACGTCAGGTCGCGGTCCTGGATGTCGTGCAGATAGGCCAGGAACCGCTGGCCGTAGTCGGTGCGGTGATTGGCATCGGTCAGGTGCGTCGCCTGAAAGATCGCGTTCAGCGCGTCGTGCGTCAGATAGCGCTGCGCGCAGCCCGAGGTCCTGCAGACCAGCCGCACGGCCTCCAGCTTGTCCAGCAGGTCCTGCGAGGTCTCGTTGATGTGCAGCATCCGGTTGACCGTCTTGCCCGAGGTGCCCTGCCGCGCCGTCATCACCCGTGCGTGCTGGTCTTGCAGGGCAAAGTCATAGGTCACGCCGACCCCGGCAATGCCGGGCGCCAGCAGCGGCTCGTCCGCGACGCTGTCCACCGCCTGGCCGCTGACGAAGACGCGCGGTTTGTAGGCCCGAAGCGAATTTCGGTAGTCGGCGGCCGACATGAGCATGGTGAGTCCCTTCCCTTGCCCTGAGAATTGAACGGCGTTAGAATTTCTGTCAAGGACGGGAGAGGACAAGGTGGCAGAGCGACAAACCCGGCGGGCGCTGGGCAGCGAACACAAGCGTGCCCTGATCCTTGAGGCCGCGCGGCAGGTGTTCGCCGAGGAGGGGCTGGACGGCGCGAGCCTGCGGGCCATCGCGCTTCGGGCCGGCTATACGCCCGCCGCGCTGTATTTCCACTTCGACTCGAAAGAGGCGATGTATGCCGAGGTGCTGCACGGCTCGCTTGTGGCGCTGGGCACGGCTGTCGCGGAAAGCGTCGCGGGCACGAACACCCCGCAGCAGCGGCTGAAGACCGCCGCCATGGCGTTCTTTGGCTTCTATGCCGAGAACCCGCGCGACCTGGACCTGGGATTTTACCTGTTCCGGGGCGGCATGAAGCCGGCCGGGCTGGGGCGCGCGCGCGACGAGCGGCTGAACGCCGCGCTGGAAGCCGCCCTGCGCCCGATCGCACAGGCCGCTGTCGCCCTTGGCGCCTCATCCGACCGCGCCAATCTGCTGATGGTGGATTGCTTTGCCCATGCGACGGGGCTTTTGCTGCTGCTGCACACCGGACGCATCCGCATGTTCGCGGCGTCCGCGCCCGAGTTGATGGCCGCCTATGTCGATGAGCGCATCGACCGGCTGGTGAAGGGACAGGACCATGATGACCCTTGATCCCGGCCGCTCGCTGCTTCTGGTCATCGACGTTCAGACCCGCCTGATGCCCGCGATCCAGGGAGGCGAGGCGGCGGTCCGCAATGCCCGGCGGCTGACCGACGCGGCAGGGCTGATGGGCATCCCGACCCTGTTCACCGAGCAGAACCCCCAGGGCCTCGGCCCCACGGTGGACGACCTTCCGGTCCCGGCGGGGCGGCGGGTTCACAAGCAGTTCTTCGATGCCTGCCGCGAGGATGGCTTTCTGGACCGCATTCCCCAGGACGCCCATGTCATCGTCGCCGGCTGCGAGGCGCATGTCTGCGTCCTGCAGACGGTGCTGGGCCTGCTCGCGGCCTCGCGAAAAACGTGGGTGGTGTGCGACGCCGTCGGGTCGCGCCACCCCGACAGCAAGGACGCCGCGCTGGGTCGCATGGACCGCCACGGCGCCGAGATCGTCACGACCGAGATGGTGGTCTTCGAATGGCTGCAGACCGCCGAGCATCCCCACTTCCGACAGGTCGTGGCCCTGATCAAGTGACGGGTGCGCTTGCCCTGCCCCTTGAGGATTGGACCGTCTGACGCTGGAGTTTTCGGCTATCCTTTCTGGTGGCCACTGAAGAAGGGCGCTATCCCCTCCCTCAGCGGCGAGGTTGAGTCCGATGATCGGCATGTCGGTTTTTCGGATGCAGGCCATTCCCAGGCAGTCGGCCATGCCCGAAAGCTTCCGCCGCCGAACTGGCCGGGCGGTCCAAAAAAAAGGCGGCTTGCGTGATCTGATGGAGCGGTTCATCTGCCGCCCGAGGGGGTTTGACAAGCCCCGAATTTCCCGACGCAAATCGATACCCCCGGTTCAGGGGGTCAGGCAAGTCAACCATTCGATTTCATTGGAAGGCGGCAGCCCGTAGGGGAGGCCCAGATAGAAAAAAATCACAAAAACAAAGGCAGTGTGTCCCATCCCAAGGACGAATAGGTAGCGGTAGGAACAATAGGTTAGCATGGGGGTGTCCCACGGCACTCCGGCGTGAGACACCGCGAGAATGCGTGCAACCTCACGGTCGCCCCCTGCCCTTTCTATGGTCAGGAGATCACCGCTACATGTCGCTGCCGGATTGCCGTTTGGTCTTCACTATGATGTCGGCCGTTGGATCGTTCATCCAGCCCCGAGCTGACCGGGAAGCAATCCAGCCCCTCGGGTCATTCAGAAGATCGCGCGCCGTATGCATAGCGAGAGGATCCAACTTGACCTACCCTCTTCTTGGTATTTTGGCCTGCTGCCGGTTTCGTGGACACGACAACAGGATCGTGACCAAGGGACTACGTCGAGAGCTTCTACAATCCGCAGCGACGCCACTCTAAGCTGGGATATCTCAGCCCAGTGGCGTTCGAAGCCCCTGCTATGCAAACTTAACCTGGTGTCCACGAAACCGGCAGCAGGCCACAGTGGCACAAGTGCCGTCAGGAGGTGCTAT
Source organism: Paracoccus endophyticus (assembly GCF_003286075.1). Lineage (GTDB taxonomy): Bacteria > Pseudomonadota > Alphaproteobacteria > Rhodobacterales > Rhodobacteraceae > Paracoccus > Paracoccus endophyticus. Next base: position 598 of record NZ_QLUV01000016.1, on the reverse strand, counting down.
CCAACCCATTATCAGAGCCCCGCGCGGGCCTGATCCGGAGTGATGCAGGTCGCGTGTATTTCCCGTCAGGATGGGCGCGGCAGGGCGAGGACTCCTGCGGGAGAGCCTCTTGCCTGAGCTGCCTTGTGACCTATCGTTGGAAAAGTGAAGACCCCGGACTTCGGTCCGGGGTCTTGTTCATGGTGCCCTTGGCCGGTTGGGCAGCGGCGGTCAGAAACGGAAGCCGACTAGGGCCTGGGTGCTTTCGCCGGTCACGCGCACACCGACCATAGTCCGGTCGAAGGTGAAGGTCAGAACGGCGCCGTAGTTGACATCATACTCGGTGTCCGGCTCTGTGTCGGCCCAGCACTGGTAACCGAGAACGGAATCGGGGCAATCGGCGAAGGACTCCCGCATGCCGATCAGGACCGCGGCATCGGTCTTGAAGCGGCCAGTGTCAGCGAGATTGCGACCGAGCAGCAGGTTGAAGGATGTAGCCTGCTTCGGCTCGTCATCCATGCCCCGGCTCTGTTGCACAAATCCCTTCCGTGATTCATGTCGTGAGTCCGGTATGGTAGCTGGTCGGCATGAGCAGACTCACACGCCTGACCTACAAGAC
>NZ_QLUV01000015.1 GCF_003286075.1 Paracoccus endophyticus | reverse complement strand
GCGCAGGGCCTGCCCATCGACCTGCCCGTGCTGGCCGTGGGCCACGCCACCACCCCGCGCGAGGTGCGCCTGCCCTCGACGCTGGCGCGCATCGCCGCCGACCTCGCCGCCCACCCGATCGAGGCGCCGGTGCTGTTCATCATCGGCCGCGTCGCCAGCCTGCACGCCTCCGCCGCCCTGCCCCTGCCCGCAGCCGCGCGGGCGCCGCAACTGCGCGTGGTGGGGCCATGACCGACCTGCCGCCGCGTTGCGCGGGCTGCCGCTGCGGGGACGAGCCCCCGCCGCCCGGGCCCCGGTCCGCCGCCGTCCTGGCCCATGGCCAGCCCGGCGATCCGGCCCCGCTGCAGGCCGATCTGGACGCCTTTGCCGCGCAGGTGGCCGCGCATCTGCCCGGCTGGGACGTGCGCGGCGCGACGCTGGCCTGCCCGCGCAGCCTGACCCGCTTGCGCGGCATCGGGCGCATCTATCCGCTGTTCATGGCCGACGGCTGGTTCGTGCGGTCGGAAATGCCGCGCCGGCTGTCTGCCGCCGGGGTCGAGGGCTATGCGGTCCTGCCGCCGCTTGGACTGGACCCGGACCTGCCCGCCCTGGGGCTGACGCTGGCGCTGGACACCGCCGCCGCCGCCGGCATCGCACCCGCGCACGCCACGCTGGTCGTCGTGGGCCACGGCTCGCAGCGGGCGCGCGCCTCGGCGGCCAGCACGCGCGCATTCGCCGACGTGCTGGCGGCGGCGGATCGCTTTGCCGCCGTCACGACCGCCTTTATCGAAGAGCCGCCCTTCTTGTCCGAACTGCGCCCCCCGGCGCCCGCCCTCTGCCTGCCGTTCTTTGCGACCGAGGCCGGCCACACGACCGAGGACATCCCGGCCGGCTGGCGCGAGGCCGGCGCGCCCGGCCCGCTGACGGCGCCGCTGGGCCGCGTCCCGGCCGTCGCCGCGTTGGTCGCTCGCGCCATCCTGCGCGGCTGACCGGGCGGGGTTTCCTTGCCGTGCCGGGCGGGCCACAGTCACCCGCATTGATAGCGAGGCAGGCGATGACGGCACTGTGGTTTCCGGGCGACGAGATCCTGATCGGGGGCGCGTGGCTGCGTCTGGATGACACCCTGCCGGTGATCGACCCGTCCACGGGCGCCGGCATCGGCGCCATCGCCCGTGGCGGGGCGGACCAGATCGACGCGGCCGTCGCCGCGGCACGCGCGGCGCTGGGGGGCGACTGGGGCCACCTGACCGCCGCCGAGCGCGGGCGGCTGATGCTGGCCCTGTCTGCCCTGATCGGCGACCGGGCCGAGGTTCTGGCCCGGATCGAGGCCGCCGATGTCGGCAAGCCGCTGACGCAGGCCCGCGCCGATGCGCTGGCGATGGCGCGGTATTTCGAATTCTACGGCGGCGCCGCCGACAAGGTGATGGGCGACACGATCCCTTACCAGACCGGCTATACCGTCTGGACGCTGCGCGAGCCCCACGGCGTGACCGCCCATATCGTGCCCTGGAACTATCCGATGCAGATCCTCGGCCGGTCCGTGGGTGCGGCGCTGGCCATGGGCAACGCCTGCGTCATCAAGCCCGCCGAGGACGCCTGCCTGACCGCGCTGGCGCTGGCGCGGCTGGCGGACGAGGCGGGATTCCCGCCGGGCGCCATCAACATCGTCACCGGCCTGGGGTCCGAGGCCGGGGCGGCGCTGGCCGCGCATCCGGGCATCAACCACATCAGCTTTACCGGATCGGTCGGCGTCGGGCGCAGCATCCAGGCGGCCGCTGCGCGCAACATCGTGCCGGTCACGCTGGAACTGGGCGGCAAGTCGCCGCAGATCGTCCATGCCGACGCCGACCTGGACCGCGCGCTGCCGGTCCTGGTCAGCGCCGGCATCCAGAACGCGGGCCAGACCTGTTCCTGCGGGGCGCGCATCCTGGTCGAACGGTCCCGCATGGCCGAAGTCGTGGACCGCATGGCCGATCGTTACCGCGCGCTGCGGGTCGGTCCCGCGATGGACGACCTTGATCTGGGGCCGCTGATCTCGGCCCGGCAGAAGGCCACGGTGGAACGTTATCTGGCGCAGGGCGAGGGGCTGACGGTCGCCGCGCGCGGCACCATCGTCGAGGGCGCGCCCCAAGGCGGCCACTATGTCGCCCCCACGCTGTTTGCCGATGTCTCGCCGGATCATGTGCTGGCGCGCGAGGAAATCTTCGGCCCCGCGCAGGTGGTCATCCCCTTCGACACCGAGGACGAGGCCATCGCCATCGCCAACGGCACCGATTACGGCCTGGTGGCGGGCGTCTGGACCGCCGACATGGGGCGCGCCCTGCGCGCCAGCCGCGCCATCCGGTCGGGGCAGGTGTTTCTGAACAACTATGGCGCGGGCGGCGGGGTCGAACTGCCCTTCGGCGGCCACGGCCTGTCCGGCCACGGCCGCGAAAAGGGGTTCGAGGCGCTGTACGGCTTCTCGACGCTGAAGACCGTCGCCGCCTGGCACGGCTGAGCGGCGCGGATCGCCTTCCTGCTCTGTCACGCATCCGCGATGGGTCCCGCAGGGATCGAGCGGCGTCGTCCCTGAGCGTTGCGGATCGCCATCCGGTCCTGGGTCCCCGCCGCGCCCACGGGCCGCACAGGTCGGTGCCTCTGGTGGTGTTTCCGGCTGGTCGGGCGCTGCCCCTTGCGCCGCCATCGCCAGGGCCGCGCCTGCCGCTAAAAGCCGCGCCGCGCCAGCATCCGCGACAGCGCCCGGTCGATCACGGCATAAAGGGCCAGCGACAGGCAGACCACGACGATCAGCGCGGCGAACATCAGGTCGGTCTTCATCCGGCCGTTCGCCTGGATCATCAGCGCCCCCAGCCCGCGCGCGCCGCCGACCCATTCGCCCACGACCGCGCCCACGGGCGCATAGATCGCCGCCAGCCGCAGCCCCGAGGCCAGCCGCGGCAGCGCGGCGGGCAGCCGCAGGTGGCGCAGGATCGCCCCGTTCGACGCCCCCATCGACAGCGCCACGTCCATCTGCGCCGCGGGCGGCGCCATCAGCCCGTCATAGAGCGCCTGCGCCACGGGCACGAAGACGATCAACACCACGATCGCGACCTTGGGGGCCAGCCCGAACCCCAGCCACAGCGTCAGGATCGGGGCCAGCGCAAAGACCGGGATCGTCTGGCTGACGATCAGCACCGGTGCCAGCGCGCGCCCGACGCGGGGCCAGGCCGCCATCGCCAGCGCCGTCGCGATCCCCAGCGCGACCCCCAGCGCAAGGCCCGCCAGCGTCTCGGCCAGGGTGTACAGCGCGGCGGTGCCGATGTCGGCCCGGGCCGTCCACAAGGTGCGCGCCACGGCCAGCGGCCCGGGCAGCAGAAAGGGCGGCAGGCCGCTGAGCGTGACCGCGCCCTGCCACAGCGCCAGCGCAAGCAGGATGGACCACAGCGCCCTCATGCCAGCAGCCGGCCGGTCAAGGCGGCCTGCGCGGCCAGCACGGCCGGGGCGTCATGGTCGCGCGGGGGCGCGGGGCCTGGCGGGGCGGGGTGGTCCGACAGGCCCGCGGGCGTCATCACCGCGATGCGGTCGCCCAGGCGCGCGGCCTCGGCCGGGTCATGGGTCACGATCAGCACCGTGCGCCCCCACAGCAGCCGGGCGGCCATGTCGCCGATCTGCAGGCGCAGCCGGGTGTCGAGAGCCGAGAACGGCTCGTCCAGCAGGACCAGCGGGCGGTCCTCGGCCAGGGTGCGCGCCAGGGCGGCCCGCTGGCGCTGGCCGCCCGACAGCTGCGCGGGCAGGCGGCGGTCCAGCCCGTCCAGCCCGACCGCCGCAATCAGCCGCGCCACCTGCGCGCCGTCGGGGCGCGCGCCCCGCAGTCGCGCCCCCAGCCCCACGTTCTGCGCCACGGTCAGCCAGGGAAACAGCCCGGCATCCTGCCCCATCAGCGCGCAGGGGGCCGTAACGACCGTGCCGCGGAACGCGACGCCCGTGGGCAGCCGGGCCAGCAGCCGCAGCAGCGTGGACTTGCCCACGCCCGACGCGCCCAGCAGGCAGGTGGTCAGCCCCGGCGCAAGGTCCAGCACCAGCGGCGCGAACAGCCCCGGCGCCTCGCCCGCGACCCGGATCACGGCGCGCGCCACGCGCAGGCCGGGGCCGGCCGTGGCGGCCGTGGTGCGATCACTCGGCCGCGCCCGGATCAAGGGCCAGCCGTTCCACCGGCAGGACCGCGTCGATCAGCCCCTCGTCCTTCAGGAACGCCTCGAACCGCGCATAGCGCCCGTGGTCCAGCGCCGCGGGCGAGACGGCAAAGCGGCCGAAGGTGTCCGTCCACGCCTGCGTGTTCAGCGCATCCGACAGGTCGGGGGCATGGGCGGCAAAGACCGCGCGCGCCTCGTCGGGGTGGTTGAGCATGTACTGCGTCGCCCGCTCGATCGCGGCCAGAAAGCGCGCCACGCGGTCGCGGTCCAGCCGGTCGCGGTTGGCCACGAAGATCAGCTCGTCATAGGCGGGCAGCCCCTCCTCCTCGAGGAAGAAGCAGCGGCCCTCGCCCCCGGCGATCCGCATCTGCGTCAGCTCGAAGTTGCGGAACGCGCCGATGGTGGCATCGACCTGCCCTGTCATCAGCGCGGGCGTCAGCGACCAGTTGACGTTGACCATCTCGACATCGTCCAGCGTCAGCCCGGCCGGCCGCAGCAGCGCGGACACGATCGCCTGTTCCACCCCCGACACGGAAAACCCGATCTTGCGCCCTTTCAGGTCGGCGATGGTCGCGACCGGCCCGTCCGCGCGCACCATCAGGCAGTTCAGCGGCGTGCCGATCAGCGTGCCCACGCGCACCAGCGGCAGGCCTTCGTGGACCTGCAAATGCAGCTGGGGCTGATAGGTCACGGCCAGGTCGGCACGCCCGGCGGCGACCAGCTTGGGCGGATCGGCGGGGTCGGCGGGGGCGATGATCTCGACCTCCAGCCCGGCGTCGGCGAAATAGCCCTTGTCCTGCGCCAGCACGATGGGGGCGTGGTCGGGGTTCACGAACCAGTCCAGCATCAGCGTCACCCTGTCGGCGGCGCGCGCCGGCGCGGTCGTCAGGGCCAGCGCGGCCAGGGCGGCGCACAGGGATTTCAGCATGGGGGGCATCACGGGTCTCCGGCAGCGATCAGGACGATGGGATTGGGGTGGCGCGCGGCGGTCGCGCGGGCGGCGCGCCAGGCCCGCAGGCCCGACCGGCAGGCAAAGACCGCGCGTGCGCCGGGGGGCGGGGCCGGGGGCGCGTCCGGGTCGCCGCGGCGCGCGTCGGGGGTGATCGGCCGCGGCGCCTCGGCCGCGTCGCGCAGGTCCACGACCCAGTCGCCCGGCAGGATCGCGCCCGCGTCGATGAAGCGGAATCCGTCCGCAGGCTCGGGCGCGCCGTCAAAGCGGAACCCGCCCCAGCGCAGCCCGCCCTCCAGCGTGGCCAGCCGCCCCAGGGGCGAGGGCGCGATGTCCAGCAGCAGGGCCAGCGCCATCTGCGCCTGCATCGCCCCCAGCATCCCCACGACCGGCCCCAGAACACCCGCGGTCGCGCAGGACGCCGCGTGGTCGGGCAGGTCGGGAAACAGCGCGCGCAGGCTTGGCGCGTCGCCGCAGAACCCGCCGACATACCCCCCCAGCCCCAGCGCCGAGGCCGAGATCAGCGGCACCCCGGCCGCCATGCAGGCGTCCGACAGGATATAGCTGACGGCAAAGCTGTCGGCGCAGTCCAGCACCACCTGCGCGTCGGCCACCAGCGGGGCGGCATTCGCGGGGGTCAGCCTGTCGCGCAGGGCCGTCACCGCCACCCCGGGGTCAAGGCGGGCCACGAACGCGGCCGCCGAATCGACCTTCCAGCGGCCGGCCTGGCCCGCGTGGATCGGCTGGCGGTGCAGGTTGGAGATCTCGACCCGGTCATAGTCCACGACCGTCAGCGCCCCGATCCCCGCGCCCGCCAGATACATCAGCGCGGGCGAGCCGAGGCCGCCCGCGCCCACGACCAGCACATGAGCGCGCGCCAGCCGGGCCTGGCCGCTGGGGCCGACCTGCGGCAGAACGATCTGGCGGGCGTGGCGGCTCATGCGGCAGGGTCCGTCGCCGGGCGCGCCGGCGCGGCGGGGGTGCCGCCGGGGGAAACCCGGTTCTGCCGGGCCGTGGTCCTGGCTGCGGCCTTTGGGCGGGCCGGAACGGGGGCGTTCGGGATCATGCGGTCATCCTCAGCCACGCGCGCATCCGCGCCTCGGGGTCGGGGTTCAGGGTGATGTCCGTGACCGCGGCCACCACATCGGCGCCCGCCTCAAGCGCGGCCCGGCCACGCTCGGGCGTCAGACCGCCGATGGCGACCAGCGGCACCGACCCCACGCGGGCCTTCCAGTCGCTGACCCGGCCAAGGCCCTGCGGCGCCCAGGGCATCTGCTTGAGGATCGTGGGCCAGACCGGCCCCAGCGCCACATAATCGGGCCGGACCGACAGCGCGCGGTCCAGTTCCGCGTCGTCGTGGGTCGATACCCCCAGCCGCAGCCCGGCCGCGCGGATCGCGGGCAGGTCGGCGGTGTCCAGATCCTCCTGTCCCAGGTGCAGCCAGTCGCAGCCAAGCTCGATGGCCAGTTGCCAGTGGTCGTTCACGACCAGCGCCGCGCCCGCCGCGCGCGCCAGGTCGCGGGCGCATGCGATTTCCGCCCGCAGGGCGTCGTCGTGGCTGTCCTTGATCCGCAACTGCACCAGCCGCACGCCGACCGAAAGCGCCCGCGCCACCCAGTCGGCGCTGTCGAAGACCGGATAGAACCGGGGCAGGATCACCGGCCTGCCCCCGCACGGGCCGCGGCAGGAAGGGCAGTTCCCGCGGGCATGGGCGGGCGGCGGTTCTGCCGGCAGGGCGCGCGGGTCATGCCAGGAACGCCTTTCCGATCACGGGGGTCGAGGGCACAGCCATGTCCCGGGACTCGATCGGGTCGGCCGCGCGCGCGGCCCGGCCCGCGTCCACCGCCAGCGCCATCGCGCGGGCCATCGCCACCGGATCGCCGGCGCGGGCGACGGCCGTGTTCAGCAGCACGGCGTCAAAGCCCATCTCCATCGCGCGGGCGGCGTGGCTGGGCAGGCCGATGCCGGCATCCACCACCAGCGGCACGTCGGGGAACGCCGCGCGCAGGGCGGTCAGCCCGTGGGGGTTGTTCAGCCCCAGTCCCGACCCGATGGGGGCGCCCCACGGCATCAGCACCTCGCAGCCCGCATCCAGCAGCCGCCCGCAGACCGACAGATCCTCGGTGCAATAGGGAAACACCTTGAAGCCCTGCGCCGACAGCTCGCGCGCGGCATCCACCAGCGCGAACACGTCCGGGGCCAGCAGGTCGGTGTGGCCGATCACCTCGAGCTTGATCCAGTCGGTGCCCAGCAGCTCGCGCGCCATGTGGGCGGTGGTCACGGCCTCGCGGACGGTGTGGCAGCCGGCGGTGTTGGGCAGCAGGCGCACGCCCAGTCCCTGCATCAGGCGCAGGAAATCCTGGCCGCCGCCGGCCTCGCGCCGCAGGCTGACCGTGGCGACGCCCGCACCCGACGCGCGGAACGCCGCCGCCAGGATCGCGGGGCTGGGATACTGCGCGGTGCCCAGCATCAGCGGGCTGTCCACGGTGGTTCCGTAAAAGACCGGCACGCCCTAGCCCCCCTGCATCGGCGCGACGATTTCCAGCGCGCAGCCGGCGGTCAGCGGCGTCGCCGCGCGCAGGGCGGCGGGCACGAACGTGCCGTCCAGGGCCGTCGCCACGCGCGCATCCCCCAGGCCCAGCGCGGCCAGCGCCTCGGCCACCGTGGCGGCGTCCAGGTCGCGCGTCTCACCGTTGATCGTCAGTCTCATGCCAGAACTCCGGTCGTTCGCCCGTGTCGATGTGGTCGGCCAGCTGCATGGCCAGGGCAGGGGCCAGCAGATAGCCGTGGCGGTAAAGCCCGTTCGCGTAAAGCCGGTCGCCCGCCCGTCCGATCCGGGGCAGGTTGTCGGGAAAGGCGGGGCGGGCATCGGCCCCCGTCTCGACGATCTCGGCCTCGCCGAACGCCGGATGCAGGGCGAAGGCCGCGCTGAGCAGTTCCATCACGGATCGTGCGGTGACGACGCCGCGCCGGTCGCTTTCGATCATCGTCGCCCCCAGCATGAAGACGCCGTCCCCGCGCGGCACCAGATAGATCGGCACCCGGGGATGCAGCAGCCGGACCGGCCGCGACAGGGCGATGTCGGGGCAGCGCAGGACCAGCATCTCGCCCCGCACGCCGCGCAGGTCGGGCAGGATGTCGCGCGCAGCCAGCCCGCGGCAGTCCACAAGCCGGCCCGCGTCGTCCGGCATCCGGTCCGCGACGGCGATCCCGCGCGCGGCCAGCCCCGCCTGCAATCCCGCCATCGCGGCGCGCGGGTCCAGATGCGCCTCGGCCGGAAAGAACAGCGCCCGGTCGAAGCGTCCGCCCAGATCCGGTTCCAGTTCGGCCAGGCGATTGCCGCCGATGGCCTCGAACCCGTGCGTGCGGCGGGCAAAGCGGTCCAGCTCGCGCCGGTCGCGGCCCAGCGTGACGACCAGCGTGCCGTTGCGGGCGACGCCGCCGGCGTTGCGGTCCCACCAGTCGATGGCGGACTGCCCGTGCCGCAGCACCGGCTCCTCGGCGTTCTCGAACTCGCACCACGGCGCCAGCATGCCCCCCGCCCACCAGGAACAGCCGTGCCCCCCGGGGCCGAGCGCGGGATCGACCAGCGTGACCGCGTGACCGCGCCCCGACAGCTCGGTTGCCGCAGTCAGGCCCATGACCCCCGCCCCCAGGACCGTCACGCGCTGCGGGTCGCGGTCCGTCATGCCGCCCACCATTCGTGGAAATGATGCACCGGGCCATGACCCGACCCGACGCGCAGCCCGCCCGCCGCACGGATGGCGCCCTGCAGCCAGCCATGCGCGCGGGCGACGGCGGCGGGCACGTCCATCCCGCGCGCCAGACCGGCGGCGATGGCCGACGACAGGCTGCACCCGGTCCCGTGGGTGTTGCGCGTGTCGAGGCGGGGCGCGGTCAGGCGCAGCACCTGCGGCCCGACCAGCAGATCGACGCAGTCCGGGCCCGCGGCGTGGCCGCCCTTCATCAGGACCCAACCAGCGCCCATCGCGCGCAGGGCGCGGGCCTGGTCCAGCCGGTCGGCCTCGGTCGCGGCCCCGGGCGCGTCCAGCAGGCGCGCGGCCTCGGGCAGGTTGGGAGTCAGCACGGTGGCGCGCGGGATCAGCAGCGCGCGCAGCGCCTGCACCGCGTCGTCGTCGATCAGCGCGTCCCCGGACTTGGCGATCATCACCGGGTCCAGGACCACGGGCCGGGCGCAGCGGGCCAGCCCCTCGGCCACGGCGACGGTCGCCGGCTGCGTGCCCAGCATCCCGATCTTGACCGCCCGCACGTCCAGGTCGTCCAGCACCGCGTCGATCTGGGCGCGGATCAGGGGGGGCGAGACGCCTTCGACCGCGGTGACGCGGCGGGTGTTCTGGGCCGTGATCGCCGTCAGCACCGACGCGCCATAGATCCCCAGCGCCGAGAAGGTCTTGAGGTCGGCCTGGATGCCCGCCCCGCCGCCGCTGTCGGACCCCGCGATGGTCAGCGCGATCGCCATGTCATTCCCCCACACAGGGGCCGCGCGCGTGCAAAGGGGGAAACCGGGCCGCGGTTTGCGGCTGCGACGACCCGTTCCCTTCGCCGGCATGACCCGGATCAGGTTCGATGGGTGCTGTGCCTGGCACATCTCAGCCCCGCGCGGGGCGCCCCAACGAGCGTTCCGGTCAGCATAGCCGCCCCGCCGCGGCCCTGCAAGCGCGATGCGCGCCCCTCAGCCGCCCGGGCGCAGCAGGCGGATGCCCACGCGCGCGCTGCGCCCCGCCGCATCCGTGACCGACAGCCGGCCGTGGCCCGGCCCGGCGGGCAGGTCGGCCACGGCATCGGCCTGCCCCACGGCGACGGGGCGGCCGTCCAGCAGCCAGGTATAAGGCGCACGGCCGCCGCGGACGCGGACGGCCAGGCGGTCGCCGGCTAGTTCCACCTCGGCGCCGTCGGGGGGAAAGATGATGGACAGCGGCTCTGGCACCGGGGCGGCGGGATCGGGGGGGCGCGCGCTGCCTGCGGGGACAAAGCGGCGCAGGGCCGGGGGCAGGGCGGCATTGGGCACCGTCAGCGCCGCGGGCGGCGGCGGCGGCAGCGGGCGGGCGCGGGGGCCGAGCGCGTCGAACAGGTCGAACAGCACCGGCGCGGCAAGGTCCCCGCCAAAGGCGCCGGGAACCGGCGTGCCGTCCGGGCGGCCCATCCAGACCCCCGCCACAAAGCGGCCGTCATAGCCGATCGCCAGCGCGTCGCGGTGGCCATAGCTGGTGCCCGTCTTCCACGCGACGCGCCCCGCCGCGCGTCCGCCGGGGGGTTGCAGCGTTCCCAGGATCGCGCCCACCTGCCAGGCCGCGACCGGACCGACGACCCGGTCGCCCCGGTCGGGCGCGGGCGCAGGCTGCGGGCGGACGTGCAGCCCCACCGCCTGTCCCCCGCGCGCCAGCGCCGCGTAACCCTGCACCAGATCGTGCAGCGAGGCGCCCCCGCCCCCCAGCACCAGCGCAAGGCCGGGCACGTCGCCTGCCACCCGGACGGACACGCCGGCGCGGCGCAGCCCGGCCACGATCCGCGCCGGCCCCAGCCGTTCGGCCACCCGCACCACGGGGATGTTCAGCGACTCCGCCAGCGCCTGCCGGATCGTGACCGTGCCGCGGAAGCGGCGGTCGAAGTTCTCGGGCTGCCAGCGGCCGAAGACGGCGGGACGGTCCTCGATCAGCGTTTCCGGGTGGACCAGGCCGTCGTCGAAGCCCAGCGCATAGACCAGCGGCTTCAGCGTCGATCCGGGCGAGCGCAGGGCGTGCGTCATGTCCAGATACCCGCCCGAGGGGCCGTCGGTGAACTGCGCCGCGCCGACATGGGCCAGCACCTCGCCGCTGCGGTGGTCGGCCAGGATCAGGGCGGCGGACAGGCGCGCGGGCTGGTCTGCTACGGCGCGGGCGGCCAGATCCTCGGCCGCGCGTTGCAGCACCGGGTCCAGCGTGGTGTCGATGCGGACCGCGCCGGGGTGTTCGCGCCGCAGCCGGTCGGCCAGCAGCGGCGCATGGGCCGGAAAGGGGCGCCGGACGGTTGGCAGGGGGGTCGCGCGGGCGGTCTCCGCGGCCTCGGCCGTCAGGATGCCCTGCGCCTCGGCGCGGGCGATCACGCGGTCGCGGGCGGTGCGGGCGCGGGCGCGCCCCGTGGGCAGGTCGGGGCGCCGCGCCTCGGGGGACTGGGGCAGCGCGACCAGCAGCGCCGATTCCGCGGGCGTCAGCCGGCCCGGTTCCTTGCCAAACCACATCAGGCTGGCCGCCCGCACCCCTTCGGTGTTGCCGCCATAGGGGGCGAGGCGGAAATACAGGTCCAGGATGCGCGCCTTGTCCAGCCGCCGTTCCAGCGCCAGGGCCACCCGCACCTGCCGCAGCTTGCCCGCCGCGTCCCCGGTCGGCCCGCGTTCCAGCAGCCGCGCCGTCTGCATCGTCAGCGTCGAGGCGCCCGAAACGACGCGCCCGTGCCGCAGCGCCTGCCAGCCCGCGCGCAGCACCGCGCGGGGATCGACGCCCCCGTGGGTGGCAAAGCGCCGATCCTCCCACGCGATCAGCATGGCGGCAAAGCGCGGGTCCACGCCGGTCGCCGGCGGGGCCAGCCGCCACAGTCCGTTACCCACCGGAAAGGCGCGCAGCAGGCTGCCGTCGCGGGCCAGAACCTCGGTCCCGGTCGCAACCGTCAGCGGCGGCAGGACGGTCGCGTCGATCCACGCCGACAGCCAGTCGCGGCCCGTGTCGGCCAGGGCGGCGGTCAGCGCCAGCGCGACCGCCAGTGCCACCAGCCGCCGCCCCGCGGTGCGCGGGTCGGGCGCGGGCGCTGACCCGCTGCCCGCCGGGGCCGCGTCCGGCCCTGAGGCGGCGCGGGCGGGCGGGGGCGTCGCCGCGCGCGGGCTGGCGGGGTCGGGCGCGCCGGGCGCAGGGCGGATCATGGCCGCGCCCTTGCCCCCTGGGTCACGGAGCGATCACCGTGGTTCCGGCGTCGGTCCAGCCGCGCCGGTCGGGGCGGTACATATCCTCGACGGTGGCAGCCGGGTGGTGGAACGTGCCGGGCGTCACCGCGCGCAGGCGATAGGCCAGCCGGACCGGGTCGGTCCCGGTCAGGGTGAGGGCGGCGGCAAAGCGGTCCTGCCGGAACTCGGCCATGTCGGCCCATCCCGTGCCGCCCAGCCAGTCCAGCCCCTCGACCTCGCCCTGAGCCAGCAGGTTGGGATTGTCGATCTCGAATCCCGCGGGAAGGGGGTCCGCGACGATCAGCCGCCCGTCGGCGGGGGCAAAGGGCGTGACCTCGATCACGGCGACCAGCCGCGTCCCCAGCGGCAGGCGCGCGGGGTCTGCCGGTTGCCCCTCGGGCGTGAAATAGCGCCGCGTGATGCCAAAGCCGGTGCCCCCCGCCGCCACCGCGACGGCGGGAACGGCGGTCGCGCCGATCGTCACCTCGGCCGGGGCCGGCCCGGTGTTACCCAGCACCACCGGGGGCAGCGCGCCCGCCTCGCCCAGGTCCTGCACCGGGGACGACAGGGGCGCGCCCGACAGGGTGACGCCGCCGCCCGCATCCGCGCCCGACGCAAGGCCCTGCGCGGCCAGCACGGTCCAGGTCGCCTCTTGCGTGGACAGGGGCGCGCCCGCGTCCCGGCGGGCGTCGATGTCGGCGGCCAGTTGCGCGGCCACGGCATCGCGGTCCAGCGCCCGGCTGCCCGCCTCGGCCGCCATCGCCAGCGCGCCGGCCCGGTCGCGCAGCAGCGTGCCGTAATCCCGCCGCAGCCGGCCCGCGTCGTCCTGCCCCTGGTCGGACAGCGCCTGCGCACGGCGGAACATCCTGTCCGACCGCGCGCTGTCGCCCACAGCGGCCAGGGCCGCGCCCAGCTGGGCGGCGGCCAGCGGGGTGGCAAAGCCCTTGTCCCCCGTATCCGCGTAATAGCGCAGGTCGCTGATGACGGCCGTCCCCTCTCGCGCCAGGACATAGGCGGCATAGGCGGTCGCGGCGTTCTCGTCGGGGTCGGCGAACTGCGGTTCGGGCGCGGCGTTCAGGCCGTTCTGCAGGTTCGTCAGGGCGGCGCGGAACGGCTGGTCGGGGACCGCGTGGCCCGCGGCGCGGGCGCGCGCCAGGAAATCGGTCACGAAGGCGTCCAGCCAGCGGTCGCCCGCCTCGGCCGTCCACAGCCCGAACCCCCCGCCCGAGGATTGGCGGGTCAGGACCTGCGCCACGGCCTGATCGATCGCGGCAGGGTCGGCGCCGGGCAGGGGGGCTGCGCCGTCCGGCATCAGGGCGCCGGCGTACAGCAGCGGCAGGGCCGTCGCCGCGATCTGTTCCGTGCAGCCATAGGGATAGCGCGCCAGCCGCGCCAGCGCCCCGGCCACGTCCAGCCGGGCATAGGGGCCGATGGTCAGGGCGACCCGGCCGGTCCCCGGGCGGAACAGCCCCAGCGCCGACAGATCGACCGCCACCCCCGCCGCGCCCGGTGCCAGCGTCAGGCGCAGGCTGCGCGTCACCGCGGCGTCCTGGCGCTGGACGGGGATCGTCAGATCCTTGGTCACGACGCGCCCATCGGGCAGCGTGGCCGACAGGCGCAGGCGCGCCGTGCCCTCGGCCTCGGGCGCGGTCAGGGTCAGCGGCAGGTCGATCTGCTGGCGATCGGCCATCATGACCGCCTCGGGCAGGCCAGAGGTCGCCAGCGAAACGCGCGGCATGTCGGCGGGGGCGGCCCCTTCCTCGGCCGGGCCGGGTTCGCGGTCGGCGGGGCCGGGCAGGGCAGCCAGCGTCACCTGCCCCGCGGGACCCGCGACATGGGACAGGCGGACCTGCGCCTGCGCCACATCGCCCGGCGCAAGGAAGGCGGGCGCGGTGACGGTCATCACCACCGGGTCGCGCACCAGCATCGTGGCGTCGGCCTGCCCCACAGCGCCGTCGGTCCAGGCGATGGCCATGACCCGCACCGTGCCGTTGAAATCGGGAAGCGGCACCTGAACCGTGGCGCGGCCCCGGTCGTCCAGCACCAGCGGGCCTGAAAACCACGCCATCAGCTTTTCCGTGGGCGGCGGCGCCTGCGTCTGCATCGAGGCCGCGTCGCCCCCCGACCGGACGCTGCCGTCGGCCGCCCCGCCGGGCAGGACCAGCCGACCATACAGGTCGCGCAGCCCCACGCCCAGCCGCCGCTGGCCGAAGTAGTGGTCGCTGGCCGAGGGCGGCTGATAGCCGGTCAGGTTCAGGATGCCCTGGTCCACGGCCCAGACCGTTGCGTGAACGGTGGCCCCCGGCGCCGCGCCGGACACCGCCAGCGTCACCGGGGCGGACCCCCGCGGACCCACCTCGGCCGGGACCGTCAGCGCGGCGGCAAGGCGGCGGGCGGCCGGATCGACGGCGGCGTGAGCGATCCCCAGGCCCCGCACCGGCGCGCGGCCCGCGTCGGCGGCCAGCGGGCGGATCGCGCTGACCGCGACATAGACGCCCGCCCCCCAGTCGTCCGTCACCGGCAGCGCGACGCTGTTGAGGCCCCTGATCAGCGGCACGGTGCGCAGGGCGATGACGCGGCTGGCCAGCACCGACACAACGGCCACGCCGTCCGCGGCGGCCTCGACCGTGACGCGCGCGGTGTCGCCCGCGCGATAGGCCGGGCGGTCCAGCGTCACCCGCAGCCGGTCGGGCGTATCGGTGCCCGCGCTGACCGCGCCCCAGCCCGCGTCGAACAGCAGCGCGCTTTCGGCCCCGTCGGGCGCGGTCACGACCAGTTCGTACCGGCCCCAGTCCACCGGCACCGACAGCGCGGCCGGCCCGGCTGGCGCCGCCAGCGCGCCGCCTGCCACGCGGGTGCGGCGGGTCAGGGGTTCCCAGGTCCAGTCGCCGCCGATGGCATACCACTGATAGCTCGTCTCGACCCGGTTCAGGACCCAGTCCAGGGGCGTGGCCTGCGGGGCGAGGTCCGGTCCCAGGGCCAGAATCTGGAACGCGGCCTCGGCCCCCTCGGGGACCGTGCCGTCGGCAAAGCCGGGCCTGATCCCGACCGCCGTTCGGCCCGGCAGGATCAGTTGCGTGGCGCTGCGTTCGACGGGACGGCCGGCGCCCTCGCGCACCGACAGGGTCAGCCGCGCCTCATGCGGGCGGGCGGCCTGCGACAGCGCGGGCGGCAGGTCCACGCGGGCGGCGAACCGGCCCTGCGCGTCGGTGCGCCCGGCCGGCATCGCCACCACCTGGGGCGAGGCGGGGTCGTCGTGGCGGCCGAAGACATAGCCGTCGAACCCCGGCAGTGCGCTGGCGGGGGTCAGGCGCAGCGCGCCCTCGACCGGCAGGTCGGCGGCGGGCGCGCCGAACAGCCAGCGCGCGGCGATCTCGGCCACGACGGGGGTGCTGGCGGGCTGCGGCGCGGCGGGCAGGTCCAGCGCAAAGTCGATGCGCTCGGGGCGGAAATCCTCGACCAGCAGGCGCGCGGTGGCCAGGGGGTCGCCCTGTTCCTCGACCCGCAGGTCGATGCGCCAGGCGCCGCGCGGGGCAGTGTCGGGGATCGGCACCGCCAGCGTATAGCCGCCAGCACCCGCGGGCGCGGCCAGCAGGCGGGCGTGCTCGACGCCGTCGGGGCGCAGCACGACCGCCGTCAGGGGCAGCCCGTCGATGGCGCGGGCGGTGTCGTCGCGGGTCAGGATCGTGGCCTGCGCCACCTCGCCCGCGCGATAGGCGCCCCGGTCCAGCGCCACGAACACGTCGATGGGGGGCGCGGGGGGCTGGCCCTCGACGCCCCGATCCGACAGGTCGAACTCGGGATCGAGCAGCGACAGGAACGCCAGATCCGCCACGCGCCCGCCGTCGCGCCGCGTCGCGGCCAGCACGGCAGGCTCGCTGGCGTCCTGCCCGCGGGTCAGCCCGGCGTCAAAGCGCGCGATGCCCTCGGCGTCCGTCAGCGCCGTGCCCAGCACCGCGTTCCCGCGCGAGATCAGCGCGACCTCGATCCCCGCGCGGGCCGCGGCGTCCGACAGGCCGCGCACGGCGACCGTCAGCCCGTCGCTGCCCGACCAACTGCTGATCCCCAGGTCCGAGATCATGAACCACTGGGTCGCCGCCGGGCTGCGCTCGCCCCCCTCGGGGACGGCGGCCGTCAGGGCATAGACGCCGGGGTCGAGGGGGCCCGCGGCGACGCGCAGGTCCAGCCGGGTTGCCACCTCGGCGTTGACCGGATGGCTGCCGCTGCCGGGCGGGGGCGCGACCTCGGCCTGCCCGGCCCAGACCCGCGCGCCGATCTGGCTGGTGAAGACGTCCGCCTTCCAGTCGTCGATCGGGGTGGCGAAGATGCCCTCGCGCAGGGCGCGCACGATGTTGCGGTCCGACATCCGGTACAGCGTCAGATCGACGCGCGCCGCGTTCACCGTGCGCAGCGTCAGCCCCTGGTCGCCCGTCGCGGGCAGCACATAGCTGCGGCCGGCAAAGCGGGCCTGGGGGGCGCGGTCGCGCACATACAGCGTCAGCGGCACGGCCTTGGCCAGCGTGTCCCCGCTGGCTGCGGGCAGGCCCGGACGCAGGGTGAACGTGACCGCCTGGCCGCGCGGCATGCCGGTGACGCACAGCTCCCACCCCTGCGCCTCGACCGCAAGCGCGGGGTCGGGCAGCGCGACAAACGGGCGGATATCGACGCCCGCGGCCAGTTCCTGCGAGAACATCGCGCAGGCGCGGGGATCGGGGGCGTCGGCATCGACGCGGCTGTCGGTCACGCGGAACCCGTGGCGTTCCTCGAACCCGGCAAGGTCGGCGGCGACGTCGGGGTCGCCCGGCGCGGCGGTCGCGGCAAGCCGCAGCGCCATCAGGCCATCGCGGCCGCGGCCCTCTGCCTCGGCCAGCGCGGCCCAGCGGCGCAGGGCGGGCGCGCCCGTCCCGGGATCGCGCAGCCACGCGTTCAGCCAGGCCGCGCGGGCGGCACCGGCCATCGCCGCGTCCCGGTCTGCGCCGGGCGGGTCGGCCGCGGCCCCCATCGCCTGCGCCAGCGCGGTCCAGTCGGACGCCGCATCGGTCAGCGCGGCGACCGCGCCCAGCCAGCGCAGCATCGCGGTCGCGTCGCCCGCCGCGCCCGCCTGCAAGGCGGCGGTCCGCATCGCGTCCGCCCCCGTGCCGTTGCCGGGATAAAGCTGCCCCAGCTCGGCTGCCTGCCGACGGGCGGCGCGACGGTCGTCCTCGGTCAGCCATGGCCCGGCGCCGGCCAGCCGGCCGGTTGCGCGGTCCTGCAGCGCAGGGTCCGCGGCGACGACCGGCCCGGACAGCGCGCCCGGGAACGGAACAGGCCCCGAGGCCGCCGCCTTGAGGAAGCAGGCGCGCGAGCGGGCGTTGTAAGTGACCGCCGCGCAGTCCGCACGGGCCACGCAGGCCAGCACGCACGCCGCCTGCGTCGTGTCGAAGACCGAGGCCAGATCGCCGCCCGGCAGGTCGATCGCCTCGACCAGCACCACACGCCGGTCGGGCAGGGCCGGCGCGGCCAGCGGGCCGGCGTCCTGCGCCCGGGCCGGTGCGACGGACGTAGCCAGCATCAGGGCTGCGACGGCCAGCCAACCGCGCGCCGCTGCGATCCCGTGGCCCATCGCGTCCCCCCTTGCTGCGTGAATGGCCGCACGGTGCCACGATCCGGGCCCTGCGGCAACGGGGCGGCGATTGACACCGTGCGCCGATCTGCCAGCCTGCCGCGGCCCTTGCCATGACGGGACAGCCCCATGACCCTGCCTTCACCCGACCGTCCCGGCCGCCTGCTGCTGGCTTTTGCGCTGGCGGGACTTGCAGGGGGGCTGGCGATGGCCGCGGCGGGACGGCCCGACGCGGCGGGCCTTGTCTGGACGGGCGCGGTCCTGCCCGTGCTGGCGGCCCTGCTGGCCGAGATCGTGCGCGCCCTGCGCGCGCGCGAGGTCGGGCTGGACATCGTCGCCGCCCTGTCGATGACCGCGGCCCTGGCCGTGGGCGAGACGCTGGCCGCGGCGGTGGTCGCGGTGATGTACACGGGCGGCAGCGTGCTGGAGCAGTTCGCCGAGGGCCGCGCCCGGCGCGAGATGACGGCCCTGCTGAACCGGGTGCCGCGCAGCGCGCTGCGCCACGGCCCGGACGGTCTGGCCGAGGTGCCACTGGACGCCATCGCGCCGGGGGACCGCCTGCTGATCCGGCAGGGCGAAATCGTGCCCGTGGACGGCGCCGTGGGGCCGGGGCCGGGCGCGCTGCTGGACCAGTCGGCCCTGACCGGAGAGCCGCTGCCGGTGCGCCATCCCGCGGGCGCCGAGGTGATGAGCGGCGCGACCAACAGCGGCGCGGCCTTCGACCTGATCGCGGCGCGGCTGGCGGCCGACAGCACCTATGCCGGGATCGTCCGGCTGGTGCAGGCCGCGCAGCGGTCGCGCGCGCCCATGGCGCGGCTGGCCGACCGCTGGTCGCTGGGCTTCCTGGCCGCAGCGATCGCCATCGCCGGGACGGCCTGGGCGCTGAGCGGCGATCCGGTGCGGGCCGTGGCGGTGCTGGTCGTGGCGACGCCCTGCCCGCTGATCCTGGCGGTGCCCGTGGCGCTGGTCGCCGGGCTGTCGCGCGCGGCACGCGCCGGCGTGCTGATCAAGGGCGGCCGCGCGCTGGAGGCGATGGCCCGCGCCCGCGTCCTGATCCTGGACAAGACCGGCACCCTGACCGACGGCCGCCCCCGCGTCGCGGCGATCCATTGCGCCCCCGGCTGGGACGAAGCCACGGTGCTGGCCCTGGCCGCGGGGCTGGAGCAGGCGTCAGGCCATCCCATGGCGCAGGCGATCGTCGCCGCGGCGCAGGGCCGCGGCCTGGCGCTGAGCACGCCCGAGGCGGTCGAGGAAACGCCCGGCGAAGGGCTGGTCGGCCGCGTGGACGGTCGCATCGTCGCCGTGGGCGGAACCGGGTTCGTGTCGCGGCAGATCGCCGGGGCCGCACCTGCGCGGCCGGGACCTGCGACGGCGGGCGGCGTCGCAGTGGCGGCGCCGGCGGGCGCGGCGGTCGCCGATGTCGCCCTGGACGGGCGCCCGGCCGGGCGGATCGAACTGGCCGACCGGCTGCGTCCCGCCATTGCGGCCACGCTGGCGCGGATGCGGGGGCAGGGGATCGCGCGCATCGTGCTGGCGACCGGGGACCGGCGGGCCGTCGCCCTGGCCGTGACCGAAGGGCTGCGCCTGGACGCCGTTCACGCCGACATGACGCCCGAGGGCAAGCTGCGGCTGGTCGCGGCCGAGCGCGAGGCCGGCCCGGTGATGATGGTCGGCGACGGCGTCAACGATGCCCCGGCCCTGGCGGCGGCCGACATCGGGGTGGCGATGGGCGCGCACGGAGCCGCCGCCTCGGCCGAGGCGGCGGATGTCGTGCTGCTGGTGGATCGCCTGGGTCCGCTGGCGGACGGCCATCGCATCGCCATCCGGTCCCGCGCCATCGCGCTGCAAAGCGTGGCCTGGGGCATCGGACTGTCGGTCGCCGGAATGATCGCCGCCGCGCTGGGCTGGCTGACGCCCGTGCAGGGCGCGCTGCTGCAAGAGGCAATCGACGTGGCCGTGATCCTGAACGCCCTGCGCGCGCTGCGCATCGACGTCACGGCGGACCGCCCCGACAGCACCGCCGCTGTGGCCCTGCCACGCGGCGCGGGCTGAGCGCCGTTGCCTGCGCAACAGGCCACAGGAGGGCCGCAAGCGTCCTGCGGTTGCGGGCGTCGCGCGGGCACCCCGGGACGGCTGCAACGCCTATCGGGACGCGGGTGCGGCCCCTTGCGGTCCCACCGCCCCTGTCATGGCGCGGCAGCCCGCAGGCCGTGAACCGGGGCTGTCACGCGCGACGTCCGACCCGGGGAAACAAGAGAGAGTGGAGCGGGTGAAGGGAATCGAACCCTCGTCGTAAGCTTGGGAAGCTTCTGCTCTACCATTGAGCTACACCCGCGACGTGCCGTGGCTAGCGCGGTGCGGGGCCGGGGTCAAGCGGTCACAGCAGCCCCATGGCCGCAAGTTCGCGGGCAAGCTGGGGGGGCAGGGGGGCTTCCTCGGCCCGCCCCTCGGGCAGGTCCGCAGGCGCATCGGCGGGGCTAAGATAGCGCCAGCCCTGGAACGCCCGCCGCGGCACGCCCGCGACGCGGACCACCTGGCGGTCCAGGATCAGCGCGCAGCGCAGGATGCCGTCGCCGCCGCGCTCCTCCTCGAACCCGATCAGGCGCTGGCGGGCCAGCATCGTCCCGCGGAACACCCAGAAGATGGAACCGCCGCCCAGCAGCTCGTCCTGGCGGCGCGGCCACATGCGGGTGACGTGGCGCGCCGGGCCATCGCCAAAGCGGTCGCGCTGCCAGCGTTCCAGATCGGCCGGGCCATCGGCGCCGACGCAAAGCTTGATCATGTGCAGGGATGGGGACATGGCCGCGATATAGGCGGCCCCTCGGCCCGGCAACAGGGGCAAGGACAAGGCTGCGGCGCCGGTCCGCCGGCCGCCCCGCCGGCCGCGCTGCGCCGCCCGCGTCCTGCCCGCAGGCGCGGGCCGCTGGGGCGGGCCGCTGGGGCGGGGCGCTGGGGCGGGGCGCGCGGCCTTGTGCCGCGGCCGCGGCGGGATTAGGCCCGCGTGACGCCTCAGGGATGCCCCCATGACCGATCCGACCCGCCCGCCGCATCGGCTGGCCCTGCCCGAGTTCGTGGCGATGCTGGCGTTCCTGTTCGCCGTCATCGCGTTTTCCATCGACGCCATGCTGCCGGCCCTGCCGCAGATCGCGGCCGAGCTGACCCCGGACGACGTGAACCGGGCGCAGCTGATCCTGACTGCGTTCGTCGCCGGCATGGGGCTGGGCACGCTGTTTGCGGGGCCGCTGTCGGATGCGATCGGGCGCAAGCCCGCCATGGCGGTGGGCTTTGCGGTCTATCTGGCCGCCACCCTGGCCGCGCTGTTCGCGCAGTCGCTGGAGCTTTTGCTGCTGGCCCGGTTCGTTCAGGGGATCGGCGCGGCCGGGCCCCGCATCGTCGGCATGGCGCTGGTGCGCGACCTGTACCAGGGGCGCGACATGGCGCGGATCACCAGCTTTGTGATGATGGTGTTCATCCTGATCCCGGCGCTTGCGCCCTCGATCGGGCAGGGGTTCATCGCCCTGGGGGGCTGGCGGGCGGTGTTCGGGGCCTTCCTGGCCTTCGGCCTTGCCGGTCTGGCGTGGATGTGGCTGCGGCAGGCGGAAACGCTGGCGCCCGCGCACCGCCGGCCGCTGCGGCTGTCCACGCTGGCCGCGGGCGTGCGCGAGGTGCTGTCGGACCGCGAGGTCGTGCTGTGCACGGTCGTGCTGTCGCTGGGGTTCGGGCAGATGTTCGCGCTGCTCAGTTCGGCCCAGCAGCTGTTCGCCGAGGCGTATGGGCGGGGTGACAGTTTTCCGCTGTGGTTCGCGGCGATGGCGCTGCTGTCGGGCGCAGGCACCGTCCTGAACGCCCGGCTGGTCATGCGGCTGGGCATGCACCGGCTGGCGCGCTGGGCCTATGCGATGCAGATCGTCGTCTCGACGCTGTTTCTGGCGGCGCTGCTGACCGGGGCGCTGCCCGGCTCGCTGCGGTTTGCGGCGTTCTTTCTGTGGGCGGTCAGCGTGTTCACCATGGCCGGGCTGACGTTCGGCAACCTGAATGCCATCGCCATGCAGCGGATGGGCCATCTGGCGGGAACGACGGCGTCCGTGACGTCGGCGCTGTCCACGCTGGCGGCCGTGCTGATCGCGGCGCCCGTGGGCCTGGCCTATGGCGGCACGGCCATTCCCGTGACGGTGGCCACGCTGGCCTGCTCGATCCTGGCCTGGGCCATCATGGGCCGGATGGCGACCGGCGCGGGTTGACACCGGATCGCGCAAGGCTATAAGCGCCGCTTCCATTGGTGTTGGTGGCCCCCGCAAGGGGAATCCTGTCGGCCCGCGACCCTGGCGGTCAACGGCAAAGGACAACGCCCTTCATAGCGAACGAAGGAGATCAGCGATGACCAAACGCACCGCTGCCAAGTACAAGCTTGACCGCCGCATGGGCGAAAACATCTGGGGCCGCGCCAAGTCCCCGGTGAACAAGCGCGAATACGGCCCGGGCCAGCACGGCCAGCGCCGCAAGAACAAGCTGTCGGACTTTGGCACCCAGCTGCGCGCCAAGCAGAAGCTCAAGGGCTATTACGGCGACCTGACCGAAAAGCAGTTCCGCCGCATCTATACCGAGGCCGAGCGCCTGCGCGGCGACACCGGCGAGATGCTGATCGGCCTGCTGGAACGCCGCCTGGACGCCGTCGTCTATCGCGCCAAGTTCGTGCCGACCATCTGGGCGGCCCGCCAGTTCGTGAACCACGGCCATGTGCAGGTGAACGGCAAGCGCGTGAACATCGCGTCCTATCGCGTCAAGGAAGGCGACGTGATCAGCGTGCGCGACAAGTCGCGCCAGATGACCCTGGTGCTTGAGGCCATCGGCCTGGCCGAGCGTGATGTGCCCGACTATCTGGACGTGGACCACAACAAGATGACCGCGACCTTCGTGCGCACGCCCGCGCTGGGCGACGTCCCCTATGCGGTCCAGATGGAACCGAACCTGGTCGTCGAATACTACGCCAAGAACTGATCGGCAGTTCAGCAAGCAACAGGGCCGCCCTTCCGGGCGGCCTTTTTCGTTAAAAGCCTTGGCATTATCGAGGCGATCCGGGGCTGCCGTCCTGTCAGGCCAAGGCATCTTTTCGGATGGCGCACGATTTCCTGGCCACGATCCGGATGGGACAGGCGTTCGATCTGACCGTTCCCATCGCCTGTCGCCTGCAAGATTTTCCCGATCACGAGCGTTTTGTGGATTTTGTCGGCTGATCGACGCCGCCGACTTCATTTTCGTCTGACATGCCTCGCGCGGGGGGCGGTCGTTGACAGGCCGCCCCCTATCCCCGACCTTGCGCGCATGAACGGACCGGCCCCGACAGTGCACGATTCCGCCGCCCCTCTGCCGTCGGACGAGGCGCTGATCGTGGACGTGCCGGGGTGGGACGGGCCGCTGGACCTGCTGCTGACCCTGGCGCGCACGCAAAAGGTCGACCTGATGCAGATCAGTGTTCTGGCGCTGGCCGAGCAATACCTTGTCTTTGTCGATCGGGCGCGCGCCCTGCGGATCGAACTGGCGGCCGACTATCTGGTCATGGCGGCGTGGCTGGCCTTTCTGAAGTCGCGGCTGCTGCTGCCCCCCGATCCCGCGGCCGAGGGACCGTCCACCGACGACATGGCCGCGCATCTGGCGTTCCAACTGGACCGGCTGGCCGCGATGCGCGATGCGGCGGCGCGCCTGATGGCGCGGCCGCGGCTGGGGCGGGACCGGTTCGTGCGCGGCGCGCCGGAAGCCGTGGCGCGGACCCGCACCGTGCATTGGCAGGCGGGGCTGATCGACCTGATGCAGGCCTATGCCCGCCTGCGGACCCGCGACGAGTTTCGCCCCTATGCCTTTGACCGCCGCGATGTCTGGACACTGGAGGAGGCGCTGGAGCGGATGCGCCGCCTGATCGGCTTTGCAGGCGACTGGACCGACCTTGCGGGGTTCCTGCCCGACGGGTGGGGCGGCGACCCCGCGCGGCGGCGGTCCGCGACCGCCTCGACCTTTGCCGCGTCGCTGGAACTGGCGCGGCAGGGTCGGCTGGACATCCGGCAAGAGGCGAGCTTTGCCCCCATCTCGGTCCGGGCGAAGCCGTGACGGGCAACGCCCCCTTTCCGCCGATGCCCGAGCAGGAGCGCATGGTCGAGGCGCTGCTGTTCGCCGCGTCCCAGCCCCTGACGCTGCGGGACATGGCGGCGCGGATGCCCGCCGGCTGCGATCCGGCCGAGGCGCTGGCCCGGCTGCGGGTCCGCTATGACGGGCGCGGCGTCGAGCTGGCGCGTGTGGGGGATGCCTGGGCCTTTCGCACCGCCGCCGACCTGGGGTTTCTGATGCAGGACGCGGTGATCGAGACGCGCCGCCTGTCGCGCGCCGCGACCGAGGTGCTGGCCATCGTCGCCTATCACCAGCCGGTCACGCGCACCGAGATCGAGGAGATCCGGGGCGTCGCCCTGTCGCGCGGCACGCTGGACCAGCTGATCGACATGGGCTGGGTGCGGCTGGGCCGGCGCCGCCCGTCGCCGGGCCGCCCCGTGACCTTCGTCGTGACCGAGGCGTTCCTGGACCACTTCGGCCTGGCCAGCACCCGTGACCTGCCGGGCCTGGGCGAGCTGCGCGCGGCCGGCCTGCTTGACCCGCGGCCCCCCGCAGGGCCGCGGCTGGCCCTTGCGGCGGGCGGTGCACAGGCCGATATCGTTGCCGCAGAGGAACCGGGCTGCGATCTGTTCGGCGATTGACAAGGACTGACACGATGAAGATTGGCACGATTTTCGGCCGGTTCGGGCGGATGCTGAGGAACCGGATGCTGCGCCGGGGAATGAAGAAGGGCATCGACAAGGTCGCGCGCCTGTCGGGCGGCCCCGCTTCGGCCGGCAAGGCGACACCGGCGTCGCAAAGGCAGGCCAAGGCCACGCGCGACGCCGTCAAGCGCGCCCGTCAGGCCGCGCGCATCACCCGCCGCATGCGCTGATCTGGCGGAACTGCTTGGCCAGCTTCAGCCCCTGGCCCTGATAGTTCGAGGCGATCCCCGCGCCATACAGCCGGTCGGGCCGCGCGGCCATGCGTTCATAGACCAGCCGCCCCACGACCTGCCCGTGTTCCAGCGCAAAGGGCGCCTCGTGGCAGCGCACCTCGAGGACGCCGCGCGCGCCGCGTCCCGTGCCGTGGCCGAAGCCGGGATCGAAAAACCCCGCGTAATGGACCCGGAACTCGCCCGCCATCGCCAGATAGGGCGACATCTCGGCGGCATAATCGGGCGGAATCGTCACCGCCTCGCGGCTGACGAGGATGTAGAACGCGCCTGGGTCCAGGATCAGACGCGCCTCGGTCGTGCGCAGCGCGTCCCAGAAATCGCGCGGGTCATAGGCAGCGATGCGGTCCAGGTCGATGACGCCGGTGTGCGGCCGCGCCCGATAGCCGACCAGATCGCCATCGTCCGTGCCCGCACCGGGGCGCAGATCGACGGAAAACCCCAGGCCCTCGTCGATCAGCGGCGTGCCGTCCACCAGCGGCTCGGCCGCGTGCAGCGCAGCCAGCGCGGTGTCGTCCAGCACCGCCTGGCCCTGCCGCAGCCGCAGCTGATTCAGGCGCATCCCGGGTCGCACCAGCACCGAAAAGCTGCGCGGGCAGATTTCCGCATACAGCGGCCCGTCATACCCCGCGGGCAGGCGGTCGAATTCGGTCCCGTCATCGGTCACGAGGCGCGTCAGAAGGTCCAGCCGCCCGGTCGAGGACTTGGCGTTCGCCACCGCGTCCAGGCCCGCCGGCAGCGCCAGCCGTTCGACCAGAGGCAACAGATAGACGCAGCCCTTTTCCAGCACGGCCCCGTCGGTCAGGTCCATGCGATGCATCTCGAAATCGGCCAGCCTGTCGGCGATGCGTCGTCCGCGCCCGGCCAGGAACGAGGCGCGCAGCCGCCACGCGGTCGCGCCAAGGCGCAGGTCAAGGCTGGCAGGCTGGATCTGGTCGGGGGTGATCGGCCGGTCGGCGCGGATCGCGCCCGCATCGATCAGCCGTGCCAGCGCACTGTCGGGCAGAACACCGTTCACCACCGAACCCCTGTAAGCGAACGCCCACCCCGGACGGGGTGGGCGTTTCGTGATGGTCGGGCCGGCGAGATTCGAACTCGCGGCCTTCCGCCCCCCAGACGGACGCGCTAACCAGACTGCGCCACGGCCCGACGCCGGCCATATAGATCGAAGGGTTCAGCGGGCACAAGGGGCCGTCGGAAAATATCCGTGCGGTCAGCGCGCGGCGCTGGGCGCGCCCCGCATCCGGTCGTGACAGTCCCGCAGCCGCCGTGCGATTTCGCTGGCGCCGTGGGGCAGGGGGGCCCCGTGCGCCCGCAGCGCGGCAGCGGTCAGGGCCAGGCGGCCAAGCAGCAGGACCGAACCGGAGCCCTCGCCGTCCGCACCCGCATCGGTGGCCAGCGCCGGGCGGACTGCGCCGGGTTCTGGCGCCGCCGGCGTCGCGTGATCGCCTGCGGGGGCCCGGTCCAGCGCCATGGCCAGACTGTCCGCCGTGTCCGGGTGCGCCGGCGTGCCCGCGGCTGCCTCGCCCAGCCGGGCCGCGCCACGCGCCCGCACCGCAGCGCCGCGATCCGGCGCGATCAGGCGGCGGGCGCCCCTGATCGTCAACCCGTGCTCGCGCAGGATCTCGCACAGGCCGGCGGCCAGCTGCACATCCTCGGGGCGGTAATAGCGGCGGCCATCGGCCCGCTTGACAGGGGCAAGCTGCGGGAACTGCGTTTCCCAATAGCGCAGCACATGGGTGGCCACGCCCACGGCCCGCGAAACCTCGCCGATGGTGCGAAACGCCTGCGGGGATTTGGTCATGGCTATTTGTTGCCGGCCGCGACGCGTTCCTTCATCAGGTGCGATGGCCGGAACGACAGGACGCGTCGGGGCGTGATCGGCACCTCCTCCCCGGTCTTGGGATTGCGGCCGATCCGTTCGTTCTTGGCGCGCACCGAGAAGGTGCCAAAGGACGAAATCTTGACCTGTTCCCCCCGGACCAGCGCGTCCGAGATATGGCTCAGCACGCTTTCGACCATCTGCGCGCTTTCGTTGCGCGACAGCCCCACCTCACGAAAGACGGCTTCCGCCAGATCCATGCGGGTCAGGGTCTTGTCGCTCATGGGATAGCCTTTCCGTTGCAGGCAGGATGGTGTCACCCGGGGTCCGAGTCAACCGTCGCGCTGGCGGATCGTTCCCGGATCGTCCCCCTCGGCGCTTGCGCCCGCCCTGGCCGGCCCTAGATCTGTCGGGGTCAGGACAGGAAGGGTGGGGGGCAAGGGCATGGCGGGCGGATGGACGCAGGACGGGGCCGTCAACGAGCAGATCGAGGTCAGCACCCGCGAGGCGATCGAGCGCACCCGCGCGCGGGTGCGCCCAGCGGGCGAGAGCCGGCGCGCCTGCGCCGAATGCGACGAGCCGATCCCCGAGGCGCGCCGGCAGGCCCAGCCCGGCGTCACGCTGTGCATCGACTGCCAGTCGGCCTCGGACCGCACGGTCCGCCCCGCCACGGGCATCAACCGACGCGGGTCCAAGGACAGCCAGCTGAGGTGACGGCGGCCGGAAAACCGCCCGCGAGACGCCGCGAAATTTTCGCCTGCACCCTCTGGACGGCCCCTGTGCCCGATGCTAGACGGCCCCCGTGTTCCGGCGTAGCTCAGCGGTAGAGCAGTTGACTGTTAATCAATTGGTCGTAGGTTCGATCCCTACCGCCGGAGCCAATCTTCATCGCTTAACAGCTTGTTATGATTGGCTTTTCTGACACACGGTAGCAAAGCTACCCTACAAGATACCCAACAATCGACATAGTGCCATTTAACAGCGGTCAATGGTTCTGGTTGCCGCTGCCGTAGCCTCGACGCCTTGACAAACTATGGTCCTAAACATCAGGCCTGACGGTTGAAGCCCAAAGGTATACAGTCAAGACTGCTCTCCTCTGCCGTAACCGACACCATCCAACACGCACTCTCGGGGACGACATGATGGGGATCGATCTGTTAAGGACAGCCGGGTCAAAAAAGGTCTCGTGCAACATCGGACGCACAACCTGCCCGTGCCGGTTCAAGGCGCGGGCAAGCTTTAGTTCACCACGAACTAGACAAATCATCCCATCAAAGAGTTTATGTTGAGGGAGCGGGCAGAATGCCTGCGACAATTAGGCGGTTTACACGTCCGGCCCGGTCTCTGACAAAATACGCCTGTATATAAACCTGATCCTTATTCATCGCAGCGATGAGCGTCTGCTTTGTATATGGCAGGATATCATACGGGACACTGAAGCTGACTAAATCACTCCCATTGTTCGACGTGTTATCGAACCTGATTTTACCCCAACCGTTATCCTTATTAAACTGAATAACGTTGCAAAGAATAAGCGTAACATCTTCATCAACTACCGCTGTCTCGATTTCTGATGCCATGCGCTGATCCAAAAACAAAACGGTCCTCGACACCCCAGCCGTATTAGATTTAACCTCAAGCGTATCTGCACTGCGGCGAAGTGCGGTCGCCATTTCACTCATCAGCGGCGCAGCCATCGAAACCAAGTTCTGACCGCGCGCAAAGTCAATTTTAGAGATGGACGCAGATTTGTGAAGGAGACTCTCCTCCCTCGACACTTCAGCAACCCTCCGTTTTACTAAGGCTCGGAGATTGGAAGGAATGTCGGCCAACGCGCCTCCATCAGCGATAACTTTCTGAACTATATCATCGACTGTGGAGTCGCCGTCAGGCTGGACATCCTTGGCTCTGAGAGCCTTACCAACGCCTGAACCCTTCAGCGAAGTCTCATCTAATTTCTCCACAACTCTTTCACTTACAAATGACACCAAGTCCCCAAGAGAAACGTCAATGAACTGATTGTCAGGATTGCCCTGATGTTCATCTTCGACATTGATATTGAAAGAGCCTCTGGTGGGGACTAGAATATTTACATCAAAGTTTGATTTACTTGAGATATTCTTGTTAAATTTACCATGCTGGCGGAACTGAGCAAGCTTGACGAGCAGGCGAGCCGCAGCATATTGAAAGCGAGCGGACTCATAAAAGTTCAACTTGTGCTCGTCCGCAAGCGAACCTTCGAAGTGAAATGTAAGAGCTTCCTGCACAGACTCCCCCTCTTGCATGATCCATGGCCATCAATGGCGCCGCACCAACAAGAAGCAAGAAATCCTGCACAACACAAGCTAGTTGCTAGGTCTTACAGCCACCGCTTACACATCCTGAAAGGCTGCTGATGAACGATATTAGTATAGGTGCTGTAGGCGCCGCCTTCATCGCAGGGCTCGTTTCCTTAATGAGTCTTGTTATTAGTAAAGAACAAAAGGTGTCGGATTTTCGTCAAGCTTGGATCAATGATCTTCGTGATTGTGTAATTTTATACCTAGTTAACATCAATGCAATTTGTGATACCGTAAGACTCAAAAAGGTAGATAAGTCCTCTGGACAAGATAATCTGCTTGAATATTACAGGTTACTCAATCAAGCAAGCCACGGCATAAAACTGCGTGTGAACGACAAAGAGCAACCAGCCAAGGATATGCTGGCCGCAATGGAGCAGTTCGAGAAACTGTCAGAGAAGAACGAGCAACTTACACCAGAGAACATAAGGAGAGAGGAACAGAACTTTTGTGCTGCAGCGAAAACCCTTCTGAAGTTTGAGTGGAAGAGAGTTAAACGGGGAGAGAATATATATCGGGTTACAAAGTGGGCTGTTATTCTTGGGGTTATTTTTACGGCGCTGTTCTTTGTGTACACATGGTGGATGCCGTCCGAAGCCGTGACTAAAGACAGTTATCCATTGCCCTTCCAATTCTTCAAAGCACATCACTAGCGACCGAACTCAACTACATCTTCAGTGAGGTGCAGAATTAAGCATCATTAGCCATATTTACCTGCGAACATGATCATCAACGAGAAGTTGTTGTATCGGGAAGCAAACCCCTCCCCGCACCCTGCCCCTGCCTATATAGACATGCATACATCGCGCGATGGTAGTTCACGCAGCAACGTCGAGAATAATGTCAAAGTTTGCGGCTGCTGATACCAAAACATCAGCGTTTTCTGGGTTTT
The DNA here is from genome assembly GCF_003286075.1 of Paracoccus endophyticus. Taxonomy (GTDB): domain Bacteria; phylum Pseudomonadota; class Alphaproteobacteria; order Rhodobacterales; family Rhodobacteraceae; genus Paracoccus; species Paracoccus endophyticus. The sequence continues at coordinate 2,390 of NZ_QLUV01000015.1, read as the reverse complement.
TAGATGATCAAGTCGTGAAAAGTGATCGATAATCATAGTGCAATCTCAGCACAATCATGCGCCTTTTATAACGTAATCATGGCGATTTGATGTGCTTTGTGATGCTTCTTGATTACGGGGGATACCTCGATTTCAGAAACGGATTTGATACCACAACCGACGATGCATGATCGCGTGAAATTAGTTCGACAAAAAAGGTAAAATTTTGTCGTAAAAATATTTTGCTGTGAGGGAAGCGGTATAGGACAATCACTCATCAGTGCAAAAACATGCCCCCCTCTTAGCGAATGATCTTGACTGCTGGCAATGCTTTGATATTCTCGCTGCCCTTCTAACATATCCGGGGGCATGATTCTGGTTAGACGTGCTGATTGCTGCAACCGTCTCCGTTCATGTTCGCGCAAAAATTCAGACAAAAAGGGGAAAATCTACGGCTGTTTATTCTCTGCCTTCCACTCTGCAAATAGTTCATCATCACTAAGAGGTTCATCTATGACGAAGCCTTGAGCATCAACTGTCATCATAAGCTTCGCCTCTGCATATTCAGTTGCCTTCTCAAACACAGATATATCAAGCTGATCTATGCGTTCTTGACTGACCTTCATTTGCAGCCATTTAACAAGACTCGCCTCTGCTTTCTCTGACCATGCTTCCCACTCTGGGCAACTGAACATATGACGCTCGATCTTGTTGAGTGATAGTTTCCAATAAAGAAGCAACTCCTTTTCATTCAGTTTGTCGTAATCTACAAGTTCTTGATGCTTGCCGCTCCACAATTCATCTAACATATTCTGCCTGCGCTGATACTCTGTCGGATAATGAATCTTCAACCATTCGTCAAAGGCAGGACCAATCGCTTTATTTGATCTTTCCTTTCTTGCTTTGATGAATGAGGTCAGGTCAGCCCATAGTATATCACACTCATTATCTGATTTACTGTTGATCCATTCTTTACAGAAATCATCCGTTCCAGCTACGCAGTTGTATAGATGCCGTCGTGTTGATACTGATTTGTCGTTGTAATCGTATGTCATCGTTATAATCTCCATTTATTTGTTATATAATCCTGATCGCTGCACTGTCCCTGTCTCCATCCTGCTCACCTCCTTCTCACCTTTTAGGTCATCCTGCTCACCTCCTTCTCACCCATTTTAGAGTGCTGTTGTCAAGAAAACCCAGTAAATACATGGACTTATATAACAATCTATAACAACAGGTGAGAAGGTGAGAAGGATACCGCACCTTTACACGCTCACAGACGACATGATGCAAAAACACCTCAAAATAACTTTCACACCTTTCCCCACAGAGTCTTAGGAACCTCTGCTCACCTGCTCACCTGCTCACCTGCTCACCCAAATCTCATAAATCATTGTTTTTATTATGTTTTATAAGATATGCGGGTGAGAAGGAGGTGAGAAGGACGGTGTTTTGGGTGAGAAGGACGGTGTTTTGGGTGAGAAGGATCAAGCTGCTTTCATATCACTGAACTTAGACGCCATCTTTCTATCTCTCGTCCACTTATCAAATCCTTTCGGATAAGAATGTGTCCAGCCCTCAACCTTCATCATTGCTTTCTTCACCCTTGATCTTGTGAAGTTGTTTGTCTTGTCTTTGCTGGATAGTCCTAACACATCGCATACATCCGTTAGGTTCAACTCGTTTACCATCCCCCACTGACCGCTCTTGTTTCCGAGTTGATCCACTATTATCTCAACATAACTATCCGACATAACAAACTGTCGTTTATGTTCTTCTATTTCTTTCAATAGCGGGTCTGTCTTTGTGAAATGCCATATCTCTCCACATTTATAACAATGAAAAGCCTCTGCCATAAGTTGATCTCGGTCACGCCTTAAAGCATCAAGATTGAGTTCTCCCGTCTTTTGTTGATCCTCGGGCAAAGCGTTATTGATTTCTACCGGAAGATATCTTCTCAATAGTGCTGGATCATCTGGCAACTCTTTCTTGTTCGTTGTGGCAACGAACACGCCTTGACGTGGGTAGTCATCATCACGCTTGCCGTACGGAACGCGGTATGTGTCAGTTTGTGTCGTAAGGAATGATTTTACTGTCTCCATATCGGAAGAACGAACAGATTTCATTTCTGGAAGTTCGATGATCCACTTGCCTGAAAGCGATTGGATCAGGGCGCTATGCTCCCTTGTCAAGTCTTTCGATGCATCAAGAAAATACTTCTGATCGCCTGCCAATATCTTTGCCAGTGTCGATTTACCTGCGCCCCCTTCCGCTTGATACAGCATCAGCGTTGTGTCCACTTGACAACCCGGCACCGGCTCTGTTGCACAAATCCCTTCCGTGATTCATGTCGTGAGTCCGGTATGGTAGCTGGTCGGCATGAGCAGACTCACACGCCTGACCTACAAGAC
>NZ_QLUV01000014.1 GCF_003286075.1 Paracoccus endophyticus | reverse complement strand
GCGCATCGGCGTGGCGGATTTCCAGCGAGGTCTTGATCAGCAGCGTCACCAGCCCCAGCAGCGCCAGCAGCGCCGCCATCGAGAAGGCCGCGACGGACAGGTATTCGTTGTAGAGCATCTCGATGGTGATCGGCACCGTCGCGGTCTGGCCGCGGATCTTGCCCGACACCACGGCGACGGCGCCGAATTCGCCCATCGCGCGGGCATTGCACAGCAGGACGCCATAAAGCAGCGCCCAGCGGATGTTGGGCAGGGTCACGGTCCGGAACACCCGCCAGCCGGATGCGCCCAGCGTCAGCGCGGCCTCCTCCTCGGCGCGGCCCTGTTCGATCATCACCGGGATCAGTTCGCGGGCAACGAACGGGAACGTCACGAACATCGTGGCCAGCACGATGCCGGGCAGGGCAAAGACGATGGGAAGGCCATGCGCCACCAACCAGCCCCCGATCAGCGAGTTCGCGCCGAAGGTCAGCACGATGCAGAGGCCCGCCACCACCGGGCTGATCGAGAAGGGCAGGTCGATCAGCGTGATCAGGAAGGCCTTGCCGTGAAAGTCGAACTTTGTGATCACCCAGGCGGCGGCCAGGCCGAAGACTGCGTTCAGCGGCACGGCGATCACCGCGACCAGCAGCGTCAGCCGGATCGCAGACCACGCCTGCGGGTCCGACAGGCTTTCAATCGCCGCGCCGATGCCGCGCGACAGCGCCTCGGCGAAGACGGTGGCCAAGGGGGCCAGCACCAGCGTGCCCATCCCCAGCACCGACAGCAGGATGAGGATCAGGCGGGCCACCGGAGCCTCGTCGGTGGGGGCGCGGAACCTGTGCGGGACCACACCGGGGGTGCGGGCGGACGGGGGAAGGGCGGCGTCAGACATATCCGATCCTCCGGCGGCTCCAGATCTGGATGAGGTTGATGGCCAGCAGCATCGCAAACGAGATCAGCAGCATGGCGATGCCGATCGCGGCGGCGGCGTCATAGTTGTATTCCTCAAGCTGGATCACGATCAGCAGGGGCGCGATCTCGGTCACCAGCGGGATGTTCCCGGCGATGAAGATGACCGATCCGTATTCCCCGACGGCACGCGCCAGCGCGAGCGCGAAGCCCGTCAGCGCCGCGGGCGCCAGCATCGGCAGGATCACGCGGCGCAGCGTGTGCAGGCGGGATGCGCCCAGGGTGGCGGACGCCTCCTCGACCTCGCGGTCGATCTCCTCGATCACCGGCTGCACGGTGCGGGTGACGAAGGGCAGGCCCACAAAGACCAGTGCGATCAGGATGCCCCATTGCGTATAGGCGACCTTGATCCCCAGGCTGGCCAGCACCGACCCGAAGACGCCGTTCGGCGCATAAAGGGCGGTCAGCGCGATGCCCGCGACGGCGGTCGGCAAGGCAAAGGGCAGGTCAACGGCGGCGTCCAGCAGCCGGCGGCCCGGAAAGCGATAGCGGGCCAGCACCCAGGCCAGCATCACCCCGAACACCAGGTTGAACAGCGCCGCCAGGAACGACAGCCGGAACGACAGCCACAGCGCCGCCCAGACCCGGTCCCGGTTCACCGTCTCCCAGATGTTGGCCGGGCCGAAGTCGGCGCCCTTGAGAAGCAGGGCGCCGATGGGCAGCAGCACCACCACCGACAGCATGGTCAGCGTGATCCCCATCGCCAGCCCAAAGCCCGGCATGGGCGAGGGCTGCACCAGGGCGCGCCGTGTCACGCGCCCGGTCATTTCGGCACGTAGATCTGGTCGAAGACGCCACCATCGCCGAAATGCTCGGGCTGCACCTTGGCCCATCCGCCGAAATGGGCGATGTCCACCAGCTCGACCTTCGGAAAACGGGCCACGTCCTCGGGCGCCGCGGCCGAAGCGTCCCAGGCGCGATAGTAATGCTTGTAGGCCAGCGCCTGTCCCTGCGGCGAATACAGGAAGTTCAGATATCCCTCGGCCAGCGCGCGCTGGTCGTCATTGGCGATGTGGGCGTCCACCACCGCGACCGGCGGCTCGGCCAGGACCGAGACCGAGGGGACCACGATGTCGAACTGGTCCTCGCCCAGCTCCTTCAGCGCCAGATAGGCCTCGTTCTCCCACGCCAGCAGCACGTCGCCGATGCCGCGCTGCGCGAATGTCGTGGTCGCGCCCCGCGCGCCCGAATCCAGCACCGGCACGTTCCTGAACAGTTGGCCCACGAACGCCTTGGGGTCCTGTCCGTTGCGTTCCGCCCACGCCCAGGCCGCCAGATAGTTCCAGCGCGCCCCGCCCGAGGTCTTGGGGTTGGGCGTGATCACCTGCACCCCGTCCTTGACCAGATCGCCCCAGTCCGTGATGCCGCTGGGGTTCCCCTCGCGCACGAGGAAAACGATGGTCGAGGTGTAGGGCGAGGAATTGTGCGGCAGCTTCGACTGCCAGTCGGCGGGCAGCTTGCCGGCCTGGGCGATCCGGTCGATGTCGGACGCCAGCGCCAGCGTCACCACCTGCGCGCCCAGCCCCTCGACCACCGAGCGCGCCTGCGCGCCCGAGCCGCCGTGGCTGGTCTCGATCTGTGGCGCGGGGTGGCCCTGCCGGGTCCAATAATCGGCGAAGGCCGCGTTCACGTCGCGGTAAAGCTCGCGCGTCGGATCATAGCTGACGTTCAGCAGCGTCTCGGCCCGGCTTTCGCCGAGGCCCAGCGCCATCGCGGCAAGGATCGCGCCCCAGGTCAGCAGCGGGCGCATCCGCTGCAACGGCGCGAGGATTTCCCCGGTCGTCATGGGAGAGGGGCGGGGGGCGATGGAACCAAGGGTTGGCTGGGTCATCTGATCGTTCCTCATGCACGGGCGACATCGTCGCGTGCATTAATAACGACATATATTATCGTCTATTGCAAGGCAAAATAACGGTTGATCTTGTCGTGATTAAAGGGCCGTCCTGCATAGCCGAGACCGCAGACGGCGCGCCTTGATTTTCAGGCGAAAAGAACACTTCGCCGCATCGTTCGGCGTGCGGCGGGAACGCTGCTGAGACGGCCCGTCAGGGCTCCGCGAAGATCCGGCCGGCCGTCTCTCCCGATTGCATCAGGTCGGCCAGGGTCAGCGAATCGATGATCAGCAGATAGGTCCAGAACACGTCCGCAAAGGTTCGGCGGATGCGGCAGGTTTCCTCGTCGGTGCAGTCGGGACAGCGCTGATAGGCGGTGCGCGACAGGCAGGGCAGGGGCGCCAGCGGCCCGTCGATCAGCCGCAGCAGTTCGGACAGTTTCACCTCGGCCGGGCGCTTGACCAGCACGTATCCCCCCGCACGCCCGCGCCGGGACGCGATGACGCCGGCATCCCGGACCTCCAGCAGGATATGTTCCAGGAACCGCTTGGGCGTGCCTGAGCGTTTGGCGATCTGCTCGATGGGCAGGGGCTGGGGCGACTCGGACGCGGCCTCGTCCGCCAGCACCAGCAGCGCCTTCAGCGCGTACTTCATCTTCTGCGTGATCATGCGCTAGCCCTAGGTGCCCCTTCGCCTGATCGCAAGCGTGGCGGAGCGGGGTGGTGCCGTTCGGACGCGGCGGGTGTCCTGAGCGCGGGGGACGGGCCGCCCCCTGCAACGGCCTGGTCGCGGCCGAATGGCACGCAGCCCCGGGGCGTGGCGCGCTTGCCGCCGCGCATCGGCGCTGGTAAGCGAGCCGCATGAGAGCGTTTGCCGCCACCATCTGCTGCATTACCGTCTGACACGCGACAGGCGGGCCGTTCACGCGTGACATGAACCCCGCCAAAGGGGAACTCATGGTCGAGATCAAGCTGACCAACACCCGGACCCGCAGGAAAGAGCCTTTCGAACCGCTCGATCCGGCCAACGTGCGGATGTATCTGTGCGGGCCGACGGTCTATGACCGCGCCCATCTGGGCAACGCCCGGCCTGTCGTGGTGTTCGACGTGCTGTACCGGCTGCTGCGGCATGTCTATGGCGAGGGTCACGTCACCTATGTCCGCAACTTCACCGACGTCGATGACAAGATCAACGCCGCCGCCCTGGCGCGGCAGCAGGCCGGCGATCCGCGCCCGCTCGAGGCGCTGATCGCCGAACGCACCGCCGAGACGATCGGCTGGTATCACGCCGACATGGACGCGCTGGGCGCGCTGCGGCCTGCGATCCGGGGCGAGGTCAGCGACCTGGCCGAGCCGCGCGCGACGGCCTATATTCCGCAGATGATCGCGATGATTCGCGACCTGATCGCCAAGGGCCACGCCTATGAGGCGCAGGGCCATGTGCTGTTCGACGTGCGGTCCTATCCCGCCTATGGCGCGTTGTCGGGACGGTCGGTCGACGACATGATCGCGGGCGCCCGGGTCGAGGTCGCCCCCTTCAAGCGCGATCCGATGGATTTCGTGCTGTGGAAGCCCTCGGACGCGGACACCCCCGGCTGGGACAGCCCCTGGGGCCGCGGCCGCCCCGGCTGGCACATCGAATGTTCCGCCATGTCCGAGGCGCTGCTGGGCCGGTCCTTCGACATCCACGCCGGCGGCATCGACCTGCAATTCCCCCACCACGAAAACGAGATCGCGCAAAGCTGCTGCGCCCATCCCCACGACGAGTTCGCCCGCGTCTGGCTGCACAACGAGATGCTGCAGGTCGAGGGGAAGAAGATGTCAAAGAGCTTGGGCAATTTCTTCACCGTGCGGGATCTGCTGGATCAGGGCATCCCGGGCGAGGTGATCCGGTATGTGTTCCTGATGACGCATTACCGCAAGCCGATGGACTGGACGGCGGAGAAGGTGCGGGAGGCGGAAGCGACGCTGCGGGAATGGCATACGTTTGTCGAGCATTGCACAACTTCATCGGAGCCGGATTCGGAGTTTCTCGCCGCACTGGCGGACGACCTGAACACGTCAGCAGCAATCTCGCGGCTGCACGTCATGCTGAAAGAAGCAATGACGGAGAGCACTGACCACTTTATAGACCTGAGAGATACCTTTGTGGCTTCTGCGCAGCTATTGGGATTGCTCACCGCCGTGTCAGGATATTGGACAATGCCGACTGCTATCGAAAAAGAAATACGAGAAGCACTCGGCCAAGTTGGCCGAGGACTTCAAGAAGCGCGGCGCGCTCGCGATTATGACCGCGCCGATGCTATTAAGAACAGTCTAATGGGTTTGGGTATTTCGGTCCAACTTGGAAAGGAGACATGCGACTTCAAGTGGACAACGCCACACGACGCTGAATCCGCTCAGAAGCTCCTTTATGCTGTCGGAAACATCCTGCGAACTGTGCGATGACGTCCCGCCTCACCCTCTACGACACCACACTCCGCGACGGGCAGCAAACCCAGGGCGTCCAGTTCTCGGCCGCCGAAAAGACCGAAATCGCCCGGATGCTTGATGCGCTGGGGGTCGATTACATCGAGGGCGGCTGGCCGGGGGCGAATCCGACCGACAGCGACTTCTTTGCCGCGGCCCCGCGGACCCGCGCGACCATGACCGCCTTTGGCATGACCAAGCGGGCCGGACGCTCGGCCGACAATGACGAGGTGCTGGCCGCCGTCCTGAACGCCGGCACGCGGGCCGTCTGCCTGGTCGGCAAGGCGCATGACTATCACGTGCGCGAGGCGCTGGGCATCACGCTGGACGAGAACCTGGACAACATCGCCGCCTCGGTGGCCCATGTCGTGGCGCAGGGGCGCGAGGCGATCTTCGACGCCGAGCATTTCTTCGACGGCCATGCCGCGAACCCCGACTATGCGCTGGCCTGCCTGCGCGCGGCGCGGGATGCGGGCGCGCGCTGGATCGTGCTGTGCGACACCAACGGGGGCACGCTGCCCGACCGGATCGGCCAGACGACCGCGCAGGTGATCGCCGCAGGCATACCGGGCGACCGGCTGGGCATCCACACCCATGACGACACCGGAAACGCCGTCGCCGGGACGCTGGCCGCAGTGGCCGCGGGCGCGCGACAGGTGCAGGGCACCCTGAACGGCCTGGGCGAACGCTGCGGCAACGCCAGCCTGACGACGCTGATCCCGACCCTGCTGCTGAAGGAACCGTTCCGCTCGACCCTGACCACCGGCATCACCCCGCAGGCGCTGGCTGACCTGACACGCCTGTCGCGGCGGCTGGACGAGATCCTGAACCGGGTCCCCGACCGTGCCGCACCCTATGTCGGCGCCTCGGCCTTTGCCCACAAGGCGGGGCTGCACGCCAGCGCCATCCTGAAAGCGCCCGAGACCTATGAGCATGTGGACCCCGCGGCCGTCGGCAACGCCCGCGTCATTCCCATGTCCAACCAGGCCGGCCAGTCGAACCTGCGCGCCCGGCTGGCAAGTGCCGGCATCGCCGTCGAGCCCGGCGATCCCGCGCTGGCGCGTATCCTGACGACGGTGAAAGAGCGCGAGGATCAGGGCTATGCCTATGACAGCGCGCCAGCCTCGTTCGAACTGCTGGCCCGCGCCGAACTGGGCCAGATGCCCGCCTTTTTCGAGGTCGAGCGTTACCGCGTCACCGTCGAGCGGCGGGTGAACGCCGCCGGCCGCCGCATCTCGGTGTCCGAGGCGGTGGTCGTCGCCCGCGTGGGCGACGCCCGCGTGATGTCGGTCAGCGACAGCGTGGGCGAGCAGGGCAACGACGCAGGCCCCGTGCACGCGCTGTGGGGGGCGCTGGCCAAGGACCTGGGCCCGTGGCAGGCGTCCATCGACGACATGGCGCTGACCGACTTCCGGGTCCGCATCGTCGGCGCCGGCACGGACGCGGTGACGCGCGTCACCATCGATTCCGTCGATGGGGCCGGCACCGTGTGGTCCACGGTCGGCGTGTCGCCCAACATCGTGGACGCAAGCTTCGAGGCGCTGGTCGAGGCGATCCGCTGGAAGCTGATCCGGGACGCCGCCGCATGAACGTCGAGGCGCTGGTCGATACGCTGCGGCGGGGCGATCCCGACCGGCTGGCGATGGCACTGATGGCGCCGCGTGCGTCGCGGGCGCGGCTGGTCACGCTCTATGCGCTGAACCTGGAACTGGCACGCACGGCGCTGGGTGCGCGCGATCCGCTGATCGCGGAAATCCGGGTGCAATGGTGGGTGGACCAGCTGGCGGGGCTGGCGGACCGCCCCCCTCCACCGCACGAGCTGCTGACGCCGCTGTGGGACGCGTGGGGTGCCGCCGCCGCGCGCTTTGCCGCGCTGGCCGAGGCGCGCCGGCGCGACGCCGAGCGACGCGGCTTTGCCGAGGCGGACGAGGTTGCCCGCTATGCCGCCGACACCGGGGGTGCGGTGATGGGCTGGGCTGCCGCGGAACTGGGCGGGCAGGGGCCTGCCGTCGCGGCGCAAGGCCAGGGTGCCGCCATCGTGGCCTGGTTGCGGGCCGAGCCGGCGCTGTCGGCCCTTGGCCTGTCGTGGGCGCGCCCCGATCCCGCGCAGGGCGCCGCACTGGCAGCCCTGGGCCGGGCGGCACTGGCCCGGGCCGCGGCCGCCCGGCGGTCTGTCGCACGGCAGGCAGCGCCCGTGCTGTTCGCGGGCGTTCAGCCGCTGCGAGTTCTGGATGCGGCAGCCGCCGGGCTGACCCCCGCATCCCCGTCCGAGTTCGCCCGGCGCGCGGCATTGGCGCGCCTGGCGCTTTCCGGCAGGTGGTGGGTCAGGCCCCTCGTGACACGTTCGGGCACGCTGCGCGGTCGTCCGGCCTGACAAGCCGTGGATGCGGCGTTTCGATCCCCGCGGCCTTCGGCACAGGACTGCTCAGGCCGCGGCGGTGTAGCCGGACACCATCAATCGGTCGCGGCCGCTGCTCTTGGCCCGCCTCAGCGCCCTGTCCGCCCGCTCCAGCAACTCGGCCGAGTCGATCTCTCCGGCCGTGCTGGCGATCCCGGCCGACAGCGTCACGTGCAGCGATCCTCCACCCGTCACGTCCGGCAGAGACACCGCGTGCTGCCCCACGGCAGAGCGCATCCGCTGCGCCACGGCGACGGCCGTCTTGCAATCGGCGCCGGGGATCACGGCCAGGAACTCCTCGCCCCCGAACCGCGCCACGAACCCTGGCCGCGGCAACTCGGACCGCAGCCGTTCGGCCACGACGGCCAGAACGGCGTCGCCTGCGACATGGCCGTGCCGGTCGTTGACCGACTTGAACCGGTCGATATCCATCAGCACCACGCCGACGCCATCGCCGGCTGCGCCACGCCGGCACAGCGCCTCCAGCCGGGGCAGGGCGAACCGTCGGTTGGGCAGCCCGGTCAGCGCATCGAACCGCGCCAGCGCGCGCTCGCGGTCGGCGGTTGCACGGCGGTCATCGGCGATCCGCTTTCGGGTCAGCAGCGCGGCGATGCTCAGCGCGGCCTCCTCGGCCAGTTCGTCAGGGGACCCCGGTTGGCCGAGCAGGCCCGACAGGACCTCGCCCGCGCCAAGGTCCAGCGCGACCGTTGCCATGTCCCCCCCCTCGGGGCGCAGCATGACGACAAAGCCCGCGTTGCAGGACAGGGGCCGCGATCGCAGTTCGGACAGCAGCCGCAGCCCGTCGCCCGGCCGTGCAAGGTCGGCGGCGATCAGATAGATGTCGGGAACATGTCCCAGCGCGGCGTCCGCCAGTGCGCGATCCGGCTCGCCCAGAATCAACTGGGCGGGCAGGCGCGGCGACAGCGCCTGCCGCCACAACCGCGCCGTCGCGGACCCATCGGCGATCAGCATCACCTGTGCGATCTGGCGAACGGGACCGGGCGCCCCGAGGAACGCGGCCTGCGCCTCGGCAAGGCCGGGCACCGGAACCGGGGCACGTCCATGCGACAGCCCGTCGCGCAACAGGCCGCGGATTCGCGCCAGCAGCGTCAGGTCGTCGGACTGCGGGTCCAGCACCGCGGCGGCGCCCGCACGCAGCGCCGCGACCCGCTGGGCGGCCGGCGCCATCATGACGACGGGAATGCTTTCACCCGCAGTTGCCGCGATCATCCGGCACAGGGCGACGGCCGTCATGTCCATGGGCTCGCCCCCGATGACCACGAGGTCGGGGCTGATGCGAGTCAGGCAGGCCATGGCCTCGGCGCCCGATCGCGCGGTCAGCGTGTCATAGCAAGCCGCGCTCAGCCGCACCTTCAGGGTGATGCGGCTGGTGGTCGCGCGATCCACCACAAGAATCTGTCCCGCCATCCGACACCTGTTCGCTTCCACCCCGGGCTGTGCCAGCATGGCGCGCAATGATTAACAAATGGTTTTCAACTCCCCAGATCGCCGCCTCTGTTGCGGCATTCCGCTGAAGGTACCCATGACCGACTGGACCCGCGCCACCGAGATCGCCCACGCGATCCTGCTGCACCTTGCCGACGACCCTGAGCTGATCGCCCAGCTCTGCACCGAGACGGGCCTTGACCCGGCCGACCTGCGCGCCACCACAGGCGACGCGGGGTTCGTTGCCGCGATGTTGGACTTCATCGCGGCCGACGACCGCCGCCTGCTCGACTTTGCCGCCTCGCAGGGCGTGGCCCCCGAGACGATCGCGCGGCTTCGGCAGGCCGTCGAGGCCGGTTTCGTGCATCCGTAAGCGGAATCTTAACCTCTCGGGTGCTAGGTCCCGGCCCAGAGGGGAACGGTGATGCATGGCATGATCAACCGCGCGATCGAGGATTTCGTCCGCGATGCCTATGGCGAGGGTGCCTGGCTGGCGGTGGCGGCCGCGACGGGCAGCGATTCGCGCGGGTTTCGCCTGCTGCACGATTATCCCGACGACCTGACCCGGGCGCTGCTGGCCGAGGCGGGCGCCCCCATGGGCAAGACCGGCCCCGAGCTGGCCGAGGATCTTGGCGCGTGGCTTGCCGCGCAATCCGGCCTGCGACGGTTGCTGCGCTTTGCGGGCAGCGACTTCAGCGAGTTCGTGCTGTCGCTGGTCGAACTGCCCGGCCGGTTAAGGATGGTGATCCCGGGGTTGGACCTGCCGCCCGTCCAGGTCGAGCTTGAGGGGGAGGACTATCGCATCCGCATTGCCAGCGCCGACCCGCTGTGGCTGCACGCGGTGGCCGGGATGCTGCAGGCGATGGCCGACGACTATGGCGTGCTGGCGGTGCTGGCGCTGGACCGTGACGGGCTGCGGCTGTCGGTGCCGCTGTCGGCCTATACCGAGGGGCGGCCCTTTTCGATCAGCGATCCGGCGGTGGGTGCGGCATGATCCCGGTGGCGGACATCGCGGCCATGCTGGGGCGGTTGATGCCCATGCACCTGTGGCTGGATTGCGGCGGCGCGATCAGGTCCGCCGGTCCGACCCTGCGCAAGCTGATCGGCAAGGCGGCGCAGTTCGACGACGCGTTCGAGGCGATCGGCGGGACCAGCGCCAGCCGGTCCGTGGCCCGGCTTGGCTCGGCGGACCGGCTGTTCCTGCGCCTGAGGTCGGCGCCCCAGACGGTCCTGCGCGGACGCGGCGCGATGCTGTCGGCGGACGGCACGGGCGGCGGCGCGCTGATCAACCTGGGCTTCGGCATCGGCCTGTCGGATGGCGTGCACCGCTTCGGGCTGACCGACCAGGACTTTGCCCCGGCCGATCTGGCGATGGAGCTGCTGTTTCTCAGCCAGGCCAACGCCGCCATGATGGGCGAGCTGTCGCGCTTCAACCTTCGGCTGGAGGAGGCGCGTGTCGCCGCCGAGGCGCAGGCCCTTACCGATCCGCTGACCGGCGTGTTCAACCGCCGCGGGCTGACCATGGCCATCGAAGCGGCCCTGCTGGGCGCCGGTGCGCCGGCCGATCCGGGCTTTGCCCTGCTGCACATCGACCTGGACCTGTTCAAGGCGGTCAACGACTGCCACGGCCATGCGGCGGGCGACACGATGCTGAAGGCTGTCGCGTCCAAGCTGTCGGCCGAGACGCGGCTGTGCGACAGCGTGGCCCGGATGGGAGGGGACGAATTCGTCCTGCTGCTGCCCGGACTGACCGACCCGGTCGGCCTGATGCGGCTGGCCCGCCGCATCATCGAACGCATCGAGGAACCGGTCCGCATCGGCGACGCGGACTGCCGCGTGTCGGCCAGTGTCGGGGCTGCGATCTCGACGGGTTATGACACCATCGACGCGCAGCGCATGCAGCGCGACGCGGACGCCGCGCTCTACGCCGCCAAGGCCAACGGGCGCGGCGGGGCGGTGCTGGCAGGGCCAGGGCGCCCGCAGGTGCCGGCGTGACCACCGCGCGGCAGGCCGGGGCAGCGCGAACCCCAACCCGGCGGGCCGGTCCGGGTCAGGTGGTCCCAGGACGGTCAGGGGACAGGACAGGACTTCGATCAGCAACTCGGTCCGGCGAGCCCCGCGGCAGGGCGCCGCGCCGCGGATGTGGCGCTCGTGCGGATGCATCCCCAGGGTTCTCGGATCGGTGCCGCTGCGACAGGGCCAGATCGGCGCGAACCCGGACACTGACCCGTGGAACAGCCGCAAGGGGACACACAGGCTGCGCTCCGCCGACCGGAACTCCCGGGATCAACGCCTCACTGCAGCGCTGGAGGCACGTAAAAGCTTAACTTCATTGATGAATTGGTGGAGCCAAGGGGAGATGCTACGGGGTTGCGATTTGTTATGAAACATCAATGTCTAACGCGAATATGGCGCTGTCAACGATACAGTTCTCTGTAACACCTCACCTCGGATGTTTTCCGACATAGGTCCGAAGGCCCACATCAGATAGAGGAAACGGGCAGCTTCCCCCGGTGGCCCTGACTGGTGCGGATGATGATGGTCTGCCCCGATCACAGGCAGCATAGGCCCTCGTGACTGAACCCGGCCAGCCCAGCGCCTGTCATGTGCCCACAGGGTATGCCCTAGCGGGCAGTTGGGATGGCACCAGATAGGGTGCCAACAAGGGTTGACTTCAGTCTGTTGGCAGGTGTGTCTGTGGACACCACCCTTGTTGGCAGGAGATTGCCCCATGTCCCGAACCGTCCTCTACGCCCGTGTCTCGACCACGGACCAGACCATTGCCCACCAGAAGGCGCAGGCCGAGGCGTCAGGCTTCACCATCGACGAGGTGATAGCCGATGAGGGGGTGTCCGGTATCAGCACGGCACTGCGGGACAGGCCCGAGGGGAAGCGGCTCTTCGACAAGCTGCGCCATGGTGACACGCTGGTGGTCCGCTGGGTGGATCGTCTGGGCAGGAACTACCAGGACGTGACGGACACGATCAGGGAGTTCATGCGGCGGGGCATCGTGGTCAGGACCGTGATCAATGGCCTGACCTTCGACGGTGCCACTACAGACCCCATGCAGCAGGCCGTGAGGGACGCCCTCATAGGCTTCATGGCAGCCACGGCACAGGCACAGGCCGAGGCGACCAAGGAGGCTCAGAAGGCTGGCATAGCGCACCATCGTGCAACTGACCCAAGCAAGTACCGTGGCAGGAAGCCCAGCTACACCCGTGAGCAACTGGACCTGATGCGGGACATGATGGGCCAGGGGGCAGGGGCATCTGCCATCGCCAAGGCTACGGGACTGACACGTCCCACGGTGCAGCGGATCAGGGATGATCTGGCAGGGGCTGAGGTCGTCTTGGCGAGGTGGGGGGGCTGACGGGCAAGCACTTGCATGCCAGTGAGGTGTGACATTTTCATCACAGGTGTGGTGGTGGATAATGCCGTTTCGCCCCCCATCAAGGAGCCTGAACGATGAACTCCCTCACCACCTTCGCCTTCAACGGCAACGACATCCGCATCATCGACCGTGATGGTAGCCCTTGGTTCGCCGTGGCTGACGTCTGCCGCATCCTCGGTATCTCGAACACCTCGGACGCCACGAATTATCTCGATCTGATCGAGGTAAGTCGCCTGAAGCTGACCACCGGGCGCGGCCCGTCGAACCTGATCATCAGCGAGAGCGGCCTCTACAAGCTGATCCTCCGCAGCGACAAGGCCGAGGCCAAGCCGTTTCAGGACTGGGTGACCAAGGTCGTCCTGCCGTCGATCCGCAAGGATGGTGGCTACGTCGCTGGCGAGGAGAAGCTGGCGACCGGAGAGATGAGCGAGGACGAGTTCATCCTCCGCGCCATGACCATGATGCACCGCAAGGCCCATACCTTATCTTGTGTTCTGTGCCCTCTGAAACCACAAGATGATGTGCCTGGGCAGGATGAGGCCGTGGGGGTAAATAAGTGATGAAAAGCGCTTACAGATCAATGGCTTGGATTGCCACCCCCCTTTAGAGGGAACCTGAACATCTCACCATCACCTGCACCTCCGACCCTGCACAGGGATGAAGCTGCACCTGAAGGCTCCCCTGAAGCTGCACCTGACGATGCCAGTCATCGTGGTCTGACCATCATCATCGCCCTAGTGGTCTTCCCCCAGCGCCGCTGGCGCGGCTGATCATCAGGGATGAAGCTGCACCCGATGATGCCAGTCATCATGGTCTGACCCCCATCATCTCCCGTGGTCTTGGCCTTGATCATCGGCCCGGCAGTGCCAGCCGTCGTGACCGGACAATCATCAGTGCCCTGGCGGTCCTCCCCCGATCATCAGGCTGAAGCTGTACCTGACGATGCCAGCCATCGTGGTCTGACCCCCATCATCTCCCGTGGTCTTGGTCTATGTTGGTCGGCAGTCATGACGAGGATGACTCTCCGGGACTCTGGGAGGCCACCTACAGGCCCGCTGAGGCCTCCCCTGCCGAAAGGTAGCAGATATGAAGGGTGAGTCTGTAGCACCCCTCCCAGCGCCTCCAGGGGTTTTCCCTTCATGGCGGATGTTCTGGTAGGAAGGTCAGACTGGCAGTGCCAGCCGTCATGCCCAGACCATCATCATCTCCCTAGTCCTCCCCCCCCCCAGCGCCGCTGGCGCGGCTGATCATCAGGCTGAAGCTGCACCTGACGATGCCAGTCATCATGGTCTGACCCCTCATTGCCCCTCGGTCTTCACCCAGCGCCAGCGGCGCGGCTGATCCTGGGCGCTGGTGGGGTGGCTGGTGATGACAGTCACCATCATCCAACCCCGTCCTTGCCCATCCACCATGCTGAAGCCCTCAGCGACTCTGGGAGGCCACCTACAGACTCACTAGGGGTCTTCCCTATGCGACCTAGCCGAGATGAGGGGCGAGTCTGTAGCGCCCCTCCCAGCGCCTCTACGGGGCTTCCTTCAGGGCAGATGTTCTGATGGGGAACCCGTGAAGGCAGTTCAGGTAAGAGGGTCTTGGCAGCTTCCCCCGGTCCATGCCCCCTACTCGGGACGATAGCGGGGGAGGGCTGACCAATCCACGGCTGGATAACGGATGGTCTGAAGGGCATCGTTGAGGTCGGTCAGGTCATAACCCTCCCCGCCATAAGCCCCACCAACACCCCCTTCCTCACGCCCTGCAATGGCTTCCCGATGACCGGGGAACATCTTGGCATGACGACAAGCGTCCTGAAAGTTGTGACGCAGGCTGTGGAAGGCGGTCTTCTCGGTCTTGATGCCGATCTTCTCCATGTAGGGTGAGAAGAACTTGGTCACGTTGTGCGAGTGGTATCCATTGGCTCCCACCTTCAGGTCAGGGAAGATGCGGTCTTCGGGGCGGTACCGCTTCCTGCGATCATCGACCAAGTCCATGAAGCCCAGCGCCTTCAGTTGATCGTGGATCGGCACCTTCCTGCGGCCAGCCCTGGTCTTCACCCGCTTGCCTTCGGTATCGGCTATGACGTGCAGGTAATCCACGCCGTCCTCGTGCTTGATGTCTGCCAACAGAAGCTGCCCAATCTCGTTCGATCTGGCTCCTGACCACAGGCTGATGAGGGGCAGCCAGAACTTCCAGTGACCGGATATGACCACGTTGCCCGGCTGGGATGCAAAGCGTTCGGATCGACATGACCGCCAGACGGGGCTGCTGAAAAGGGTGGTCAGGTGGCCGGTCGTGATGGGGTCCCGTTTGTCCTGATCGCGGATTGGGTCCTTGAGGCGAAGACCATCCACAGGGTCACGGACCTCCTCTGCCGTGTTGGCCTTGGCCCATTTGAAGAACGATCCAACACGAGCCATGGCCTTGTTGTAGTTGGCAATGGACATGGCTTCCATGCCCAACGCCTCGGCCTTGCCCGCAGCATCGACGATGGACAGGCCACGAATCTCCTTCACCTTCGAGATGTTCGGCGGCAGCTTCATCAGCACGGCCTTGAAGCGAAGCCCATCGGCCTTGCCATACTCGGTCAGGGGCTTGTCGCCTGCAACTTCGGTGAAGACAGACAGCCAATGACGGTGGTCATCCTGGGCCTTATTGGACCAGTCGGCGCGAGACTTCTCCGCGATCCACTCCTTGACCTTCTCAGACAGCAAGGGGGCTGATGCGCTGGGCGCTGACGGGTCTTCAGGTGTCGGGATAACGTCGCCCTGCTGCCTGCGCTGGACGGCTGCTGTGGCCTCAATGACGGCTTCCTGAAGGGCACGGATCAGGCGGCGACGTGATGGCGAGGACGGCGACAGGCGAAGGTCAAGGCCATCCCACGACAGCACCTCATCGACCTCGGCTTCCCAGAACACATCACTCTGGCCCCGTGCGTACTGATGCCGGGCGTCCTGCCCCCAGCCTTCGGCTTTCTGACCATGTTCATCAAAGGTCGGGAGGGGGTCTTCCGGCAGTGGGCCGATGACCCGGCCATCATCGTCCAGTTCAACAAAGCCAGCCAGCCTGATCTCCTCATCCTCTTCCAGCAGGTGCTGGTAGTAAGCGGTCTTGGCTGCGGCGATCTGGGCAGGTGTCAGGTCGTCAAGGATGGCCGAGCGTTCAAGGGCGATCCTGCGGCGATGCTCGGCAAAGCGTTCGTCCACCTGAACGGCAGCCACGCGAACCAGACGCAGGGCTTGGGCACGATCCTTGGTCTTCAGCGAGAAGGTTTCCTCAGCCTTCGGGTAGCTGTCCTTGATGTCCACTGGGATCGCGGCACGGTGGTAATACATGGCCCCGCGTCGGGCCAGTCGGGTGTGTCCAGTCACGGCTTCAAGCCTTGTCACTGTAACACCTCGCCGGGGCAATCCACCGATTTTCCCCAGTGATTGCAGGATCTTCCTGCGAAATCAAGCTGCTGAGATGATCTGGTGGAGCCAAGGGGAGTCGAACCCCTGACCTCTTGAATGCCATTCAAGCGCTCTACCAACTGAGCTATGGCCCCACCGGAGGTCCGGGCTGCTTTGTCTGCCGCCCGCGTGGGGGGTCGTATAGGGGCAGGTGCAGGGGGGCGCAAGCGGAAAAAATCAGGGCGGCCGGGGCGCAGCAGGCCGGGTTGGGCGTGGCCGGTGTTCGGGTGTGGGGCGCCGGCGCGGCCCATGAAAAAAGGGGCCGCGCCGGCCCCTTTCTGCATCAGCGATGGTCCGCGATCATTCGTCGTCCGGTTCGGCCACATCGGCGATGTCGTCCAGCGAGACGTCGCCATCGTCGGTGTCGTCGTCCAGCAGGTCGTCATCCAGATCGCCGGCCTCGGCGCCGTCGTCCAGATCCTCGTCGTCGATCACCTCGTCGGTCTCGGCGACGCGGGCGGCGGCCTTGTCAGCGATCATGGCGCGGCCGCGGGCGGTGGTCAGGCTTTCAGCGGTGAACTCGGACCCGCAGGACGGACAGGTCATGGGGTCGCGCCGCAGGTCGTAAAATCGCGCGGTGCAGTGGGGGCAAAGGCGCTTGGTGCCCCATTCCTCTTTGGGCATGGTGTTCTCTTTCCGCACAGGGTCAGGTAAATCCGGTGTCCCCTGCCACAGCGTGTCAGGGCTGTAAAGCGGATTGCGGCAGCGGCGCGGCAGGGAGGCTGGCGGATGGACGGGCAGGGCAACGGCGTCGTGGTGGCGGGTGGGTTGGCCGTCACGGTGCGCCGGTCCGCGCGAACGCGGCGCATCACGCTGCGGGTGTCGCGGGCCGACCACGGGGTGATGCTGACCCTGCCTGCGCGCCTGCCGCTTGCCCAGGGGATGGCGTTCCTGCAGGCGCGGGAAGGCTGGCTGCACAAGGCGGTCGCAGCGCTGCCGCCGCCCTTGCTGGTCCGGCCGGGGTCGGTCATTCCGGTCGGTGGGGCCGATCTGGTCGTCACCCCGGCGTCCGTGCGCGCGCCGCGGGTCGAGGGCCGTGCGCTGCTGGTTCCCGCCGGCCGCCCCCCCGGGCCCGTGGTCGAGGCCTTTCTGAAACATCTCGCGCGGTCCCAGGTGCTGGACGCCTGCGACCGGCACGCCGCCGCGCTGGGGCGCCGCTTTGCGGCGGTCACGCTGCGCGACACCCGGTCGCGCTGGGGCAGTTGCACCGGCGACGGCCGCCTGATGTTCTCGTGGCGGCTGGCGATGGCCCCTGTTCCCGTGCTGGATTATGTCGCGGCGCACGAGGTCGCGCATCTGGCGCATATGGATCATTCGCCTGCGTTCTGGACGGCGGTCGGGCGGCTGATGCCCGAGTATGCCGAACGCCGCGCGTGGCTGCGCCGGCACGGCGGGGCGTTGCAGGCGTGGCGGTTCCGCGCGCCTGTCCCTGCGTCCGGCTCCGCGCAGGCTTGACCGGACGGGGCATTGTGATCACAGCATCCCGGATGCCCCTGTCCCCTGCCGCACAGTCTGCCCCGCAACCGGCCGCGCACGAACGGCTGTATCGCGCCCTGCGCAGCCGGATCATGCTTGGCGAGCTGCCGCCGGGCAAGGCGCTGACCCTGCGCGGCCTTGCGGCCGAGCACCGCGTCAGCATGACCCCCGCGCGCGAGGCGGTGCGGCGGCTGGTGGCCGAAGGGGCGCTGACGCTGTCTGCGTCCGGGCGGGTCGCCACGCCGGCGCTGTCGGTGGATCGCCTCGAGGAGCTGGCCGCCCTGCGCGCCCTGATCGAACCGGAACTGGCCGCCCGTGCCTTGCCGCGCGCGCATTTCGCGCTGATCGACCGGCTGGCCGCGATCAACGCCGCGATCGGGGATGCTGCGCAGAACCGCGACGCGGTGGGGTATATCCGATCGAACCTGGAATTTCACCGCACGCTGTATCTGCGCGCCCAGGCGCCGGCGATGCTGGCGATGCTGGAGACGATCTGGCTGCAACTGGGCCCGACCATGCGCGCGGTCTATCAGCGCAGTCGGCGCAACGAGCCGCCGCGCCATCACCGCATGATTCTGGCGGCCCTACGCGCCGGCGACGAACCGGCCCTGCGGCTGGCCGTGCGGACCGACGTGACGCAGGGCCTGCGCCACCTGGCCGCGGACGGCGGGCCATAGCGCCGCGAACGTCGCTCAGACCTCTTCGATGCGCAGCTCGACCGGCTCGCCGGTGATGACGCCGGTGCGCGGAAGGGCCTCGATGGCGTGGTCGATGGCTTCGGGCGTGGTCTTGTGGGTGACGATCAGCACCGGCGCCTCTCCGGCGGCATGGCCATACTGGCGCATCCGGTCGATCGAGATGCCGCTGTCTCCCAGGACCGTTGCGACCTTGGCCAGCGCGCCCGGTTTGTCGGCCAGCATCAGGCGCAGGTAATAGGCGGCGGGCACAGCCGTGCGGGCCGCCTGCGGCCGGGCCAGCGTCACGGCGGGCTGGCCAAAGACCGGCAGGCGCACGCCCCGGGCGATCTCGACGATGTCGGACATCACCGCGCTGGCGGTCGGACCCGCCCCCGCGCCCGCGCCGCGCAGCACGATCTGGCCCACGGCGTCGCCCTCGATCACCACCATGTTGGTTCCGCCTTCCAGTTGCCCCAGCGGGCTGTCGGCGGGCACCAGACAGGGCGACATCCGCTGTTCCAAGCCCCGCGCGGTCATCTGCGCCACGCCCAGCAGCTTGATGCGATACCCCATGTCGGCGGCGCGGTTGATGTCGTCGATGCTGACGCGCTCGATCCCCTCGATCTCGACGGCGTCAAAGGCGGGCTGGGTGCCAAAGGCCAGCGCGGCCAGGATCGACAGCTTGTGGCCGGCGTCGATGCCGCCCACGTCCAGCGTCGGGTCGGCTTCCAGATAGCCAAGCTGGCGCGCCTCCTCGAACACGGTGTCATAGGGCAGGCCGGCCGATTGCATCCGCGTCAGGATATAGTTGCAGGTGCCGTTCATCACCCCCATGACGCGCCTGATGCGGTTGCCGGCCATGCTTTCCGTGATCGTCTTGATGACGGGGATGCCGCCGGCGACCGCGGCCTCGAACCGGATCACACGGCCCGCGGCTTCGGCGGTCTCGGCCAGGGCCTGCCCGTGCATCGCCAGCAGCGCCTTGTTGGCGGTCACCACGTCCTTGCCGGTCGCCAGCGCGATCTCGATCGCGTCCCGGGCGACGCCTTCGTCGCCGCCGATCAGCTCGACGAACACGTCGATGTCGTCGCGCGCCGCCAGCTCGCGCGCGCCCTCGGCCCATTCGTACATCGACAGATCCGCGTCGCGGTTCTTGTGGCGGTCGCGCGCGCAGATGGCGGTGATCTGCACCGGGCGCCCGGCGCGCAGTG
Source organism: Paracoccus endophyticus (assembly GCF_003286075.1). GTDB lineage: Bacteria > Pseudomonadota > Alphaproteobacteria > Rhodobacterales > Rhodobacteraceae > Paracoccus > Paracoccus endophyticus. Next base: position 45,783 of record NZ_QLUV01000014.1, on the reverse strand, counting down.
CGATCAGGTCGGCGTGGAACTGGATGATCTTGACGACGCCAATCCCGACGGTGCCAAGACCGGCAATGCCGAGACGCAGGGGGGCGGACATGAGAGCCTCACTCACAGGGTTCGCGCGGTGTTAGACCGTGATGCCTGCGGATTGCAACGTCACAACCACCGGCGCGTGTGCCGCGACCACGCGCTGAAGGCCGTCGGGTATCGTTCCGCCAGCCAGGCCTCCTCGCGCCCAATGAAGCGGCGGTTGGCTATGGCAACGAACAGCGCCACCAGCCCCAGCGCCAGCGGCGCCGCGGCGACCAGGGCGATGCCGGCCAGAACGACGGCGGCGCCCAGATAGATCGGGTTGCGCGACCAGGCGAAGATCCCGTGGGTGACAAGCGTGGTCGGCGGCCGCGTGGGATCGACCGTCGCGCCCGCCCGTCGCATCGTCCGGCCCGCCATGACGATCAGGCCCAGCCCCACCCCGATCAGCAGCGATCCGACCTGCCCGCCCCAGGGCACCGGCATGGGGGCCACCCGCCCCGCCAGACCGGCCAGGGCGGCGAACAGCGCGACCCAGGCCATCGGATAATCGGCGATCCGCCGCATCATTCCCCCGCTGGCCATGTGCTGCCCTCCTCGATGGCATGGATGACGCGGGCGGCGCGGCGGGCGCTGTCCAGCGTCATCGCCCGGATGGCGCGCAGGTCCTCGACCGCGAGAGTGCCGTCGAAGACCTCGCCCGCGGTGTTCATGAACGCCGGTTGCCAGTCCCCCCTGGCCAGCGGCTTCCACGCCGCATGGCACAACAGGTTGCGCCAGCCCTTCACCTCGTCAAGCTGCGCCTTCAGGTCTTGGTCGGGATGCCGCGCGCGGGTCAGGGCGCGGTCCAGCCGGTCGATCAGCGTGCCCAGCGAATCCGCCGCCACGTGATCCATCCGGCCCAGCCAGGCACGGAAATCCCGTTCGTGGATATTGCCGTCCAGCCCCGCGCGTTCCAGCGCAAAGATCGCGCGCTTCAGCATGTCCTCCAGATGGCCGAAGCCGGCGATCGTCAGCCCCAGTTCGGCCGCCATGTCGGCCGGCAGCGGATGCCACCGCGCGGGGCCGACGCCTATTCGCGCCACAGCCGTTCGACCCAGTCGGCCGGGCGCAGATAATGGCGCAGGTGCCGGGGCAGGCTTTCGCGGCGGCGGCCGTCGAAGGCCGCGCGCAGATGGGCGGCGGGCGGTCGGGCAACGTCCTCCTCGCTCCACCGGCCGGCGATGGCGTCGGGGGGATTGAGGCTGCCTGCGAAGATCACGATCCGTGCGCCGGGGGGGATGCGGGGCGGCTGCCAGTAGCGGGCGGGAAAGGGGGGCACGCAGTCGGCGCGGAAATGGACGACCCAGCCCTTGGGCCAGAACGTGACGCCGCCCGGTGCGCGCCGGGTGACGAATCGCTGCTCGAAGCGGTATTCGTCGGCCACCCTCTGCGGATCGGCGCGGAAGATGTCCTGCAGGGGCGCAAGCTTGCCCACCCGCATCCGATAGACCGAGGTCTGGCCCAGCTTTTCAAACGGCTTGATCCGCTTGGGGTTGGTCGCCAGCACCGTGTCATCGGGTCTGCCGAAGCTGAAGAACACGTCCAGATGCCCGACGATCACCACGTCCAGGTCCATGAACAGGACCGTTCCGGTCACATCCCCCAGATCGCCCCACAGCCGCGACTTGGGCCATTTGCCCAGGGTATTCTTCGGCGGCTCGTATTCGAATCGGGGCAGGGGGCGGACCACGACGTCGGGGTGCAGCCCCGCGCCATCGTCGGTGAAGCAGATCAGCCGGAATGGGGGCGTGATGTTGCGCGCGATCATCCCGCGCAGGCGGTTGACGTACTCGGGGCCGAATTTGGTGCCCCATTTGATGCAGATGATCTGCTTGATCGCGCCGCTCATGGAGGAAGTGGTGGCATGGTGCGCCTGCTACGGCAAGCGGGAGACGAGGGCGGCTGTCCCCGCTTACTCAGGAAAAGATCAGCAGGGGAGAAGACTACTCCGGGACAAACTTGATTCTGGCTGCACGCACGATCTGGATCATCCGCCCGATGTCGGTCGATGCGAGCGTCTGCGTGAGTTTTTCCTGAACTCCGAACAACATCGTTTCGAACTTCAGCACGCGGATCGGATTGCCGTCCATCGCTTCACGGAACGGGGGGTCTGGCCGGAACTTGACGTTGTGCCGGACGAAATAACCACGGTGCGACAGGTATTCGGCAACGATCTGTTCGAGGATGTCTTCCTTCAAGGGTCGGCCCTCCCGATGGAAGTGCAGCGGCGGCCTGGCAAGGCCGCCGCTGGTCCACCTCAGCCGCGCCGTTCCCGCACGATCTGCAGGATCTCGCGCGCGGCGGCGGGGATGTTCGTGCCGGGGCCGAAGATCGCGGCCACGCCCGCGTCGCGCAGGAAGGCATAATCCTGCTGGGGAATCACGCCGCCGCAGATGACGATGATGTCGCCGGCCCCTTGGGCCTTCAGCGCCTCGATCAGCTTCGGCGCCAGCGTCTTGTGTCCTGCCGCCTGAGAGGAAATGCCGATGATATGGACGTCGTTGTCGATGGCGTCCTGCGCCGCTTCCTCGGGGGTCTGGAACAGCGGCCCCACGTCCACGTCAAAGCCGATGTCGGCGAAGGCCGTGGCGATCACCTTGGCGCCGCGGTCGTGGCCGTCCTGGCCCATCTTGACGACCAGCATCCGGGGGCGGCGGCCTTCCTCCTCGGCAAAGGTTTCGACATCGCGCTGGATCTGGGCGAAGCCCTCGTCGCCCTCGTAGGCCGCGCCATAGACGCCGGCCAGCGTCCGCACCTCGGCCCGGTGGCGGCCAAAGGTCTTTTCCATCGCCATGCTGATTTCCCCTACGGTTGCGCGCGCGCGGGCGGCCTCGACCGCCGCCTCCAGCAGGTTGCCACCCTCGCGCGCGCGGCGTTCGACTTCGGCCAGCGCCGCATCGCAGGCCGACTGGTCGCGCGTGGCGCGGATGCGCTCCAGCCGCTCGATCTGGCTTGCGCGCACCGCCATGTTGTCGATGTCGAGGATGTCGATCGGGTCTTCCTTGTCCTTGCGGTACTTGTTGACGCCGACGATCACCTCTTCGCCGCGGTCGATCATCGCCTGCCGCCGGGCCGCCGTCTCTTCGATGCGCAGCTTGGGCTGGCCGGAGGCGACGGCCTTGGTCATGCCGCCCATCGCCTCGACCTCCTCGATGATGGCCCAGGCTTTTTCGGCCAGTTCGGCGGTCAGGCTTTCGACGTAATAGGACCCGGCCAGCGGATCGACGACATGGGTAATGCCGGTTTCCTCCTGCAGGATCAGCTGGGTGTTGCGGGCGATGCGGGCGCTGAATTCGGTGGGCAGCGCGATCGCCTCGTCCAGCGCGTTGGTGTGCAGCGACTGGGTGCCGCCCAGCACGGCGCTCATCGCCTCATAGGCGGTGCGGATCACGTTGTTGTAGGGGTCCTGTTCCTGCAAGCTGACGCCCGAGGTCTGGCAATGCGTCCGCAGCATCAGGCTGGACGGCTTTTTCGCGCCGAAGTCGGTCATGATGCGGTGCCACAGCAGGCGCGCGGCGCGCAGCTTGGCGGCCTCCATGAAGAAGTTCATGCCGATGGCGAAAAAGAACGACAGCCGCCCGGCGAAATCGTCCACGTCCATGCCCGCGGCGATCGCGGCACGGACATATTCGCGCCCGTCGGCCAGCGTATAGGCCAGTTCCTGCACCAGGTTCGCGCCCGCTTCCTGCATGTGATAGCCGGAAATCGAGATCGAGTTGAACTTAGGCATCTGGGCCGAGGTGTAGCCGATGATGTCCGCAATGATCCGCATGCTGGGTTCAGGCGGATAGATATAGGTGTTGCGGACCATGAACTCCTTGAGGATGTCGTTCTGGATGGTCCCCGACAGGACCGACCGGTCGTGCCCCTGCTCCTCGCCCGCGACGATGAAATTGGCCAGGATCGGGATCACGGCGCCGTTCATCGTCATGCTGACCGACACCTTGTCCAGCGGGATGCCGTCGAACAGGATCTTCATGTCCTCGACGCTGTCGATGGCGACACCCGCCTTGCCCACGTCGCCCTCGACCCGCGGATGGTCGCTGTCATAGCCGCGGTGGGTCGCCAGGTCGAAGGCCACCGACACGCCCTGCTGCCCCGCCGCAAGGTTGCGACGATAGAAGGCGTTCGATTCCTCGGCGGTCGAAAACCCCGCGTACTGCCGGATGGTCCAGGGGCGGCCCGCATACATCGTCGCCCGCGGCCCGCGGGTAAAGGGGGCAATGCCCGGCAGGCTGCCCATGTGGTCCAGTTCGGCGGTGTCCGCCTCGGTGTACAGCGGCTTGACGGCGATCCCTTCAAGCGTCTGCCAGGTCAGCGTGGCGGGGTCCTTGCCGCGCAGTTCCTTTGAGGCCAGGGCGCGCCATTGGTCGAGCTTCTGGGAATGGGTCATGGCTGGGTCCTTTCGGATGGAACTTGCGTGGCTATATTCAGGGACATGATGACGGAACGATCAACATGGCGGGCGACCGCACGGGCGGGGTGCGTGGCGGCGGCTGTGCTCTGGATGGGCATAGGCGCGATTTGGGCGATGGGGGCGGCCACCCCGCCGCCCGGACCCGTGGCGCTGCCCGAGGAGGGACGCCGCGCGCCCGCCCGCGGCATCGCGCCTGCCTCGCCGCCCCCCGATCCGTTGAGCCAGGCGTCTGCCGGGCTGGCGCTGGCCGATGCGGCCGAGGTGACGCCGGACGATCTGCGGTTTCGGGCGCGGCCGGTGATCGTCTTTGCCGACACGCCCGAGGACGCGTCGTTTTCCGCGCAGATGGCGCTGCTTGCGCGCGATCCCGCGACGCTGGCCGCCCGCGACGTGCAGGTGATCGTGGACACCGATCCGGCCTCGGGCAGCGCGTGGCGGACGATCCTGCGTCCACGAGGGTTCTCGCTGGTCGTGCTGGACAAGCAGGGTATGGTGATCGAGCGCCGGCCGACGCCGTGGGACACGCGCGAAATCGGCCGTGCCATTGACAAGACGCCCGAGCGGCGGGCCGAGGTGGCGCGCGGCGGGCGATAGCGGCGGCAGTTGATCGCGTGGTGCATCGCCCCTATGTTCGGTGCACAAGGCGCGCCATGCGCGCCGCAGATCCGGGGGATCGCGATGGCCAAGGACACCACTGCGCGCAAGATCACGCCGCCGCCGCCGCCCAAGCCAGCCGGGCGTCGCGGGTCGACCGAAGACCTGGTCGAGCGGCTGCTGAACGCGCGCAACTCCAACGAGATCGCGGCTGTGGCCGGCTTGCCCCCCATCATCGGCCTCTCGGGTCCGAAGATCGCCTATTGAGACCGGCGCGCAGCTGCGCCAGTTCCGTCGGCAGGGTGGCCGCGATACGCTCCGCCTCGCGGTGGCTGGCTGCGGCGATCAGGGCCTCGACCGCCTCGCCCCCGCCCTCCAGGCCCGCCGTCAGCACGATCATCGCGCGGCGTCCGGTCGTCAGCGTTTCGTCGTTCAGCGTCAGATAATCGCGGAACATCTCGGTCGCGCGCTCGGGGTGGTCCTTGGCGTTGGCCCGGATGTCCTGCGCCAGCGCGGCGCGCACGGCCAGCAGCCGATAATAGCGCACCACCGGATCGATCGCCCATTCGGGCAGGATGTGCACGTCCTCGACAATGGCGCGAAAGATGCGGTCGTTGGCGTCATGGGGCAGGATCGGCACGTGCCGCCCCTGCGCCAGCCGCGCCACCATCGCCTCGCGCGCATCGGGGTCGTCTAGCGTCTGGCTCTCCAGCGCGGCGACATGGGCGCGGATCTCGGCCAGCAGCGCGCGCTGGATGTCGGTCACGCGTTCGTCGCGCAACTGGCGGTCGCGCCTGCGCGACAGCGCGTGCGTCCAGAACCACCCGGCCGCCACCACGCCGCCGCCGACAAGGGCGGTGACGAGGGCCGCGGCGACCCGGTCGTTCAGGAACAGCGCGCGCACGTCCAAGGGGTCACTCGAACTCCAGGATGACGTCATCGACCCTGAGGCTTTGCCCCGCCTCGGCCTTGACCGACTTGACGACGCCCCTGCGCTCGGCCCGCAGGATGTTCTCCATCTTCATCGCCTCGACGGTGGCCAGTGCCTGGCCCTCCTGCACCTCGTCGCCCGGCTGGACATTGATCCGCACGACCAGGCCCGGCATCGGGCACAGCAGGAACCGCGAGGTGTCGGGCGGCAGCTTTTCGGGCATCAGGCGGGCCAGTTCGGCCGTGCGCGGGCGGCGGATGTGAGTCTTCAGATCGGCGCCGCGGGTGCGGATGCGCAGGCCGGCGGGGATCTTGTCCACCTTCAGGACCAGGGGCGCGCCGTCCACGGTCACGCGGGCCAGTGACATTCCCGGCTTCCACTCCGATTCCACCCGCAGGTCGCGCCCGTCCACATGAACGGTCGACCCGTTCCGATCCGCCTTGACGCGGACGGGATACTCGCGGCCGTTCAGCGTCACCACCCACTTCTCGCCCACGCGGCGTTCGTGGTTGCCAAGCCGGCCCGAAATCTGCGTGCGCCGGATTTCGGCGATCCTGTGCATGGCGGCGGCGACGGCAGCGATCCGGCTCAGCTCGTCATCCGCCAGCGTCGTGCCCTGGAACCCCTCGGGGTATTCCTCGGCGATGAAGGCCGTCGAGATATCGCCCGAGACGAACCGCGGGTGGTCCATCACGGCGGCCAGGAACGGCAGGTTATGCCCGATCCCCTCGACCTCGAAGGAATCCAGCGCGACGCGCATCGCCTCGATCGCCTGGGCGCGGTCGGGCCCCCAGGTGCACAGCTTGGCGATCATGGGGTCATAGAACATGCTGATCTCGCCCCCCTCGTAGACGCCGGTGTCGTTGCGCACGCCCGTCGTCGCCTCCGGCGGCTGGTCGCCGGGATGCGCGGGCACCCAGCGATCGGCAGCCAGCAGCGGCCCGGCGGCGGTTTCCACCGGCGGGCGATAGCGGCTGAGCCGGCCGATCGAGGGCAGGAAGTTGCGGTACGGGTCCTCGGCGTAAAGCCGGCTTTCGATGGCCCAGCCGTTGATCGTCAGGTCCTTCTGCGCAAAGGGCAGCGGCTCTCCCGCGGCCACGCGGATCATCTGCTCGACCAGATCGACCCCGGTGATCAGTTCGGTAACGGGATGCTCGACCTGAAGCCTGGTATTCATTTCAAGGAAATAGAAGTTCTTGTTCGCGTCCACGATGAACTCGACCGTGCCGGCCGAGGTGTAGCCCACCGCCTGCGCCAGCGCGACCGCCTGTTCGCCCATCGCCCGGCGTGTGGCCGGATCGAGAAACGGCGAGGGCGCCTCCTCGATGACCTTCTGGTTGCGGCGCTGGATCGAGCATTCGCGCTCATGCAGATAGACGCAGTTCCCGTGCTTGTCGCCCAGCACCTGGATCTCGATGTGGCGCGGCTGCGTCACGAATTTCTCGATGAAGATGCGGTCGTCGCCAAAGCTGCTGGCCGCCTCGTTCTGCGACGATTCAAAACCCTCGCGCGCCTCCTGATCGCTCCAGGCGATCCGCATCCCCTTGCCGCCGCCGCCGGCGCTGGCCTTGATCATCACGGGATAGCCGATCTCGTTCGAGATCCGCACGGCCTCCTCGGCGTCTGCAATCAGGCCCATATAGCCGGGAACGGTCGACACCCCAGCCTCTTGCGCGATCTTCTTCGAGGTGATCTTGTCGCCCATCGCCTCGATGGCGGGGCTTGGCGGACCCACGAACACCACGCCCTCTTTCTCAAGGGCGGCAGCGAAGTTCATGTTCTCGCTGAGGAATCCATATCCGGGGTGGACGGCCTGCGCACCCGTCCGGCGGACCGCGTCCATGATCTTGTCGATCACGATATAGGACTGGCTGGCAGGAGAGGGGCCAATGTGGACCGCTTCGTCGGCCATGCGCACGTGCAGCGCGTTGCGGTCGGCGTCCGAATAGACGGCGACGGTGGCGATCCCCATCTTCTTCGCGGTCTTGATGACACGGCAGGCGATTTCGCCGCGGTTGGCGATCAGGATCTTGTTGAACATGTCTGTCCCTGGTGGCGCTGGATGTGAAAAAGCCGCCCCTGCGCAACGGCAGGGACGGCGATGGCAAGGGGGCCGAGGGCGCGCAGGCGCCCGGCGGTCAGATCACTGGCAGAGGCGGACGTCGTCGCAGAGCGCGCCGCCCACGGCCCCGATGGCCGCGCCCTTGGCGACGGATTTGCCCGACAGGTCGGCCACAACGGCGCCCGTTCCTGCTCCGATAAGCGCACGGTCCAGGTCGGTGGGCTGGATGTTCTGGGTGCAGCCGGCCAGAAGGGCCGCGGCAACACCGGTGACGAGCAGCAGTTTTTTCGACATCTGTTGTCTTTCTTGCTTGTGGACGCGCAGACCGGAAGAGGTCGCGCCGCGACCACGGGGTTCAGGTCATGCCGCGTCCGTGACGGGAACGCGCAGGCCGCAGCAGGCTTATTGCTGGCAGACACCCACGTCGTCGCACAGCGCCCCGCCGGCCGCGCCGATGAGCGCACCGGTGGCGACCTTTTCGTCCAGTGCCTTGGCAACGACCGCCCCGGCAAGGGCCCCGCCAGCAGCGCGCTGGGTGTCGGCCGACAGGCCGGTTTGATAGCCCTGCGCGCAGGCCGACAGGCCGACGGCCAGAAGAGCGACGCCCGAAAGGCGAATGAAAAGAGCGGTCTGCATGAGTCTCTGCCTGTCTTTATGGCCCATTTTCGGGCAAGTTGGTTGTAGCACGCGCCTCTTATGACACGCGCGTCGGCAGCGTCAAACTGACAAGCGGGTGATGCCGATCCGATCGGCGCCGGGCTGCTGATCCGCTGAGGGGGGTGCGGATTCATGCGTCGTCCTCGTCACCGTCGTCCCAGTCGGCCGCGCTGTCCCAGCCGAAGTCGGGCGGGCTGTCCTTGGCGAACAGTTCCGGGAACGAGGCTTCGGCGCGCCGCAGGTCGACCTTGAGCAGCTGGTCATAGCTGGTCGGGTCCAGTTGGCCCACCGCCACCACCTCGCGCCCCAGAAGCCAGGACAGCCGTCCCGCGTCCAGATTGCCGCGCACGAAGGGCTGGTCCCCGAAATGGTCGATCAGCGCCGACAGGAACCCCGCGTCGGCGCGCCGATCAGAGGGAGAGCGGTCGCGATAGCGTTCGCGCGCCACCAGCTTGGTCGCACCCTTGGCGTTTGCGCGCCGGATCGTGAACTGGTGGTCCGTGGACGGCAGGCGTCCTGGAAAGCCGCGATGCTTCAGCATGATGCCGCGCCCTTCTTGAACGGTTCAAAGAATGCGGCGGGCTGGCGCGGGCAGCAAGGCCCGCGCCTGTCGCGGTCAGTTTGCGCCGAACTTGCCCTGATAGACAGGCTCGGGCTGCACGGGCGCGGGCATGGGTTGGGGCGCGGGCTGCTGCTGGGCGCAGGCGGCGACCAGGCCGACCAGCACCAGGACAAAGGCGAGTTTCTTGGACATGACGGACGTCTCCTGTAATGCGGGGCTTGCGTGCCCCGACTGCTCGATGGCGCGGCCGCGTCATGCGGCCGACGCGGGATCGTATCTGCGCCCGCCGGCGACCGACAGCGGCCGGCTGCGTGGCACCCCATCGTCTGTGGCCGCGCTGCATCAGCACGGTGGCGGGGTGCGGGGCAGGGTGCGGCAGGCCGGGTCACATCGCCTCCCACACGCAGGTATCGCGGTCGGCAGGCAGCGAAAATCCCTCGAACAACTGCACGATGTCGGGATCGAAGCTGCCGAATTCGCTGGCAGCGGATGCGACCGAGATCACGATCTGGGTCGGCCGCGGCGAATGGCGCACCGCCTCGGGCAGGGCGTCGTGGGTGCACAGATAGTCGATGTCCCTGTGAACCGGATCCTGCATCAGCGCCTCTGGCGCCGCGGGCAGGGCGATGTCACCCTGGATGGCGGCAAGGTCGCCCGCGGATTCGGCGTCGCCGTCCATGTCGCCCCCGGCGCCGGCCGTATCCGGCGCGGCCAGCTCGGACGGCAGCGGGCCGTCGGATGCGCCGTCGTCGGCACCGGCCAGGGCCCCCAGGTCAAGCCCAGGCGTCGCCGCCAACCCGCCACCGGCCGGGGCGGCAGGCTCCTCCTGCGGCACGCCCTCGATCACCAGCTCGCCCATGGACAGTTCGGCCAGCGCCGCGTCCAGTTCGGCCTGTTCGGCTGGGGTCAGGGGCTGTTCGGCCTGGTCGGGGGGCATGTCGATCATGTCGGCGGGCAAATTGTCCATCAGGTCTTCTTCGGGGATCGGCGGGACCAGTTCGGCCAGCGCCGGCATCACATAGCGATAGCGCTGCACCAGACCCATTCCGGGCACGCGCTCGGTCAGCACCTCCTGTCGCCAGACCTCGGCGCCCGAGGGGACCGGGATGCGGGCAGGGGTGACCGCCGCGGCCGCGCCGGCCGCCAGAAAGGCGCACAGCAGGGCAGCGGCGGGTCCGGTCACAGGGGAATGTTGTCGTGCTTTTTCCAGGGGTTGCTAAGCTTCTTGGAGCGGAGAGAGGCGAATGCCCGGGCCACCCGGCGCCGGGTCGAATGGGGCTGGATCACCTCGTCGATAAAGCCCTTCTCGGCCGCCACGAAGGGGTTGGCGAAGCGGCTTTCGTAGTCGTGGGTTCGTGCCGTGATCTTGTCGGCGTCGCCCAGCTCGCTGCGATACAGGATCTCGACCGCGCCCTTGGCGCCCATCACGGCGATCTCGGCAGTGGGCCAGGCATAGTTGAAATCGCCCCGCAGGTGCTTGGACGCCATGACGTCATAGGCGCCGCCATAGGCCTTGCGGGTGATGACCGTCACCTTGGGCACCGTCGCCTCGCCATAGGCGAACAGCAGCTTCGCGCCATGCTTGATGACGCCGCCATATTCCTGCGCGGTGCCCGGCAGGAATCCCGGCACGTCCACGAAGGTCAGGATCGGGATCTCGAACGCGTCGCAGAACCGCACGAAGCGCGCGGCCTTGCGGCTGGAATCGATGTCCAGAACCCCTGCAAGGCACATCGGCTGGTTCGCCACCACGCCGACCGTCTGCCCTTCGATCCGAATGAAGCCGATGATGATGTTGCCGGCGAAATCCTTCTGGATCTCGTAGAAATCGCCCTCGTCCGCGACCTTCGCGATCAGCTCCTTCATGTCGTAGGGCTGGTTCGGGTTGTCGGGGATCAGCGTGTCGAGACTGGGTTCGATCCGCGCCACGTCGTCGAAGAAAGGCCGCACCGGCGCCTTTTCGCGATTCGACAGCGGCAGGAAATCGAACAGCCGGCGGATCTCGGTCAGCGCCTCGACGTCGTTGTCGAATGCGCCGTCCGCGACCGAGGATTTGCGCGTGTGGGTCGAGGCGCCGCCCAGTTCCTCGGCGGTGACGACCTCGTTGGTGACGGTCTTCACCACGTCCGGCCCGGTCACGAACATGTAGGACGTGTCCTTCACCATGAAGATGAAGTCGGTCATCGCCGGCGAATAGACCGCGCCGCCCGCGCAGGGACCCATGATGACGCTGATCTGCGGGATCACGCCGGATGCCATGATGTTGCGCTGAAACACGTCGGCGTAACCGGCAAGGCTGGCCACGCCTTCCTGGATGCGCGCGCCGCCCGAGTCGTTCAGCCCGATCACCGGCGCGCCGTTCTGCATCGCCATGTCCATGATCTTGCAGATCTTCTGCGCGTGGGTTTCCGACAGCGAGCCGCCGAAGACGGTGAAATCCTGCGAAAACACATAGACCATGCGGCCGTTGATCGTGCCCCAGCCGGTCACGACGCCGTCGCCATAGGGGCGGTCGTCCTCCATCCCGAAGTCGGTCGAGCGATGGCGGACGAACATGTCGAATTCCTCGAACGAGCCTTCGTCCAGAAGAATGTCCAGCCGCTCGCGCGCCGTCAGCTTGCCGCGGGCGTGCTGCGCGTCGATGCGCCGCTGGCCGCCGCCCAGGCGCGCCTGGTGCCGCAGCTCTTCCAGCTGACCCAGAATGTCCTTCATGCCACCCTCCGTCGATTTGGGCGGACACTAGTGCGGCGCGCGCGTCCCGCAAAGCGGAAAGGGGAAAGTTTGCAAAGAGACGGTTAGCATTTGATGAACTCCGCAAACTGGTGTGGCGCCTTCCTGACAGGTCCCGCGGTTTCGCGCGGCGCCCTTCGCGCGAGTCTTGACCTGGCGCGCGACGGGGGCCATGCCGCGTGTATGGGACTTCGCATCGATACCGCCGCGGTTGCGGCAAACTGGCGGGCGCTGGCGGACCTGGCACCGGGCGCGCGGACGGGCGCGGTGGTCAAGGCCGACGCCTATGGCCTGGGCGCGGCCAGGGTCGCGCCCGCGCTTTATGCGGCCGGCGCGCGGGATTTCTTTGTCGCGCAGGCGGCCGAGGGGCGGGCGATCCGCCCCCATCTGCCCGAGGATGCGCGCGTGTTCGTGCTGGCGGGCCATATGCCGCGCGAGGCGCTGGACGGGCTGATTCCGGTTCTGAACAGCGCCGAGCAGTTCTTTCGCGACCGTGCCCTGCGCCCGCGCGGGGCGTTCGCCATCCAGCTTGACAGCGGCATGCATCGCCTGGGGATGGACAACGCCGAATGGGCTGCCGTCGCGTCCGAGGCGCTGGCCGCGCGCACCGACGCGGGCACCGGCCCCACCCTGGTGATGTCGCATCTGGCCTGCGCCGACGAACCCGCGCACCCTGCCAACGCAGTGCAACTGGCCGAGTTCAGACGCCTGACGCAAGGCGTCTCGGCGCCGCGCTCGCTGGCGGCGACCGGCGGCATCCTGCTGGGGCGGGATTTTCACTTCGACCTGACCCGGCCGGGGATCGGGCTTTATGGCGGCGCGCCGTTCACGGACGCGCGGCCGGTGGTCACGCTGTCGCTCGAGGTGATCCAGACGCGCAGCGTCGGTCCGGGCGACTGTGTCGGCTATGGCTGCACCTGGACGCCCGAGCGGCCGTCGCGCATCGCCACGGTTTCGGCGGGTTATGCCGACGGGCTGCTGCGGTCGCTGTCGGGGCAGGGGGCGGTGCTGTGGGCGGGCGACCAACCCTGCCCGATCGTGGGCCGGGTGTCGATGGACCTGATCACGGTCGACGTGACCGACCTTTCGGTCGTCCCGCCCGAGCTGGAAATCCTGAACCCGCGCCAAGGCGTCGATGCGCTTGCCGCCTGCGCGGGCACCATCGGATACGAGATCCTGACCTCACTGGGCCATCGCTATACCCGGCAGTGGTCGTGAACCCAGTCCGGCTTGTCGGCCGCGCCACGCTGGCAGTCGCGCGCCGGGTGGGACAGGTGACGCTGTTTGCCGGCCGCGGCCTTGCCGCGCCGGGGTTCCGCCCGCATCTGCTGGCCGAGCAGCTGATCCGCATCGGATGGTTGTCGCTGCCGGTCGTCGGACTGACGGCGCTGTTCACCGGCGCCGCGCTGGCCTTGCAGATCAACGCCGGGGGCGAGCGGTTCCAGGCCGGGGACGTGGTCCCGGCGATCGTCGCCATCGGCATGGTGCGCGAGTTGGGGCCGGTGCTGGGGGGGCTGATGGTGGCCGCGCGCGTCGCCTCGTCCATCGCGGCCGAGCTGGGGTCGATGCGCGTGACCGAGCAGATCGACGCGCTGGTGACGCTGTCGGTGGACCCGGTCGGGTGGCTGGTCACGCCGCGCCTGTGGGCGGCGGTGCTGTCGGTGCCGATCCTGGTGGGCGTCGGCGACATCATCGGCATCATGGGCGGCTGGCTGGTCGGGATCACCTCGCTGGGGTTCACCTCGCAGGGCTATCTGGCGAACTCGTGGGCCTATCTGGAAAGCTGGGACGTGATCTCGGGCCTGCTCAAGGGCGCGGTGTTCGGCGGCATCGTGGCGCTGGCGGGAAGCTGGTTCGGCATGCGCGCCGCCCGCGGGGCCGAAGGCGTGGGCCGGGCCACGACGAACGCGGTCGTCGCGGCCTCGGTCGGAATCCTTTCGGCCAACTTCCTGATGACGGGGCTGTTCTTTACATGACCCCGTCCCCGGTGATCGAGACGCGGGGCCTGGCCAAGGCCTTCGGCCCCAACCGCGTGCTTGACGGCGTGGACCTGGACCTTGCCCGCGGCGAAAGCCTGGTCGTGATCGGCGGGTCGGGGTCGGGCAAGTCGGTCCTGCTGCGCACCGTCCTGGGCCTGGAGGAGGCCGACGCCGGCACCATCCGGCTGAACGGCGCGCTGGCGACCGCCCCGGTGCGGGCGCGCTTCATGCAGGACTTCGGGATGCTGTTCCAGACGGCGGCGCTGTTTGACAGCCTGCCGGTCTGGCGCAACGTGGCCTTTCGCCTGCTGCGCGCCATGCCCGCCCCTGCGGCCCGCGCGCGCGCCATCGAAAAGCTGGCGCGTGTCGGGCTGGGCCCCGAGGTCGCGGACCGCATGCCGTCCGACCTGTCGGGGGGCATGCGCAAGCGCGTGGGGCTGGCGCGCGCCATCGCGGCCGATCCGGGCGTGCTGTTCTTCGACGAGCCGACCACGGGGCTGGACCCGCAGCGCGCGGCCGGGATCAACGCCCTGATCCGCGGCATCGTCACGGAAACCGGGGCCACGGCCGTCACCATCACGCACGACATGGACAGCGTCCGTGCCATCGCTGACCGCGTCGCGATGCTGGACGCCGGGCGTCTGCGCTGGCAGGGTCCGGTGGCCGACATGGACAGCGCGGGCGACCCTGTCCTGCGCGCCTTTGTCGAGGGACGGCCCGCAGAGTGATGCGCGTCGCCCCGCAGCCGCCTCGCACCATGATGACACCGCGCCGAGACTTGCCCTTGCCACGGCCCGCCGCGCTTGCGACCATGCAACCGTCGGTTTTCCGCGTCCCCTTGAACATGAGGCACCTTTGGGTCTGACCCCCACCTCCCCCGCTGCCATGCCCCATGCCGGCGAAACCCTGCTGGAATTGCCTGACAACAGGCTGCTGATCGACCTGTGCGGCCCGCACGACCGCCATCTGGCCCGCATCGAGCAGGCGCTTGGGGTGCATATCCTGCGCCGCGGCAACCTGCTGGCGCTGGTCGGCCCGGCCGAGGCGCAGGCCGAGGCCGCCGCCCTGCTGCGCAACCTTTATGCGCGGCTGGAACAGGGCAAGCCGGTCGAACTGGCCGAGGTCGAGGCCGGGCTGCGGATGGGCACGGACACGGACGCCCCCAGCCTGACGCCTGCCGAACAGCTTGAGATGTTCGCCGCCGGACCCATCGAGCTGCGGACCCGCAAGAAGACCGTCGAGCCGCGCACCGAGGCGCAGAAGGACTATGTCCGCAACCTGTTCGGGCACGAACTGGCCTTCGGCATCGGCCCGGCGGGCACGGGCAAGACCTATCTGGCCGTCGCGGTCGGCGTCACCATGCTGGCGGGGGGGCACGTGGACAAGATCATCCTGTCGCGCCCCGCGGTCGAGGCGGGCGAGCGGCTGGGGTTCCTGCCCGGCGACATGAAGGAGAAGGTCGATCCCTACATGCAGCCGCTGTACGACGCGCTGAACGACTTTCTGCCCGCCAAGCAGATGCAGAAGCTGATGGAGGAAAAGCGCATCGAGATCGCGCCCCTGGCCTTCATGCGCGGCCGGACGCTGTCGAACGCCTTTGTCGTCCTGGACGAGGCGCAGAACGCAACGACCATGCAGATGAAGATGTTCCTGACGCGCCTGGGCGAAGGCTCGCGCATGGTCGTGACCGGCGACAGGACGCAGGTGGACCTGCCGCGCGGCGTGGCGTCGGGCCTCTCCGAGGCCGAGCGCATCCTCAAGGGCGTGCCGGGGATCTCGTTCAGCTATTTCACCTCGTCGGACGTGGTGCGCCACAAGCTGGTGGCGCGGATCATCCAGGCCTGGGACAGCGACGACGAAACAGCCCAGGCCCGCGCCGCAGCCGCAGGCGACGGCGGCACGCCCCCGCTGCGCGACAGCTGGCGCCGGGGCCGCGATGCATAGGGCGCGGCAGAGGACCGGGGGCACGGCATGACGGACGAGACACGCGGCACGACGTGGCATGACGCCCCGGCGACCGACGGCGCAGGGGACCAGTCCGCGCCCGTCGACCTGGTGATCGAGGACGAGCGCTGGCTGGACGTCGATCTGGGCGCGCTGGCGAACCGCGCCGCCATCGCCGCGACGCAGTATCTGGGCATCGACCAGGTCGAGATCGTCGTGATGGGATGCGACGACGCGCGCATCGCCACGCTGAACGACCATTTCCGCGGCAAGCCGTCGCCCACCAACGTGCTGAGCTGGCCGTCCGCCGATCCCGCCCCGCGCGCGCCGGGCGCCCCGCCTGCGCCCCCGGACGGCCCCGAACTGGGTGACATCGCGATCAGCTTCGACACCTGCGCACGAGAGGCGGCCGACCAGGACAAGCCGATCGCCGACCACGTCACCCACCTGCTGGTCCATGCGATCCTGCATCTGGCCGGCTATGACCACGAGATCGACGCGGACGCGGAAACCATGGAGGACGCCGAGCGTTCCATCCTGGCACGTCTTGGCATCCCCGATCCCTATGAGACTGCACAGGCATGAGCGATCCCCGAAGTAGCGACCCGGTTTCCCCGCCCGACCCCCCGGGCTGGGGCGAGGAGACCGAGGATCGCGACCAGCCCCGGCCCCGTGGCTTTCTGGGCCGCGTGCTGAACCGGCTGGGCGGCGCGGCGGACAACGGCGACGATGCGCCCCCTTCGCTGATGGAGGCCGCGACATCGGCCCACGCGCCCAACCTGCTGAACCTGCGCCGAAAATCTGTTGATGACGTGGCCGTCACCCGCGCCGACATCGTATCGGTTCCGGTCAACGTGGGGCTGCCCGAGCTGGTCGAGGTGTTCCGCGAACACGGCTATTCGCGCCTGCCCGTCCATCGCGGCGAGCTGGACCATCCGCTGGGGCTGGTGCACCTCAAGGACCTCGCGCTCAAGCACGGGTTCGGGGCGCGCCCGCCCACGCCGCGCTTTGCCCTGCGGCCGTTGCTGCGGCCGCTGCTGTATGTGCCGGGCACCATGCCGATCGGCGCGCTGCTGCAGCAGATGCAGCAGAAACGCATCCACATGGCGCTGGTGATCGACGAATACGGCGGCGTGGACGGGCTGATCACCATCGAGGACCTGATCGAGCAGGTCATCGGGCAGATCGACGACGAGCACGACGACGGCGACGAACCGCTGTGGACGCAGGAGCGTCCCGGCCATTGGCTCGTGCTGGCCCGCGCCCCCATCGGCGCGGTCGAGGCAGAGATCGGGGTCCGGCTGGTCAGCGGCGAATACGAGGAAGAGATCGACACGCTGGGCGGGCTGATCTTCATGCTGGCGGGGCGCGTGCCGGCGCGGGGCGAGACGATTGTCCACGAAAGCGGCGTGGCGTTCGAGGTCGTGGACGCCAACGCGCGCCGGATCATCCGGGTTCGCGTCCAGCGCCCCGACAGCCTGCAGCACCCCGCGCCGGCCTGAGCGGAGGCTGCGCCGCCTGCCTGAGCAGATGGCGCCGGACCTGCTCTCGACCGAGGGCGATACGGTGGCGTTTCGGCAGGGCCGAGGTCGAAAGCCGGGCACCTTGCCTGTCCTGCTCGACGATCAACGGCCGCCCGCTGCCCTGGCCGGCCGGCGCCTGCGGCGTGGGCGTCAGTCCAGCCCGCGCCGGTCGAAGCCGCGCCGTTCCACGCCGGCCGTCGCGGCGTGCCAGGGGGTCGCGCGGGCGCGCGCCTGGTGGGCGCGATAGGCGTCCGGGTCGGCAAAGCGTTCCGCCAGCGCAAAGACCAGCGGCTCGTCGGTCTGCCACAGGTCGAACTGCAAGCAACCCGGCTCGGCCCGGCTTGCGGCGATATGGTCCCCCGCGTGGTCCAGCACCGCCAGCATCTGCGCCACGTCGGCGCAGACCAGTTGCCCCGTCAGCGACACCTGCGCGCCGGTCCGTGCGGCGTGGGGATCGGCGACCACGGCGCCATGGTGGCCGCAGCCGCAGCCGGGCGCGTGGCCCGCGGGATGCTGGCTCATTCCCACTCGATCGTCCCCGGCGGCTTTGAGGTGATGTCATAGGTCACGCGGTTGATGCCGCGGACCTCGTTGATGATGCGGGTGGCCGTTTCGCCCAGAAACTCGTGGGTGAAGGGGTAATAATCCGCCGTCATGCCGTCCACCGAGGTCACGGCGCGCAGCGCGCAGGCAAAGTCATAGGTCCTCCCGTCGCCCATGACCCCGACGGTGCGGACCGGCAGGATCGCGACGAACGCCTGCCAGATGTCGTCGTAAAGCGCGTGGCGGCGGATCTGGTCGATGAAGACGGCATCGGCCTTGCGCAGGATCTCCAGCTTTTCGCGGGTGATCTCTCCGGGGCAGCGGATCGCAAGGCCCGGGCCGGGGAAAGGGTGGCGGCCGATGAACGTCGCGGGCAGGCCCAGCTCGCGGCCCAGCGCGCGCACCTCGTCCTTGAACAGTTCGCGCAGCGGCTCGACCAGCTTCAGGCCCATCTTCTCGGGCAGGCCGCCGACATTGTGGTGCGACTTGATCGTGACGGACGGCCCGCCGGTGAAGCTGACCGATTCGATGACGTCGGGATACAGTGTCCCCTGGGCCAGGAACTCGGCTCCGCCCACCGCGGCCGCGTGCTTCTGGAACACGTCGATGAACAGCCGGCCGATGGTCTTGCGCTTGACCTCGGGGTCGCTGACGCCGTCCAGCTCGCCCAGGAACAGGTCGGATTCGTCGGCATGGATCAGCGGGATGTTGTAGTTGTCGCGGAACATCGCCACGACCTCCTCGGCCTCTCCCTGCCGCAGCAGGCCGTGATCGACGAAGACGCAGGTCAGCTGCTCGCCGATCGCCTCGTGGATCAGCACGGCCGCGACCGAGGAATCGACGCCGCCCGACAGGCCGCAGATCACCTTTGCGTCGCCGACCTGCTCGCGGATGCGGCGGATCGCCTCGTCCCGGTATCCCGCCATCGTCCAGTCGCCGGTGAACCCCGCCATGCGGACGAAGTTCTCCAGCATGATGCGCCCGTTAGGGGTGTGATGGACCTCGGGGTGGAACTGCACGGCGTAAAGGCCGCGCGCCTCGTCCGCGATCATGGCCAGCGGCGCGTTGGGCGAGGTGCCGATCACCTCGAACCCCGGCGCAAGCTGCGTGACGCGGTCGCCATGGCTCATCCAGACCTCTTCGCGGCCGGCGACGAACAGCCCGGCGAAGATGCCGTCGCCGGTGTGGCCCGGCGCGGGATGGATGAAGGCCCGGCCGTATTCGGCGTGATGGCCGCTTTCGACGCGGCCGCCCAGCTGCTCCATCATCACCTGCTGGCCATAGCAGATGCCGAACACCGGCACGCCCAGGTCGAACACCGCCTGCGGCGCGCGCGGGCTGCCGGGACGGGTCACGCTGTCGGGGCCGCCCGACAGGATGATCGCCTGCGGGCCAAGCGCGCGGACGCCCGCGTCGGTCAGGGTCTGATAGGGGTGGATTTCGCAATAGACGTTCAGCTCGCGCAGGCGGCGCGCGATCAGCTGGGTCACTTGGCTGCCGAAATCGACGATGAGCAGAAGCTGGTGCTGGGTCATGGCCAGCGGCTTACGATGCAACCCCGCGCCGGGCAAGCGCCCGCGCGCAGGACCGGGACGCTCAGGCAGGCCACAGGCCCGACAGGGCCGCGGCAGGGTCGGCGGCCGACCAGATCTCGGGGCCGACGGCGATGAAGTCGGCGATGGTCCACAGGCTGCGGATCAGCGCGGCGTCCAGCGCGCCTTCGGCGACGACCGGAACCTCGACCACGTCGGACCACCACTGGAACAGGTCCAGATCGACCGGCGTGCCGCGGCCCAGGGCGGTGGACCCGCAGGGACCGAACGCCACATAGTCGGCGCCGGCCTCGCCCGCGCTCATCCCCTCGTGGCGCGAGGTGCCGCAGAAGGCGCCGACGATGGCGTCGGCCCCCAGTTCCTTGCGGGCATAGCGGACGCTGCGCGCGCCGTCGGTCAGATGCACCCCGTCCAGTCCGTGGGCGCGCGCCAGCGGAATATGGTTCTCGATCACCACGGCGACGTCGCGGGCGTGCGCGATGTCGCGGGCCAGGTCGGCCAGCCGCGCCAGCTCGCCCTCGTCGCCGGCGCCCGGCAGCCGCAGGCAGGCAACGGGATGCGTGTCCAGCACCGCCGCCAGCCGCGCGGCCATCTCGGACGCGGGGATCAGCGTCGGGGCGATCAGGTAAAGCTGCGGCGCGTCCATGGCGGTCCTTTCCGGGAATGTCAGGCAGATAGCGCAGCGGCGGGTTCCTTGAAAGGGGGGCGCTGCCCCTTGCCCGCGTGCCGTGCGATCCCGGAATGCCGGCCCTTGGGTATGCGGCCCCGGCGTATTCGGCCACGCCGACGTCGCTGGCGCTTGTCCCCGGACGCGGCCGCGGGGTAGATCGCGCCATGTCCCACAGCGTGCCGCCTGTCGTCATCCTCGTGCGCCCCCAGATGGGCGAGAACATCGGCGCGGCCGCGCGCGCGATGCTGAACTTCGGCCTGACCGAGATGCGGCTGGTCGCCCCCCGCGACGGCTGGCCGAACCCGCGCGCGGTGGCGATGGCCTCGGGGGCGGCCGGGCAGGTTCTGGACAGGGCACGGGTGTTCGCCACGCTGGCCGACGCGATGGAGGACGTCCACGTCGCCTATGCCACCACCGCCCGCGGGCGCGAACTGACCAAGCCCGTCCACACCCCCGCCACCGCCATGGCCGAGGCGCGGGGCCTGACCGCCGGGGATCGGCGCCTCGCGCTGATCTTCGGCCCCGAGCGCGCGGGGCTTGAGAATGACGAGATCGCCCGCGCCAGCGCCATCGTGACCGTGCCGGTGAACCCCGAGTTTCCGTCCCTGAACCTGGCGCAGGCGGTGTTGCTGATGGGCTATGAGTGGGGCCGCGAGGCCTTGCCCGCGCAGCCCGCGCCCGCCGGCCGCCGCCCCCCCGGCGAGGTCCCCGCCACCCGGCTGGAGATCGAGCGCCTGGCCGACCACTGGGAGGAGAGGCTGAACGCCGCGCGGTTCTTCTTTCCCCCCGACAAGGCGGCGACCATGCGGCTGACGCTGCGCAACCTGTGGTCGCGCCTGCCGCTGACCCGCGCCGACGTGCAGATCTTTCACGGCATGATCCGCCAGCTGACATGGACGCCCCCCCGCGATTGACCTTTCGGGGCGTCGCGGCCAATGTCCGCCCGCAATCGCAAGGAGCCGACCATGGCCAAGCGCCCGATCTTCCAGGAGGTGGCCGCCCCCGCGGCCCAGCCTCTCGCGCCCACCGGCAGCCTGATCGACACAGCACCCCGGGGCGCCCGCGGCTGGGTCCGGGCGTGGCTGGTGGTGCTGTTCGTCATGGTGGTGGCGATGATCGCGCTGGGGGGGGCCACGCGCCTGACCGGGTCGGGGCTGTCGATCACCGAATGGAAGCCCGTCACCGGCACGCTGCCGCCCAGCGGGCAGGCGGCGTGGGAAACCGAATTTGCCAAATACCAGCAGATCCCCCAGTTCCGCGAGGAAAACCCGACGATGGACCTGGCCGGGTTCAAGCGGATCTACTGGTGGGAATGGGCGCATCGGCTGCTGGGCCGCGCGGTCGGGCTGGTCTGGGCGCTGGGGTTCGTCTTTCTGTGGGCCAGCGGCCGCATGCCCGCGGGCTGGACGCCGCGGTTGCTGACGCTGGGCGCGCTGGGCGGGTTGCAGGGGGTCGTGGGCTGGTGGATGGTCAGCTCGGGGCTGGCGCCGGGGATGACCTCGGTCGCCTCGTACCGGCTGGCGGTGCACCTGGGGCTGGCGTTTTCCATCCTGGGGCTGATTGCGTGGTACGTGCTGCATCTGTCGCGGCCCGAGGCGGCCCTGCTGCGGGCGCGCCGGGCCGGCGAGGGCAAGCTGTTCTCGATGGCGACGGGGCTGATGCATCTGGCGTTCGTCCAGATCCTGATCGGCGCGCTGG
Organism: Paracoccus endophyticus; assembly: GCF_003286075.1. Lineage (GTDB taxonomy): Bacteria > Pseudomonadota > Alphaproteobacteria > Rhodobacterales > Rhodobacteraceae > Paracoccus > Paracoccus endophyticus. Next base: position 23,854 of record NZ_QLUV01000014.1, on the reverse strand, counting down.
TCGCGGGCATCGACGCCGGCCGGCAGTACACCGGCTGGCCGAAGATGGGCGGCGAATGGATTCCGGCCGCGATCTGGGACCCGGCCCTGGGCTGGCGCAACCTCTTCGAGAACGCGGCGACGGTGCAGTTCACTCACCGCATCGCGGGCTATCTGCTGGCGATCTTTGCCGTGGTGGTCTGGGCGCGGGCCCGCCGGTCGCCGCATCCCGTGACGCGCGGGGTCTTCACGGTCATGCTGGCGGCGGTCGCGTTCCAGATCGTGCTGGGCATCGCCACCGTCATGCGCGGCGCGCCGCTGCCCGAGGCGCTGGCCCACCAGCTGGGCGCCGTCGCGCTGTTCGTGCTGATCCTGCGGGCGCGCCATCACGCACGCTATCCCTATGAAACCAGCGTCCGGGGGACGATCCGATGAACCAGCCGACCGCCATGAACGACCTGTTGGCCTTTCAGCGCCAGACCGAGGCGCTGTCGTCGATCGCCGAGCGGCTGGGCTGGGACCAGGAAACCGTCATGCCCCGCGGCGCGACCGAGCAGCGGTCCGAGGAGACGGCCGCCATCGCTGCCGTCCTGCACGACCGCCGCACCGACCCGCGCATCGGCGAGTGGCTGGACGCCGCGCGCCCCGAAAGCCCGCGCGAGTCCCGCATCGTCGAACTGATCGCCCGCGATCACGCGCGCGCCTGCGCCATTCCGGCGCCGCTGGCCACGGAACTGGCCCGCCAGACCAGCCTGGCGCAGGGGATCTGGGCCGAGGCGCGCGCCAACGACACGCCCGAGGCCTTCCTGCCGGCGCTCGATTCGATCCTGGTCCTGACGCAGGACGCCGCCCACGCGCTGGTCGCGGCGGGCTTTGGCGGCGGCGATCCGTATGACGCGCTGCTGGACGACTATGAACCCGGCGCGACGCAGGCCGACCTGGCGGCGCTGTTCGACAGCATGCGCCCCCGGCTGGTGGCCCTGCGCGAGGATGTGCTGGGCGCCGACGATCCGCCTGCCGCGCTGGAGGGCCGGTTCCCGCAGAAAAGCCAACTTCGTCTGGCGCGGGCCTGCGCCACGGCCTTCGGCTATGACTGGACCCGCGGGCGGCTGGACCTGGCGGTGCATCCGTTTTCGTCGGGGCGCTGGCAGGACAGCCGGATCACCACCCGCGTGGTCGAGACCGAGCCTTTCAACTGCATCTATTCCACCATCCACGAGGTCGGCCATTCCAGCTATGAGCTGGCGATCGACAGCGACCACGCCTTCACGCCGCTGGGCCGCGGGGTGTCCATGGGCGTCCACGAAAGCCAGAGCCGGATCTATGAAAACCAGATCGGCCGCGGCCGGGCCTTTACCGGGTGGCTGCACAGACGGATGACCGACATGATGGGTCCGCTGTCGGTGTCCGACGCGGACCAGTTCTATCGCACCGTCAACCGGGTCACGCCCGGCCACATCCGCACCGAGGCCGACGAGGTGCAGTACAACCTGCACATCATGATGCGGTTCGACCTGGAACGCGACCTGATCGCGGGACGGCTGTCCACCGATGATCTGGTCGAGGCCTGGAACGCCCGCTTCCTCAAGGATTTCGGCATCGCGGTGGACCGTCCGGCCAACGGCGTGCTGCAGGATGTTCACTGGTCCGTCGGGCTGTTCGGGTATTTCCCCACCTATGCGCTGGGGAACGTCTATGCCGGCTGCCTGAACGCCGCGATGCGCGATGCGGTGCCCGACCTGGACGCAAGCCTTGCCGTCGGCGATGCCGGCCCGGCCGTCGAGTGGCTGCGCGAGACCCTGCAACGCCACGGCGGCCTTTACGAGCCGCGCGCCCTGATCGAGCAGGCGACAGGCGCGCCGGTGACGGCCGGGCCGCTGCTTGACTATCTCGAGGACAAGTTCACCGGCATCTACGGCCTTTAGGCCGCAAGGGCACCTGCGTCAGTCGAGGACCACGCGCAGGATGCGCTCGGCCTCGGCCCCGCAGGGGGTCAGGGCGCTGCGGTTCTCGCCGGGGAAAAAGCGCGCGCGGGTGGCCGTCGGCATCGGCGCGGGTGTCTCGACGACGACGCGGGGCCCCAGGCGCGCCGTCTCGGCAGCCCAGCTTTTCGCCATCGCGGTCTGCGCGGCCTTGGTGGCCCCGTAGGCGCCGAAAAACGGCTGGCCCGCGCGCGGATCGTCCAGAAACAGCGCCGTGCCCCCGCGCGCGCGCAACAGCGGCTCGACCAGCGCGATCAGGCCATGGGTCGCGGCGACGTTGACCGCGATGGACTTGGCCATGTCCTTGGGATCGACGTGCGGCATGGGCGACAGGGGTGCGGCGTGGATGGTCGCATGAACCCACAGATCGACGCCGCCCCAGCGTCCCTGGATGCCCTGCACCAGCTGGATCATCGCATCCGGCAGGGCCACGTCCATGGGCGCCAGCGTGGCCGATCCGCCGGCCGCGCGGATGCGGTCGTCCAGCTCCTCGAGCGCGCCGACGGTGCGGGCAACGGCCACGACATGCCAGCCGCGCGCGCCCAGATTTTCCGCCATCGCCGCGCCAAGTCCGCGCGACGCCCCTGTAATCAATGCGATCCTGTCGTTCATGGCGTGCGATTGCCACCGCCGCGCGCGGCCCGCAAGCCGGAAATGCACGGGTCCCTTGCGGCGCGCCGCCGCGGCCACAGGGCGGGCAGGGCAGGGCGCGGATCACCCCGGGCGGGGCGCTGCCGCGGTTCGGTGCGCCCGACCCGCCGAAAACAGAAAAAGGGGGCCGCCTGGGCCCCCTTTTGTCCTTTTGTCCCGTCCGCTCAGCGGCTGGCGACGGGCGGATAGTCGCGGCGATCGGCGCCGACGTACAGCTGGCGCGGGCGGCCGATCTTGTTGTCCGGGTCGCCCAGCATCTCCTTCCACTGGCTGATCCAGCCCACCGTGCGCGACAGCGCAAAGATCGGCGTGAACATGGCCGTCGGAAAGCCCATCGCCGACAGGATGATGCCGGAATAGAAATCGACGTTCGGATACAGCTTCTTGCTGACGAAATAATCGTCTTCCAGTGCGATCCGTTCCAGTTCCTTGGCAACCTGCAGGGTCGGGTTGTTCTCTACGCCCAGGATCTCCAGCACCTCGTCCGCCGACTGCTTCATGATCTTGGCGCGCGGGTCGAAGTTCTTGTAGACACGGTGGCCGAAGCCCATCAGGCGGAAGGGGTCGTCCTTGTCCTTGGCGCGCCGGATATAATCCGGGATGCGGTCAACGCTGCCGATTTCCTGCAGCATTTCCAGCGCAGCCTGGTTGGCGCCGCCATGCGCGGGCCCCCACAGGCAGGCGATGCCCGCCGCGATGCAGGCGAACGGGTTCGCCCCCGACGATCCCGCCAGACGCACGGTCGAGGTCGAGGCGTTCTGCTCGTGATCGGCATGCAGCGTGAAGATGCGGTCCATGGCGCGGGCCAGCGCCGGGTTCACCTCATAGGGTTCGGCCGGGACCGAGAAGCACATGTGCAGGAAGTTCGACGCGTAATCCAGGTCGTTGCGCGGATACACGAAAGGCTGGCCGATCGAGTATTTGTAGGCCATGGCCGCCAGCGTCGGCAGCTTGGCGATCAGCCGGATCGACGCGATGTCGCGCTGCTTGGGATCGTTGATGTCGGTGGAATCGTGGTAGAACGCCGACATCGCACCCACGACGCCGACCATCGTCGCCATGGGGTGGCTGTCGCGGCGGAACCCGCGATAAAAGTAATGCATCTGCTCGTGCACCATCGTGTGGCGCGTGATCAGCGTCTCGAAATCCTCCATCTGCCGGGCATTCGGCAGCTCGCCGTTCAGCAGCAGATAGCAGACCTCGAGATAGTGGCTTTTCTCGGCAAGCTGATCGATCGGATAGCCGCGGTACCACAGCTCGCCCGCGTCACCGTCGATATAGGTGATCGCGCTTTCGCAGGCCGCGGTCGAGGTGAAGCCGGGGTCGAAGGTGAACACCCCGCCCTGAGCATAAAGCTTGCGGATATCAATGCAGTCCGGCCCCACCGTGGGGGAAAGGACGGGCAGTTCGATGTCCGTGTCCTTGACGGTGACCTTGGCTGTCGTGGCCATCACTTCCCTCTTCGCCTGTGGCCCGTGCCGGGCCGTGAATCCCGGCGGCTGGATCAGCCCGCCGCATCCGCCAGCCGGGCGAGCGTCTCGTCCCGGCCAAGCGCCAGCATCATGTCGAACACGCTGGGGGTCGAGGTCCGCCCGGCCAGGGCGGCGCGCACCGGCGCCGCAACCTTGCCCAAGCCGATCCCGTTCGCCTCGGCAACCTGATGGGCCGCGGCCTCCAGTGCGTCTCGCGTCCAGCTAACATGCTGCAACGCAGCGGTCAATTCTGACAGTATGCGAAGGGATACCGTATCCAGCGCGGCCTGCGCCTTGGCGTCCGGCTGGACCGGGCGGTCGATCAGCGCGAAATGCCCCTGTTCGAGCAGCTGCGGATAGGTCCGTGCCTTGTGCTTGAGCACGTCCAGCGCCGGGGTCAGCCGGGCAAGCTGGATGTCCGTAAGCGGCGGATCGCCGACCTCGGCCCGGAAGGCGGACAGCTCGTCCAGCAGCGTGGCCTGCGGCATCGTTCCGATATGATGCCCGGACACGTGTTCCAGCTTTTTGAAATCCAGCCGCGCGGGGGCCTTGCCGATTCCGTCCAGGTCGAACCAGGCGCGGGCCTGGGCATCGTCGAACAGCTCGTCGTCCCCGTGGCTCCATCCCAGACGCGCCAGATAGTTCCGCATCGCTGCGGCGGGATAGCCCATCGCCGCATAGTCGTGCAGCCCGACGGCGCCGTGGCGCTTGGACAGTTTCTTCCCGTCGGGCCCATGAATCAGCGGGATATGGGCAAAGACCGGGATGTCCCAGCCCATGGCCTGATAGACCTGCACCTGCCGCGCGGCGTTGGTCAGGTGGTCGTCGCCCCGGATCACGTGCGTCACGTTCATGTCGTGGTCGTCCACCACCACCGCGTGCATGTAGGTCGGCGTTCCATCCGACCGCAGCAGAACCATGTCGTCAAGCTGGTCGTTGCGAAAGACCACATCCCCCTGCACGGCATCGCGGATCACCGTCTCGCCGGTGCGCGGTGCGCGCAGGCGGATGGCAAAGGGCGCGTCGGGTCGGCTTGCGGGGTCGGCGTCCCGCCACGGGCTGACAAAGGTCTGGTTGGGGTGCCCGGCCCGCCACGCCTCGATCTCGGCCGGCGTTGAATAGCAGCGATACGCGGTCCCCGCCTCCAGCATCTGCCGCGCCACCTCGGCATGGCGCGGCTGCCGGGCGAACTGGCTGATCGGCTCGCCGTCCCAGTCCAGACCCAGCCACGTCAGGCCCTTCAGGATCGCGGCTGTTGCCTCGGGCGTCGAGCGGGCACGGTCGGTGTCCTCGATCCGCAGCAGGAACCGGCCGCCGCGCCCGCGGGCGTAAAGCCAGTTGAACAGCGCCGTGCGTGCGCCGCCGATGTGCAGGTATCCGGTGGGCGAGGGGGCAAACCGGGTCACGGGGGCGGCAGCGGTCATGGCAGTCCTGTCGGATCGGGCAGCGCCGCGGACGGGCTGCAAGAGACGGCGAACGTTAACCTTTCGGAAAGAACCGCCGCCTAGGGTCAGCGCGACAGATACTGAACCGCCTGCGAAAGGACAAGGATTGGCCGTCATCGACGTCCCTGGCGGACCGGGTGGTGATCCTGTCGCGCAGGACGCGCCCCGCCGCGGGCGCCTGCCGCGCCGCAGGCAGGGCGGATCGGCCGCCGATGCGCCGGATGCCGCGGCCGGGCGGGGGGCGCAGGCGGTCCCGACGCCGCGCCCCGACGCCGTTGCCCGGGCCGGGCTGCTTGTCTGGGCGCCGGTCCTGCTGGCGGTCGGCATCGGGGCCTGGTTCACGCTGCCGGTCGAACCGCGCGCGCCTGCCTATGCCGCCGTGGCGGTCGCCGCCGTCGCGGCCCTGCTGCTGGCGCGGGGGCTTGCGCGGCGCGCGGCGCGGGGGCGCATGGACCCCGACCGCGCCGACCGGCTGCGGCTGGCAGCCCTGGGGGCGGCGCTGGTTCTGGGCGGGACGCTCGTCGCCGGCGCGCGCGCCCACCACGTCGCGGCCCCGGTTCTGGATTTCCGCTATTACGGACCGATCGAGGGCAGGGTGGTCGCGATCGACCGCTCGGCCCGCGACCGGATGCGGATCACGCTGGACCGCGTGGTCCTGCGCGACACGCCGCCGGGTCGCACCCCCGCCCGCGTGCGCCTGTCGCTGACCGATCCGCAAACCCTGACCGACCCGCAGGCCTTGCCCGATCCGGGCGCGCGGATCATGCTGACCGGGCACCTGGGGCCGCCGCCCGGACCCGCGGAACCCGGCGGCTTCGACTTTCGCCGCGGGGCGTTCTTCGACCGGCTGGGGGCGGTGGGCTATACGCGCACGCCGCTGATGCTGGCAGAGGCCGCGATGCCCGGCCCTCTGGACGCGCAAACCCTGCGCCTGCATCTGGCGCAGGCCATGCGCGAGTCGATCCGCGGGCCCGAGGGCGCGGTCGCCGCCGCCCTGATGACAGGGGACCGCTCGGGCATCTCCGAGGCGACGAACCAGGTCATGCGCGACTCGAACCTCTATCACATCGTGTCGATCTCTGGCCTGCACATGTCGATGCTGGCAGGCTTCGTCTATGGCGCGCTGCGGATGGCGCTGGCCGCCGCGCAGGCGACCGGGCCGCTGGCGGGCGCGCTGGCCGGCCGGCCGGTGCACAAGATCGCGGCGGCCGTCGGCCTGGCCGCCGCGGCGGGATACCTGTGGCTTTCCGGCGGCGGCGTGCCGACCGAGCGGGCCTTCCTGATGGTGGCGGTGATGCTGGCCGCGGTGCTGGCGGACCGCCGCGCCATCTCGCTCAGGACGGTGGCGGTCGCGGCGCTGGTGATCCTGCTGGCCGCGCCCGAGGCGCTGGTGAGCGCCGGCTTCCAGATGAGCTTTGCCGCCACGGTCGCGCTGATCGCCGTATTCCCGACCTGGTCGCGACGCGCGGGCGCGCTGCCCTGGTGGATGCGCGGGGCCGCGATGCTGGTGCTGTCGTCCCTGATCGCGGGCCTTGCCACCGCGCCGATCGCCGCGGCGCAGTTCAACCGCACCACCCACTATGGGCTGGTCGCCAACCTGTTGGCAGTGCCGGTGATGGGGGTGCTGGTCATGCCGGCCGGCGTCTTTGCCCTGCTGCTGGCGCCGCTGGGGCTGGCGGGCCCGGCGCTGTGGGTGATGGGTCTGGGCACCCGCTGGATGCTGTGGGTCGCGGCGACCGTCGCGGGCTGGGGGGGCGCCGTCACCCCGCTGCCCGCCCCGCATTGGACGGCGCTGCCGCTGATGGCCACGGGCGCGACGGTCGCGCTGCTGGTGATGCGCCGGGGCGCGTCGCGCAGCCGCCGGCTGGTCGCGGCCGCGGCGCTGGCGCTGGTCGGCGCGGGCGTGGCGGTCTGGGTGAACAGCCCCCGTCCCGCCCTGCTGGTTGCCGAGGATGCGGGCGCAATGGGCGTGCAGACCGCGCAGGGCCGCGCGCTGTCCAAGCCCGCGGGGGCCTTTGTCGCGGACAGCTGGCTGCGCGCCGACGGGGACCTGGCCTTGGCGGACGAGGCGGCGGCACGGCCGGGCTGGTCCGGTCCGCGCGGCGCGCGCAGCGCCGATCTGCCCGGCCCGGACGGCACGACCCTGCGCGTCACGCATCTGTCGGGAAAAGGGGCGGCCGGGCGCCTGTCCACGGCCTGCGCGGACGCCGACATCGTGGTGCTGGCCGCACCCGCGCCTGATGGCGCGCCGCGGGGCCGCTGTCGTCTGATCGACCAGACCGACCTTCGCCGCAGCGGGGCACGGGCGCTCTGGGTGGGTGCGGGCAAACTGGTGTGGCGCACCGCGGCCGGGACGGCGGGCGCCCGGTTGTGGAGCGACCGGGCCGTGCGCGCCCGCGCGGGTCTGGCGCCACCACCCCAGCCGTGGCGCCGAAAGGCGGGCACCCCAAGTGCAGCCCCGCCGCCCGCGGACGCCGCACCGCACAAAAAGACGCCAAGGCCCACCCACTCCGCAGGCCCAGCGGGATCGCACCGGATGCCCGCGGGCGGGGCGACGGGCGACGGCGTCGCCGCGCCCCGTCCTGCCGCCGCCCGCCCGATGCAGCAACCCTGACGCCCGAAGGACCCGTGGCGTGCCGGCGATCCGTCTGGGGGGGGAGGAACGCCCCGCCGTTCAGTCCCGGGGCAGCTCCGCAAAGACCTTGGTCAGCGCGGCGTCGAGCTTTTCGAACATCTCGTCCATCTGGGCGTCCGTCAGGATGAACGGCGGGCACAGGACGATGGCTTGCCCCAGCGGCCGGCAGATCAGACCCAGGTCGGTGCAGGTGTTGGCGATGCGTTCGCTGACCGACAGGTGGGCAGGGAACGGCTGCTTCGTCGCCGCGTCCTTGACGGCCTCCAGCGCCCACATGTATCCGATGCCGCGCAGCTCGCCGATATTCTCGTGCGCCTGCATGATGCGGCGCAGGCCGGCCTCCATCCGGGGGGCGCCGCGCACGACGTTCTCGGCCAGCCCCTCGTTCATCACCACGTCGATGGCCTTCAGGGCGATAGCGCAGCCGACCGGATGGCCCGACGCGGTGAAGCCGTGGGGGAATTCCTCGATCGGCGCGATGGCCGCGTCCAGCCGGTCCGACAGCTCGGGCCCCAGGATCACGGCGCCCATCGGAAACAACCCGGCGGTCAGGTTCTTCGAGCTGATGATCGCGTCGGGCATGAAGTCATAGGTCTGGCAGCCCCAGGTGTTGCCGGTGCGGCCAAAGCCGGTGATGACCTCGTCGGCGACCAGCGGAATGCCGTGTTTTTTCAGGATCGGTGCGATGGCCTGGAAATACCCTTTCGCCGGGGGGATCACGCCGCCCGCGCCCTGCACGGGCTCGGCAAAGAAGCCCGCGATGGTGTCGGCCCCTTCACGGGCGATCATCGCCTCAAGCTCGCGCGCCAGGCGCGCCACGAACTCGGCCTCGGACTCGCCGGCCTCGCCCTCGCGCCAGAAATGCGGGCAGGTCAGGTGGATGAACCCGTCCAGCGGCAGGCCGAAGACGTCGTTGTAGGGCTTGCCGGTCATCGAGGCGCTGACCACGGTGACGCCGTGATAGGCGTTCCAGCGGGTCAGGATCTTGCGGCGCTGCGGGTTGCCCTCGGCGCGGTGCAGGAACCACAGCATCTTGACCATGGTGTCGTTCGCCTCGGACCCCGAGTTCGTGTAGAACACCTTGCCGCGGGAAAACGGCGACACCTCGACCAGTTTTTCCGACAGCATCACGGTCTGGTCGGACATCCGCCCGAAAAAGGCGTGATAGCCCGGAAAGCGGTCGTACTGGGCCTTGGCGGCCTCGATCAGGCCCTTGTGATCGAAGCCCGCGACCATGTTCCACAGGCCCGAATTGGCGTCCAGCCAGCGCCGCCCCTCGGTGTCGACGACATACGGACCCTCGCCATGGGTCAGCACGATGGTGCCCCGGCGCTCGATGCTGGGCAGATCGGTAAAGCCGTACATCGAATACTGCTCGGCGCGCGCGGACCAGCTCTTGTCGTCCATGATCGTTCTCCGGAATGGGTTGGCGACAGGCTAGCCGGGCGGCCCGCCGGGATCAACGGACGCCGGCGCGGCGGAATGGCGGGACGGCCGGGCAGGGTGCGCGTCCGGGCCCCTTCCGCCCGGCGGTCTGCCCGGGGCGCTTTCCACGACGCGCCGTTTGCGCTATGGACGGCGGGTGATCCCCCGGAAAGCGCGACCATGACCGACCAGACGCCCAAGCGGCTGTTCATCAAGACCTACGGCTGCCAGATGAATGTCTATGACAGCCAGCGCATGGCCGAGGCCATGGGCGCGGACGGCTATGTCCAGACGGACCGGGCCGAGGACGCGGACATGGTGCTGCTGAACACCTGCCACATCCGGGAAAAGGCGGCGGAAAAGCTGTATTCCGACCTGGGCCGGCTGAAGCCGCTGAAAAACGCGCGCCCGGACCTGAAGATCGGCGTCGCGGGCTGCGTGGCGCAGGCCGAGGGCGACGAGATCATCCGCCGGATGCCGCTGGTCGATCTGGTCGTGGGCCCGCAGGCCTATCACCGCCTGCCCGCGATGGCGCGGGGTCAGGGTCCGGCGGTGGACACCGACTTTCCGGCCGAGGACAAGTTCGACCACCTGCCGCAGCGCGCCGCGACCCGCCGCGCGCCGGCCGCGTTCCTGACCGTGCAGGAAGGCTGCGACAAGTTCTGCGCCTTTTGCGTCGTCCCCTATACCCGCGGGGCCGAGGTCAGCCGCCCCGCCGCCCGCATCCTGGCCGAGGCGCGCGACCTTGTGGCGCGCGGCGTGCGCGAGATCACCCTGCTGGGCCAGAACGTCAACGGCTGGCATGGCGCGGCGGGCGAAGGCTTCGGCACCCTGATCCGCCGGATGGCCGAGATCGATGGCCTCGACCGCATCCGCTATACCACCAGCCATCCCAACGACATGGCCGCCGACCTGATCCAGGCGCACCGGGACATCCCGCAGCTGATGCCCTATCTGCACCTGCCGGTGCAGTCGGGGTCCGACCGCATCCTCAAGGCCATGAACCGCAAGCATACGGCCGACCAGTATCTGCGCCTGATCGAGCGCATCCGCGCGGCGCGTCCCGATATCCTGCTGACCTCGGACTTCATCGTGGGGTTCCCGGGCGAAACCGATCAGGACCACGCCGCCACCCTGCGGCTGGTGGAACAGGTGGGCTTCGGCACCGCCTTCAGCTTCAAGTATTCGCCGCGCCCGGGGACGCCTGCGTTCGACCGGGCGCTGGTGGACGATGCCGTCGCCGATGCGCGGTTGCAGCAGTTGCAGGCGCTGCTGACGCGCCAGCAGAAGGCCGCGCAGGACGCGATGGTCGGCCGCACGCTGGGCGTGCTGTTCGAGAAGCCGGGCCGCTTGGCCGGCCAGCTTGTCGGCAAGTCGGACTATCTGCATTCGGTCTTTGTCCACGCGCCGCAGGCGCAGGTGGGCGATCTGGTGCAGGTGCGGATCAAGGCCAGCGCGCCGAATTCGCTTGAGGGCGAGCTGGTCTGAAAGCGGCGCGGCCGGGCCTCCCGACCCGCCGCAGACAGTCTCAGGCCCAGCGCCGTTGCGCGTCGCGCCGGAACAGCCCCCCCAGAAGGCCGACGAGCACCCATCCCAGCAGAAAGCCGATGCCCGTGGCCCAGAGACCCTCGGGCGTCAGCGGCAGCGCCGGGCGGAAGTCGCCCCAGGTCGCCTTGAGCGTTTCGGCGTCGCGCATCCGGTGGGGCAGGGCGATGCGTTCCAGCGCCGAGGCCGCGCGCAGCAGGCCGAGGTCGCTTTCGACCCGCGCCAGCCGGACGAAGACCCGGCCCATGTCCTGACCGTGCGAGTCGAGAAAGGCCGTCCCGGCGATCTGCTCCAGCGCCTCCGGCCGGGTCAGGCCCGCGCGCTTGGCGCTGGCGTCGAACTCGGCCGCGACCTGGCGCAGGGCGTCCGCCTGACCTCCCAGCCGCTGGACATACTGGTCCGAGAAGGCCGGGAAATGCGACAGCGCCGCGGCAAGGCCCAGCGCCGGGATCAGGCGCAGCAGGCCCATCAGGGCGTGTAGGTCGCCGCAAAGACGGGGGCATAGACCTCGGCCACCCGTGCCACCGCCTCGCTGGGCGACATCTCGACCGACTCGCCCGTCCGGCGGCTGGTCAGTTCCACGACGTTGTTGGCCAGCCCGCGCGGGCCGACGGTGATCCGCCAGGGCAGGCCGATCAGGTCCATGGTGGCGAACTTGGCGCCCGCGCGTTCGTCGCGGTCGTCATACAGCACCTCGAGGCCCCGCGCGCGCAATTCGCGTTCCAGCGCCTCGCAGGCGCTGTCGGTGGACGCATCGCCCTGCTTGAGGTTGACCAGACCGACGTGGAAGGGTGTCACCCCCTCGGGCCAGATGATGCCGCGGTCGTCGTGGCTCGCCTCGATGATCGCGCCCAGCAGGCGGCTGACGCCGATGCCGTGCGACCCCATGTGGACGGGCGTGCGGCCTCCGTCGGGGCCGACGACGGTCGCGCCCATCGGTTCGGAATACTTGGTCCCGAAGTAGAAGATCTGGCCGACCTCGATCCCGCGGGCGGACTTGCGGCGGTCCTCGGGGATCTGGGCGAACAGCGCCGCGTCGTGCGTTTCGTCCGTGCGGGCGTAGCGGCTGGTGAATTCCTCCAGCACGGCGGCGCAAGCGGCGTGGTCGTCATAGTCGATCTGCCGGTCGCCGAAGGTCAGGTCGGTGATCTCGGCGTCATAGAAGACTTCCGACTCGCCCGTTTCGGCCAACACCAGGAACTCGTGCGTGTTCTCGCCGCCGATGGGGCCGCTGTCGGCGCGCATCGGGATCGCCTGCAGCCCCATGCGCTCATAGGTCCGCAGATAGCTGACGAGATGCCGATTGTAGGCGTGCAGCGCGTCTTCCTTGGTCAGGTCGAAGTTGTAGCCGTCCTTCATTAGGAACTCGCGCCCGCGCATCACGCCAAAGCGGGGGCGGATCTCGTCGCGGAACTTCCACTGGATCTGGTACAGCGTCAGCGGCAGGTCCTTGTAGCTGTTGACATGGGCCCGGAAGATGTCGGTGATCATCTCCTCGTTGGTGGGGCCATACAGCATCTCGCGCTTGTGGCGGTCGGTGACGCGCAGCATCTCCTCGCCGTAATCGTCATAGCGGCCGGACTCGCGCCACAGGTCGGCCGACTGCAGCGTCGGCATCAGCACGGGGATGTGGCCCGCGCGGCTCTGCTCCTCGTGCACGATCTGCTCGACCCGGCGCAGGACCCTGAGGCCCAGCGGCAGCCAGGAATAGATGCCCGCGGACTGCTGCTTGATCATGCCCGCGCGCAGCATCAGCCGGTGGCTGACGATCTGCGCCTCGGACGGGTTCTCTTTCAGGACGGGCAGGAAATAGCGCGACAGACGCATGGCAGGCGGCACCTTCTTGGACCCGGCCCGGTTAACGGATCGCGGCCCGTCCGGCAACCACCCCCGCGGGACGCCCCTGCTGGACGGTCGCACGCTTGCACATCGGCAGGCCTCGGATATGGTCGCGCGAAGATTCCGTAGACAAGGATTGGCGATGCGGGTGCCGGTTCACAAGCAGATCTGGTCCTGGGGCGCGGTCGCGGCGGTCGTCGCGCTGGCGCTGTGGGGCCTGGGCAACGTGATGACCCCGTTCCTGATCGGGGCCGGCATCGCCTATGTGCTGGACCCGCTGGCCGACCGGCTGGAGCGCAGCGGCCTGTCGCGAACCTGGGCCGTGGCGCTGATCACCCTGATCGCCGTGCTGGCGTTCCTGCTGGCGATGGTGCTGCTGGTCCCCATGGTGATCCGCCAGCTGGCCCAGCTGATCGAGGCTGCGCCTGGCTATTTCCAGGCGCTGCAGGTCCTGTTGTCCCAGCAGTTCCCCGAGCGGTTCCCCGAGGGCGGGACCGTGCGCAGCGCGCTGAACGACATTGCCGCGCAGATGTCGCAGATGGGCGGGCAGGTCCTCAGCACCGTGCTGTCGTCGGTGCGCAACCTGATCTCGGTCGTGCTGCTGGCGGTGATCGTCCCCGTGGTGGCGTTCTACCTGCTGCTGGACTGGGACCGCATGGTGGCGCGCATCGACGCGCTGCTGCCGCGCGAGCATGCCGACACGATCCGCGGCATCGCGCTCGAGATCAACGACAGCATGTCGGGGTTCCTGCGCGGGCAGGGGCTGGTGACGCTGATCCTGGCCACGTTCTATTCCACATCGCTGCTGGCCGTGGGACTGCCCTTTGCGCTGGTGATCGGGATCTCGGCCGCGGTGCTGTCGATCATCCCCTATGTCGGCGTCTTCACCGGCGGCGTCACCTCGGTCGCGGTGGCGGCGTTCACGTTCTGGGACGATCCGAAATGGATCATCGCGGTGCTGGCGATCTTCGTCGTCGGCCAGATCGTCGAGGGTAACTATCTGCAGCCCAAGATCATCGGCGGCCATGTCGGGCTGCACCCGGTGTGGCTGATGATCGCGCTGGCCGTGTTCGGCAAGCTGTTCGGCTTTGTCGGGCTGGTCGTCGCCGTTCCGCTGGGGGCGATCATCGGCGTGCTGGTGCGGTTCTTCATCGATCGGTACAAGGAAAGCGCCCTTTACACCGGCAGCGACGTGATCCCCGAGCCGCCGCCGCCCGTGCTGATCGAGGTCGTGCCCCCCGGCACCACGGCAGAGGTGCGCCGGCGGGCCCAGGCCGCCCATCTTGCCGCCGTGCAGGAGGTCAAGATCGAACTGGCGCGCCAGGCCGCGCGCGAGGCGGCGGCCGAGGCCGCCCAGCGCGACGGCGCCCACCTGGCCGAAGCGTCGGTCGAGGTGCCGCCGGTCGGCCCCGAAGGGTCCGTTCAGTCGCTGGATGTGGCCCCCGAGGTGCGGACCTGGGGCGGAAAGACGCCCGACGGCACCGATCCCGACGACCCCAAGGGCAAGTCCGCCGCAAGCCAGGCCGAGGCCGCCCGCAAGCGCGTCGAGACCGCCGTGAGCGGAGCCGACCGCCACCCCGGTCCCGCAGCCGACGCGGCCCTGGCCAAGGCAGCCGAAACCGCCGCCCGGGCCGAGGCCGAGGCCGCCCGCAAACGCGCCGACGCTGCCCCCGCCCAGCAGGGCCGCTCGCCCGCGCCCCCGCAGGACGCCGGGCCGACCGCCGGACGGTCCTGACAGGTGGGGCGTCAACTGGCCCTGGACCTGCGGACCCCGGCTTCGCTGGGGCGCAACGATTTCCTGCCAGCGCCGTCGAATGCGACGGCGCTGGCGATGCTGGACCGGCCCGGCGACTGGCCGCAGGGCCGGCTGATGCTGATCGGGCCGGATGGGTCGGGCAAGTCCCACATGGCGGCCTTCTGGGCGGCCGAGAACGGGGCGCGCCGGGCACGGGCGTCGGCTCTGCGCGACGAGACCTGCGACGCGCTTGTCGATCCGATGGGTGCCCTGGTGGTCGAGGACGCGCACCGCGCCGGTGGCGCCGCGGGGGCCGAACGGGCGCTGTTTCACCTGTGGAACCTTGCGGCCGAACGTCAGGCGCTGCTGCTGATCACCGCCCGCACGCCGCCGCGCGACTGGGGGCTGGCGCTGCCCGACCTCGCGTCGCGCATGGCGTCGATGGCGGCGGTGCGCCTGGACCCGCCCGACGAGGATCTGCTGGCCGCGGTGCTGGTCAAGCTGTTCGCCGATCGCCAGCTCATGCCCGGCGCGGGGGTGATCGAGGCCCTGGTGCGGCGCATGGACCGCGACCTCGGGCTGGCCCGCCGGCTGGTCAGCCGCATCGACCAGTCCGCGCTGGCCCAGGGCCGCGCCGTCACCCGCCCGCTGGCGCTGAGCGCCCTGCAGATCCTGACCGACGAGGGCTGACCACGGGGGCTGACCGCCGCCCTGCGCCGCCAGACCGGCCCGGATCGGGGCCCTGGCCCGCGGCAATCCACAGGGGCGCGTTTGCATCCCCGCGGTCGCTGCCCCATGATGTGGGCCGTTGCCCGTCCGACCCCAAGGCGCCGATTCCTGATGACGCAAGCCGATTTCCTGAAGTGTCCCTTCCCCGAGGCGCGAAGCCTGCCCGACGGGACGCCGACAGGTCCGGCCCGGTTCTTCAACCGCGAGCTGAGCTGGCTCAGCTTCAACTGGCGGGTTCTGGACGAGGCGCGCAACCCGCGCGTGCCGTTGCTGGAACGGCTGCGCTTCCTGTCGATCTCGGCCAACAATCTGGACGAATTCTACACCGTTCGCGTGGCCGGCCTGCGCGAGCTGGTGCGCGAGGGCAACACCACGCCTTCTGACGACGGCCTGTCCCCGGCCGAGCAGCTGACGCTGGTGAACGCCGACGCGCGCCGCCTGATGGCCGCCCAGCAGGGGGTCTGGAACCGTCTGCGCCGCGACATGGAACAGGAAGGACTGGTGATCCTGTCGCGCAGTCGCGTGACGCGGGCAGAGGCCGAATTTCTGCGCGTGACCTTCATGGAGCGGGTGTTTCCCGTCCTGACGCCGCTGGCGATCGACCCGGCGCACCCGTTCCCGTTCATCCCGAACACCGGCCTGTCGCTGGCGCTGCAACTGGCGCGCGAATCCGATGGCCGGCAGATGCAGGCCCTGCTGCCGATCCCCGGTCAGTTGCCCCGCTTTGTGCCCCTGCCTGGCGGAGAGCGGTTCCTGCGGCTCGAGGACCTGCTGCTGATGAACCTGGGCCGCCTGTTCCCCGGCTATCGTGACACCGGCCATTGCGTGTTCCGCGTGCTGCGCGACAGCGACCTGGAGGTCGAGGACGAGGCCGAGGACCTGGTGCGCGAGTTCGAGACGGCGCTGAAGCGCCGCCGGCGCGGCGATGTCATCCGGCTGAAGATCACCACCGGCGCGCCCAGCCGCCTGCGGGCGCTGGTGATGCGGGAACTTCAGGTCGGCGCCGACGAGGTGATCGAGGTGGACGGGCTGGTCGGCATGACCGACCTGCGCGAACTGGTGCTGGACAGCCGCCGCGACCTGCAGTGGCCGTCGTTCACCCCGCGGGTGCCCGAACGGGTGCAGGATCACGACGGCGACATGTTCTCGGCGATCCGGCACAAGGACATGCTGCTGCATCACCCCTATGAGACCTTCGACATGGTGATCCGCTTTCTGAACCAGGCGGCGGTGGACCCCGATGTCGTGGCGATCAAGCAGACCCTCTATCGCACAAGCCGCGACAGCCCCATCGTGGACGCGCTGTGCGAGGCGGCCGAGGCCGGCAAGTCGGTCGTGGCGCTGGTCGAGCTGAAGGCGCGGTTCGACGAGGCCGCCAACATCCGCCAGTCGCGGCGGCTGGAACGCGCCGGCGCGCATGTCGTCTACGGGTTCATGAACTACAAGACGCACGCCAAGATCTCGACTGTGGTGCGGCGCGAGGGCGACGGTCTTGTGACCTATACGCATTTCGGGACCGGCAACTATCATCCGATCACGGCCCGCATCTATACCGACCTGTCGCTGTTCACCTGCGACGCGGCGCTGGGGCGCGATGCGACCAAGGTGTTCAACTATCTGTCGGGGTATGTGCAGCCCGAGGGGCTGGAGAACCTGGCAATCAGCCCCATCAACCTGAAATCGACGCTGCTGGACCTGATCGCGCGCGAGGCCGAGTTCGCCCGCCTGGGCCGCCCCGCCGAGATCTGGGCCAAGATGAACAGCCTGATCGACAAGGACGTGATCGAGGCGCTGTATGCCGCATCGGCCGCAGGCGTCCGCATCAACCTGGTCGTGCGCGGCATCTGCGGCGTGCGGCCCGGCATCGCGGGGCTGTCCGACAACATCCGCGTGAAATCCATCGTCGGGCGCTTTCTGGAACACAGCCGGATCGTCTGCTTTGGCAACGGCCACGGCCTGCCGTCGCGCAAGGCGCGCGTGTTCATCAGCTCGGCCGACTGGATGGGGCGCAACCTGACCCGGCGCGTCGAAACGCTGGTCGAATGCCACAACGAGACCGTCAAGGCGCAGATCACCAGCCAGGTCATGGCCGCCAACATGGCCGACGAGGCGCAGAGCTGGCTGCTGATGCCGGACGGGCGCTATCTGCGCCACCTGCCCGCCGGGCGCGACGACCTGTTCAGCTGTCACCGCTTCTTCATGGAAAACCCGTCCCTGTCGGGGCGCGGCACCGCCGGGGCCGGGGATGTGCCCGCCCTGACCCATTCGTCCGACTGAACCCGATGACCGGCGCGACGTTGCGCGATCATGACCCGGAGACGTCCATGAACCTCACCACCACCTCGGGCCGCCGCGTCTCGCCCTTTGGAAAGGCGGGCCTGCCTGTCCGGTCAGCCCGCGAACTGGCGCGCGTCGGCGTCGTCGATGTCGGATCGAACTCGATCCGGCTTGTGGTGTTCGACGGTGCGGCCCGCAGCCCCGCGTATTTCTACAACGAAAAGGTCATGGCCGGGCTGGGGCAGGGGCTGGCCAGTACCGGCAAGCTGAACCCCGAAGGCGTGCGTCGCGGCATGGCCGCGCTGACGCGCTTTGCGGCGCTGGCGCGCGGCATGGGGATCGAGACGCTGACCTGCGTCGCCACCGCGGCGGTGCGCGAGGCGTCGGACGGCCCGGCGTTTCATCGCGCGGTCGAACGGCAGACCGGCCTGAAGCTGTGGGTCATCGACGGCGAGGAGGAGGCGCGGCTGTCGGCCCAGGGCGTCATGCTGGGCTGGCCGGATGCGCGCGGACTGGTCTGCGACATCGGCGGCAACTCGATGGAACTGGCCGAGGTGGCGCAGGGCGCGGTGGGGCGCCGGATCAGCACGCCCCTGGGGCCGTTCCGGTTGCAGCAGGTCGAGCCCAAGGCCCAGAAGCGCCACATCGAGAAGGTGCTGGCCGATGCGGCAGAGCGGATCGGCACCGACCACACGCGGATGTATCTGGTCGGCGGATCGTGGCGGGCGATCGCCCGGCTGGACATGGAGCGCCGCTCTTATCCCATGACGGTGCTGCATGAATACCGCATGACGACGGACGACGTGCTGGCGACGGTCAAGTGGATCGGCCAGAACGATCTGGGGGCGCTGCGGGCGCGCACCGGGATTTCGGGCAGCCGCATCGAACTGGTGCCCTTGGCCTCTCAGGTGCTGCGCCAGCTGGTGCAGACCTTTCCGAACGCGGAAATCGCCATCAGCTCGTACGGCATCCGCGAGGGGCTGCTGTACGAGCAGATGCCCGACAGCATCCGCAGGCGCGACCCGCTGATCGAGGCCGCGCGCTTTACCGAGCGCCAGATGGCGCGGATGCCGGGATCGGGCAAGAAGCTGCACCAGTTCCTGGCGCCGCTGTTTCCCGACGTGGCGCCGTCGCGCGACCGCCTGATCCGGGCGGCCTGCCTGCTGCACGACACGAGCTGGCGCGCGCACCCCGATTACCGGGCCGAGGCCTGTTTCGACAACGTGACGCGCGCCAATCTGGCCGCGCTGTCACACCCCGAACGCGTGTTCCTGGGTCTGGCGCTGCTCTACCGCTACCGCTCAAACCGCGCGGGGTCGTCGATGGCGCCGCTGTTTTCCCTGCTGAGCGAGGACGAGATCCGCGAGGCCGAGACGCTGGGCCGCGCAATGCGCTTCGGCGCGATGTTTTCCGTGGGCGACCCGTCCGACGCCGGCGCACTGGCGCTGGACCGCGACAAGGGCGAGTTGCGCCTGACGCTGACCCGCACGGGCCGCGAGCTGATGGGCGAGGTTGCCGAGGCGCGGCTGGCCTCGCTGGCGGAGGTTCTGGGGGTCGAGCCGGTCGTGGCGTAGCCCCAAACCGTCGGCTCTGGGCTTGGGCGGCGGGTGGACGAGCCGCGCTGACCCAGCCCTGCACGGGCGGTCTGGGATGCGCAACCGCATCGGCTGTGCCGCGGCTGCGGATCAGAACTCGACGCGGATCGGCTGGATGAAGGACTGCGCCGTCCCCCCGGGCGGCGCGGGCATGCGCGGCAGCCGGGCGGCCTGCCGGGCCAGCGCCGCATCCACCCCCGGGTCGCCGGTCGAACTGACCAGCCGGGCGGTCGCCGCGCCGTTCGCGGCGATGGTGACGGACACCTGCACGCGCGCCGCGCCGCGGCCGCCCGGCAGGCGGGTCCGGGCCATGTGGCGAGAAATGCGCGCGCCCACCTGCGATTGCCAGCTTTGCATCTGTGCCCGACCGGGCGCGCGCTGCGAGGACCCCTTGCCTCCCTCGCGCCCTGTCCCGGCACGCCCTGCTTCGGCCGCGCGATCGGCTTGCTGCGACGCCTGTCGCGGCTCGGCCGGTTGCGGGCGGGGCGTGTGGTCGGGCGAGGGGTCCTGGCGGGTTTCGGTCGTCTGCGCCGCCGGGGTGCGGTCGGCACGGCGCGGGGATGCGCTGTCACGGTCCGGGCGGGGCGCAGGACGGCGCGAGGCAGCCAGCGGCTTGGACGGGACCAGCGCGGCAAAATCGCCCAGCGGCGGCAGCGTGGCAAAGTCCGTCACGGTGAAATCCGCGGGCGGCTCGGGCGGGGCCGGAAACAGGGCGGCGGTGTCGCTGACCGGGGGCAGGGTGGGCAGGGGCGGCCGCTGCGGTTCCTTCAGGGCGGGCGCGGCCGGGACCGCATCGGACGCGGGCTTGGCCGAGCTTGCCTCGGCCCGTGTCGCCTGAGGCGGCGAGGAATCCTGCAAGGGCGACGCGGCCTCGCTGGCGGGGGCAGCTGCCGGGGGCTCCGCGGCCAGTTCGACCATCACGGCATCCGGGGGCGGGGCGTGGGGACCTGGGGCGACGTTCGCCAGCAGCAACTGTGCTGCGGCGACATGGGCCGCGCAGACTGCGGCGGTGGCTGCAAACCAGACGCCCGTCCGACCCAGAAAGCCCCCGGGGTTCATGGTGCCCCCGGCTCCAGCCCGACAAGCGCGATGTGGGTGAAGCCGGTGTCACGGATCTGGTTCAGCACGCCCATGACATCGCCATAGCTGACGCTGCGGTCCGCGCGCAGATAGATCCGCGCCTCGGGATCGCCGCCCGTCGCCGCCTGCAGGGCCTGTCCCAGCGTGCCGGGCGCCAGCCTGTCCGACCCCAGCGTCAGCGACAGATCCGGGGCCACCGTCAGCCAGACCGGCTGATCGGGGCGGGGCGATGCCGCGCCCGCCGCAACCGGCAGGTTGACCTGGATGTCCACGGTGGCCAGGGGCGCCGCCACCATGAAGATGATGAGCAGGACCAGCATGACGTCGATGAACGGCGTCACGTTGATCTCGTGCTGTTCGGTCAGGTCGTCGCCGTCGTCCGGCCCGCCCGCCATCACGCGTGCCCCGCGGCCTGCCGGTCGAGGTCGCGGCTGACCAGCCGTTCCACGGCCGCCGCGCCGTCTGCCAGCCGCAGGCGATACCCGGTGATCGCCCGCACCAGCGCGTTGTAGCTGACGACCGCCGGGATCGCCGCGACCAGCCCCAGCGCGGTGGCCAGCAACGCCTCGGCGATGCCGGGGGCGACCACGGCCAGGTTGGTCGTCTGCGATTCAGAGATGCCGATAAAGCTGTTCATGATCCCCCAGACCGTCCCGAACAGCCCGACAAAGGGTGCGGTCGATCCGATCGTGGCCAGGATGCCCGTCCCCATGGCCGCCTGCCGGCCCGCGCGTCCCACCACGCCGCCCAGATGCGAGGCGATGCGGCCCTTGAGGCCATCGGTCCCGGCGGGCAGGGCAGGTGCCGACCGGCGCCGCTCGGCGTCCGCCAGCCGCAGCATGTGGCTGATCGGATCGCGGCGCCCGCCGGCCGCGGTGACCGCCGCGGGCAGCGTCGGCGCGGCCGCAACCGCGCGCGCGCTGCGGCGTGCGGCGCCGGTTGCCAGCGCCAGTTCCACTGCCTTGACCAGCAGGACCGTCCAGGTCACGACCGAGGCCGCGATCAGCCCCAGCATCACGCCCCGGACCACCACGTCGGCGGCCCGGAACATCCCCAGGGGGGACAGGTCATGGGGCAGGGGGCGTGCGAACTCCTGTGCCGACGCGGCGGCGGCGGCCAGCGCCAGCGGCAGCGAAAGCGCCAGCGCTCGGGCAAAGATCACCAGCGCCCGGCGCGTCGCGGCACCGGACAGCGTCGAAGGAAATCGGTCCATGGGACGTCCTGGGGCGAACGGTTGCGTGATGACGCGCGCGTGTGCTGGCGTCGCCCAGACCCGATAGGTCGCCAGACTAGTTCTGTCAACAATCCGCAGATCCTGCGTCGACCACGCGGCGGGGCAGGGCGAAAGGCGAATGTTTCCCGGTGCCGGAACAATCCGCGCGCCCGGCCGTTCTGCCCCCATAAGGAAACTTTGCTGTCGAAAGGATGGACAGATGGCCACCGATTACACGACCAACGATCTGAAGAACGACGTCAAGGACGCTGCCAACGACGCCCATGACACCGCCAAGTCGATCGGCCGCGACGCCAAGCAGGCGTGGAACGAGGCAACCGACAACACCACGACCGACAAGATCAAGCATTCCGCGGCCGACCTTGCAGCCACCGCCCGTGAAAAGGGCGAGGAGTTCGTCTCGACCGCCAAGGAAAAGGGCGCCGAATTGGCGGATCGCGCGCGCAGCGAGGCTGACCGCCTGTATCGCGCCGGCGAACGCCGGGCCGGCGAGGTGGCCGCCCATGCCGGTGACTATTACGACGAGATGTCGGACATGGTCCGCCGCAAGCCCGCACAGGCCCTGGGGATCGCCGCTGGCGTCGGTTTCCTGGTCGGTCTGATCCTGGCGCGTCGCTGATCCGATGTTCGACTATGCGCGCAACATGCAACTCGCGCTGAGCGATGCGGCGCGGCGGGCAGGCATGAAGGCCGCCGCCGGCGTCGTGATCGCCATCGGCGCAGGGTTTCTGATCGCCGCGCTGTGGACCTTCCTGGCGGATACCCTCGACTGGGGTCCGCTGGGGGCCTCTCTGGCCATTGGCCTGCTGTTCGTGATTGTCGGGTTCGTCGTCATCAGGATGTCGATGACCGTCAAGCATCCGATGCCGTCCACCGACGAGCTGCGTGCCGAGGTCGAGACGCGGGTCAGCCTGGCCACCGATGCCGCGCTGGAAAAGGCCCGCATCAAGGCGACCGAGGTCGTGGACACCGTCGAGAACAAGGTCCACGGCCTTGTGGACACCGTGTCCTACAAGGCCGGCCAGTTCGCCGAGGACGCCGAGGCCAAGGTGCAGGGCATGACCCGCAACGCCGCTGAAAAGGTGGGCCTGACGCCACAGTTCCTGGCGCAGGCCCGGCAGACCGCGGGGCAGGTCAAGCAGACGGCCGAGCACGTCAAGCAGTCGAACGCAGCCACCGTGCCACCCCTGCTGGGGGCATTCGCGGTCGGCATCGCACTGGCGTCCCGCATCCAGGCGTGGCGCCACCGCGACGACGAAGACGACGACTGGTCCTACAGCGACGACCATCTGGATCGCGACGATCTCTACTGACACGAAAAGGGCCGCGAGAGCGGCCCTTTTCAATAGCTTGTGCCGGATGGTCCGACCGCGTGATCAGGCGTTTGCCGCCCGGATCTTTTCCGCTGCATCCTTGTCGAAGGCCACTCCGGCACGGTCGAACAGCTGGTCCAACTCTCCCGACAGCGTCATCTCGGTCACGATATCGCAGCCGCCCACGAACTCGCCCTTGACGTAAAGCTGGGGCACGGTCGGCCAGTCGGAAAATTCCTTGATCCCCTGGCGCATCTCGTCGCTCGACAGCACGTTCACGTCGCGATAGGCGACACCCATATAGTTCAGGACGCCCACGACACGGCTTGAAAAGCCGCACTGAGGCACGTCGCGCGTTCCTTTCATGAACAGGACGACGTCGTTGGCGTCGAGGGTTTCCTGTATCTGGTCACGGATCGTGGTCATTTTATATCCTCGCGTGGCGTGCTGCCGGGGGGCAGAGAGAGCGTTCAGTCCGGGGCCTTGGTGGTCAGGGCCAGCGCATGCAACGCACCGGCCGGCCCGTCCATGCGGCCTTGCAGCGCAGCATAGACCGCCCGCTGCTGCTGGACGCGGTTCAGCGACCGAAAGCTTTCATCCACGACCTCGGCCGCAAAGTGATTTCCGTCGCCGGCCAGGTCGGTGATGGTGATCCGTGCCTGTGGAAAGGCCGATCTGATCAACGCCTCGATCTCGTGGGCTTCCATGGCCATGCCGCTCTCCTTGTTGCGTGCGCCTGATGTAGGCTGCGCGTCGCAGGGCTGCAAGGGCGACACGGCGCGCTGCCGGAGCGGTGGGACGAGACCGCGGAACAGCAGACCCACTGTTGTCACCAAGTTAATGTGTCGCTGTCGGGGCAATTTAGAAATGTCGCAGTTGGACCCGCCGGAGCATGGCCGGGTCGGGCGGAGACCTCCGC
>NZ_QLUV01000013.1 GCF_003286075.1 Paracoccus endophyticus | reverse complement strand
AACTCGTCCAGCAGTTCGTTGGAAATCGTCATCGTCCTTGCTCCTCTCAGGAAGCATGGACCAGATCAGCGATACACAGAAGATCGGACACTCTCACCTGCGCCCCTTCCTCCCAGAGCAGCGGTCGCAACCGCCTCATGGTCCGTGGCGGGGAGGAGGCCGTCGAAGCCTTCCGGGACCACGTCAAGCCTCTCACCATGGCGGCGCTTCTGATCACCGTGGTGCTGCTCTTCGGCTTTCAAGGCTCTTCCGTTGCCTGCAGGACGCCCCTAAACAATGGTAGCTACCGCCTGACTGCGGTTCCTATTGACATTCCGCACGTCTGAGGGCATATAAGGGACAACAGACCCGCCACGCCTCTCGACGAAGCGCAACAGGCGGGTTTTTTGTTGCCACGCGTTCCCTTTCAGAAGCCGGCCCTGAACAGCGCCGCGCAACTTGCCCTGCTGCAACAACGCGGCATGATCATCGCTGATCCGGCAAGGGCTGAGCACTACCTCCGTTTTATCGGGTATTACCGCCTCTCCGGATACTGGTTCCCGTTCCAGTACCGCGACGGATCAATGGCGCATGACGACTTCCGCCCTAAGACCGACTTCGAGACCGTGCTTGATCGCTACGTCTTCGATCGCAAGCTTCGTATCCTCATCATGGACGCGGCCGAACGCATCGAGGTGGCCGCCCGAACCACCATCTCGAATACCTTGAGCGAGCGCTTCGGCCCACACTGGTACCTTGCTGCCGCTCGCTTCACACCCAGATTTATGCACGCGGATTTCCTGCGCCGCGTGCGGCAAGAGACCGGGATCTTCCCTGTAAATGCGCACAAGCAGCCGGACTTCATCCGACATTACCTGCAACGGTATGACAGGCCGGCGGAACCACCCAGCTGGATGGTCTTCGAGGTTCTGCCGTTCGGGAGCGTCTCGCTTGTGTTCGCCAATCTGGTCGACTCAGAGAAGAAGGCGATTGCAGAAGAGTTCGGGATGCCGCGCGACCGACTGCAGTCCTGGCTGCACGCTGCATCACACCTTCGCAACCTCTGCGCCCATCATAGCCGTGTCTGGAACCGCGAGTTCGGGATTGTGCCTTCGGTTGCCAAGTCCGAGAAGAACCATCTCACGCAGCCGAAGCGCTTCTACAATCATGCGGTGTCTATCCAGACGCTGCTGAAGACGATTTCGAGCGACACTCATTGGGCTGATCGTTTGTCGGCCGTGTTGGCAGAGCATCCGGGCATCCCTCTATCAGCCATGGGATTTCCTCAGAACTGGCGGGAGCAGATCATCTGGCGATGACCAGAGAGGCCTCTTTCGAAGCCTGCGTCTTATGACCCTGAAGGGTCGAAAGGCCCCAGGATTAAAGATCAGGGGTGACCCGATCCTCCTACCTCATGGCGGTGGTGACCGAAGGCGAGCGCGCCGCCGCCGCCGCGAAGCCGTGCGGCGTTGCTCAGTCCTGCACTTGCCGGGGCCATGTTCGGCGGGACATCTCTTGCGGGACCGTTCATCTAGGTTCCCGCTCGCCCGGCACCCCGCCGCGGCCAAAATCGCGCTACGGCCTCCCGGCAGCACGCTTTCTTGTGCTTACAAGATGCTTACACATGAACGGTTCAATGGCCGTGTAAGCAAGAAGCGCCCCGCAGGGCGCTTCTTAGCTGGTTAATCTAGTGGAGAAAATTTGGAGCGGGCGATGAGATTCGAACTCACGACCCTAACCTTGGCAAGGTTATGCTCTACCCCTGAGCTACGCCCGCGCCCCATGCCGATGGGTTGCCCCGCCGGTGACGGGGGATTTAGACAACCGCGCCGGGGGGTGCAAGCGGAAAATCACACCCGCCGGGCCGTTCCGCGAAACAGGGCGGGCAGGGGGCAAGGGCGCGCCGATGAAGGGCCACGGCGGCAGGCGTGGGCCACCCGTCAGCGGGCGTTCGTCATCGCCGCTTGACCCGTTGGCGCCCGCCGGCCACGATCCCGGCGGAACGGCAGGGGCGGGAATGGCACGCAGGGACGATCTGGCGGAGTTCGTCCGCGCGGGACTGGCCGCCGGGCAGGGACGCGAGGCGCTCGCTGCCGCGCTGTCCGCCGCAGGGTGGAGCGCGCGCGAGGTCGCCGCCGCGCTGGACGGCTGGGCCGACGGCGCCACGGGGCTGCCGCCCGTGCCGCGGCCGCAGCCCTATGCCTCGGCGCGCGATGCGCTGACCTTCGGGCTGCTGTTCCTGCTGCTGGGATGGATCTGCTTTCACCTGGTTATGATCGGGTTCGCGCTGCTCGACACGCTGCTGCCCGACGCCGCCGACTATTACGACCCGCCGCGGTCCTCGCTGCGCTGGTCGGTGGCGACGCTGATCCCGACCGTGCCGCTGTTTCTGTGGCTGAACCGTCGTGTGGTCGCGGCGACCCGTGGGGACGCAGGGCGCAGGCGGTCGCTGGTGCGCAAGTGGCTGGCCTCGGTCACGCTGCTGGTGGCGGCGCTGACGCTGCTGGGCGACGGGGTGGCGGTAATCTACGCGGCGCTGAACGGCGATCTGACCGCGCGCTTTGCCGCCAAGGCGGCGCTGATCGCGGTCGTGGGCGCCATCGCGCTTGCGTATTACCGGGACGAGATCGATGGCTGAGCCGGGTCCCCGCGGCGCCCTGCAGGTCTGGGCCACGCGGGCGCTGGCCGCGCTGTCGGTGGCTGCGGTCGCGGCCGGGCTGTGGGTGGCGGGCGGCCCCGCGCGCGGCCGGATGGAGCGTCAGGACGAAGCCCGCCAGTCCGATCTGATGCGCCTGTCGGCGCATATCGACTGTCTCGCCCTCGATGGCCGGATGCCCGCCGACCTGGCCGAGACCGACCGCTGCCCCGGCCCCATCCGCCGCGCCGATCCCTATACCGGGACGCCTTACCGGGTCGAGCCGCTGGCGCCCGCCAGCTATCGCCTGTGCGCGGATTTCGCACTGCCGCCGGACGCAGGCAGCCTGCACCCGCGCCGCGATCGCGACTGCATCGTCCGCGACCTGCCGCACGCCAGGGCCGGCGAGGCGCGGCCCCCCGACCCGCTGCCCATCGAACCCGTCCGCTGATCGCGGGCCGGCCGTCAGGCAGGGCAGCGGGGGACCAGCCCCCCGTCCATCACGCCAGTTCGGCCAGCAGGTCCTTTGCGTCGATCTGCTGGCCGGGCGCGACGTGCAGGGCGCGGACGGTGGCGCTGCGGTCGGCGTGGATGCCGGTTTCCATCTTCATCGCCTCGATGGTCAGCAGCAGGTCGCCGGCGTTGACCTTCTGGCCCGCCTGCACCGCGACCGTCGCCACCACGCCGGGCATCGGCGCGCCGATATGGTCGGGGTTGGCCGGGTCGGCCTTGGGGCGCGCGGCGCTGGTCGCGCGGACGGCCCGGTTCGGCACGCGCACCGACCGGGGCTGGCCGTTCAGTTCGAAGAACACCTTGGCGTCGCCCGCGTCGTCGGTCTCGCCCAGCGTCAGCATGCGGATCTCCAGCGTCTTGCCGGGGTCGATCTCGACGCTGATCTCCTCGCCCGGCTCCATCCCGTAGAAAAAGGCGGGGGTGGGCAGGGTGCGGACGGGGCCATAGGCCTTGTGGCGCTCGGCATAGTCGCTGAAGACCTTGGGATACATCAGCCAGCCGTTGAAGTCCTCGTCGTCAAGCTCCGTCTCCAGCTTGGCCTGCACCTCGGCGCGGGCGGCGCCCAGGTCCACGGGCGGCATCAGGGCGCCGGGGCGCTGGGTGATGGGCGTCTCGCCCTTCAGGACCTTTTTCTGCAGCGTCGGCGGCCAGCCGCCGGGGGGCTGGCCCAGGTTGCCGTGCATCATGTCCACGACCGATTCCGGGAAGGCCACCTCGACGGCCGGGTCTTCGACCTGGGCGCGGCTCAGCCCCTGGGCCACCATCATCAGCGCCATGTCGCCCACCACCTTGCTGGACGGCGTGACCTTGACGATGTCGCCGAACATGGCGTTCGCGTCGGCATAGGCCTGCGCGACCTGGTGCCAGCGGTCCTCCAGCCCCAGGCTGCGCGCCTGCGCCTTGAGGTTGGTGAACTGCCCGCCCGGCATCTCGTGCAGGTACACTTCGGACGCGGGCGCGCGCGAGCCCGCCTCGAACGCGCAATACTGGTCGCGCACCCGTTCCCAATAGTTCGAGATCTCGCGGATCGCGCCAAGGTCCAGCCCGGTGTCGCGCGGCGTGTTGTCCAGCGCCGCCACGATCGACCCCAGGCAGGGCTGCGAGGTCCCGCCCGAGAACGCGTCCATCGCCGCGTCCACGCAGGCGACGCCCGCCTCGGCCGCCGCCAGCACCGTGGCGCCCGCGATGCCGCTGGTGTCATGGGTGTGGAAGTGGATGGGCAGGCCCACGTCCTCGCGCAGCGCCTTGAACAGAACCCGGGCGGCGGCGGGCTTCAGCAGCCCCGCCATGTCCTTGACGCCCAGCACATGGGCCCCCGCGTCGCGCAGCTGCTGCCCCATGTCCACGTAATAGCGCAGGTCGTACTTGGCGCGGTCGGGGTCCAGCAGGTCGCCGGTATAGCAGATCGCCCCCTCGCACAGCTTGCCCGCGTCGATCACCGCGTCCATCGCGACGCGCATGTTCTCGACCCAGTTCAGGCTGTCGAAGACGCGGAACACGTCCACGCCCGATTTCGCCGCCTGGTGCACGAAGCTTTGCACCACGTTGTCGGGATAGTTGGTATAGCCGACCCCGTTGCTGGCCCGCAGCAGCATCTGGGTCATGATGTTGGGCATCCGGGCCCGGATGTCGCGCAGCCGCTGCCAGGGGCATTCCTGAAGGAAGCGATAGGCCACGTCGAAGGTCGCGCCCCCCCAGCATTCGACGGAAAACAGCCCCGGCAGGTTCGCGGCGTAGGCCGGCGCGACCCAGATCATGTCGATCGACCGCATCCGCGTCGCCAGCAGCGACTGGTGCCCGTCGCGCATGGTCGTGTCGGTCAGCAGCAGCCGCGTCTGGCGCCCCATCCAGTCGGCCACCGCCTGCGGGCCGTCGCGGTCCAGCATCTGGCGCGTGCCCTCGGGCGGGGTGGCGGCGCGGGGGCCGGGGGGCAGGGGGGCACGGGCCTCGGCGGGGCGGGCGCGGCCCTTGGTCTCGGGGTGGCCGTTCACGCTGATGTCGGCCAGATAGGTCAGGATCTTCGTCGCCCGATCCTGCCGGGGGGTAAAGTCGAACAGCTCGGGCGTCGTGTCGATGAACTTGGTCGTGGCCTGGTCCGACAGGAACACCGGGTGCTTGAGCAGGTTGATGACGAAGTCGATGTTGGTCGAAACGCCCCGCACCCGGAATTCGCGCAGGGCCCGGTCCATGCGGCGGATCGCGGCCTCGGGCGTCTGCGCCCAGGCCGTCACCTTGACCAGCAGCGAATCGTAGAACCGGGTGATGACCGCGCCCGCATAGGCCGTGCCGCCGTCCAGCCGGATGCCGTTGCCGGTGGCGCTGCGATAGGCGGTGATGCGGCCATAGTCGGGGATGAAGTTGTTCTGCGGGTCCTCGGTCGTCACCCGGCACTGGATCGCGTGACCGGACAGGGTGATCGCCTCCTGCGAGGGCATGCCGGTCGCCTCGGCCAGGGTCGCGCCCTCGGCGATGCGGATCTGGGCCTGCACGATGTCGATGCCGGTGACCTCCTCGGTCACGGTATGCTCGACCTGGACGCGGGGGTTGACCTCGATGAAATAGAACTGGCCGTCGTCCATATCCATCAGGAACTCGACCGTGCCCGCGTTGCGGTAGCCGACGGCCTGCCCGATCTTCAGCGCCAGCCCGCAGACCTCGGCGCGCTGCTCGGTCGTCAGATAGGGGGCGGGGGCGCGCTCGACGACCTTCTGGTTGCGGCGCTGGACGGTGCAGTCGCGTTCATACAGGTGGTAAAGCCCGCCGTGGCTGTCGCCCAGCAGCTGCACCTCGACATGCCGGGCGCGCAGGATCATCCGCTCCAGATAGCCCTCGCCGTTGCCAAAGGCGGCCTCGGCCTCGCGACGGCCTTCGCGGACCTTCTCGGGCAGTTCATCGGGACCGGCGATGGGGCGCATGCCCCGCCCGCCGCCGCCCCAACTGGCCTTGAGCATCAGCGGATAGCCGATCGCGTCGGCTGCGGCGCGGATCGCGTCCATGTCCTCGCCCAGCACCTCGGTCGCGGGGATCACCGGCACGCCCGCCTGAATCGCCACCCGCCGCGCGCTGGCCTTGTCGCCCAGTGCCCGCATGGTCTGGGCCGTCGGCCCGATGAAGGCGATGCCCGCGGCCGTGCAGGCGTCCACGAACTCGGGGTTCTCGGACAGAAGGCCATAGCCCGGATGGATCGCGTCGGCCCCGCTTTCGCGCGCCACGCGGATGATCTCGGGGATCGACAGATAGGCCGCGACCGGCCCCAGTCCCGCGCCGATGCGATACGCCTCGTCCGCCTTGAAGCGGTGAAGGCTGAGCTTGTCCTCCTCGGCATAGACCGCGACGGTGCGCTTGCCCATCTCGTTGGCCGCCCGCAGAACCCGGATCGCGATCTCGCCCCGGTTGGCAACAAGAATCTTCTGGAACATGCAGGCCCCCTTTGCGTGCGCGGGACCATCGCGCACGGCAGGCGGGTCCGCAAGGGCGGCAAAGGGGGCGTGCAGAACGGCTGCGTCAGCGCCGCAGCAGGAAGAACCCGCGCAGCAGATCGGCGGCCGCCCCGGCTGCGATGCCGTCATAGACGACCGGCCGGTGGTGGCATTGCGGATGGTCGAACACGCGCGCGCCATGCGCCACGCCGCCCATGCGCGGGTCGGCCGCGCCGTAATACAGCGTGGCGATCCGCGCGGCCGAGATCGCGGCGGCGCACATCGGGCAGGGCTCCAGCGTGACCCACAGCGCGTGTCCCGGCAGCCGTTCCGATCCCGCCGCGGCGCAGGCGGCGCGCAGGGCCAGGATCTCGGCATGCGCGGTCGGGTCGCACAGTTCGCGCGTGCGGTTGCCGGCGCTGGCCACGACGCGCCCGGCGGGGTCCACCACGACCGCCCCCACCGGCACCTCGCCCCGGTCGGCCGCCGCTTGCGCCTGCGCCAGCGCCGCGTCCATGTGGCTGCGAAAGATCATGGCCCGGTCCTGCACCGACCCGCAGGATCGCGCAAGAACCGCTTTCGCCCGGGCCGCGTTGGGCGTAACAGGGCCGCTTGCCACCGCAGCGACTGCGAAGGAGATCGCCATGACCGACCCCCACCACCCCGCCGACGAGCCCGCCCGCGACAAGGACCGCGACCAGGACGACCGCCCGGACCTGCCCCAGGCCGCCATCCCCCATGGCGGCGCAGGGCCCGCCGACACGGGCCCTGCGGCCGCGGATGCCGCGGACGGGGCTGCGGCCGACGAGGGGGAGACCGAGGACATGGATGAGGACGGCGCCGACGATACGGGCGCCGACGACAGGGGCGCCGACGCGATGGCGCTGGACGCCGCCGATCCGCAGGACGACGACGACGACGATATCGCGCCGCCCCCGCCCGAAAGCGGTGCGGAATACGCGGCCGTCTATGCCGACGAGGCGCCCGGACCCGACCCGGCCGAGGTCGAGGCCGAGGCCGATGGGGCGGACGACGCACCCGAGCCCGCCCGCAAGTCCTCGGGCGGTGAGCGCATCGCCAAGGTGATGGCCCGCGCCGGCGTCGCCAGCCGGCGCGAGGCCGAGCGGATGATCGTCGAGGGGCGCGTCACCGTGAACGGCGACAAGATCACCTCGCCCGCCCTGGACATTCTGCCCACCGACAAGGTCCGGATCGACGGCCAGCCCATGGACGCGCCGCAGGAAACGCGGCTGTGGCTGTATTACAAGCCGGTCGGGCTAGTGACGTCGGAATCCGATGAAAAGGGCCGCCAGACCGTGTTCGACGCGCTGCCGCGCGACCTGCCCCGCGTGATGAGCGTGGGGCGGCTGGACCTGAACTCGGAAGGGTTGCTGCTGCTGACCAACGACGGCGAGCTGAAGCGCAGGCTTGAGCTGCCCGCGACGGGCTGGCTGCGCCGCTATCGCGTGCGGGTCAACGGCACGCCCAACGACCTGACCTTCGACCCGCTGCGCCGGGGCGCGTCGATCGAGGGCGAGGATTTCCAGCCGATGGAGATCAAGCTGGACAGCCAGCAGGGTGCAAACGCCTGGCTGACCGTCGGCATCCGCGAGGGCAAGAACCGCGAGATCCGCCGCGCCATGGCCCATGTCGGGCTGATGGTGAACCGCCTGATCCGCATCGGCTATGGCCCCTTCAAGCTGCTGGGGATGGAGCCGAACGAGGTCCGCGAGGTGCGCCGCCGCATCCTGCGCGACCAGCTTGGCGGCCTGCTGACCGGCGACCCCGACGAGACGCCGCGCGCCCTGGGCGCGGCAGGGCGCGCCGCGGCCGTTGCGGGCGCAGGCGACCGCGCCCCCCGTGCCGACGGCGGCAGGCCGCGCGCCGATGCAGGCAAGCCGCAGCGCGGCCCCCGCCCGGATGCCGGGGCCGATCGCGGACCGCGCGGACCGCGCCCCGACGCGGGCGATCGCCCCCGCAAGCCGCGCACCCCGCGCGCCGAGGGCAGTCATGACCGCCCGCCGCGCGCCGAAGGCGCAGACCGCAAGCCCCGTGCCCCCCGGCGCGAGGGCGAGGGGTTCACTCCGCGGGGTCCCCGAGCCGAGGGGGAGGGCTACAAGCCGCGCGGTCCGAGAGCTGACGGTGAAGGCTACAAGCCGCGCGGTCCGAGAGCCGACGGTGAAGGCTACAAACCCCGCGGTCCGAGAGCCGACGGTGAAGGCTACAAGCCGCGCGGTCCGAGGGCTGACGGGGAAGGCTACAAACCCCGCGCTCCGCGGCCGCAGGGAGAGGGCTACAAGCCCCGCACCCCGCGCGCCGAGGGTGACAGCTACAAGCCGCGCGGTCCGCGGACCGAGGGCGACAGCTATAAGCCACGCGGTCCGCGGCCAGAGGGTGGGGGCTACAAGCCTCGCGGGCCCCGCGGCGAAGGCGGCCCCGGAGGGGCAAGCGGGGAGCGGCGGTTCGGGCCAGGTGCGGCTGGCAAGCCCGCCGGGGGACGGCCTGGGGCTGCAAAGCCGGGCGGCGGCAAGCCTTATGGCAAGCCCGGCGGCGCGAAGCCGGGCGGGGGCAGGCCCTTCGGCAAACCCCAGGGGGGCACGGGTGGGCCTGCCAGCGGCGGGCCGGGGGGCAGGCCGGGGCCGAAGGGACCGCGACCGGGCGGTCCCCGGTCAGGCGGGCCCCGGTCAGGCGGGCCCCAATCAGGCGGGCCCCGGTCGGGCGGTCCGGCGCGGCCACGCGGCTGACACGCCGCCCGCATCCTGCACAGTGACAGGGCCGCCGGCGATCACCGGCGGCCCTTGTCGTGCCCGTCGACAGGCGCGGCCGGGGGGCCTTATTTCGTCAGGATCAGCTTTCCCGCGCGCGTGATCCGCAGGTTGTAGACCTGGTCCCCCAGGGCGATCAGGGCCTGGTTGCCGCCGCCCGTCAGGGCGTTGGCGTCATGCAGCGGCATGGTCAGGGCAATGCTGCGGGCGAAGTCGGTCGGGTTCAGGGCGGTCATGGCACGGCTCCGGTTTGTCCTGACCAAAACCTGACTGAATCATTTTCCGATGTCAAAGTGAAATTGTCAGATAAGCATCATCGTTGCAGGCAGGCGCCGAGCGCGTCCGCCAGTCCCGCCAGCACAGCGCCGTAAAGCCCGGGGCCCGGGGCGATCCCGCTGCCCTCGGGGTCAAGGGGCGGGCCCATGACGACGCCGCTGCCCTCGACCACCATCGCCAGGGTGGCGGGGTCGTGGTTCGTCTCGGGAAAGGCGCAGGCGGCGTCGGCCTGTGCCAGTTCGCGGCGCAGGTCGGTCAGTCGCGCGGCCCCCGGCGCGGCCGCCCCGATGGTGGCCACGGCAAGGGCCGGCGCAAGGCCGTAATGGTCGGTGAAATAGCCATAGGCGTCGTGCGCGACGACGAACCGCTGCCCCCGCACGGGGGCAAGCTGCGCCTGCAACCGGGCGTCCAGCGCCGCCAGGTCCGCGCGCGCCGCGGCCGCATTGGCGCGATAGCGGGCCGCATTCGGCGCGTCTCGGGCGACCAGCGCCTCGGCGATGGCGTCCAGCCACAGGGCGGCATTGTCGGGGTCAAGCCACGCATGGGGGTCGATGCCCTCGTGGTCATGGTCGTGGCCGTGGCCGTGGCCGTGGCCGTGGTCGTCCTGGTCGCCGCCGGTCTCGTGCTCGCCCCCCTCTGCCCTGTCGCGCAGGCGGGTTCCCGGAACCTGCAGCAGGGTCAGCACACGGTCCGGCCCCAGCGCGTCGGCGGTGCGATCCAGCCAGCCGGTCATCTGCGGGCCGACCCAGACCAGCAGGTCGGCCCGCCGCAGCGCCGAGGCCTGGGACGGGCGCAGTTGCAGATCATGCGCGTCCTGTCCCGCACCCGCCAGCACCTGCGGCTGTCCCTGCGCGCCCATCACGGCCGCCACCAGCGAGGCCGTGACCGGGGTATCGGCCACCACTGACGGCCCGGCCGAGGCGGCGGCGGGCAACAGCAGGGCCAGGGTGGCCAGGATCGGGGCAGAGCGGATCATCGCGACGTCCTTGTCAGGCAGGGGTATTGCCGATACGTTATAGCATTACACGCCTAAGAAAAGATACAATGTAACATGCCCGCGGACGCCGAGGCCTTTCACGACCACGACCATGCCGCCTGCGCGCGCGGGGCGTTGCAGGCGGCGCTGGACCGGGTGCGGCAGCGTGGCGCGCGCATGACCCCGGTCAGGCGGCGCACGCTGGAGATCCTGCTCGAGTCGCACCGCGCGATGGGCGCCTATGAGGTGCTGGAGCGGCTGGCCGCCGACGGCTTCGGCCACCAGCCGCCGGTCGCCTATCGCGCGCTGGATTTCCTGGTGGAACAGGGGTTGGCGCACCGGGTGCAGCGGCTGAACGCCTTTGCCGCCTGCATCCATCCCGACCGCGACCATGCCCCGGCGTTCCTGATCTGCCGCGCCTGCCAGCGCGTGGCCGAAGCCGACGCAGCCCCCGCGGGCGCAGCCCTTGGCCGAACGGCGGGCGGGTTCCGGGTCGAGCGGCTGACGATCGAGGCGCTGGGCCTGTGCCCCGCCTGCGCCGCGGTCGATCCTGCATGAGCGCGCCGTCCCTGTCGTCGGCCTGCGTCCAACCGCCGCTGATCGCCGCGCACGACCTGACCGTGACCCGCGCCGGACTGGAGACCCCGGTGCTGCGGGGCGTGTCGCTGACCGTCGCGCCGGGCGAGATCGTCACCGTCGTCGGCCCGAACGGGTCGGGCAAGTCCACGCTGATTCGCGCCCTG
This sequence comes from Paracoccus endophyticus, assembly GCF_003286075.1. GTDB lineage: Bacteria > Pseudomonadota > Alphaproteobacteria > Rhodobacterales > Rhodobacteraceae > Paracoccus > Paracoccus endophyticus. The sequence continues at coordinate 57,228 of NZ_QLUV01000013.1, read as the reverse complement.
CTGGGCCACCTGCCGCTGGACGGCGGGCGGCTGGCGCGGGCGCCGGGACTGCGGATCGGCTATGTGCCGCAGCGGGTGCAGATGGACGCCGCGATCCCGATGACCGTGCGGCGCTTTCTGTCGCTGCCGCAGCGCGTGGGCGACGACCGGGCGGCCGCCGCGCTCGCGCGCACCGGCGTCGCGGGGCTGGAACGGCGGCAGATCGCGGCGCTGTCGGGCGGGCAGTTCCAGCGGGTGCTGCTGGCGCGGGCGCTGCTGACGCGGCCGCAGCTGCTGGTGCTGGACGAGCCGACCCAGGGGTTGGACCAGCCCGGCACCGTCGCCTTTTATCGTCTGATCGAGTCGTTGCGGGCCGAGACCGGCGCCGCCGTCCTGCTGGTCAGCCATGACCTGCTGGTGGTGATGCGCGCCTCCGACCGGGTGCTGTGCCTGAATGGCCATATCTGCTGCGAGGGCACGCCCGAGGACGTCAGCGCCGCGCCTGCCTATCGCGCGCTGTTCGGCGACGGGCAGGGGACGCTGGCGCTGTATCGCCATCACCACGACCACCGCCACGACGGCGAGGGGCCCGGCGCCGCCATCCCCCGGCCTGCAGCCGACTGCCGCCATGATTGAGGATTTCCTGCTGCGCGCCGGGCTGGCGGGGCTGGGGCTGGCCGTGGCGGCGGGGCCGCTGGGGTCGTTCGTGGTCTGGCGGCGCATGGCCTATTTCGGGGACGCGACCGCCCACGCGGCGATCCTGGGGGTGGCGCTGGCGCTGGCGGCGGACCTGCCGGTGGGCCTGGGCGTGCTGGCCGTGGCGCTGGCGATGGCCGCGCTGGTGGCGCGGCTGGCGCGGCGCGGTCAGGGCGCGGACGCCACGCTGGGGGTGATGGCGCATTCGGCGCTGGCGCTGGGGCTGGTGGCGGCCAGCCTGGCGCCGGGGGGCGGGCTGAACCTGGACGCGTTCCTGTTCGGGGACATCCTGTCGGTCACCCGGACCGACGTGGCCTGGATCTGGGCGGGCTCGCTTGCGGTGTTGGCGCTGCTGGTCTGGCGCTGGCAGCGGCTGGTGACCGCCACGGTGAACGAGGAGCTTGCGATGGCCGCGGGCATCGACCCCGCGCGCGAGCGGATGATCCTGGCGATGGCCCTGGCCATTGTCGTCGCGGTGGCGCTTCGGATCGTGGGCGCGCTGCTGGTGTCGGCGATGCTGATCGTGCCAGCGGCCGCCGCGCGGATGATCAGCGCCACACCCGAACGCATGGCGGTCACCGCCAGCGCCATCGCGGCGGGCGCCGTGATCGCGGGCCTGGCCGGCAGCCTGCGCTGGGACACGCCCGCGGGCCCCTCGATCGTGGTCGCCGCCGCGGTCGTCTTTGGCGCGGTGGCGGCCGTCCGGGGCTAGCGTCTCATTACGGCCACAGTCCCGCAGAACGCTTGCGGGGACGGAACCGACCCCCCTGCAAGTTGTTGGCCGATATGCAACAGTGGCCCCGACCCGGCCGATGGCGAGGAGCAAACGCGCTTTTCAAGATCGGGGGTTTGTGCAACTGTCGCCTCGATGCTGTCGGACTGGCAGCCTTCAAAAAAGTACGGAGCATGATCATGATGAAATTTGCTACCTTCGCTCTGGCCCTCGGCCTGTCGGCTTCGACCGCTCTGGCCGGTGGCTATGTCGCCCCCGTCGTCGACGTCGAGCCGGTTGTCGTCGACACCCAGCCCGCTTCCTCGAACGCCGGTCTGGTCGTTCCCGCCCTGCTGCTGCTGGGCGTGATCGCGGCCGTCGCCTCGGACGACGACGATGATGACGACGACACGGATGGTGATGACACCACCAACTGATAATCCTGAAGGATTATTACTGATTTGGGGCCAGTTTTCGGACTGGCCCTTTTCATTTTCCGGACACGCAAGCGCACAAATTCCCGCCCTACCGGCCTTGATGGGCCCTCGACGAACACGAAAAAACCCCGCCGGACCGGCGGGGTTTCATTGTTCGGGCCTTCATCGTTCGGGGCGGCGGCGATCAGGGCCGCAGCGTCTGCACGGTCGCATAGCCCAGCACGGGGCCGATCCACTGCCGCGACACGCCCGCGCCCGGCAGATAGCTGTTCTGAAAGCTCAGCCCGTGGCCGGTGCAATCCTCGATCATGACGCCCGGGCGGGGGCCGGGACCGATCTGGCAGTCGAAGACCAAGGGCCGTTCCAGCCCGTCGGCAGAGAAATAGCGCATCGTCCGCTGCGCCGTTCCCGACCGGCCCGCGCCGACCAGGGCCGCCGTCCCCGACGCCTCGGCCACCGACAGATCGTTGCCCAGGCCCCGCGTGCCCGTCAGCATGAACCCGCGCAGGATCACCGCCTGCTCGCTCTCGGTCATGTAGGTCCGCATGCCGCCGTTCTCGCCGGTCAGGGCCAGAACCTGCGTGGTGCCCAGGCTTTCCAGCCCCACCATGATCAGCGGGCCCTTGTTGACCGCAAGCGCCTCGGCCGCCATGGCCTGCGGGTCCGGGGCGGGCGCCGCGGGGGCGGACTGCCGGCCCGACAGAACCTGCCCCACCAGCTGGCGCCCGATGTCCAGCGTCGTCGGCCCGTCCGACCGGGTGTTGCCGCAGGCGGCCAGGGCGGCCAGCGCCAGCGCGGCAACAAGGCCGCGGGTGAACGTCACGGTCATCGCCAGAATTTCCCCCATCCGTCATACATCCGCGTGCCGTGGCTGTCGCGGACCGTGTCATACAGCCGTCCGTCCACCCTGAGCCGCTGGCCGCCATCGCGGTTCAGCGACCCCAGCGTGCCGCCGACCGTGCGCTTGGTGGGCGTCCCGATGGCCCACGCCAACGGCGCGCGGATCGTGATGCCCTTGTCGAACGAGCCTTCGCCGAACTCCTCCTCGCTGAGGTTCGTCTTGGTGACGAAGGCCCCGACCTGCCAGCCGCTGGGGAATTCGCGCGTCAGCGACAGGGTCGCGCCGTTGTCGCCCGCCAGATAGCGGCCGGCGTCCACCTGCCCGACAAAGCCGTTGCCGAACTCGTAATAGGCCGAGACATGGCCGGTCGTGACCTCATAGTCGATGAACTCGAACGCGTCGCGGAAGTCGCGCTTGCGCACGCGGTTGATTTCGACCCCAAGCCCCAGGGGCGAGTTGACCGGCTTCCACAGCGCCTCGCCGGAGACGCCGGCGTACATCCGCTCCAGCAGGCCGACGGTGACGCGGGTATAGGTCGTGGGCGTGGGCCGGGCGTACCAGTTCAGCGTCAGCTCCGGCACCTGCGGCGAGTCGTTGCCGGAGTACATCCTCCCGTCGGACCGGACGCGATAGACGCCTCCATTCTGGGCCGTGACCTCCTCGACGCTCATCGCCTCGTATTCTTCGACCGTCATCGTGCCGGGCGCGTCCTGCTCGGCGTTGCCGAACAGGCGCTGGCGCAGCGTGCCCTTGACCAGCAGGCCGGGCAGCAGCTCATAGCTGGAACTCAGCGCCGCGCCCACTTCGTAGCGGAACGGCTCGTCGGGATCGAACAGGCCGGTGCTGTAATAGGGGCGCAGCGACCATTGGAACCGGGGCAGGGTCCCGGGGGTCCCCACCAGGCCCGCGGGACGGGCAACGGCGTCGGTCAGCACGGCGGCGTTGGCGATCTGGCCGGCCTCGGTGTTCTCCAGCCGCTCGACATCGGCGCGGCGCATGACCACCGACGAGGTGGGAATCCCGTCCTCGACCGAGGTCACGACCAGCGTGTCCACTGACGGCGGCAGGGCGCGGGTCATCAGCCGCGCCGTCCGGCCGACCGCCTGGGCCTGCTGCATATAGCGGTTGTTGCGGATGCGGACCTCGGCCCGGTCGGCCGTCAGCACCATGGATTCAAGCGTCTGCCCTTCTTTCGCCAGGGCGTCGGCCAGGGCCCGCTGGATGGCGGGCTGCGCGGTCGGGTCGGCCGACCAGGCGCCCGACCACCCCTCGGGGTCGGCGGCGGGCGCCGCGCGCGGGCGCACCGGCGCGGGCGCCTTTTCCAGCCCGGACGGATAGGGCGACTGCTTGGGGTTCAGCGCCAGCGAGACCTGGATGCCCGCGTGCTTGCCGCCCAGCAGATAGCCACCGACCTGCCACGCCGGGCCGCCCTGCCAGGCGAACCCCAGGTTGATGTTGTTCTTCAGCGGATCGTCGTCGCTGACCCAGGGACGGCGCGCGCAGTTGTCGGCGTCGCCGGTCTCGCAGGCGTAATCATCGCCGGAATATTCGGCCGCCAGCGTCAGCCGGTCGGTCGCCTTCCACTGCACGCCGGCAAAGGGCGCGACCTCGCCCTTGAACCACTGGTTGGCGTTCAGCTGCCCGCCGGTGCCCTCGTCGGGACCGGGCCGGTCGCCAATGATCGAGCCGAGCCCCCCGGACGAGGCGAGGCGGCCCCAGCCCAGACCCGCCGTGACGCGCAGCCGCGGGTTCAGTGTCTTGGTCGCCACCAGGTATTCGGCCGAATAGAACCCGGTGCCCACGGCATCCTGAAGGCCCACGGCGATGGCCGGCCTCCAGCCGTTCTCGGCCTCGTCGAGGATCTGGAAGCGCAGGTCGAACGAGCGGTCGCGGATATAGCCGCGGCGCTGTTCGGTGCTGTCGAACTTGCCATAGCGCAGCGCCACGCTCATCCGCGGGATCAGCTGAAAGGTAAGGCCGGTCCGCTCGTCCAACTGCGACACCGACACGGTCGCGGCCAGCGTGGCGTCCGGCAGCATCTCGGCGGTGGGCGTGTCGATCAGGCCCGGCAGGCCATAGCGGTTCATCATCGTGCCGATCATCGGCTCGGCCAGGGCGGCGGTGGGCGCCACGTTCATCGGCGCCAGGGCCAGCAGCGCCGCGGGAATGGCCGTGGCCAGCAGGCGGCGCGTGTGCAGCGTCGGGCGGGTGCGGCGGGGCGTCATCGGGTCTGTCCTTTCACGGTCGGAACCGGGCGGGCCGGCAGACGAGCCCAGCATCCTGGGCATGGCCCGCGCTGGCGGGGCGGTGGGGGCCGGAAACGGTCGGCGGGGCGGCGGGCCCGCCCCGGCCGGATGGCATCAGGCCCGCGGTGGTCGGGCCGAACCGATAGGCGCCGAACCGAGCTCTGCGGTCGTGGCCGCCGCGGCAGCGGTCGGGACGGCGTCGGGTTTGGCTTTCGGCGTCGCGCTTGCTGCGGCGGGGCCGGTCGCGGCGGGGACCCCCGGCGTCGCGCAACCGGCAAAGCGGGCACCGTTGGCGCGCAGCATGGCGGTCATCGGCTGGTCGCCGCAGTCCGCGCTGCGGATGGTCAGCGCAAACGGCTGGTCGTTCAGCGTGCCGATGTACTCGACCCCGCCCGCATAGGGAACGCGCTTGACCGCCACGGTCGCGGCCCTGGCGCCGGGCCGCTCGAAACGGGCCGAGCCGTCGCTGACCGTCGCGCTCCATCCCTCGCCCGCGGCGACGAAGCTCGTGGCCTCCAGCGTCTTGCGCTCGGCGGTGGCGACGGGTGCGGTGGCGCCCCCCACCTCCAGCGGCTGGTCCAGCGGCGAGGCGCCGGTCGGGTCGGGGATCGCCGGCTTGGGCGGCGCGTTGGGATCGACGGGCGCCACGGCCGGCGGCGCGGGCTGGTCCCAGGGCATGCGAAAGTCGGCCCGCGACTGGGCGTCGCAGGCGGCCAGTGCCAGCGGCAGGGCCAGCAAGGCAAAGCGGGATGTCATGTCAGGTCCTGTCCGTCGCTCAAGGCTTGTTCTTTGATGCCAGCCTTAGACAGGCGCACCTGTCCTGACAAGCGCACGCCGCCCATAGGGATGCGAAATCCGCCCGGCTGCGCGGCGTCTTGCCGTCAACAGTTCGGGACGTTGACCGCCAGCCCGCCCAGCGAGGTTTCCTTGTACTTGTCCGACATGTCGCGGCCGGTCTGGCGCATCGTCTCGATCGCGGCGTCCAGGGGCACGAAATGCGCCCCGTCGCCGCGCAGCGACAGGCTGGCGGCGCTGACCGCCTTGATCGCGCCCAGGCCGTTGCGCTCGATGCAGGGCACCTGCACCAGCCCCGCCACCGGGTCGCAGGTCATGCCAAGGTGATGCTCCAGCGCGATCTCGGCGGCGTTCTCGACCTGCTCGGGCGTGCCGCCCAGGACCGCCGCCAGCCCCGCGGCCGCCATGGCGCTGGCGCTGCCGACCTCGGCCTGGCAGCCCGCCTCGGCGCCCGAGATGCTGGCGTTGTGCTTGACCAGCCCGCCGATCGCGGCGGCGGTCAGCAGGAACTCGGGCAGCTGGCTTTCGGACGCGCCCGGCACATGGTCCAGCCAATAGCGGATCACCGCGGGCACGACGCCGGCCGCGCCGTTGGTGGGCGCGGTCACGACCTGGCCGCCTGCCGCGTTCTCCTCGTTCACCGCCATGGCATAGGTCGACATCCAGTCGTTGATGATATGGGGCGCGGTCTGGTTCATGCCGCGTTCGGCCAGCAGCGCCTGATGGATGCCGTGCGCGCGGCGGCGGATGTTCAGGCCGCCGGGCAGGGTGCCGCCCTGCGCCAGTCCGCGGTCCATGCAGTCGCGCATCACCTGCCACAGCCGGGCAAGGCCCTGCCGGATTTCGGCATCGCTGCGGTGGACGCGCTCGTTCTCCAGCTTCATCTGCGCGATGGACTTGCCCGAGGCGCGGGCCATCGCCAGCATCTCGGCGGCGGTGGAAAACGGATGCGGCACGCGCGGCGTGGCGTCGGTGCGGCTTTCGTCGCCGCGGGCGGCCATCTCGTCCGCCGTCAGAACGAATCCGCCGCCGATCGAGTAATAGGTTTCCGACAGGATCACGTCGCCCTGCGCGTCGGTCGCCATCAGGATCATGCCGTTGGCATGGCCGGGCAGCGGCCGGTCGAAATCGAAGATCAGGTCGCGGTCGGGATCGAACCGCAGCGTGCCGAGTCCGGGCGGCGACAGCTGATGATCCGTGCGGTTGGCCGCAAGGACCGCGTCCGCCCGGTCGCGGTCCAGCGTGTCGGGGCTGAACCCCGCCAGCCCCAGGATGGTCGCCCGGTCGGTGGCATGGCCCTTGCCGGTGAACGCCAGGCTGCCGTGCAGGCTGGCACGCAGCCCGTGCGCCTGGAACGGCGCCGCCCGCAATCGGTCAAGAAACCGCGCCCCGGCCACCATCGGCCCCATCGTGTGCGACGAGGACGGGCCCACCCCCACCTTGAACAGGTCGAATACCGACAGGAACACATGCGCCTCCTGCACATCAGGTCTGTGCCGCCAGCCTAGGGCGCGGGACGCCGCGCGGCCAACAGCCCTTGCCGTTCATGTCGCATTTCTACTGCCGCCTGGGCAAGGGCGCGGGCAATCCCGATGTCGTGTTTGCAAGCTGCCGCTTTTTTGTGCATGGCTGTGCGCGAACAGGCAATCCGCATCGCAGGGGGCCCGTCCCAGCGGCGGGGCGGGGCAGGCCCCTGTCGCGGGTGCCCCGGGTGACTAGAGCTTGCAGACATGACCGCTGATCCGATCCGCCTTGGCCCCTTTGCGCTGGACCCGCCGGTGTTCCTTGCCCCCATGGCGGGGATCACCGACCTGCCGTTCCGCCGCGCGGTCGCCGCGCATGGCGCGGGGCTGGTGGTCAGCGAGATGGTCGCCTCGACCGAGATGGTGACGCCGCGCCCCTCCACCCGCGCCGCGGTGCGCGCCAAGGCCCGGACCCAGGGTGACGTGCCGGTCAGCGTCCAGATCGCCGGGCGCGAGGCGCAGGCGATGGCCGAGACCGCGCGCATCGTGGCCGGCATGGGGGCGCGGATCATCGACATCAACATGGGGTGCCCGGCGAAAAAGGTGACGGGCGGGCTGTCCGGCGCGGCCCTGATGCGCGAACCCGACCGGGCGCTGGCCCTGATCGAGGCCGTCGTGGCCGCCGTTCCCGACCTGCCCGTGACGCTGAAGATGCGGCTGGGCTGGGACGACGACTGCCTGAACGCGCCCGAGCTGGCGCGGCGCGCGCGGGACGCTGGCGTGCGGATGATCGCCGTTCACGGCCGCACGCGGGCGCAGTTCTATACCGGGCGCGCCGACTGGTCGGCCATCCGCGCCGTGCGCGACGCGGTGCCCGGCCTGCCGCTGGTCGCCAACGGCGACATCGTGGACGCCGCCAGCGCGCGGGCGGCGCGGGCGGCCTCGGGGGCGGATGCGGTGATGATCGGGCGCGGCGCGCAGGGGGCGCCGTGGCGGGTGGCCCAGATCGCCCACGCCCTGCACGGCGCACCCGCGCCCGTGGTGCCGCAGGGGGCGGCGCTGGCCGATGCGGTCGCGGCCCATCACGACGACATCCTGTCCCATTATGGCGCCGACCTGGGCCTGCGCGTCGCCCGCAAGCACCTGGGCTGGTACGCCGAGGCCGCCGACCTGCCCGACCCCGCGGCCGCACGGCGGGCGCTGATGGCCGCCGCCGACGCGGCTGCCGCCCGCCGGGCCATCGCCGCGGTGTTTTCCGGCGCAGGGGCGCGGCCGTTTCCGGGGCGCGCGGCATGACCGCGCCGCCCGGCAACGGCCACGACGACGCGGCTGCCGCCGCGGCGGGCTTTGCCGGGCTGCCGCTGCCGGTCGTGCTGTTCGACGCCCAGGGGCGCTTTCTGCGCCTGAACGAGGCGGCCGAGCGGTGGCTGAACCTGTCCACGCGGTCGGTCCGGGGACTGTCGCCCGGCGATCCGTCGCTGTTTGCGCGCCTGCGCGTCGCCGCCGAGGTGCCCGCCCTGCTGGCCGCGGCCGCCGCCTCCGAGGAGCCTGTCCACCGCCGCCGCGTGACCTTTCAGATCGGCGACCGTGCCGGGGGCTGGACCCTGCGGCGCGGCGCCGTCCATCTGTCGGCGCTGCCCGGCGGCGGGTCCGTGGCCGCCATCGTGCCGGACGGCGACGGGGTCGAGCCGCCCCGCCGCGGCGCCCGCGCCGCCATCGGCATGGCCGAGATGCTGGCCCACGAGATCAAGAACCCGCTGGCCGGCATCCGCGGCGCCGCGCAGCTGCTGCGGCAGGGACTGGGCCCCGAGGACCGCGACCTGGCCGACCTGATCGTCGCCGAAAGCCGTCGCATCGTGGCGCTGATGGACCAGGTGGAACGATTCGGCGACACCTCGCCCCCGCGGCGGGGGGCGGTCAACATCCACGACGTGCTGGACCGCGCGCGCCGCATCTTCGAGCTGACGGGCCGTGCGCCGCGGATGGTCAGCGACTATGACCCCTCGCTGCCGCCGGCGCTGGTCGATGCCGACGCCATGGTGCAGCTGGTCCAGAACCTGCTGCGCAACGCGGCCGAGGCGCTGGGGCGCGCGCCGCCGCCCGATCCCCTGATCCGCATCCGCACCGCCTATGACGGGACCGTGCGCGCCGACACCGGCGAGCCTCTGCCCCTGCAGGTCGAGATCGAGGACAACGGCCCCGGCATCCCGGATGCGATCGCCGACCAGATCTTCGAGCCCTTCGTGTCCGGGCGCGAGAACGGCACCGGCCTTGGGCTGGCGCTTGTCGGCAAGATCGTCACCGACCATGGCGCGCGCATCCGCGTGGACAGCCAGCCCGGCCGCACCCTGTTCCGCCTGTCGCTGCCCCGCGCGCCCGATCCGCGAGGCCCCCACCCCCACCGTCCCGACTCTCGCCACCCCGAACCGCCCCGCTGAAGGAGACCGTCGATGGATGGCACCGTCCTGATCGCCGATGACGACCGCACCATCCGCACCGTGCTGACGCAGGCGCTGACCCGCGCCGGCTGCCGGGTCCATGCCACGGGCACGCTGTCGCAGCTGATGCGCTGGGTCGAGGAGGGGCGCGGCGACCTGGTCGTCACCGACGTGATGATGCCCGACGGCAACGGCATCGACATGATCCCCCAGATCCGCCGCACGCGCGCCGACCTGCCGGTGATCGTGATCTCGGCCCAGAACACCATCGTCACCACGATCCGCGCGACCGAGGCGGACGCCTTCGACTATCTGCCCAAGCCGTTCGACCTGCCCGACCTGATGGCGCGGGTGCGGGCGGGGCTGTCGCGCCGTCCGCGCCGGGCCACGGGCGCCAATCCGGGCGACGGCGGGGCAGAGGGAGCGGAGACGCCGGCGACCGATCCCGCCGCGGCGCTGGTCGGCCGCGCGCCGGCGATGCAGGCGCTGTTTCGCACGCTGGCCCGCGTCGTGAATGCCGACCTGCCGGTGATCGTCGCGGGCGAATCGGGGTCCGGCCGCACCACCGTGGCGCGGGCGCTGCACGAGTTCGGCGACCGCAAGGGCGCGGCGCTGGTTCGCCTGACGCCTGCCGACGCGCTCGACGCACTGGGCGACGCGATGGTGCGGGCCACCGGCGGCACCCTGCTGATCGAGGATGCGGGCAGCCTGGACCCGACGGTGCAGGGACGCCTGGTCGGGCTGATCGAAAGCGCCGAGAGCGGCCCCGACCGTGCCCGCGCGCCCCGGCTGGTGGCCACGACCGGCCCCGATCCGATGGCCGAGATGGCGGCCGGGCGGCTGCGGCAGGACCTGTATTACAGGCTGGCGGGGCTTGTGCTGACGGTGCCGCCGCTGCGGGCGCGGCTGGACGACATCCCGCCGCTGGCGCGGCATCTGCTGGCGCGCGCCGCCGGGCAGGGCCTGCCCGGCCGCACCCTGGGCCAGGACGCGGCCGAGGTGCTGCGCGCCCATCCCTTTCCCGGCAACGTGCGCGAGCTGGAAAACCTGCTGCGCCGCCTGGCCGTCACCGGCAGCGCCCCCGACATCGGCGCCGACGAGGTGCGCGCCGCGCTGGGCGGGGCTGCGGGCTATGCGGCGGGGCCGGCCGCGCCCCCCGTCGCCCGCACCGCCGGCCCCGCCACGCCCGAGGCGTCCGCCCTGCCCCAGGCCGCGGCGATGGCCGGACCGACCGGACGGCTGGCCGAGTCCGTCGAGCAGCACCTGCAACGCTATTTCGACCTGCACGGCGATCAGTTGCCGCCCGCCGGGCTGTACGACCGCATCCTGCGCGAGATCGAGCGGCCCCTGATCCAGATCGCGCTGGACGCCTCGGGCGGCAACCAGCTGCGCTGCGCCGAGCTTCTGGGCATCAACCGCAATACGCTTCGCAAGAAGGTGAACGACCTGAATATCGAGGTGACACGCCGCCGCCGCCTGATGTAAAACGGTCACAGATGCGACGGGCGGCGTAACGCCCGCGCCACAGTAAGCCGCGACAACAGCGGCAGACCGAGCGAGGCAGGCAGGTGGCACAAGCCCTTGCAGGGACATCCTGGGACAGGCTGGCGCGACTGCGCCGGCGGCGTCGCGTGCAGGGCGCGGCGGGGCTGGCGCTTGCCGTGCTGGGGCCGGTGCTTGCCCTCGCTACCTATGCCGTGATGGGGCCGCTGGGCACCACGTCCGAAAGCACGGCGCTGCGGCTCGTGCTGCTGGCGGACCTGATCTACATCCTGCTGCTGGTCGGGCTGGTGGGCGCGCGGCTGGCGCGCATGGTGGCCGCCCGGCGCAACGCCGCCGCCGGGTCGCGGCTGCACATGCGCCTGGTCGGCGTCTTCGCCGGCATCGCGCTGGTGCCCACGGTGCTGGTCGCGCTGTTCGCCGGGCTGACCGTCAACATCGGGCTTGAGGGCTGGTTTTCCCAACGGGTCCAGCAGGTCGTCGCCACCTCGCTGTCGGCGGCCGAGGCCTATCAGAACGAGCATCGCCGCGACCTGACCGCCGACGCCCGGCTGCTGGCGCGGGTCATCGACGACGCGGCCCGCGTGGCGCCCCTGATCGACGACGGCGCCCTGCGCGCCGTGCTGACCGAAGGGCAGGGCCTGATCCAGCGCGGCCTGCGCGAGGCCTATGTCATCGACGGCACCGGCGCGATCCGGGCGCGGGGCGAACGCAGCTATCGGTTCTGGTACGAACAGCCCGCGCCCGAGCAGTTCCGGGCCGCCCAGACGGACGGGCTGGTGCTGATCGAGGACTGGGACAACAACGAGTTCCGCGCGCTGGTCGCGATGCCGCGGCTGCCCAACCGCTATCTGTATGTCACCCGTGACGTGGACGGCGAGCTGCTGGGGCTGCTGGACAAGACGCGCGCCACCGTGGGCCTTTACCAGCAACTTGAACAGACCCGGTCGCGCGTGCTGTTCGAGTTCTCGCTGGTCTATCTGGGCTTTGCGCTGCTGCTGGTGGCAGCGGCGATCTGGGCCGGGCTGTGGTTCGCCGAACGGCTGTCGCGCCCCATCGGGCGGCTGGCCGCCGCCTCCCAGGAGGTCGGCGCAGGCAACCTGAACGTGCAGGTGCCCCGGTCCGACACGGGGGACGAGATTCAGACGCTGGGTGAGAACTTCAACCAGATGACCCGCCAGCTCAAGGCCCAGCGCGACGAGCTGGTCGACAGCTATCGCGCGGCGGACGACCAGCGGCGGCTGTTCGACAGCGTCCTGTCGTCGGTCACATCGGGGGTGATCGGGCTGGATGCGGCGGGCGAGATCGACTTCCTGAACCGCTCGGCCACGCGTCTGCTGGGCCTCGACCCCGCCGGGCGCCAGGACGTGCCGCTGGCGCAGGCCGTGCCCGAGTTCGCCCCGCTGTTCACCCGGCTGGGCCAGTCCGTCGCCGAAAGCGTCCAGGACGAGGTGCGGCTGATGCGCGACGGGCACATGGAAAGCCTGCTGGTGCGCATGGCGGCCCGCCTGTCCGACGCTGGCGCCATCGAGGGCTATGTGATCGCCTTTGACGACGTGACCGAACTGGTCACGGCCCAGCGCATGGCCGCCTGGGGGGACGTGGCCCGCCGCGTGGCGCACGAGATCAAGAACCCGCTGACCCCCATCCAGCTGTCGGCCGAACGCATCCGGCGCAAGTTCGGCAAGCTGGCGGCCACCGACGAGGACCGCGAGGCGCTGGCGCAGTATACCGAGGTGATCATCCGCCAGACCGGCGATCTGCGCCGGATCGTGGACGAGTTCTCGCGCTTTGCCCGGATGCCCGAGCCCGATCGCAAGGAAACCGATCTGGCGCGGCTGCTGCACGAGGCCGTCACCCTGCAACGCGAGGCGCTGGGGGCGGCGCTTGCGGTCGACATCCCGGACCAGCCGGTGATCGTGGACTGCGACCCCGGCATGATGGGCCAGGTGTTCACCAACCTGCTGAAGAATGCGGGCGAGGCGCTGCGCGACCGCGCCCCCGGCGACTGGCAGCCCCGCGTCGCCGTCACCCTGCAGGCGCGCCCGGACGCGGTCACGATCCGCATCACCGACAACGGCGTGGGCCTGCCCGAGGACCGCTCGCGCCTGTTCGAGCCCTATGTGACGATGAAATCGGGCGGCACCGGCCTGGGCCTGCCTATCGTCAAGAAGATCGTCGAGGAACACGGCGGCCAGCTGATCCTGACCGACGCGGCCCCCGAGGGCGATGGCCACCGCGGTGCGATGGCCGAAATCCGACTGCCGCGCGAACGCCAGCCCGTCCGGCTGGCGGCGGCGCGAAAAACCAGAACCGAAGAGGCGACAGGCACATGAGCGACATTCTGATCGTCGACGACGAACGCGACATCCGCGAACTGATCGCCGACATCCTGCGGGACGAGGGCTATGCCACGCGGGTGGCCGCCAACGCCGACGAGGCGCTGGCCGCGATCAACGCCGAGGAACCGGCGCTGATGATCCTGGACATCTGGCTGAAGGACAGCCGGATGGACGGCATCGACATCCTCAAGCAGGTCAAGCGCAACAACCCCGACGTGCCCGTGGTCATCATCTCGGGCCACGGCAACATCGAGATCGCGGTCGCCGCGATCAAGCAGGGCGCCTATGACTTCATCGAAAAGCCCTTCAACATCGACCAGCTGATGGTCGTGATCACGCGCGCCATGGAAACCAGCCGCCTGCGCCGCGAGAACGCCCAGCTGCGCCGCAAGGAGGTCGCCTCGACCGAGATGCTGGGCCATTCCGCGCCCTTCCGCCGGCTGCGCGACAATCTCGACAAGGTGGCCAAGTCCAACGGCCGGGTCATGCTGACCGGCGAGCCGGGCACCGGCAAGGAGCTGGCCGCCCGCTACATCCACGCCCACAGCCCGCGCGCGGGCGCGGCGTTCGTCACCGTTCCCTGCGCCTCGATCGCGCCCGACCGGATGGAGGAGGTGCTGTTCGGCCGCGAGACGCCCGAGCGGGGGGTCGAGCCGGGACTGCTGGAGCAGGCGCACGGCGGCGTCATCTATTTCGACGAGGTCGCCGACATGCCGCTGGGCACCCAGCCCAAGATCCTGCGCGTGCTGACCGAACAGCAGTTCACGCGGGCGGGCGGCAGCGACCGGGTGCGCGTGGACCTGCGGGTGATCTCGTCCACAAACCGGGACCTGGCGACCGAGATCGCCGCGGGGCGGTTCCGGCAGGAGCTGTTCGACCGGCTGAACGTCGTCCCCGTCCCCGTTCCGGCCCTGGGCGAACGGCGCGAGGACATCGCCGAGCTGGCGCGCCATTTCATCAACCAGTTCCACGCCAGCCAAGGCCTGCCCGCCCGGGCGCTGCCCGAGGACAGCATCGCCGCGCTGCAGGCGATGCGCTGGCCGGGCAACATCCGCCAGCTGCGCAACGTGATCGAGCGCGTCCTGATCCTGGGCGACGGCACCGGCCCGATCCAGCCGGCCGAGCTGCAGCCGCAGGGCCCGTCGCACGACGCCGGCGAGACGCTGGCGCTGGGCCCGCAGATCACCGCGCTGGCCCTGCGCGAGGCGCGCGAGCTGTTCGAGCGGGATTACCTGCTGACGCAGATCAACCGCTTCGGCGGCAACATCAGCCGCACCGCGCAGTTCGTCGGCATGGAGCGATCCGCCCTGCACCGCAAGCTGAAGTCGCTGGGCGTCGTGGGCGGACGGATCGAGGAAGAGGTCATGGGAACCTAGGCACGCCGGGCCGCGTGCCGGCGCGTTCGCCCGAGGGAACGGCCGCGGTCGCAGGCGGGCCAGTCCCCCTGCGGCAACGGGCCGAGGTGGCGGCCTCGCACACCGTCGTGGGCAGGGACAGGCCGCGACTGCAAGCGGACGAACGTTGCGCGGACCCGGCACCCGGCATTCGGCCTGCGCGCCGCTGGCGGCAGACGTGCAGGTCATCGCTGCAAGCGTGCGGGCCCCAGCCGGCCTGATGGCAAGGCTGGCGATGGGTACGCCTGCGTTGGCGTCAGGGCAGGGCGCGCCTCACCTGTCGCCGCGCGCGGACGGGCGAGGCAACCGGCGCGCGCCAACAGCGGCGTCGGGGCAGCGCCCCCGCGCACGCCCTCAGTCGCGGGCGAGCGGGTCCCAGCCGCCGGGCGTGCGACCGGCCGGGGCATCGTCGCTTTCGTCGTCCTCGGCCTTCGGGTCGGCGGTGCTGTCCAGGGCCTGAAACGCGCGGCATTGGCGGTCGGTCCAGCGGACGCGCAGGCGCTGCGCGTCGTCCGCCGTCTCCTCGCCCTCGACCACACCGGCCGCATGCAGCCAGGCCCTGCGGCGGCCGTCGTCATGGGGGATCGTCACCACCGCCTCGGATCGGTGCTCGTCCAGCACCTCGGCCAGGCGGGCGTCGATCGCGGCGACCAGGTCGTCCAGCCCCTCGCCGGTCAGGGCGCTGACCGCCTGCACGTCTGCACGGCGCGAATCGGTGCGCCGCAGCGCGGCACGGGTGTCGGGGGACAGCGCGTCGATCTTGTTCCAGACCTCGATCAGGGCCACGTCCTCGTCCACGCCCAGGCTGTCGAGGATGTCGCCCACGTCGGCGGCCTGCTCCTCGGTCTCGGGATGGCTGATGTCGCGGACGTGCAGGATCAGATCGGCCTCCAGCACCTCCTCCAGCGTTGCGCGGAAGGCCGCGACCAGTTCGGTCGGCAGGTCGCTGATAAAGCCCACCGTGTCGGACAGGATGACGCGCCGCCCCCGCGCCTCGCCATCCGCGCCGGGCAGGTTGATCGCCCGCATTGTCGGGTCGAGCGTGGCGAACAGCATGTCCTCGGCCACCACCTCGGCCCCGGTCAGGCGGTTGAACAGCGTCGATTTCCCGGCGTTGGTATAGCCGACCAGCGCGACGATCGGATAGGGCACCTTGGCCCGCGCGGCGCGATGCAAGGTGCGGGTCTTGACCACGCGGTCCAGCTGCCGGCGCAGGCGGATCATCTGGTCGTCGATGGCGCGCCGGTCGGCCTCGATCTGCGTCTCGCCGGGGCCGCCGACAAAGCCGAAGCCGCCGCGCTGGCGTTCCAGGTGGGTCCAGGCGCGCACCAGCCGCGTGCGCTGATAGGACAGCGCGGCCAGTTCCACCTGAAGCACGCCCTCGCGGGTGCGGGCGCGGTCGGCGAAGATTTCCAGGATCAGGCCCGTGCGGTCCAGGATCTTGACGTTCAGGTGCTTTTCCAGGTTGCGCTGCTGCACCGGGGTCACGGGGCCGTCGATCAGCACCAGCTCTGCCCCCTCGCCGTCGGCGGCCGCGGCGATCTCGGCCCCGACCTCCTCCAGCTTGCCCGAGGAAAACAGCATGCCGGGCGAGGGGTTGCGCAGCTTGGCGACGGTTGCGCCCACGACCTCGATCGCGGGCAGGGCGCGGGCCAGGGCCACCGCCTCCTCCAGCGCCAGCTCGGGGGCGCGCCGCTGGTCGCGGCGGTCGCCCAGGTCGGGATGGACCACGAAGGCGCGGGTCGGGCGCTGCTGCGTTTCGAACGTCTCGGCCAATCAGTCCTCGCCTTCGTACAGGCTGATGGGCTGGCCCGGCATGACGGTCGAGATCGCGTGCTTGTAGACCAGCTGCGACTGCCCGTCGCGGCGCAGCAGGACGCAGAAATTGTCAAACCAGGTGATGACGCCCTGAAGCTTGACGCCGTTGATCAGAAAGATCGTGACCGGCACCTTGGCCTTGCGGACATGGTTCAGAAACGCATCCTGGAGGTTCTGCTTGTCGCCGGCCATGCGGGGCGCCCTTTTTGTTGTTCTTGGACAGACACTGTTCACATTTAGGTCAGCGATTTCAGCCTTGCAAGGATGCGCCGCCAGCAGCCCGCGGCGGTGTTTCCCATCCGCCACGCGGGACCGGGCACGCGCCCCCCCCCGTGTCAGCGCAGCCAGCCCGCCCGGCCGCCCGTCCGCCAGCCCGCGGGCGCCAGCAGCGCCAGGATCGCCAGCGTCTCGATGCGGCCCGCAACCATCGCGGCGGCCAGGACCGATTTCGTCAGCACCGACAGTCCCGCCCAGCCCTGCCACGGCGCGCCCGCGATCCCCGCGCTGCCGTCAAAGACCGCCATCAGCGGGATCGCCTCGGCCAGCTGGCCGGTGTTGGTCAGCGCCGCCACGCTGAGGATCGTCGCCGTCTCGAACGCGACGGGACGCAGCGAGACCAGAGCGATCGTCACCCCGATCGACAGCGCGAACAGCATGAAGAAGATGAACGCCAGATAGGCGCCCTCGCCCCGCAGCCGCCGCTGGATGGCGCCCCCGCCCGCGATCGAGGCGGGGTGGACGGTCCGGTCCAGTTCGCGCCGGGTGTGCATCGCCAGCGCGTGGACGCGCAGCAGCTTGACCCCGCCGGCCGCGGTGGCGACGCCGCCGCCCATGATGGCAAGACCCGCCAGCATCAGCCCCGGCGCGGACAGACCCGACCACGCCCGCGCGCCGTCCCAGTGAACCGATGTCCAGCCGGTGGTGGTCAGATAGGACAGCGCGGTGAAGGCCGCGCCCCAGGCCGCCGCCGCGGCGCGCGCCAGGCCCCCCGTCAGCGTATCGGCGGCGGGCAGCGGCTCGCCGGTCGGATCGACAGCCTCGAACGCGCCCAGGAAGGGGCGGAAAAACAGCGTCACCGTGACCAGCAGGATCAGGCCGGCCGCCATCCGCAGCTCGGGGTCGTCGCGCAGGCGGGCGCTGGCCAGCAGCTCTCCGCCACCCGGCCAGGTGCGGCGGGACAGGGCAAACAGCATGAAGCCCGCCACGATCAGTTCGGCGGCCACCCCGCCGGTCTGGCCCACCGGACCCGCGCGTGCGGCGACCCCGCTGGTCGACAGCGTGCCCATGGCGCGCACCAGCGCCTGAAAGCCCGATTCGCCAGCCAGCATCAGCCCCAGCCACAGCGCCAGCGTCAGGCCCAGATACAGCGGCAGGATCGCCCCGCCCCACCGCAGCAGGCGCATCGCGGGGTCGGCCAGATGGGCGGCATAGTCGCGCCCCGGCCGCAGTTCGGCCCCCGTGGGCGCGCCCTTCAGGCGCTGGAACCGTTCGTCGGCGCCGGTCGAGCGGTCCATGATCTCGAACCCGCCGACCCGCAGCGGGGCCATCAGCGCGATGGCCGCGATCAGGATGAACAGACCGCCCAACCAGCCCATCGTCGCGCGCCACAGATGCAGGCTGGGCGGCAGCAGGGCGGCGTCGTACAGCGTGGCGCCCGTGGTCGTCAGGCAGGACAGCATTTCCCACCAGGCATGAAACAGCCCGGTGTCGGTCTGCACGGCGGCAAAGGGGACGGCGGCCATCAGCGGCAGGCCGGCATAGACCCCGATCATCGTCATCAGCACGCCCCGCGACGGGGCGGCGGCGGGCGGCGCCTCGGTCGCCAGCGCCAGGATCGCGCCTGCGACCAGCCCCACGGCGGAGGCGCTCGCAAAGATGGCGGCGATGTCGCCGCGCCCGGTGACCGCAGCGTGGATCGCCGGGACCAGCATGGCCGCGGCCATCACAAGGCCCGCGATCACCAGCACCGGCAGGCGCGCGACGCGGCCCATCAGAACCAGTCGGCCGAGACCTGAAGCAGGCGCTCGACCTCCTGGATGTCGCCGGCCAACGCGAAGATCAGCACCAGGTCGCCCTGGTCCAGCCGCATGTCGGGGCGCGGCTTCAGCACCTGGCCGGACTTCTCGACCGCGGCCAGCAGCGCCCCGCGCGGCAGCTTCATGTCGCGCACGGTCGTGCCGGCCAGGGCCGATCCGGCCAGCACCTGCGCCTCGATCAGCTCGGCCTCGGCGTCGCCCAGCGAATAGACGTCGCGGACCCGGCCGCGGCGGACGTGGCGCAGGATGGTCGAGACGGTGGCCGCCCGCGGGCTGATCTGCGTGTCGATCCCCAGGCTTGCGGCCAGCGGGATCAGGGACGGGTCGTTGATCAGCGCGATCACCATGCGCGCGCCCGCCAGCCGCGCGCGCAGGGCAGCCAGGATGTTGGTGCGGTCGTCCTGCGTCAGCGTCAGCACCACGTCGGCCTGCGGGACGCCCGCCTCGGCCATCAGGTCGGCCCCCATGCCGTCGCCGTTCAGGACGATGGTGCGCCCCAGCAGGTCGGCGGCGGTCTCGGCGCGGGCGCGGTCGCGCTCGATCAGCTTGACGTTCAGCTCGGCCCGCTCCTCCAGCGCCAGGGCGACCGCCACGCCGACATTGCCGCCGCCGATGATGACCACGCGCCGCACGCCGTGCGTGGGCCGGCCGAAGATGTCCAGCGTGCGGTCCACGTCGGGGGTCGCGGCCACGACATAGGCCTGGTCGCCCGGCATCAGCTGGTCGCCGGGTTCGGGCGCGAACAGCCGGGTGCCCCGGCGAATGCCGACGACGACCGCGCGCAGGCCGAAGAACGTCTGGTCCAGCTGGCGCAGGGGCGTGTGCAGGACCGGGCAATCCGCCGGCAGCGCCAGCCCCAGCATCCGCACCCGCCCGTCCATGAAGGTTTCGGTGTCGAACGTGGTGGGCGCGTCCAGGCGGCTCAGCGCGGCCAGCGCGATCTCATGCTCGGGGCTGATCAGCACGTCGATCGGCAGGTGGTTGGCGCGGTAGAGATCGGCGTAGCGCGGATCGAGATAGGCCGGCGCGCGCAGCCGGGCGATCTTGCGGGGCACGTCGAACAGGGCGTGCGCGACCTCGCAGGCGACGATGTTGACCTCGTCCGAGGCGGTGGCCGCGATCAGCAGGTCGCAGTCGCGCGCGCCCGCGCGTTCCATTGCGTCGGGATGGCTGGCGTGGCCCACCACCCCCTGCACGTCAAGCGCCTCGTTGGCCTGCTGGATCAGCCGCTCGTCGCGGTCGATCAGGACGATGTCGTTGCCTTCGCCCGAAAGCTGCCGGGCGATCTGCCAGCCGACCTGCCCGGCGCCGCAGATGATGATCCGCATCGGTTGGCTCTCCACTCGGCCGGGCCATGGGTCCGGCCCCACGTCAGCCACCCGGCCCGACAGGCTTAGGCCGGCGGGGCGTCCAGGGGCAAGCCGCTTGCCCCGTCGGGCGGGGATGCGGCGCCGCGCGCCTGCGGTCAGCTTTCGCGGAAGGCCCGGACGAAATAGTCGCTCAGCGGGCGCAGCAGATAGGCCAGCGGGCTTCGCTCTCCGGTCTGGATGAACACCTCGACCGGCATTCCGGGGACCAGCGCCAGCTCGCCCAGCTTGGCGCGCTCGGATTCGGGGATGGTGACTTCGGCGCGGTAGTACTGCACCTGCGTCGCCTGATCGGCCACGGCGTCGGCCGAGACCTGCGCCAGCACGCCCTGGATCTCGGGCGTCGTGCGGCTCGAGAACGCCGAGAACCGCAGCTTGACGTCCTGGCCCGCGCTGACCTCGTCGATGTTGATGGGCGCGATCCGCGCCGCGATCACCAGCGGACGGTCCTGAGGCACGATGTGCAGCACCGGGTCGGCGGCGCGGACGACCGACCGGGGTGTCGTCACCTGCATCTGGAGCACGATGCCCGCGACCGGGGCGCGGATGTCGAGCCGCGAGACCTGCTCGGTCAGCCCGCGCCGGCGCTCGGCCAGCTCAAGCTCGCGATAGCCCTGGTCGCGCAACTCGGTCTCGGCCGTCTCGCGGCGCTCGGCGGCCTGCTTCAGCTTGGTGATGTCGATCTCGGTCAGCCGCGCCTCGCTCTGGGCGCGCAGGGCGACGGCCTCGCCGCGGCGGCCGTCGAGGCTCGCGGCCTCGCGTTCCAGCGCCAGCACGCGGGGCGCCTGGGCCAGGCCCTTGTCCAGCAGGCTGCGCTGATCGGTCAACTCCTCGCCGATCAGTTCGCGCTGGGTCACCAGCGCGGTCGTCTGCGCGTCGATCCCGTCGATCTGAAGCCGGACCTGCTCGGCCTGCTTGTCCAGCTGGTCCACGGACTGCGCCAGCGTGTCGCGGCGCGTCTCGAACAGGCTGACCTGGCCCTCCATCAGGGTCCGCAGTTCGGGGCGCTCGGCCGCGACCCGGCGCAGCTCGTCGGGGAAGGTGATGCTGTCGGCGTCGGCCCGCTCGGCCTCCAGCCGGCCACGGCGGGCGAGAACCTCGAAATACTGCCCCTCGACGATGGCCAGTTCGGTCTTCAGCAGCGAGCCGTCCAGCCGGATCAGCGTGTCGCCGGCCTGGACGCGCTGTCCCTCGCGCACGAGGATCTCGGCCACGACGCCGCCGTCGGGGTGCTGGACGACCTGCCGGTGCTGTTCGACCTCGACCAGGCCGGGCGCCACGACCGCCCCCGCGATTCGCGAGAACACGGCCCAGCCGCCGAAGCCGCCGATCAGCACGAGCATCCCGATCAGCCCCAGCCACAGCGCGCCGCGGGCCGGCCAGCGGCGCGCGGGATCGACCCGGTCGGACGCAGGCGGGTCGGCGGGGACCCCCTGGGTGCCCTGGGGTGCCGACGGGCGGGCGGGCATCAGGCGCGGCAGGGGTGCTGCCGGATCGACCGTGGCCACGGGGGCCGGGCGCGGGCTGATCTTGCCCGGGGAGCCCTGCGAGGGGGACGGCTGCCGGGTCATGTCACACCTCCGCCCGCGCCCTTGCTGCGGGTGATCTGCTCGGCGTTGCTGACGGTCGATTTCAGCACCTCGTCGCGCGGGCCGAAGGCGCGGCGGAGTCCCTGTTCCATGACCAGCAGCAGTTCGCATTCCGCGATGGCGGCCGGGCGGTGCGCCATGATGATGACCGCGCCGCCGCGGGCCTTGATGGCGCGGATGGCGATGTTCAGCGCCTCGGACCCTTCGTTGTCCAGGTTCGAGTTCGGCTCGTCCAGCACGAACAGGACCGGGTCCTGATACAGCGCCCGCGCGAGGCCCACGCGCTGGATCTGGCCCCCCGACAGCCGCGCCCCCGCCTGCGCGATGGGCGTGTCGTAGCCCTGCGGCAGGTCCAGGATCATGCGGTGCGCGGCGGCGGCGGTGGCGGCGCGGACGACCGCGTCGGGGTCCGGGCGCGGCGACAGGCGCGCGATGTTTTCCGCGATGGTGCCGTCGAACAGCGTCACCTGCTGCGGCAGATAGCCGATCAGCCGCCCCAGCACGTCGGGGTCGTACTGGTCCAGCGTGGCGCCATCCAGCCGGATGCTGCCGGCCGCTGGCGGCCATGCCCCGATCAGCGCGCGCGCCAGCGTCGACTTGCCCGCCCCCGACGGGCCGATCACGCCCAGCGCCTGGCCCGGCCCCACGACGAAGCTGACGCCCCGCAGCGTGGCCGAGGTCTGCCCCGGCGGCACCACGGACAGGTTCGCGACCTCCAGCCGGGCGGCGGGACGGGGCAGGGGGGTTCGCTGGGGCTCCGGCGGGCGGCGCGACAGCAGCCCGCCCAGCCGGTTCCAGCCGTCCGTCGCGCGCTGGACCAGCGACCAGCCGCCGACGACCTGTTCCACGGGCGCGAGCGCCCGGCCCATCAGGATCGAGCTGGCGATCATCGCCCCCGGCGTCACCTGCTGGCGCAGCACCAGCCAGGCGCCTGCGGCCAGCAGCGCCGATTGCAGAAACAGCCGGAAGGTGCGCGAAAAGACCGCGAACAGCGCACCGCGGTCGCTGCCCACCATCGTCGCGCCGGCCGCCCGGTCGCGGGCGCCGCGCCAGCGGGCAAAGCTGGCCTTGCGCATGCCCAGCGCGCCGATCAGCTCGCCCTCGTCGCGATAGAGATCGGCGGCGCGGTCGGCCGACTGGCCCGCGACTGCGGCCGTCTGCAACGGCAGGCGCGTCAGCCGCTGGTTGAGATACGTTGTCAGGACCAGGATCAGCCCGCCGATCACCGCCACCACGCCCAGCACGGGATGGAACAGGAACAGCCCCGCCAGGAACACCGGCGCCCACGGCAGGTCGAACAGCGCCATCAGCACCGGAGAGCCGAGCAACTGGCGCACCGCCTCCAGATCGCGCAGCCCGCCCTGGGCCGCGGCCTGCTGGCCGGTCAGCGCGCCGTCCTGCAGGGCGGCCTGGAACACGCGCGATTCCAGCCGGTCCTGAAAGCGCATCGCCACCCGCGACATCACCCGGCTGCGCGCCAGGTCGATCACGCCCATCATCGCAAACAGGAACGCCACCAGCCCGAACAGCGCGGCCAGTGTCGGGACCGAGCCGCTGCCCAGCACCCGGTCATAGACCTGCATCATGAACAGCGGGCCGGTCAGGTTCAGCAGGTTGACGGCCACGGAAAACACCGCGACCGCCGCAATCAGACCGGCGTTTCCGCCCCGCGCGGCGCGCAGTTCGGCAAACCCGTCATGGCGTCCCGGTATCGCCACCATCGTTCCCGTCATCCCAAGTTGCGCGGCCGCCGCCGCTCGTGTCGTCCTGCCTGCCGGTTGCCCGGCCGCATCGTCGCGTGACCCGCGCGGGCGTTGTCCCGCCAGCGCGTCCGGTCCGTGGCGCAGCGGTTGCCGCGCGTCAATCCCTTGTCTATCCCATCGGCAGGCGCCGAAACAGGCCCCAGTTCACCAGTCCGTCGCCGCCCTGATAGCCGGGCAAGCCTTAAGGAACCGTTCGTGCGCGCAGCCATCCTGCTGTTTCTGACACTGTCCGCCTGCGCCTCGGCGCCGCCGGGCGGGGTCAATGATCCCTACGAGCCGTTCAACCGGCGTGTTCATGCCTTCAACAAGGGGCTGGACGCCACCGTGCTGCGCCCGCTGGCGCGCAGGGCCGGCGGAAACGCGCCCACCGCACCTGCTGCCACGACTGCGAAGGGGGCGACCGCGGGGGGGCCGAATGCGGCGCCGCCGGGACCGATCGAGATGATCGGCAATGTCAGCGCCAACCTGTCGCTGCCCGGAAAGGTGGTCAACAGCCTGCTGCAGGGCCGGCCCGAACCCGCGATCCGCAACACGTTCCGGTTCCTGGTCAACACCACCGTGGGCCTGGGCGGCGTGCTGGACCCCGCGGGCGCCGACTTTGCCCTGCCCGAGATCGACACCGACTTCGGCGAGACGCTGCACGTCTGGGGCGTCCCCGAGGGGGCCTATCTGGAACTGCCGGTGCTGGGTCCGTCCACCGAACGCGACCTGGCCGGCATGATCGTCAATACGGTGATCGATCCCGTGGACAACTGGCTGAACCGCGATCAGCGGACGGCCAAGCTGGCCGCGCGGGTCGCGTCAAAAGCGGGTGATCGGACGCAATTCGGCTCGACCGTCGACTCGGTTCTGCACGAGAGTGCCGACAGTTACGCGCAGACCCGGCTGCTGTACCTGCAGCACCGCCGGTTCGAACTGAAGCAGGAGCAGGACGCCATTGACCCTTATGCCGAATGACACACGCCGCGGCGTCCTGGGCCTGATCGCCGGGGGCTGCATCCTTGTTGCGGCCCCGGCCCGCGCGCTGGACCAGTCCGCCGCCGTGGCGCTGATCCAGCGCGCGGTCGAGGAGGTCTATGCCATCATCAACTCGGGCCGCGCGCCCGCGCAGATGTATCGCGAATTCGAGGGCATCTTCGCCCGCCATGCCGACGTGGACGCCATCGCGCGCTCGGCCCTGGGGCCGGCGGCGCGCCAGGTCGATCCCGCCCAGTTCAAGGCGTTCAAGGCCGCCCTGCAGGGATACATCGGGCGCAAGTACGGCAAGCGCTTTCGCGAGTTCATCGGCGGCCGGGTCGAGGTCAACGGCGCGCGTCCGCTGAAATCCTTCTGGGCCGTCCAGTCGACCGCCTATCTGCGCGGGCAAAGCCCGATGGCGGTGGAATGGCATGTCTCGGATCGCTCGGGGCGGCCCAAGTTCTTCAACATCATCATCGAGGGGGTGAACATGCTCGCCTCGGAACGCGAGGAGATCGCGGCGATGCTGGCCCGCCGCCGCGGCGATGTCGGCGCGCTGACCGCCGACCTGCGGCAGGCGGGCTGACCGCCGGCGAATGGCAAAAGCCGGCGCGCGGGCGCCGGCCTTGTCGTTCCATGTCCGCGCGCGTGGCGGTCCGTCGTCAGTGGCTGAGACGAGAGATTTCCTCCTTGAGCCGCAGCTTTTCCTTTTTCATGGCTGCGATGGCCAGGTCGTCCGCGCTGGGCGTACGCTGCGCGCGCTCGACCTCCTCCGACAGATTCTGGTGCTTCCTGCGCAGTTCCTGGACATGGGACTGAACGGTCATCTCATCCTCCTGACTGTGGTCGGTGTCACGATTCCATCACAACGCCCCGATTCTGTCACCCCCCGGCGACAACTATGGCGCGATCGGCGCCGCGTGTCGCAGAACTGCCTGCGCGGCGGGCGTCAGATCCTCGCCGTCGCGCAGATGTGCCGCCGCGGCGTGCATGACAAAGGGCGCAAGCAGCCGCAGCGGTCCGCGCGCGCCCTTGCGCGCCCGCACGATCACCCGCCCGGCGGCACGGTCGGCCCGCGCCGCGACCGGCAGCACGGCCACATCGCCCGCCCGCCCGTCCAGCCCGATCAGGATGCGGTCCAGCGCCTCGGCCCGGTGGATCAGCGTCAGCGTGCCGCCGGGACGCAGCCGGCGCAGGGCGGCGTCGATCCAGGCGGGCAGGGGGGCGTCCTCGTGCCGGGCGGCGGCGCGCGCGGGATCGGGCGCCTGGGTGCCGGGACCGAAGAACGGCGGGTTGGCGATCGCATGGTCAAAGCGTTCGGCGCGCAGGGCCGCGGGCAGGGCGGTCACGTCCGCGGTGACGACGCGCGCCACGATGGCGTTGGCGGCCGCGTTGTCGCGGGCCAGGTCGGCCATGCCGGGGTCGCGTTCCACGCCCGTCAGGTCAAGGCCGGGCACCCGCACCCCCAGGCACAGCATCGCCGCCCCCGCGCCGCAGCCCAGGTCCAGCACACGCGTCCCCGGTGCAGCCGAGCAGGCCGCGGCCAGCATCACCGCGTCGGCCCCGGCGCGATAGCCGCGGGCAGGCTGCGTCAGATGCAGGCGGCCGCCCAGGAACGCATCGCGGCGCGTTGCGCCGTCGGGCGCCTCGATCATGTGATCCCGAGGTCGCGCAGGATCGCGCCGGCCCGGGCTTGGTCGCGGTCGGCCACCATCAGTCGCCGCGGCAGGATGCCGATCGAGCCGTCCAGCACGCTCATGTGCCGGTCGAATTCAAAGCTGGCGATCCCTTCGCCCGCCAGCACGGCGGCGGCATGGGTCAGGGTCAGCGGGTCGGTGGCGCGCAGGATTTCCTTCATCCCCCAACGCTAGGGCGCGGTTGCGAAACTGTCCACGGCGTGGCAATCCCCCTCGCGGAAAGGGTGGGTGACATGGGTGTGACCGAACACGTCTCGAAACCGCTGGACCGGCTGTCGGGCCTGCTGTCCGCCGACATGGCCGCGGTGGACACGCTGATCCGCACCCGGATGGAAAGCCGCCACGCCCCCCGCATCCCCGAGGTGACGGCCCATCTGGTCGGCGCCGGCGGCAAGCGGCTGCGCCCGCTGCTGACGATCGCGGCCGCGCGCCTGCTGGGCTATCGGGGCACGCACCATCACCTGCTGGCCGCCACGGTCGAGTTCATCCATACCGCCACGCTGCTGCACGACGACGTGGTGGACGAAAGCCGCCAGCGCCGCGGACGCCCCACCGCCAACCTGCTGTGGGACAACAAGTCCAGCGTGCTGGTCGGCGACTATCTGTTCGCGCGCAGCTTCCAGCTGATGACCGAGACGGGCAGCATGCGCGTCATGAACATCCTCGCCAGCGCCTCGGCCACCATCGCCGAGGGCGAGGTGCTGCAACTGACCGCCGCGCAGGACCTGGCCACCGACGAGGACATCTATCTGCAGGTCGTCCGCGGCAAGACCGCCGCGCTGTTTTCCGCCGCGACCGAGGTCGGGGGCGTGATCGCAGGCGGCACGCCCGCACAGGTGCAGGCGCTGCACGACTATGGCGATGCGCTGGGGATCGCGTTCCAGATCGTGGACGACGTGCTGGATTACAGCGGCTCGACCGAGACGATCGGCAAGAACGTCGGCGACGACTTCCGCGAGCGCAAGCTGACGCTGCCGGTCATCAAGGCGGTGGCCGCGGCGGACGACGACGAGCGCGCCTTCTGGGAACGCACCATCGAGAAGGGCCAGCAGCGCCCCGGCGACCTGGACCGGGCGCTGGAGATCCTGGCCCGCCACGGGTCCATCGCGGCGGCGCGGGCCGATGCGCTGGACTGGGCCGGGCGGGCGCGGACGGCGCTGGGCGCGGTGCCGGGGGGCGAGCTGCGCGACCTGCTGGCCGACCTCGCAGAGTTCGTGGTGGCGCGGGTCGCCTGACGACGCAGCGTGCCGCAGGTCACGCAAAAAGGCCCGGCAGCTGCGCCGGGCCTTGTCGTCGCGCAGGCACCCCCCTCAGTTGTAGGCGTTCTCGCCGTGGGTGGTCAGGTCCAGCCCCTGGCGTTCGTCGGCGGTGCTGACGCGCAGGCCGATCACGGCCCTGACCAGGTGGATGGCCACGAAGGACACCAGGCCCGACCACAGGACGCAGACCGCGACCCCCAGCGCCTGCACATAGACCTGATGGCCCATGTCGAACGCGGCGACCGCGCCCGCGGCATAGTCGAAGACGCCCGCGCCCCCCAGCGACGGGGCGGCGAACACGCCCGTCAGGATCGCGCCGACGATGCCGCCGACCCCGTGGATGCCGAACACGTCCAGGCTGTCGTCGATGCCGATGCGCGCCTTCAGCGCCACGACAACCCACATGCAGGCCAGGCCGGCGATCAGGCCGATGGCGATCGCCCCCATGGGGCCGACGAACCCGGCGCCCGGCGTGATCCCGACCAGCCCCGCGACCGCGCCCGACACGCCCCCCAGCAGCGAGGGGTGGCCGCGCATGATCCATTCCCCGAAGCTCCACGCCAGGGCCGCGGCGGCGGTGGCGACGGCGGTGTTCAGGATCGCCAGCGCGGTCAGGCCGTTCGCCTCGAGGTTGGACCCCGCGTTGAAGCCGAACCAGCCGATCCACAGCAGGCAGCCGCCGATCAGGGTAAAGGTCAGGTTGTGGGGGGCCATCAGCTCTTTGCCCCAGCCCACGCGCGGGCCGGCGACGAGGGCCGCGACCAGCCCCGCGATGCCCGCGTTGATGTGGATGACGGTGCCGCCGGCAAAGTCCAGCGCGCCGTGCCCGAACAGATAGCCCGACGGCGCACCATAGGCGCTGGGGCCGCCCCACCACCAGACCATGTGGGCCATCGGCAGATACGAGAACACGAACCAGATCACCACGAAGGCCAGGATCGCCGAAAACTTCATCCGCTCGGCGGTGGCGCCGACGATCAGCGCGGGCGCGATGCAGGCAAAGGCCATCTGGAAGATCACGAAGGCATATTCGGGGATGAAGACGCCGGTGGAAAAGCTTTCCGCGACGGTGCCGGTGTTAACGCCCGCCAGGAACGCCTTGGACAGCCCGCCGATGAACGGGGTCAGCGGGCCTGCGTCCTCGGCCGTGGCGGCCCCGGTGAAGGCCAGCGAATAGCCGAACGCGACCCACAGGATCGCCATCACGCTGAAGGTGGCCAGCACCTGCATCAGCACCGACAGCACGTTGCGCGACCGCACCAGCCCCCCATAGAACAGCGCAAGGCCGGGAAGGGTCATCATCATCACCAGAATGGCCGAGATCATCACCCAGGCGGTGTCGCCCTTGTCGGGCACCGGGACGGGCGTCGGCGCCGCGACTGCGGCGTCCGCCGCGGCCTGCGCCAGGGCGCTGTCGGCCCCCGCCAGCAGGGCGGCGGCCATCAGCACCACGGGCAGGGCGCGGCGCCACGGTGTCGGCGCGGAGGCCCGGGGGTGCAGGGCGGGGCAGGGCGGGCGGCACGGGGCCGGCAGCATGGGGCTGTGGGTCATCTTCCCTCGATCCGTCTGACGCGGCCCGCGGGTCGGGCCGCCACGACGTCAGGGGGCCTGCGCGGGGCACGCGGGTCCAGCCTGCCCCGGCCCGCGCGCTGCCCGCCGCGCGCCGCTGCCCAAAAACCCGGCAGCAGCGGGGCAGGCTGGCGCGCAACACGGCAGGTCACGACTGGGCGACCGCGCGCGCACGGGCCCCCGCGGCTGTTTGCAGCAGGGGCGGGCTGCTGTATGAGGCGCGAAAGGCCGCGCGGACGGCCGGGCAGGAACACAGGCATGAAACGACCGACAGGTCCGCGGCGCATCACCGCCGACAAGCGCTATCCCGATGCGACGCCGCCGGGCGGCTCGCCCCCCTCGGGCGGGCTGCCGCCGCAGGCGGCGCGCCGGCGCGGGGCACCCCCGCCGCCGCCCCGGCGCCGGCGCGGCAACGTCCTGACCCGCGGCATCGCCGGCACCTTCGGCCTGTTCTGGCGGGTCGTGTGGGGATCGCTGTGGCGGCTGGGGCTGACCATCGCCCTGATCCTGGGCGTGTCGGTCGCCTATTACTGGTCCACGCTGCCGGAACCCTCGGCGCTGTTTGACGGCCGGGCGCGCGGATCGGTGACGATGCTGGACCGCGATGGCCGGGTGTTCGCCTGGCGGGGCGAGACCTTCAACACCGTGTCCGCCGACCGCATCGCGCCGGTTCTGAAGAACGCGGTCGTGGCCACCGAGGATAAGCGGTTCTTTTCCCACCTGGGCATCGACCCACGCGGCATCGCCAGTGCCATCAAGATCAACATGGCCGAGGGCCGCGGCCCGCTGGAGGGCAATGGCGGCTCGACCATCACGCAGCAGGTGTCCAAGCTGCTGTGCCTGGGCGAAGAGTTCGATCCCATCAAGTGGAAGTCCGAAGCGGAATACGAGACCGAGTGCCGCAGGTCCTCGTTGTGGCGCAAGGTGAAGGAAGTTCCCTATTCCCTTGCCATGGAAGCGAAATATTCCAAGCAGGACATCCTGAACATCTACATGAACCGCAGCTATCTGGGGGCCGGCGCCCGCGGGTTCGAGGCGGCGAGCCAGCGTTATTTCGGCAAGCCCGCGGCCGACGTGAACGCCGCCGAGGCCGCCATGCTGGCCGGATTGCTCAAGGCGCCCAGCTATTTCTCGCCGGTGTCGAACCTCCAGCGCGCGCAGGACCGCGCGGCGGTGATCCTGGGGCTGATGCACGACCAGGGCTATCTGGACGATGCCGAGTTCGCCGCGGCCAGCGCCAGTCCCGCCGTCCTCAGCCGGGCGGCGGCGGCGCGGGCGGGCGGCTATTTCGCCGACTGGGTGATGGAGTCCGGTCCCGGCTTTCTGACCACGGAAACCACCGAGGACGTGACGATCACCACGACCTTTGACCAGCAGATCCAGCGGGCCGCCGAGCGCGCGCTGGCCCGCGTGTTCGACGAAAAGGTCAAGGACGGGTCCAAGGCGCAGGCCGCCGTGGTGGTGATGTCGGCCGACGGCGCGGTCCGCGCCATGATCGGCGGGCGCGACACGACCACGACCGGAACCTTCAACCGCGCGACCCAGGCCAAGCGGCAGACCGGCTCGTCCTTCAAGCCCTTCATCTATGCCGCGGCGCTGGACCAGGGGTTTTCCCCCAACGACACCATCCAGGACGCGCCCCTGACGATCCACGTCAAGGGATCGGGCCCGTGGTCGCCCAAGAACTATACCCGCAACTACAAGGGCACGATCACCCTGACGACCGCGCTGTCGCAGTCGATCAACACCGCCGCGATCCGCCTGCAGGAGGCCGTCGGCCGCGACAACGTCCGCCGCGTGGCGCAGGATTTCGGCTTTGCCAACGACATGGCCACGGGTCCGGCACTGGGCTTGGGCGTGGACGAATCGACCTTGCTGGAAATGACCGGCGCCTATGCCGGCATCCGCAATGGCGGCACCTCGGTGCGGCCCTACGGGCTGGTCGAGCTGCGGATCAAGGGCGACGACAAGCCGCTGATCGGGCAGGCGGGGGGCCTGGGCGAACGCGTGATCTCGCCCAAGGCGGCAAGCGAGCTGATCTACATGATGACGCAGGTGGTCGAGAACGGCACCGGCCGCCGCGCCCGGCTGGAGGGCCGCGAGGCGGCGGGCAAGACCGGCACGACATCCTCGTACCGCGACGCCTGGTTCATCGGCTTTACCGAGCAGTACGTGACCGGCGTGTGGATGGGCTATGACGACAACACCCCGCTGAAGGATGTGACCGGGGGCGGCTTGCCGGCCGAGATCTGGCAGGCGGTGATGTCCGAGGTGCATGAGGGCCTGCCCGCCAAGTCGCTGGATGTCGTGGCGCCCGGTGCGGCGGGGCAGGTGATCGTGGCGTCCGACGTCATCTCGACGGACGCCAACGACCCGCTGGCCGCCGCGCTGGCCGAGGCCGTGGCCGCGGCCCAGCCGGTCGAGGGGCAGGTCGCGCCCTCGGTCGAGATCGGCGCCGCGAACGGGCAGCCCGACGCGCTGTCGGCCGCCATGGCCGAGGCGATGGGCGGTCCCGCCCCGGCGCCCGCGCCCCAGCCCGCCCCGGTCGAGGTCACGGCCGCGCCGGTGCCGGCCGAGGTGCGGGTGACGCCGGTGCCCGACGCCCTCGCCGCCCCGCCCCGCAGCCGCGAATCGACGGTGGGGACCGCCGACACGGCCCTGGCCATGGAGGCCGCCGTGGCGGAGGCCCGGGCGGGCGTGGCCGACGTGCCGCCCGCGGATCTGGCTGATCCCACGGCCGTCGATGACGCGCTGAGCCAGGCGCTGCAGGGTATTCCGGGACTGAACTGAGCAGGACGACTGCAGCGCGGGCGCGGCGGGTTGTCCTTGGGCAGCAGGTGGTTTTCTGGGAGGCTGTCGGTCCTGCCGGCAGCGCAATGGCTTGGCGTGCGGCCTGCGGAGGTGTCCCGTGATCGACCCCGGGCGCCCTGGGGCGAGATGCGGGCCACGGGCGGTTTGGCAGCCGGCGCGCGGTGCCTGATGGGCCGGCCCGGGCGGGCCGGCCCTGTCGTGCGGTGTCGTCAGGCGAAGAACTGCGCCCCGTTGGCGCTGATGGTCGAACCCGTGATGAAGCCTGCGTCGTCCGACGCCAGGAACAGCACGCAGCGCGCGATTTCCTCAGGCTCGCCCAGGCGCCCGACGGGGATCTGCGGGATGATGCGCTCGTTCAGCACCTTCTCGTCGATGGCGCGCACCATTTCCGTGCCGATGTAGCCGGGCGCCACGGCATTGACGGTGATCCCCATGCGCGCGCCTTCCTGCGCGAGGGCCCGGGTAAAGCCGATGTCGCCTGCCTTGGCGGCCGAGTAGTTGGCCTGCCCGGCCTGACCCTTTTGGCCGTTGACGGAACTGATGTTGACGATGCGGCCGAACTTGCGGTCGCGCATGCCGCTCCAGACCCCGTGGGTCATGTTGAACAGCCCGGTCAGGTTGGTGTCGATGACCTCTTTCCACTGCTGCGGGGTCATCTTGTGGAACATGCTGTCGCGGGTGATGCCCGCATTGTTCACCAGCACGTCAATGGGTCCCAGGTCTTGCTCGACCTGCTTGATGCCTGCGGCGCAGGCGTCGTAATCGGCCACCGACCACTTGAACGTCCGGATGCCGGTTTCGGCGGTGAACGCCTGCGCGGCCTCGTCATTGCCGGCATAGTTAGCCGCGACCGTGTAGCCTGCGTCCTTCAGCGCCCTTGATATCGCCGCGCCAATCCCGCGCGATCCCCCCGTCACCAATGCCACTCTTGCCATCGTCCCCTCCTTGACAGCCACTCGCAATCCTGTTGCGTCCAAGGCCTAGAACGAGACAGATTGTTTCGCAAGAGGGCGGTTCAAGCAGGCGGTTTGCCACTGTGCGCCCTGTGGCTGCAATCAAGCCGGGGCCGGTCCGTTATCTGCGAAAGAACGCCCTTTCCCCGGGCGGGTTCCGGCGCCGGCGGTCACCGCCGCGCCGACGAATGCGGCGCGCGCCAGGGCGGATTGATCGTCGGCGCCCCGAAATAGAACCCTTGCAGGCAGTCGATGCCCATGTCGATCAGATAGGCTGCGTCATCTGCCGTCTCGACCTGTTCGGCGACGGTGAACATGTCAAAATGATGGGCGATGGATTGCAGAGCGCGGGCCAGGACCTGGTTGTCGGGCTGGTCCGAAATGGCGCGGATGAACTGCCCGTCGATCTTGATCATGTCGAACGAGAAGTCCCGCAGATACCGGAACGAGGTATAGCCTGCGCCGAAATCGTCCAGCGCAAAGCTGACGCCCCGGCCCTGCAACTCTCGCATGAACTGGATCACCAGGTCCGCCATGCCCATGGCCGAGCTTTCGGTGATCTCGAGGATCAGCCGCTCGGCCAGGCTGTCGTCCGCACCGATCCCCCGGCGCATCGTTTCAAGCCACTGCGGATAGCCGATGGACCGCGCCGACATGTTGATCGACAGCCGCAGCCCCGGCTCTTCGGCGAGCGCCCGCAAGCCCAGCGCCAGGGCCAGGCAGTCGATCTTGCGCCCCAGCTCGGTCGTTTCTGCGTGCCACATGAAATCGCGCAGGGGCACGAAGCGGCCAGTGTCGTCGATGATGCGGATCAGCCCCTCGTGAAAGGCGGGCTGGTCGGGGCGGCTGGACTGCACCACGGGCTGAAAGGCCAGCACCCCGTCGCCCCGCTCGACCGCGCGCTGAACGGTCGTCAGCGTCAGCCGCGACAACTCGCCGACCGCGAAGTCCAGGGGCGACCCACGCTGCGGGGATGTGTCCTGATCGGCGTCGAATCGGGTCATGGCGGTCTCCTTCGTGGTACGGACACACTGGCGAGAATGCCCTAACATCCCGTAAAGATGAGCCGTGATCCGCGGGGAAGGTTAACGCGATGGTCCAGCGCTGCGCCTGGTGCGGCACCGATCCGCTGTATGTGGCCTATCACGACCACGAATGGGGCGTGCCGGACCACGATCCGCGCGCCTTGTGGGAAAAGCTGGTGCTGGACGGGTTCCAGGCAGGGCTGAGCTGGATCACCATCCTGAGAAAGCGCGAGGCCTTCCGCCGCGCGTTCGACGGCTTCGACCCCGCCGGCGTCGCGCGCTGGGGCGAGGCCGAGGTGGCGCGGGCGCTGGCCGACCCGGGGATCGTCCGCCACCGCGGCAAGATCGAGGCCGCGGTGCGTGGCGCGCAAGCCTGGCTGAGGATCGAGGAGACCGAGGGCTTCGCCCCCTTCCTGTGGGATTTCGTCGGCGGCGCGCCGGTGCGCAACCGCTGGACCGCGGCCGCCGACGTGCCCGCGCAGACGGCCCGATCCGCCGCCATGGCGCGGGCGCTGAAGCAACGGGGCTTCGGCTTCTGCGGGCCGGTGATCGCCTATGCCTTCATGCAGGCCACGGGGATGGTCAACGACCACCTGACCGGATGCCACCGCCACCCCGACCGGCTGGGCGCCGGGCGCTAGCGGGCCTTGAGCTGGCCGATCAGCGCCAGCGCGGCGGGCGAGGCCCAGTCCGCGTCGCCCGCCATGCGCGCGATCTCTCGCCCCTCGGCGTCGATCAGCACGCTGATCGGCATCGCCAGCACGCCGAAGGCGCGGGCCAGCGCCATCGAGGGGTCGGTCAGCGTCGGCAGGTCGGTGATCCCGGCTTCTGCAAAGAACTTGCGGATGGCGGGTGGCGGGTTGCGCCCCGACGCGATGGTCAGAACGGCAAAGTCGTCGTCGCCCATCTGCCGCTGCAGGGCGTCCAGCGAGGGCATCTCCTCGCGGCAGGGGGCGCACCAGGTCGCCCAGAAGTTCACCAGCAGCAGCTTGCCGCGATAGTCCGCAAGGCTGTGGGCGCCCCCGTCGAGGTCGGAAAACGGCAGGTCTGGGGCAGGGGCGGGCGTCGATTCGATCAGCTTGGGCAGGCCTGCGTCCCGCGCCGCCTGCCAGTCCACGGGACCTGGGGGCGTGGCGGTCAGGGCCGGCGCAGGGGCCGCCGCGGGCTGCGCCGAATCGGGGCTGCCCGCGGGTGCGGCCGAGGCGCCGGCGGGCAGGTTTGCGCCAAGGGCGAGCGCCGTATAAAGCACCAGGGAACGCAGCATGAAACCTCCGAAGGACAGACGATGACCGACCGCCCCGCCCCCACTGATGCCGCGACGGGGGCCGCGAACAGCATGTGGGGCGGGCGCTTTGCCGCCGGGCCGGACGCGATCATGGAGGCGATCAACGCCTCGATCGGGTTCGACCGCCGGCTTTACGCCCAGGACATCCGGGGCAGCCGCGCCCACGCGGCGATGCTGGCCGCGCAGGGCATCATCAGCGATAGCGACGCCCGCGCCATCGGGGAAGGCCTGCTCACCGTCTTGTCAGAGATCGAGGGGGGCGCATTCCGGTTCCAGACGGCGCTGGAGGACATCCACATGAACGTCGAGGCGCGGCTGAAGGCGCTGATCGGCGAGCCGGCGGGCCGGCTGCACACGGCGCGGTCGCGCAACGACCAGGTGGCGACGGATTTCCGGCTGTGGGTGCGCGACCAGTGCGACGCGGCGGTGGGCGGGCTGCGGGCGCTGATCGGGGCGCTGGTGGCGCAGGCCGAGGCGGGGGCGGACTGGGTGATGCCCGGCTTTACCCACCTGCAGACCGCGCAGCCCGTCACCTGGGGCCATCACATGATGGCCTATGTGGAAATGCTGGGCCGCGACATCGGCCGGTTCACCGACGCGCGCGCCCGGATGAACGAATCGCCCCTGGGCTCGGCCGCGCTGGCGGGAACGGGGTTCCCGATCGACCGCCACGCGACAGCCGCGGCGCTGGGCTTCGACCGGCCGACGGCCAACAGCCTCGACGCCGTCAGCGACCGGGACTTTGCGCTGGAATTCCTGAGCGCCGCCGCGATCTGCGCCACGCATCTGAGCCGGCTGGCCGAGGAACTGGTGATCTGGTCCAGCGCGCAGTTCCGCTTTGTCGCGCTGTCGGACCGCTGGTCCACCGGGTCCAGCATCATGCCGCAAAAGCGCAACCCCGACGCGGCCGAGTTGATCCGCGCCAAGATCGGCCGCATCCTGGGGGCGGCCGTGGCGCTGTTCACGGTGATGAAGGGCCTGCCCTTGGCCTATTCCAAGGACATGCAGGAGGACAAGGAACAGGTCTTCGACGCCGCCGACACGCTGATGCTGGCGCTGGCCGCGATGACCGGCATGATCGGCGACCTGACCGTGAACCGTGACCGGCTGGAGGCCGCGGCCTCGTCGGGGTTTTCCACCGCCACAGACCTGGCCGACTGGCTGGTCCGGGCGGCGGGCCTGCCGTTCCGCGACGCCCACCACGTCACCGGCAGCCTGGTCGCCGCCGCCGAGGCGCGCGGCGTCGATCTGCCCGACCTGACCCTGGCCGAGATGCAGGCGGTGCATCCGGCGATCACGGATGCGGTATTCGGCGTGTTGGGCGTTCACAACTCGGTCGCATCGCGGCAATCCTATGGGGGCACGGCGCCCGATCAGGTGCGTGCGCAGGTCGCGCGCTGGCGCGGCATCATGGAGAGTTGGGGATGATGCGGCGGCTTGCACTGGTCACGGGGCTGGCGATGGCCCTGGCGGCCTGCGGGGTCGATGGACCGCCGCAACGCCCGGCGGGGGACGAGGGGTTGCAGACCGGCGCCACCCTGACGATCAGCGTGCCGGCAGACGACGACGCACCGCGCGCCCGGCCCTGACGCCGCGGGCGCGAGGCGAAACACAAAGGGCCGCGCAGACGGCCGCACGAGGCAGGACAGGACAGAGAGCATGGCGATGGGCCTGAAATCGACGACACACCGGCGGATCACATATTGGCGGGCAGCGGGGGGGGTGGCGGCGCTGGCGGCGCTTGGCGCCTGCGGCGGGCCCACCACCTCGAGCACCGTGGGCAGCGCGCAGGAGGCGGTGATGATCCAGAAGGGAACCTACGTCTATAACCCGTCGCGGCGGCACGCGCCCGTCTCGCTGTCGGGAGAGGATCTGGTCGGGCTGGAGCCGCGCTGACCGTGCCGTTCGGCCTGACCCCGCTGCGGTTGCTGTGGCTGGGTCTGGCGGGGATCGGCGCGGCGCTGGGCTGGGCCGCCGACTGGCCGCCGCCGGTGGGCGGCGACTGGGCCGGCATCGCCGCGCTGGCGGCGTGGTGCCTGGTGGAAACCATGGTGCGCCGCAACTGGGGCGCGCTCGTGACGCTGCCTGCGCTTGCGCTTGGCCTTGGCTGCGCCTTGCCCCTATATCTGTTCTTACGTTCGCGCAGGGTCGCCTGATGGATCACTTCAACTATGCCCACGGCGTCCTGCACGCCGAGGACGTGCCGCTGCCCCAGATCGCGGCCCGTGTCGGCACGCCTGTCTATGTCTATTCCGCGGCCACCCTGACGCGGCATTTCACCCTGTTCCGTCAGGCGCTGGACTGGACCGACCACCTGGTCTGCTTTGCGGTCAAGGCGAACTCGAACCTGGCCGTGCTGCGCCTGCTGGGCGACCTGGGCGCGGGCATGGACGTCGTCTCGGGGGGCGAATACTGCCGGGCGCGCGCCGCGGGCGTTCCGGGCGAACGGATCGTGTTTTCCGGCGTGGGCAAGACCCGGGACGAGATGCAGTCGGTGATCTCGGGCGGCATCCGCCAGTTCAACGTGGAATCCGAGGCCGAACTGGCCGCCCTGTCGGCCGTGGCCGACGCGATGGGGACCGTCGTGCCCATCACCGTGCGGGTCAATCCCGACGTGGATGCGCGCACCCATGCCAAGATCGCCACCGGCAAGTCCGAAAACAAGTTCGGCATCCCGATTGCGCGGGCCCGCGCGGTCTATGCCCACGCCGCGGCCCTGCCGGGGCTGCGCGTCACCGGCATCGACATGCACATCGGCAGCCAGCTGACCGACCTGGACCCCTATCGCGCGGCGTATGCCAAGCTGGCCGGTCTGACGCGTGCCCTGCGTGCGGACGGCCATGCGATCACGCGCCTGGACCTGGGCGGCGGGCTGGGCATCCCCTATCGCCGCGACAACGCCGCGCCGCCCCTGCCGATGGAATACGGCCAGGTCGTGCGCGAGACGGTGGGCGATCTGGGGTGCGAGATCCAGATCGAGCCGGGCCGCAACATCGCGGGCAACGCGGGCGTGCTGCTGGCCTCGGTCATCTATCTCAAGCAGGGCGAGGGGCGGGACTTCCTGATCCTGGATGCCGCCATGAACGATCTGATCCGCCCCGCCATGTACGACGCGCACCACGACATCGTCCCGGTGCGCCAGCCGGCGGTCGGCGCGGCGGTGGCCCCCGTCGATGTGGTCGGCCCCGTGTGCGAGACGGGCGACACCTTCGCCCGCGGGGCGCAGCTGCCCGCGCTGGCGGCGGGCGAGCTTGTCGCGTTCCGCTCGGCCGGGGCCTACGGCGCGGTGATGGCGTCGGAATACAACACCCGGCCCCTGGTGCCCGAGGTAATGGTGTCGGGCGACCGCTGGGCGCTGATCCGCGCCCGCCCCACGATCGAGGAGATGCTGGCCCGCGACAGCATCCCGGCCTGGCTGTGAGACGCCGCCGGCACAGCACGCACGCTGGGCCGGCGGCGGACGACGGCGCGTGGGCCGACGCGGCCGCGATTCCGGCCGCGGCACCTGCTGTCGCACGGCGCGCGGTGCGCTGGACGCTGTGGGGCCTGTGGTACGAATCACTGCTGCGCGCCTTCTGGCCGGCGCTGAGCCTTGCCGCGCTGGCGCTGGCGGCGCTGGCGCTGGGGCTGGTCGCGCCGTTGCCGGCCCGCGCGCTGGCGCTGGCGCTGAGTTTGTGGGCGGCGGCGATGGTGCTGTCGGTTGCCGTGGGCACGGCGCGCTTTCGCAGGCCCGGGGCCGCCGCCGCGCTGGCGCGGGTCGATGCCACCCTGCCGGGACGGCCGCTGGAGACGCTGGGCGACCGGATGGCCCTGGGCGGCGCGGCCGCGGACGGATTGTGGCGCGCGCATCTGGACGCCGCCCGCGACGCCGCGGCCCGCGCCCGGCCCGTCGCGCCCGATGCCGGGCTGGCGCGGCGGGACCCGTTCGCGCTGCGGCTGGCCGCGCTGACGGCGCTGGCGATGGCGGTGCTGTTCGGCGGCGTGGGACCGGCCGGGCAGGGGCTTGCCGCCCTGGCCGCGACGTGGAAACCCACCGTCACGACGGGTGATGCCGCCCCCGCCGGTCCCGCGTGGGAGGGGTGGGCCGCGCCGCCCGACTATACCCGGCGGCCGACGATCTATCTGAACGCGCTGCCGGACGACGCGCTGACGGTGCCCGAGGGCTCGGTCCTGACCTTTCGCCTGTATGGTTCGGGCACGGCGGTGGCGCAGGACATCGGCCCCGCGGACCCCGCAGCCCCCCCCGACGCGCCCGCGTTCACGGCCGAGCGTGATGGCGCGGTCGCCGTGGGCGAGCGGCGGTTCGCGGTTACGGTCGTGCCCGACCAGGGTCCGGCCGTGACCCTTGCCGCGCTGGCGGACCGGCGCGCCGACGGGCGGCTGGTCCAGGGATTCACGGCCCGCGACGACAACGGGATCGCGACGGGCCAGGCGCAGGTGACACTGGACCTGGCGGCCGTCGATCGCCGCTACGGCCTGGCCGCCGCGCCCGAGCCGCGCGATCCGCTGGTGCTGGACCTGCCGCTGCCGGGCGCCGGGGCACGGCGCGACGTGACGGGGACGCTGGCGGCCGACCTGGCCCGTCACCCCTGGGCGAACCTGCCTGTCACGCTGCGCCTGACGGTCGCGGACGGGATCGGCCAGGCGGCGGACACCCCGCCCACCGCCATGATCCTGCCGGGGCGGCGGTTCTTCGACCCCTTGGCCGCCGCGCTGGTGGAACTGCGCCGCGACCTGCTGTGGTCGCGCGAAAACGCGGCCCGCAGCGCGCAGCTGCTGCGCGCGGCGATCTGGCGGCCCGACCCGACGCTGACCCCGGACACGGCGCGCACCGTCGCGCAGACCGTGGCCGCGCTGGAATCCGGCCCCCTGTCCCCCGAGGTGCGCGACCGGCTGGCCGAGGCGCTGTGGACCGCTGCCGTGGCGATCGAGGACGGCGGCCTGCCCGACGCGCTGGCCCGGATGCAGCAGGCGCAGCAGAGGCTGTCCGAGGCGATCCGCAACGGCGCCAGCCCCGACGAGATCCAGAAGCTGATGGACGAGCTGAAGGCCGCGACCGACGCCTATACCGAGATGCTTGCCCAGCAGGGCCAGGACCCGGCCGAACGGTTCGACCGCGCGCCGCAGCAGGGCCAGCAGATCACCGGCGACCAGATCCAGCAGATGATGGACGAGATCCAGCGCCTGATGAACGAGGGGCGGATGGCCGAGGCCGCCGAGCTGCTGGAACAGTTCAACCGCATGATGGAAAACCTCAAGGTCACGCAGGGCGAGGGCGGGCAGGGCGGGCAGGGGCAAGGCCCCTCGGGCCAGCTGGCCGAGACGCTGCGCGAACAGCAGCGCCTGGCCGACGAGGCGATGCGGCAGGCGCAGGACCCGCTGGGCGACTGGCAGCGCGGCGGCCCCCCTTCAGGCGAGCCGTCGCCGGGCGAGGGGCAGCAGGGCCAAGGGCAGCCGGGCGA
Source organism: Paracoccus endophyticus (assembly GCF_003286075.1). Taxonomy (GTDB): domain Bacteria; phylum Pseudomonadota; class Alphaproteobacteria; order Rhodobacterales; family Rhodobacteraceae; genus Paracoccus; species Paracoccus endophyticus. The sequence continues at coordinate 16,794 of NZ_QLUV01000013.1, read as the reverse complement.
GGGACAGCAGGGCGGGGGCCAACCGGGCGAGGGCCAACCGGGCGAGGGTCAACCCGGCGAGGGCCAGCCCGGTGCAGGGCAGCAGGGTGGGAGCCAGCAAGGTGGGGGCTCGCTGGCCGACCGCCAGCGGGCGCTGCGCGAAGAGCTGGGGCGCCAGCGCGGCCTGTTGCCGGGCCGTGGGTCCGAGGCAGGCGATCGCGCCGGCCGAGAGCTGGACGAGGCCGGCCGCGCCATGGAGGACGCCGAGCGCGCGCTGCGCGAAAGCGATCCCGCAGGCGCCATGGACCGCCAGGCCGACGCGATCGAGGCCATGCGCGAGGGGATGCGCGCCCTGAGCGACATGGCCGAGGGCCAGTCCGGCGATCAGGGTCAGGGGCAGGGCCAGGACGGGCAGGGCCAGACGCCGGGCCAGCAGGGCGGGGCCCGCGCCGATGGCGGTGACGGGCGCGGAACCCGCCAGACCGGCCGCGATCCCCTGGGCCGCGACCTGGGCGGTCAGGGCGGCACCGTCACCACGGGCGACGCGCTTGCCGACGCGCAGGACGGCACCGGCCGCGCCCGCGACCTGCAGGACGAGATCCGCCGGCGCAGCGGTCAGCCCGACCGCCCGCGCGACGAGCGCGATTATCTGGGACGGCTGCTGGACCGCTTCTGAGGGCGCAGCCCGTGGAATGGGGGCAGTGGCGTCAGCCAGCCCCGAATCGCTGGCGCAGGACAGAGGCAGGGCGGGCGTCGCCGGGCAGCACGGCGGCAGTCCGGGACCACGGCATCAGGCAGCGCGGGGCGCGCGCCCCCGGACAGAGCGCGATGAGCGCCCACAGGACGGGACGGCGCCGGCCTGCGGCTTACTCGGCGGCAGGCTCTGCCGTGGTGGTCCCGTCCCCGATCAGCCGATCCGCCTGCGCGGCCAGCCAGTCGCGCCCGGTGTTCACCTGCGCGTGCCATTCCAGCAGGCGGGCGCCCAGCGGACCCTGTTCGGCCAGCCTGGGGGCCAGCGCATACAGCGCAACAGCGACCACCGCGACCACGACCGCGACGTGAAACCCCGCATCCCGGCGGGCGCGGGCGCGGCTGCGGGCCGAGGCAGGGGGCGCGGGATGCGCGGCAGGGTAAGGCACCGCCGCCCCGACCGGGTCAGGCGCGGTGCGCGGCAGGGCTGCGCGCTGCGAGGGCGGCAAAGGCCGATCGGCCGAGGGGGCCGCGCCGCCGGGATCGTCCGGCAGGTCGGCCGTGCCCCCGTGCAGGTCACGCCGCGCGCCGCCGGGCGAATCGGCGGGTGATGCGGCAACGGGCGGCGACGGGGGGCGCACGGCGACCGGCGGGTTGCGGCGCCGCGGGATCGCGTCCTCTGCGCCGCCGGACAGCGCCTCGTCCCGCGCCGCGGCGGGGGGGCTGTCCGTGGCGCGCAGGACCCCCGCGGGTGCGCTGTCGCGCGCAGTCGGCGGCACGGGCGACCCGACAGCCCCATCGCTGTCCTCGCTCTGCATCCCGTCCGCGACGCCAAGATCACCGGGCGCGACCCGCGCCGCAGGGGTGCCGGTCGCGCGGCCCTCGTCCTCCGGCGCCGGCATGTCCGGCCCGCCGGCGGTGCGCGGCCGCTGGAACTGCGCCAGCGCGACCGCCGTGCGCTCGACCGCACGTTCGGCGGCGCGCTCGGCCGCGCGGGCCTCCAGCTCGCGCGCGGCCTCTTGCCGCAGGATCTCCAGCACCGAATCGTTCAGCGGGCGGCTGAGCGCGGGACGCGCACCCGGATCGAACGGGCGCGTCGCCCGCCACACATTGTCGCAGGACGAGCATTCCACGTCGCGCCCCTGCGACGGGATCGCGTCATCGTCGATTTCATACTGCGCGCCGCAGCGCGGGCAGACCAGCCGCATGAGTCCATTCCCGTCGTGGCCGGCGCGCGCCCGGCCCGTGGTTTCCATTGCCGCCGGGACGTTCTATCAACGCCCGGTCCGGTCGCCAAGCAGCCCGGCCCCCGGTGGGTCGAGGACGAGCGGACCGAGAGAACAACGGGCCGGACAAGAACCGGCCCAGGAGGTGCGGGCGTGATCGAGATGCGGGATGTGGCATTCGGCTATCGCGGCGGTGGCGCGCTGCTGCACGGCATGTCGCTGAGCCTGCCGCGCGGCTCGTTCCATTTCCTGACCGGGCCGTCGGGATCGGGCAAGACCACCGTGCTGCGGCTGTGCATCGCCGATCTGCTGCCCACGGGGGGCAAGCTCGTGGCCTTTGGTCAGGACGTGGCGGGGCTGGGCCGCGACGCCATCGCCGCGCTGCGCCGCCGGGTGGGCGTCGTCCACCAGGACACCCAGTTCCTGGATCATCTGCCGGTGGCGGAAAACATCGCCCTGCCGATGATGCTGGCGGGCGAGCCGGTGGACATGCAGGCAATCCGCGACCTGCTGGCCTGGGTCCAGATGACCAGCCAGGCCCGCGCGCTGCCGCCAGCCCTGTCGGGGGGCGAACGCCAGCGCGCGGCGCTGGCCCGCGCGGTGATCCTGTCGCCCGACCTGATCCTGGCGGACGAGCCGACGGGCAACCTGGACTGGGAGATGTCGATGCGGCTGTTGCAACTGCTGATCGAGCTGAACCGCTCGGGCAAGACCGTGCTGGTCGCCACCCACGACCTCAACCTGATCCGGGCGGCCAAGCAGCATGTCGCGGCGCGGGTGCTGCGGATCGCGGGCGGCCGGCTGCAAAGCGCGGGGGCCGAGCTTTGAGCCGCGGCGACATCCCTGCGGCAGACGCAGTGGAATCGCCCGCGCAGGCGGCAGCGGCCGGCGCGGGCACCGACGCCGCAGCCGGCGTCAAGGCTGTGCGGGTGCGCCGCATCCGCGCCGATCTGCGGGCGCTTGACCTGCGGACGCTGGGCCGGGCGCTGATCGGACGCGAGGCCGGGATGGCCGACCGCATCGTGCCCCCCAGCGGCGCGACCGCGCGGCTGACGATGTTCACCGCCGGCGTGATGGCATTCCTGGCCGTGTTCGCGCTGGCCCTGGCGCTGGCCACGGGGCGGCTGGCCGACCGCTGGGCCGAGGGGCTGGCGCAGACCCTGACGGTGCGGGTGTCGGCGCCCGCGGCCGAACTGGACGCCCAGACGGCGGCCGCGATGGCCGCGCTGACCACCACGCCGGGCGTCGCCGCCGCGCGCGAACTGCCGGCGGCCGAGGTCGCCGCCCTGCTGGAGCCGTGGTTCGGCCCCGAGGTGCCGGTCGATGCGCTGCCCGTCCCGCGCCTGATCGAGGTGCAGCAGGGCGACGGCCTTGATCCGCAGGCGCTGCGCCTGCGGCTGGCGGGCGAGGCGCCGGGCGCGGTGCTGGACGATCACACGGAATGGCGCCGCCCGCTGATTCAGGCGGCGGGGCGGCTGCGGGTGCTGGGCTGGCTGTCGCTGGCCCTGATCGCGGCGGCCTCGGCCGCGATGCTGACGCTGGCCGCGCAGGCGGCCCTGGCTGCGAACGGGCAGGTGATCCGGGTCATGCGGCTGATCGGGGCGCGCGACCTGACCATCGCCACCGCGTTCGTGCGCCGCTTCACGCGGCGGGCGGCGGGCGGCGCGGCCGTGGGGACGCTGGTCGGGATGGCCGCGATCTGGGCCTTGCCTGACATGCAGGCGGCGGGCGGGTTTCTGACCGGCCTGGGCTTCAGCGGGTGGGGGTGGCTGTGGCCGCTGCTGATCCCGGCGATTGCGGCCGCCCTGGGCTTTGCCGCGACCCGCGCCGCCGCGCTGCGGATGCTGCGCGAGGTGCGCTGATGCCGGCCGCCGTGTCCGACAGCGCGCCGGCCCCTGCCGGGCGTCCGGGATACCGGCCGGGGCGGCTGGGGCCGCTGTGGTGGCTGCGGTCCGCGACGTATTACCTGCACGTCGGCCTGGCCACGCTGGTTCTGGGGCTGTGGGGCCTGCCCAAGGCGCTGACCGGCGGGCGACAGGGCGCGCAGCGGGTGGCGACGGTCTGGATCGCCCATATGCTGCGCGCAGCGCGCTGGCATTTCGGCGTGCGGGTCGAGGTGCGGGGCACGCCCCCCGCGGCCGACTGCATCGTCGCGGCCAAGCACCAGAGCTTTCTGGACATCCTGGCGATTTCCCACGCCTGCCCGCAGCGCGCGTTCATCATGAAAAAGGAAATCATGCGCGTGCCGATCATGGGCTGGTTCGCACGCGAGGTGGGATCGGTCCCCATCGACCGGGGCCGCGGGGCCGAGGCGCGCGGCGCCATGATCCGGGCGGTGAATGCCGCGATGGCGCAGGGCCTGGGCCAGCTGATCATCTATCCCGAGGGCACGCGCACGCTGCCCGGCGCGCGCCGCCCGTGGAAGGCGGGGGTCGCCACGCTGTATCAGGCGACGGGCCTGCCCTGCCAGCCGGTGGCGGTCAACTGCGGCATGTTCTGGCCCCGCGACGGGCTGCGGGTCCGGCCGGGCGTGGCGGTGATCGAGTTTCTTGCCCCCGTTCCCCCCGGTCTGCCCCCGGCCGACCTGCTGGCGCAGGTCGAGGCGCAGGTCGAGGCCGCATCCGACCGGCTGATGGTCGAGGCGGGCCTTGCGCTGCCCGCGCCCGCGGCCTGAACGCGCGGGTCCCCGCAGCCCGTCCGGTGCGGCCGGTTGCGTCCGCTGATCCCCGCGCGGGACAAGGCACACCTTGCGCAGCCCGCCCCCCCTCAGCCGGGCGTGCCCCGTGCCGCTGGACATCGCGGCCTGCGCCGCCTAGCCCTTGGCGGGCCGCCGCCAGCCGGAGCCCGCGCCATGTCCGCCATCATCCAGATCGACCACCTCTCCAAGCGCTATGACAGCGGCACGCACGCGCTGGACGACGTGTCGCTGACCATCGAGCAGGGCGAGATCCTAGCGTTGCTGGGGCCGAACGGCGCAGGCAAGACCACGCTGATCTCGATCATCTGCGGCCTGGTCGTGCCGACATCCGGCACGGTGCGGGTGGGCGGTCACGACATCGGCAGCGACTGGCGCGCCGCGCGCCGCCTGATCGGGCTGGTGCCGCAGGAAATCGCGCTCGAACCCTTCGAGACGGTCGCGGCCAGCGTCCGGTTCACGCGCGGCCTTTACGGAGAGGGGCCGGACGAGGCCTATCTGGAAAGCCTGCTGCGGTCGCTGGCCCTGTGGGACAAGCGCGATTCCAAGACGCGCGAACTGTCTGGCGGGATGAAGCGGCGCGTGCTGATCGCCAAGGCGTTGTCACACCGGCCCAAGGTGCTGTTTCTGGACGAACCCACCGCCGGCGTGGACGTGCATCTGCGCCGCGAGATGTGGCAGGTCGTCCGCGACCTGCGCGATGCGGGCGTGACCATCATCCTGACGACGCACTACCTGGAGGAGGCCGAGGACATGGCCGACCGGATCGGGGTGGTGGACAAGGGCCGGCTGCTGCTGGTGCGGCCCAAGGCCGAGCTGATGAAGGAGTTCGGCCGCAAGCAGTTGCGCGTCGAACTGGACCGGTCGCTGGGCGAGCTGCCGCCCGACTGGCGGGGGCAGGGCCTGTCGCTGTCCGATGACGGTCGGGTGCTGACCTATGACTATGACGCGCGGGCGGAACGCACCGGCATCGGGCGCCTGCTGGCCGACCTGAACGCGCGCGGGGTCGGGGTGCGGGACGTCTCGACCCGGCAATCGTCGCTGGAGCAGGTGTTCATGGCGCTGCTGGAGGAGAACGCATGAGCGCGATCAACTGGCCGTCCGTCCAAGCCATCTTTCACCACGAGATGTCGCGCTTTTTCCGCACCATCTGGCAGTCGCTCGCCTCGCCGGTGATTTCCACGGTGCTGTATTTCATCGTCTTCGGCGCAGCCATCGGCGGACGCATCCAGTCGATCGAGGGCGTGGCCTATGGCGCGTTCATCGTGCCGGGTCTGATGATGCTGACGGTGCTGCAGCAATCGGTGTCGAACGCCAGCTTCGGCATCTATTTCCCCAAGTTCTCGGGCACGATCTATGAATACCTGGTCGCGCCCACCGGCTGGGTCGAGGTGACGCTGGGGTTCGTGGGCGCGGCCGCCGCCAAGGCCGTGCTGATCGCGCTGGTGATCCTGCTGACCAGCTTTTTCTTCGTCGGCGTCCATGTCGCGCATCCGGTCTGGATGCTGGCCTTTCTGGTCCTGACGGCGGTGGCGTTCTCGCTGTTGGGGTTCATCATCGGGCTGTGGGCGCGCAACTTCGAGCAGTTGCAAATCGTCCCGATGATGGTCATCACGCCCCTGGTGTTTCTGGGGGGCGCGTTCTACTCGGCCTCGATGCTGCCGCGGCCATGGGATTCGATCGCGCGGTTCAACCCGGTCCTGCACCTGATCTCGGGGTTCCGCTGGTCGTTCTTCGACTTTGCCGACGTGCCCGTCGGGCTGTCGCTGGTGGCGGTGACGGCGATGATCGCCATCTGCCTTGCGGCGATCCGGTGGATCTTTGCGACCGGCTGGCGGCTGCGCGACTAGGCCGGGGCGCGCCGGTGCGGGGGGCACTGCCGGGTCAGGCACGACGACGGGCCGCCGGCGGATCGGGCCTTAGCGCGGGCACAGCCGGATCTGCGGGTCCAGCGCCTTGACCTGCCGCGCGCTCAGCTTGGTCATCTCAAGCTTGTGGCGCCACTCGTCGTTCCATTTCCGCAGGATGCCGCCCCGGTAATGGGCCGCCATGATCTGATCGACCAGCGGCGGGATGATCCGCGTGCCCGGCAGGCGCGGGGCGTGAAAGCCCACGGTCGCCTTTGGCCCCAGGCAGGCGTTCGCCATGGTCAGGTACAGCGTGCAGGCCGACCGGCAATAGCCGCGGATCTCGACCGGGCGGCCTGACGATTCAAGCCGGGCGCGGCGCTGCACGGCGGCCATGACGTTCCCGCCCTTGTCGTTCACGATCATGATCGGCTTGGCCTGCGCGGCGGCCTGATGCAGGTCCGCGAAGGGCGCGGGCGCGCGCAGCGGCGGAAGCGGTCCCGCGCAGGCGGCCGAAAGGCACCCCAGCACCAGCGCCGCGGCAAGAAGCGGTTGTCTGAACATGGCGCCATCCTGCCGCGCGGCGCCGGCGGTGGAAAGCCACGGTTGCGCGAGGCGCCCGCCGCCCGCGTCCGTCCCCCCTCACCCGCACGCGACAGGCGCAACGCGCCGTCCTATCCGCAGGCGCTTTGCGTCGGCGCGCAACGTCGCTATATGCGCGGGCATGAGCCTCAATCCTCCGAACCTGCGGCCGGACCTGGCCCCCGCGCCGTCCTTTGGGGCTGACCGCCGCGACGGCCAGCCCACCATCGGCATGGTCAGCCTTGGCTGCCCCAAGGCGCTGGTGGACAGCGAACGCATCCTGACCCGCCTGCGGGCCGAGGGCTATGCGATAAGCCCCGATTACGCCGGCGCCGACGCGGTGATCGTGAACACCTGCGGCTTTCTGGACAGCGCCAAGGCCGAAAGCCTGGACGCCATCGGCGAGGCGCTGGCCGAGAACGGCCGCGTCATCGTCACCGGCTGCCTGGGGGCGGAACCCGACTATATCACCGGCGCGCATCCCCGCGTGCTGGCCGTGACCGGGCCGCACCAGTACGAACAGGTGCTGGACGCGGTCCACGCCGCCGTGCCGCCGTCGCCCAACCCGTTCATCGACCTGCTGCCCGCCTCGGGCGTGCGCCTGACGCCGCGCCACTTTGCGTATCTGAAGATTTCCGAGGGCTGCAACCACGCCTGCAAGTTCTGCATCATCCCCGACATGCGCGGGCGTCTGGTCAGCCGCCCGGCCCACGCCATCGTGCGCGAGGCCGAAAGGCTGGTCGAGGCGGGCGTGCGCGAACTGCTGGTGATCAGCCAGGACACCAGCGCCTATGGGCTGGACCGCCGCCACGCGACCGAACGCGGCCACCGCGCGCATGTCACCGACCTGGCCCGCGACCTGGGGTCCCTGGGGGCCTGGGTGCGGCTGCACTATGTCTATCCCTATCCCCATGTGCGCGACCTGATCCCGCTGATGGCGGACACGGCGGCGCGGGGGGCGGGGGTGCTGCCCTATCTGGACATCCCGTTCCAGCACGCCCACCCGGACGTGCTGAAGCGCATGGCGCGGCCCGCCGCCAGCGCCCGCACGCTGGACGAGATTGCCGCCTGGCGCGGGGCCTGCCCCGACATCACGCTGCGCTCGACCTTCATCGTCGGCTACCCCGGCGAGACCGAGGCCGAGTTCCAGTACCTGCTGGACTGGCTGGACGAGGCCCAACTGGATCGCGTGGGGTGTTTCCAGTACGAAAACGTCCGCGGCGCCCGCGCCAACGCGCTGCCCGACCACGTGCCCGATGCGGTCAAGCAGGACCGCTGGGATCGCTTCATGGCCAGGGCGCAGGCCATCTCGGCGGCACGGCTGGCGGCCAAGGTCGGCACGCGCCAGCAGGTCATCGTGGACAGCGTGGACGAGGCCGGCGCCACCTGCCGCACCATGGCCGACGCCCCCGAGATCGACGGCAACCTGTTCATCGACCGGGGGTTCGACACGCTGTCGCCCGGCGATCTGGTGACGGTCACGGTGGACGAGGCGGGCGAATACGACCTGTGGGGGTCGGTGTGACCGACCTGCCCAAATGGGACCCCGAGGGGCGGCCGAAAAAGCCCGGCATCGTCGGCATCGGCGCGCAGAAGGCGGGCACCACATGGCTGTCGCAGATGCTGTCGCAGCACCCGCAGGTCTGGACGCCGCCCTTCAAGGAAGCGCAGTTCTTCAACCATCGGTTCATCCCGGAACACCGCGACTGGCTGCCCTGGCATTTCCGCCGCGCACGGCAGAACCAGCACAAGCGCTATGAAAGCAAGGGCCAGACCATCCCCGCGTCCCTTGCCGCCTATCTCGACCGCATCACGCGGGGCGAGATGTTCACCAACCACTGGTACAAGCAGGTCTTTGCCCCGGCCCCCCTAGGCACCATCGCCTGCGACATCACGCCGGAATATTCGACCCTGCCGGACGAGGGCGTGGACTTCGTCGCCCGGTTCCTGCCGCAGGCGCGATTCGTCTACATCCTGCGCCACCCGGTCGATCGCGCGATCAGCCAGCTGAAGATGAACCTCAGCCGCAAGAACCGCCGCCCCGCCTCGGTCGAGGCATGGATGGCCGAGATCGACGACCCGGTCCTGTATGACCGCGGCGACTATGCCAGCTATGTCCCGCGCTGGCAGGCCCGGTTCGGGCCCGACCGGCTGATGATCCTGCCCTTCGGCCGCATCGCCGCCGATCCAGCGGGCGTGCTGCGCGACATCGAGGCGTTCTGCGGCCTGGATCCGCACGACTATCGCAACGCCGACACCAAGGTCTTTGCCGCGGCCTCGGGCCTCTCGGTCCCCGAACCCGCCCGCCTTGCCCTGCGCGCCCGGCTCGAGCCGCAGTTCGCCTTCCTCGAGGCGACCTTCGGGCCGGCGTTTACGGCGCAGATGCGCTAGGCGCGTGCTTTTCCTTGGCGCCAAGGTGGCCTAGACAGCACCCAACCCAGCGAACACGAGGCGGATCATGGCCAGCTATCAGTACGTCTATCACATGGACGGCGTGTCCAAGAGCTATGGCAGCGGAAAGAAGACGTTCGAGAACATCCACCTGAACTTTCTGCCCGGCGTCAAGATCGGCGTCGTCGGCGTGAACGGGGCAGGGAAATCGACCTTGCTGCGGATCATGGCCGGCATCGACAAGGATTTCCAGGGCGAGGCCTGGGCCGCCAAGGGCGCGACCGTGGGCTATCTGCCGCAGGAACCCCAGCTTGATCCCGCGCTGAACGTGCGCGGCAACGTCATCGAGGGCGTCCGCGCCAAGCAGGCCAAGCTCGACCGCTACAACGAGCTGGCGATGAACTATTCCGACGAGACGGCCGACGAGATGGCCGCCCTGCAGGACGAGATCGACGCGCAGAACCTGTGGGACCTGGACAGCCAGGTCGACATCGCGATGGAGGCCCTGCGCTGCCCGCCCGACGAGGCGGACGTGGAGAGCCTGTCGGGCGGCGAGCGCCGGCGCGTCGCGCTGTGCAAGCTGCTGCTCGAGGCGCCCGACATGCTGCTGCTGGACGAGCCGACCAACCACCTGGACGCCGAAACCATCGCCTGGCTGCAAAAGCACCTGATCGAATATCCCGGCACCATCCTGACGGTGACGCACGACCGCTATTTCCTGGACGACATCACCAGCTGGATCCTGGAACTCGATCGCGGCCGGGGCATCCCCTACGAAGGCAATTATTCCGCCTGGCTTGAGCAGAAGGCGAAACGGCTGCTGCAGGAGGCCCGCGAGGACAAGGCCAAGCAGAAGTCGATGGAGCGCGAACTGAACTGGATTCGCGCCGGCGCCAAGGCGCGGCAGGCCAAGCAGAAGGCGCGGATCAATGCCTATAACGAAATGGCGTCGAAATCCGAACGTGAAAAGATCGCCAACGCACAGATCGTCATTCCGAACGGCGAGCGGCTGGGCGGCAAGGTGATCGAGGTCACGGGCCTGAAGAAGGCCATGGGCGACAAGCTGCTGATCGAGGATCTGAGCTTTTCGGTCCCGCCGGGCGCCATCGTGGGCGTCATCGGCCCGAACGGGGCGGGGAAATCGACGCTGTTTCGCATGATCACCGGCAACGAGCAGCCCGACGAGGGCCAGATCGTGCTGGGCGAGACGGTGCAACTGTCCTATGTCGACCAGTCCCGCGACGCACTGAACCCGAATGCGACGGTGTGGGAGGAGATCTCGGGCGGGGCCGAGATCATCACGCTGGGCGACGCCACGATCGCCAGCCGCGCCTATTGCGGGGCCTTCAACTTCAAGGGGGCTGACCAGCAGAAAAAGGTGGGCCTGCTGTCGGGCGGCGAGCGCAACCGCGTCCACATGGCGAAACTGCTGAAATCCGGCGGCAACGTCCTGCTGCTGGACGAGCCGACCAACGACCTGGACGTGGAAACCCTGCAGGCGCTGGAAGCCGCGCTTGAGGATTTCGCCGGCTGCGCGATCATCATCTCGCACGACCGGTTCTTCCTGGATCGTCTGTGCACGCATATCCTGGCGTTCGAGGGCGACGCCCATGTCGAATGGTTCGAGGGGAACTTCGAGGCTTATGAAGAGGACAAGGTGCGGCGGCTGGGGCCGGATTCGATCGAGCCGAAGCGGGTGAAGTATAAGAAGTTTTCGAGGTGAGGGTTGCGCCGGCTGGAGCCGGCTGAAAATTTCAAAATCGTCGACTGATAAGTTTGAAGTTCTGACCCGGAGCCAACTGTCCGCATGCACTACGAGGAGTTCATCGGGCCTGCGCGCGGCTTTGATCCAACCTTGGTCGATATTCGGACATTTTTGTCGCCGTCATTTTCGCCCGCTCTGAATCGCGCGGCCATCGCGGATGGGGTGGGGGCGCCCGAGTCCCTTTAGGCGAATTGCGCGGTGCGCGCAGGCGGCTGATAAGCGTGTAAAAAAATTAAATGCAGTAAAGGCGCTGAGGCTCTCAAAGATTCCTTGCAATTTATTGCTCGTAACTGAGTAGGAGATCCTTATAGAATGATAGCTGAGATGACTCACTTGAACGCCGAGCTTGCTCAAGACGTTTTTCATCAATCTCTCATGGAGATATTGGCGCGGTACGAATCTCCGAATATAATGGAGTTGGGAGGGGGAGGGAGGCCGCATTTCTCTGAACAGAATTTGCCACGCGGTGTGAAATATTATGTAAATGATATTGATAGTAAAGAGCTTTCAACGCTACCAAGTTGTTTTGCGAGAGAGGTTTTCGATGCCGCGGGGAAAGTGCCGTGTCATCTAGTCGGAAAATTCGATGTGGTTTTTTCAAGGATGTTTGCTGAGCATATTCGCAACTCTCACCGCATGGATGAAAACATATTTCAATTGCTCAAACCTGGCGGAACTGTTCTTCATTTAGCGCCCAAACTTTACTCCGCTCCTCTTCTTGCAAACTGGTTGCTGCCTGAGGGAATAAGTAAATCTGTCTTATATCTTATCGATGAGCGCCGTGGAGACACTGGCAGCAGCAAACATAAGAAGTTTCCGGCCTTTTATTCGGGCCTCAGAGGGCGAGCTGCAACGATTGAACATCGTTTTGTCCGGGCTGGGTTTGGCGAGGTCAAGTCCTGCGCCTTTTACGGGCATGACTACTATAGAAAATTCCCGATGCTGGATCGAATTCAGCATGGAGTTAGAAAATTATGCCGCGACAAAAAAATTTCTTTATTTGCAACGTTGATTATAGTTGAGGCCCTCAAGAAAGTGGGCCCGGATGTGGGCATGAAGAATTTTTTATCTACGCAGGGTCTGCCGTGTGATGAGCGCCAGGAATTAATGAGGCTCTAATAGATGGCGATGCGCGCGCAGGGCCTCGACGGTGGCATAGTTGCGGGCCAGGTCCGTCTCGCCCAGCGTGCGGTGGATCGTGGAATGGCAGACCTGGTGGACCAGCACCGTCTGGCCGCCCTTGCCGCCGCGCAGCTTGGGGATCAGGTGGTGGCGGCTTTGCGGCACGCCCGGCGGGATCGGGCGCAGGCACAGGGGGCAGACGGGGTCTTCGCCGTCGCCGCCCTGGCCGGCAGGGCGTGCGCCTTTCACTCGGCGGGGGGGCGCCCGTCATCCCCGGCCTCGGCGGGGCGGGCGGTGTCGCCGGGGCCCGCGGCGGTGGGCTCGCCTGCAACCGGGGTCGCGCCGCTTTCGGCGGCCTCTTCGGCGGTGGCGTCCACGACGGGGTTTTCGGCCGGTGTCGTCACCCCGTCCGGTACGCTCTGCCCCGCGTTCTGCGCCAGGCCGTCCGCCGCGGCCGAGGCCGCGCCTGCGCCGGGGGTGCCCAGGTCGGCGGGCGTCACGTCCTGCGCGGCGATCGGGTCGGTCTTGGCCGGCGCGCCCCCGCCCTGCACGATCAGGCCCAGCAGCCGCCAGTCCAGCATGCCGCCGCGGTAATAGCTGATGCGGTCGGCCGGATAGCCTGCGTCGATCATCGCACGGATCGCGGTCGGCGACTGGCCGCACCAGATGCCGTTGCAGAACAGGATCACCTTGCGGGCCTGCGTGCAGTCGAACTTGCCGTCGAAGTCCGGCTCGCAGCCCAGTTCCGCCAGCCGCTCGATCGCCTGCGTATAGGGAATGTTGATCGCGCCGGGGATGGTGCCGCCCGCGAACCAGTCGGGCGTGCGGCCATCGACCAAAAGGGTGTCGCCCGCGGTCATCGCCTCGATCAGCTCCAGCTCGCCCACGGTGGTCACGCCAGGGGCGGGGGTCATGGGCTGGATGCAGAACGGCGGGCAGTCGTGGCCGGTCAGCGCCCAGTCGCCGGTCAGCGTCGCACCGGGGGTCTGGTCTCGGCGGATGATGAACGTGCCCTCGGGGGTGCGGAACTCGGCCTGGGGCATGGCGGCGGTGATTCCGACGCGCAGGGGGGCCTCGGCTGCCGCAGGGGCCGGGGCGGTCGGGGCCGTGGCCTGCATCGCCTCGCCCGGGCCGGCGGTCTGTGCGGCGGCGGGCAGCGTCGTCAGGCCCAGCAGGGCGGCGGTGGTCAGCAGGCGCATCATGGCACGTCTCTCCCGGATGGTCCAAGACAGCCTAGCACGGGTGCCGCGCGGGTCGCATAGGGGAAATCGCATCCGTGTCGCGTTGGCCGGGCGGTCTGCCCGCAGGGTCCCGCGGGCGCGCCGCTGCCCGCGGTGCCACGCGGGCAGGTCGCCAGCCGCGCCGGCCCTTGCCCGGCGGTCAGACCAGGTCCCAGGGCACCGTGAACTCGCCCAGCCGGGCGCGAAGCGCGGCTTCGTCCGCGTGGCCGCGCGCGATCCGGGCCACCAGGCCGCGCTTGCGGTCCTCGACCACCTCGACGACATGGGCGCCCGTTCCGGCCAGCGCGGCGTCCAGCACCCGATCGATGGCAAGGCGCCGCAGGTCTGGCTTGAAGATCTTGCCCACCGCCGTCTTGGGCAGTTCGGGCAGGATCTCCAGGTGCTTGGGCACGGCCGCGCGTTCGTGGATGTGGCGGCGGGCATGGTCCATCAGCTCGGCCTCGGACACCTGGGCACCCGCGACCAGTTCCACATAGACGCAGGGCAGTTCGCCCGAAAAGCTGTCGGGCTGGCCGATGGCGCCCGCGACGGCCACGGCCGGATGGCTCAGCATCGCTTCCTCGATCTGGACCGGGTCGATGTTGTGGCCGCCGCGGATGATCAGGTCCTTGGCGCGCCCGGTGATCCACAGATAGCCGTCCGCGTCCAACCGGCCCAGGTCGCCGGTCCGCAGATAGTGCCCCTCGGCGAACAGGTCGCGGTTCTTGTCGGCCTCGGTGTAGGTCGAGCCCTCGAAGACGCCGGGGTTGGCCACGCAGATCTCGCCCACCTCGTCGACGTCGCAATCCTCGACCTGCGCCTGCCCGTGGCGCAGGATGCGGACATGGGTGTAGGGCAGGGGAATGCCGACCGAGCCCACCTTCTTCAGCCCGTCCACGGGGTTGCAGCTGACCAGGCAGGTCGCCTCGGTCAGGCCGTAGCCTTCGGCGATCTCGACCCCGGTCGCGGCCTTGAAGCGGTTGTAAAGCTCGACCGACAGCGCGGCCGAGCCCGAGATCGCGGTGCGCAGCGACGAGACGTCGGCGTTCACGGGGCGCTGCATCAGCGCGGCGATCGCGGTAGGAACCGAGATCAGGAACGTCGCCTGCCAGCGCTCGATCAGCTTCCAGAAGTTGTCGAAGACCCCCTCGCCGCGATAGCCGGCCGGCGTCGGCATGACCATGTGCGCCCCCGAGCGGACGCAGGACATCAGGATCGGATAGGCCGCGAAGACGTGGAACATCGGCAGCGGGCACATCAGCACGTCGCTTTCGTCAAACAGCAGCTCGCCCCCCAGAAAGCCGTTGTAGATCATGCCCGACACCTTGTGCTGCGCGACCTTGGGCATGCCCGTCGTCCCGCCGGTGTGGAAATAGGCCCCGACGCGGTCCTGCACAGGGTCGTCGAAGGTCAGCTTGTCGTGACGCTGACCCGATGCCGCCGCCTCGAAATCAAGGATCCGCGCCTTGTGGCGGGCGACCACGCGCGGCCGGATGAAGCGGACGACCAGCTTCTTGGCGCCTGTCAGATAGCGCGCCAGATCCACCTCGAGCACGGTCTCGACGCCCGGGGCCAGCGTCAGCGCCGCGGCGGCCTTTTGCGCGACATCGCTTTTCGGCATGGACTTCAGGGTGACCAGCACCTTGGCGCGCGTCTCGCGCAGGATGCCGGCGATATGGTCAGGCTCCAGCAGGGGATTGATCGGGTTCACGATGCCGGCCGTCGCGCCCGCCAGCAGCGCGATCGGCGCCTCGAGGCAGTTCGGCAGCAGATAGGCCACGGTGTCGGTCGGTCCCACGCCAAGGCTGCGAAACAGGTTGGCGGTTTCGGTGACCCGTTCGTGCAGCTCGGTCCAGGTCAGGGTGCAGGCGCGGGCGCGCGGGTCCGACATCAGCTGGAACGAAAGGGCGGGCCTTGTCCCGTGCCGGTCCGAGACGTCGGTCAGAAAGCGATGGATCGTCCGGGGCAGGTCCCGATCCTCATAGGCGGCCTGCCCTTCGATCCGGTCCCGGTCTGCGATGCTCGAAAAGCGGCCCATGCTCTCCCCCAACTGGCCGGGCTGTCCGGCCTTTGCCGGCTGGCTGGCCGGTCCCTGTGCGCACAATGGGCCGATTTCCGCCGGCCGGGCAAGCATGGCGGGCCTGTGCAACGCAGCGTCAGTGGGATTGCCTTGCAACGCGGTGCCCAAGTCCTTTACAACCCTTGGTTGATCGGGTGCTGCGGCTGCCCGGATCGTGCCGGGGTTTGGACGAGGACTTCTGATGCGTGCAGGACAAGCTGTGATGACGGCGCTCATCGGCGCCGCACTGGCCGCCAGCGTGACGATGGCGCGGGCGGACATCAGTGTCAGGGCGGCGCCGCCCGGCGCCGCCCGTTGCGCGCCGACCAGCGCGCAGGACAACCGCGCCGGCGCCGTGGCAACCAACTCGGTGCGGGCCAGGGCGGGGCTGGCCGCGGTGCGCCCCAGCGCGGTGCTGGCCCGGGTTGCGGCCGCACATGCCTGCGACATGGCGCGGCGCGGGACGATGGCGCATCGCGGCAGCCGGACGACAGGCCCGGCGCAGCGGGTCAAGCAGATGGGCTATGCCCCGCGCATCACCGCGGAAAACATTGCCGCAGGGCCGTTCGGCCTGGGACAGGTGCTGGGTGCGTGGACCGGCTCGCCGGGGCACCTGGACAACATCCTGATCCCGCAGGTCCGCGACTATGGAATTGGCCGGGCCGTGGGGTCGGACGGCAGGACGGTCTTCTGGGCGGCCGTCTATGCCGCGCCAAAGGGACGCTGAGGCTTGCGGCGCAACCGGTGATCCGCGTCCCGGGTGCAGGACGGGGCGTTGGCTGCGGCAGGCCGAGACAGCCGGCCTGCCGTGCCGCTTTACAGGCGGGGCGCGCCGTATCGGGCCTGCTGCGAAATGCGGCAGTCCTGCTGCCCATTCCGGTCCGGCGGTCCCTCTGCATTCCCGGGATGATCGTGCGAACAGATGCAAGCAGGGCTGCGGTTGATTCGGCGGGCGCTCTGCAATGGGGTCCGTCGCGCGTGATTCCAATTGTTGCAAATTGCACAGTCTGCCGCGCGGCAATGCAGGAGGCTTTGTCCAAGGCATATCGCCACGCCTGCATTCGGTCCCGTGCGAAGGCATTTGCATTGAGGCGTTTGCATGTGACAAGGACATATCAATGCTGCTAGCGTCTGTTCGGGCGGGTCGCTGTAGCGGCTTCCTTGCGGGCGTGGAGGGCTTGCGGGGGATGCGCCGAAGAAAGGGAGGTTCCATGTCCG